>CAMVEB010000042.1 GCA_947166385.1 uncultured Clostridia bacterium | reverse complement strand
TCCGGCCGCAGCGTTATCGTCGTCGGCCCGGAACTGAAACTGTATCAGTGCGGCCTGCCGAAGGAAATGGCGCTGGAGCTGTTCAAGCCCTTCGTCATGGAGCGGCTGGTGAACCTGAAATACAGCCACAACATCAAGAGCGCCAAGCGGGCTGTGGAAAAAGTCCGGCCCGAGGTCTGGGACATCCTGGAAGAAGTCATCCGGGACCATCCCGTGCTGCTGAACCGCGCGCCGACGCTGCACCGCCTGGGCATCCAGGCCTTCGAGCCGATCCTGGTCGAAGGCAAGGCCATCAAGCTGCATCCGCTGGCCTGTACCGCCTTCAACGCCGACTTCGACGGCGACCAGATGGCCGTGCACGTTCCGCTTTCCCTGGAAGCGCAGGCGGAAGCCCGCTTCCTGATGCTGGCCCATAACAACATCCTGAAGCCGCAGGACGGCCGCCCGGTCATCTCGCCCTCTCAGGACATGGTCATCGGCTGCTACTACCTGACCATCATCCACGAAGGCGCGAAGGGCGCCGGACGGATCTTCTCCAGCGAGGACGAGGCGCAGATGGCGTACGCCCTGGGCCAGATCACGCTGCAGAGCCCGATCAAGGTCCGCATCACCCGCGAATTCAACGGCGAAACGGGCTCCAAGATCATCGACACCACGCTGGGCCGCCTGATCTTCAACGAGGCGCTGCCGCAGAACCTGGGCTTCCGGAAACGGGAGTGCCTGGAGGACATGTTCGAGCTGGAGATCGACGAACTGGTCGGCAAGAAGCAGCTGAGCAAGATCGTGGACCAGTGCTTCCACACCCAGGGCGAACACCGCACCGCGCAGGTGCTGGACAAGATCAAGGCGCTGGGCTTCAAGTATTCCACCGTGGGCGCCATCACCGTGTCCGTTTCGGACATCAAGGTGCCCGAGGTCAAGAAGACGATGCTGGAAGAAGCGGACGAGGCCGTGCGCAAGGTGAACAACCTGTACCGCCGCGGTCTGCTGAGCGAGGACGAACGCTACAACCGCGTCATCGCCATCTGGAACGACTGCACCCATAACCTGCGGGACCAGATCCTACCGAACCTGGATACATTCAACCCGATCCGCATGATGACCGACTCCGGCGCCCGCGGTTCTTCCGCGCAGGTGTCCCAGCTGGCCGGCATGCGCGGCCTGATGGCTTCTCCTTCGGGCAAAACCATCGAGCTGCCGATCCGCGCGAACTTCCGCGAAGGCCTGACGGTGCTGGAGTTCTTCCTGAGCTCCCACGGCAGCCGGAAGTCCCTGGCCGATACGGCGCTGCGTACCGCCGACTCGGGTTACCTGACCCGCCGTCTGGTGGACGTCAGCCAGGAAGTCATCGTCCGGGAGGAAGACTGCTTCGAGAGCCGCCACGAGAAGGTCCGCGGCATCACCGTATCCGAGCTGATGAGCGGACGCCAGTCCATTGAATCCCTCGAGGACCGCCTCCGCGGCCGCACGGCTGCCGAGGATATCGTCGATCCCGCGACCGGGGAAGTGCTGGTCCGGATCAACGAGCCCATTGACTACAAGATGGCGAAGGAAATCGCCGGACGGGGCATCAAGAAGGCGCTGGTGCGCTCCGTGCTGACCTGCCGGACCGAGAACGGCGTCTGCGCCCGCTGCTACGGCGAGAACATGGCCCACGGCGGCAAGGTGGACGTCGGCGAAGCGGTCGGCATCATCGCGGCTCAGGCCATCGGCGAGCCCGGTACCCAGCTGACGATGCGTACCTTCCATACCGGCGGTATCGCCGGCGGCGAGGATATCACCCAGGGTCTTCCCCGCGTGGAAGAACTGTTTGAGGCTCGCAAGCCGAAGCGCGACGCGATCCTGGCGGAAATCGCCGGCACCGTGTCCATGCAGGAGACGAAGAAGCGCCGCGAGATCGTGATCACCTCCGACGAGGACCCCAAGGACACCAAGACCTACCAGATCACCTACGGCTCCCGCCTGAAGGTGGCCGAGGGCGACCATGTGGATGCCGGCGACGAGCTGACCGAAGGCTCCGTCAACCCGCATGACCTGCTGCGGATTCTGGGCGTCAAGGCCGTGCAGGAATACCTGCTGAAGGAAGTCCTGAGCGTATACCGGCTGCAGGGCGTCGGCGTGAGCGACAAGCATATCGAGATCATCATCCACCAGATGCTCCGCAAGGTGCGGGTGGAGGACGCGGGGGACACCGATCTGCTGCCCGGCTCCCTGGTGGACATCTTCCGCTTCGAGGAGGCCAACAAGAAGGCCATCATGGAAGGCGGAATGCCGGCCATCGCCAAGCGGATCCTGCTGGGCATCACCAAGGCCTCCCTGGCCACGGAAAGCTTCCTGAGCGCCGCCTCCTTCCAGGAGACGACCCGCGTGCTGACCGAAGCCGCCATCCGCGGCAAGGTCGACCCGCTGATCGGCCTGAAGGAGAACGTCATCCTGGGCAAGCTGATCCCTGCCGGGACCGGCATGAAGCGGTACAAGGATATCGAGATCAAGGATTCGTACAGCTTCTGAGTTTGAATAACACGAATGACTCCTTTCCCGGTGCACGGGAAAGGAGTTTTCATGTAACTATCATGTAACTTTTTGAGCAGAATCCGGAGAAAAAGCCCGTCAGAAAACGACTGCCGGGCGTCATTTTTAAATTTTTTCCGAATTTTGTTTTAAATTACATGAGATTTCTATATTTATATTGCTAAATAACCGGGTTTCGGGTATAATATACGAGACTGGATTCGTATACCCATTTTTTGCCAATTCTGGCAGAAAACCGGGGGACGGACCGGCCGACAGAACAGCTTGGGAGGAAGGATATGGAGATCTATCATCCTCAGGATGAAGACCTGCTCCGGGAGATGCGGCGCGTCCGCAGAGTGGCCCGGCGGAAGCGGCTTCTGTGGGGTTTCCTGATATTCCTGATCCTCACGGCTATAGCTGGCTGGTTTGTCTATAACCGGTATTACACTCTGGTGGTTTTCCACGGATCCGCGATGGCCGACACGCTGCCGGACGGAAGCCTGGTGCTGGTCCGGAAAGACGCGGAGTACGGCCGGGGCGACCTGGTCCTGTATGAACGGGAGGACGGGACGCAGATCAAGCGCGTCCTGGCCATGCCGGGGGACCGGGTGGTTCTGAACCCCTACGGCCTGACCCGCGTCAACGGCGAAGAGCTGAAGGAAATGTACGCGGAAGGCCGGCAGGACGATGCCCGGGGCGGGGCGAGACGTCTGACGCTGGAAAGCGGGGAAGTCTTCGTGCAGGGGGATCAGCTGAGCCTGTCCTCCGACAGCCGGAACCGCTCCTGGGGGAATATCCAGACTTCCCAGATTTCAGGCAAAGCCGAATTCGTGCTGTGGCCCGTGAGCCATTTCGGCGTGATTACCGGCGGCGCTGAGCGGATTGTCGTTCAGCAGAACGGCACCGAGGCGGGAGGCGCGGAATGAAAAAATTCTTTCTGACGCTGCTGATCCTGCTGCTGATCCTGGCCGGCGCGGCCTATCTCCTGTTTCCGACGGTGATGACCCAGATCGCCGCGGTGCATGACACGGAGACGATGCGGACGTACCGGAACAAGGTTCAGGACATGAGCCGGGAGCAGATCAGCGACATGCTGGAATCCGCCGCGGCATACAACGCAAGCCTGACCGCGACGGAGATCGGCGATGTCTTTACCGAAACCGGCCGGAGAACCTCGCGGGATTACCTGCATCACCTGGATGTCAGCGACGGCGTGATCGGCATCATGCGGATACCCCGGATCGGGATCGCGATGCCGTTCTACCACTCCTCCACGGAGCATTCCGCTCTGAATCAGCTGGTGCATGTGGACGGATCCTCCCTCCCGGCGGACAGCGCCGGATCCCAGATCGTGCTGGCCGGGCCGGGGCAGAAGGACGCGGAGGGCTTCCTGAAGGACATCGGCCTGAAGGCGGAGCGGGCTCTGGAGGATCTGGACAAGATCCTTCCGGACGACCTGATCATCCTGCAGGTGCTGGACCGGACGATGGTCTACCGGGTGGAGGATGTGAAAACCCTTTCCCCGGACGGACTGAAACACCTGGAGACGGAGAAGGACGAGGAGCAGGACAGCCTGATCCTGATGACGCCGAGAAAGGACCGCCGGGTGGTTGTTCAGGCCAGCCGGATCCCCATCGCGGAGGCAAGGACGAGCCTGAACGAAACCGATCAGGCCGAGATTCCGAGCCTGCCGGTCAGCATTCTGGCGCTGGGCAGCCCGGTGATGCTGCTGGGATGCATCGTGATGGCGATTATCGGAAGGATCAAGAAACGGAAATACAGATTACCCACGGAGATCAAGAAATCCCGGAAGGACGATGACGAGGAGACGGATCTCCCGGAGGAAGACAAGGAAACCCCGACAGACGGAAAAGAAGCGACCGACAAGAAACCTGAGTAAAGAAAGGGAAACGGTTATGAAGAGACGCGGATGGATCACACTGGGAACGGCAGTCGTGTTGCTGCTGGTGATGCTGCTGGGCCAGACGGCGATGGCGGCGGATGCGAAAGGCAGCCTGACGGTCAAAATCGGCGAGGGCGACTACCGGTTTGACAAGTCGGAGGTCGGGATTTCGCTGTACCGAATCGGTATCGAGGATCCAAAAAAAGCGGCGAACTGGATTTTTGACAAGGCTTTTGCGGGGATTGATTTTGTGAACGACAAAAACTCCTCGTATAAAGTCCGGGATCTCATTCGCCAGAACGGCGCTACGATCACTGTCTACTCCAAAGTGAGCGGCGCCGGCTCCTATACATTCAAAAACCTGGATAAGGGCGTGTATTACGGCGAAGTGAGCACGGCCCCGGAAGGCCTGACGGCGGTGCCCTTCATCGTGACCATCCCCGGCAAAAAGGACGTGAACTGGACCAACGACATGACAGTCGTGGTCAAATATGAGTACATAGATATCCCGCCGGAAACCACGCCGCCGGAGACCACGCCGCCTGCCACGACACCTCCGGCCACCACGCCTCCGGCGACCACGCCGCCGGCCACGACGCCTCCGGCAACAACCCCTCCGGCGACCACGCCGCCTGCCACCACGCCTCCGGCCACGACGCCTCCGGTTTCGGAGACCACGCCGCCGGATGAGCCTGTGACGACGCCGAGCCCCACGCCGACTCCCACACCGAGTCCGACACCCCGGCTGACGCCGCAGGTGACGCCGAAGCCGACACCGACACCGACGCCCGAACCGCCGAAAGAGCCCTATAAGCTGACGATCCACTACATCTTCGAGGACGGCACGCCGGCGCTCCCGACACTGACGGAAACCCACTGGCCGGGCGAACCCTATGACCACACCAGCCCCGAGATTCCCGGATACGTGGTCACCATCATCCGGATCGAAGGCATCCAGCCGCACCGCGACGTGGAATACACGGTGGTTTACATCCCCAAGCGGCTGGCGGAACGCATGATTACCCTGGAGGATTACGAGACCCCGTTGGGCCTGGGCGATATCCAGATGCACGTCGGCGTATGCTATGACTGATTCCAACAGGAAAAAGACGAAACCGGAAAGGACCTGACATCATGATGAGACGATTTATATCTCTGCTGCTGGCATTCCTGATCCTGTTCTCCGCCGCGACCGCGTTCAGCGAAGACGACTGGTTTGACGAAACCGAGGAAGAAGAAGCCGTGCCGACCGAAGAAACGGACGAAGCGGCGGAAGAAGAAATCGTCTATGTTCACGATACCCTGTATGTGGGCAACCCGACCCCCATGGACGGCAAATTCTTTACGACCATGTGGGGCAACGCGACGACGGACATCGACGTCCGCACGCTGGTCAACAGCTATTACCTGACCGTGTGGGGCTATGAAACCGGCCTGTTTGTGCATAACCCCGCGACGGTCAGCGGCCTGACCATGATGGACGGCGACGAGGGACAGCGGACCTACCTGTTCAACATCTGCACGGATCTGTTCTATTCCGACGGAACGCAGATCACCGCCTGGGACTACGCGTTCTCCGTGCTCTTCCAGGCTTCCCCCATCATCGCGGAGACCGGCGGACTGCCCACGGACCTCCGGTATCTGGAAGGCTATGAGGAGTATTACTCCGGCGAGTCGCCCTACTTCAGCGGCATCCGGGTGCTGAATGACTTCATGATCGCCTTCACCGTCAAGGCCGAGTATCTGCCTTATTTCTTCGAACTGTACCGGCTGGGCTTCCTGCCGTATCCGATTCACGAGATCGCTCCCGGCTGCAAGGTCTACGACGACGGCGAGGGCGCCTATATCGGCAACGAGGATCTGACCCGGAAAGAGCCGGTGTTTACCAAAGAGCTGCTGATGGAAACCGTCATGGATCCGGACTACGGCTATCTGTCCCATCCCACGGTGGGCAGCGGCCCCTATGTGCTGACCAGCTGGGATGGCGTGACCTGCACGTTTGAACTCAACCCCTGGTACAAGGGGGACTGGGAAGGCAACAAACCCACCATCCCGTATCTGCACTTCACCGTGGCGGATAACGACACGATGATCAAGCAGCTGGAGGAGAGGGAATTCGACCTGCTGAACAAGGTGGTCCGGCAGGACTGCATCCAGGACGGCCTGATGCTGTCCATGGGCGGAGACGGCGGATTCACCTACAGCAACTATCCCCGGATCGGCCAGACCTTCATCATCTTCACCCCGGACCGGCCGGCGCTGCAGGAGAAGAACGTCCGCAAGGCGATCAACCTGTGCATGGACAAGGACACGATCGTCAAGGATTATACCGGCGGTTTCGGTATCCCGATGGACGGTCTGATCGGCCTGGGCCAGTGGATGTATTCCATCGTGATGGGTACGCTGCCGTACCCGCTGCCGGAGCCGGAAAACCCCACCGCGCAGGAAAAGAAGGAATACGAGGAAGCGCTGGAAGCCTGGGAAGCCCTGTCGCTGGACGGCCTGAAGCACTATAACCTGAACGTGGAAGGCGCGATCGCCCTGCTGGAGGTCAACGGCTGGACGCTGAACGAGAACGGCGAACCCTACGTTCGGGGGAAGGATAAGTTCCGCTGCAAGGAGATCGACGGCGAGCTGGTGAAGATGGATCTGAAACTGGTGTACCCGGAGGAGAACATCACGGCGGAATCCTTCAACGTCCTGTTCCTGCCGAACCTGGAGGAAGCCGGAATCCATGTGGAAATGACCCCCCTGGACATGAAGACGCTGCTGCGCTCCTACAACGACAAGGACATCGAAGACATCGACATGTTCTATCTGGGAGACGACTTCAACATCGAATTCGACCCGCAGCTGTTCTTCCAGGAAGGCGATCCCGACGCCCCCGAAGAGGACAACCTGGCTTGGACGCACGCCCATATGTATGACATGGCCCACAAGATGTGCGAAACGGAACCGCACGACACGCTGGGCTTCATGCAGAAATGGATCGAATTCCAGGAGCACCTGAGCGATTACCTGCCCCTGATTCCGATCTACTCCAACGTGTACTTTGACTTCTACACCGCGGAGCTGAAGAACTACCAGATCCTCAAATACATCACCTGGGGCGACGCCATGGTGGCGGCCTCCATGGGTCCCGTGGTTCATGAGGAAGTCATCACTGAAGAAGACGAAGACTTCGATGACGGCGACGAAGACTTTGACGACGGCGAAGAGGAGTTCTTCGACTGACAACAGAGCCGGCTGACACGGCCGGCCGGGACCGGAAGCGCATGATTACACAGGGAAAGGCAGAGCGATTATGGCGAGAAACATGCTGAAAAACTTCGGCCGGTTCGAATTGCTGGAGCTGGTCTACAACATGCGCAAAGAAAACCTGGACCTGAAGAAGCGCTGCGAGGAAGCGGAAACCGCCCTGAAGGAAACGAAGGAAGAATCCAAGAAGAAACTGGACGAAGTCCGGAAGGACTACGAAGCCCGCATTGACGAGATGCGCATGCAGGGCGCCGCGAAGGACCTGCAGATCCGCATGAAGAAGATCGAGGAACAGCTGCGCGTCATGCAGCGCCTGACCTACGTCGATGTGGACCTGTCCGAGCTGCCGACCCAGGAAGAAATCGACGCCGTCGAAAGAGAGGAAGGCAAGACAGAAGAAAAACAGACCGAAGTCAAAAACGACGAACAGACCGAAGTCAAACCGGAAAACAAGCCTGATAACAAGCAGCAAGAGAAGACTGAAAAGAAAACCGACGACAAAACAACGCGAAAAGAGAGCTCCAGAAAATAGACTCCGGTATGAAATGAGCAGGAAAGGAGGGAACCGGATTGGCAAAGAAAAACCTCAAGGGCCAGCTGCCTGAGTTGTCGGAGATTGAACAGGTCATGACCCAGGAGCGCAGCAGGGGAAAATACCACCAGGCGCTGAAAGGCACCGCGGGTACCGTGGTTGTCGTCGCCGCGCTGGCCGTTCTGATCGCCACGCTGGTTCTCCCCGTGCTCCGGGTGACCGGCAACACCATGCAGCCGGGATTCCAACCCGGCGACATCCTGCTGATTTATCAGAAGCATGATATTAAAAACGGCGAAGTCTGCTGTTTTTACTATAATAATAAGATGATCATCAAGCGGGTCATCGCCCAGGAGGGCGACACCGTGGAGATCGACGAGGAAGGACACGTCTCCGTGAACGGAACGGTCCTCGAAGAGGAAGAATACATCTCGGAATACGCCCTGGGCCTCAGCGATCTGGAATATCCTTTCCAGGTGCCGGCCAACACCTACTTCGTCTTGGGCGACAACCGGGACAACTCCGTCGACAGCCGGGCGGAAAAATTCGGCTGTATCCCCAAGGAAGAGATCGTCGGCAAGGTTCTGACGCGGATTTATCCGCTGAACGGCCTTGCCTGGTACGGATTCTGACAAGCGGGAAACCCCGCAAACCCTACACAGCACCCCAGCAACCTTAGCTCACACCCAGGACTCTCGAGGAGGAAAAAGACATGAGAAACACGATCGGAAACCGGATGACCAACAAGAACTGGATGAAGCGTTTTGTATCCCTGCTGGCAGCCTTCTCCATGATCATCACGTCCGGAGGACTGGCCGCCTTCGCGGAGGAAGCGGCCCCCGCCACCATCCAGGTACTGACCTGCGGGATGGAAGAGGGGGACGAGGAAGCCGTGATCCGGAAGGTCTGGACCTCCGCGCCTTTCGAAGCGCACCCGGTTCACGTGCATCAAGCCTCCTGCTATGACGAAGACGGCAAAACCGTCTGCGGATACGCCGAGGACCTGTATTACCACTCGCACAACGAGTACTGCTATGACGAGGACGGCACCCTGGTCTGCGGACTGCGGGAAGGCCAGATCCACCGCCATACCGACGCCTGCCGGGCGGAGGACGGTACCCTGATCTGCAACCAGATCGGATACCATGTCCACAGCGCCGGCTGCTGGGACGGCAACAAAGCCATCTGCGGCGAGATCGAGCTGCCCGAATACGTCTCCGGCCCGGACAACTGGGTCGAGGAAACCGTGATGGTTCCCCATGTCCATGACGCCTCCTGCTACACCGAGCAGGAAGTTCCGGCCGAAGAACCCGAACAGGAACCCAACCCCGCCGAGCCGGAAGAGGATCAACAGGAAGTAACTGAACCCCAGGAGCCGGAAGAGGATCAACAGGAAGTAACCGAACCTCAGGAGCCGGAAGAAGAGAATCAGCAAGAAGCAACGAAAGAAGAACAACAGGAACCTGCAAAGGAGACCACGGAAGAGAATCCCGACAAGACCGCGCCCGAAGCAGAAGAGGGCGAACAGGACAAACAGGAAGAGCAGCCCGCTGCTGAGACTCCAGAAGAAACCACACAGGACGATCCGACGACAGAACAGACCGAAGTCCAGAACGAACAGGAAGAACAGCCGGAACAGACTGAAGAGGAACAGCAGAATCCGGAAGAACAGCAGGAACCGGAAACTCCGGCAGAACCTGAAACGCCGACGGCCCCCGAAGCCCCGGAAGCTCCCGTGACCGAACCCGAAACGCCGGCCGAAGAACAGCAGCCCGCTGAGGAAGAACCGGAAGAACAGCCGGAAGAACCGGAAGAGCAGGAAGAAGAACCCGAAGAAAATCCGGAAGAGAACCCGGAAGACGAACCGGAAGAAAACGAACCCATCGAGGAAGAGGAAGAACTGACCAAGACCTGGGACATCGAACCTGAAAAAGTGGAGACCCGTCCCTTCTTTGCCGGGGAAATGATCTATCGCGGCAAGGATTACAAGGTGATTGTCCATGTGGACGAAGACGCTCAGCTCCCTGCCGATGTGGAACTGCGCGTGCAGGAGATCCTGCCCGGAACTGATCAGTACTTCGAGCTGACCGGGATCGCCGAGGATACCCTGACCGACAACTGGAGCAAACTGAGCGACTCCCGGTTCTTCGACATTGCCTTTATCTATGACGGCGCAGAGATCGAGCCTGCCGCGGAAGGCAAGGTCAACGTCCAGATTCTGTTTGACAAAGCCATCGACGTCTCCGATATCAAGGACGTCCAGGGCATCCATATCGACGACGAAGGCACCAGCAGCGAAGTCAACATCCAAAAGCAGACCAACCCGGATGAGCAGGTCGAATCCGTGACCTTCTCCTCCAACAGCTTCTCTGTCTACGGCGTGATCCAGATCGAACAGATCCTGACCAAGACCATCCGGAACTATGCCAGGACCTATGTCATCACGGTTTCCTACAGCGCGGATGCCAAGATCCCCGAAGGATGCACCCTGCAGGTGACCGAAATCAAGGAAAACTCCGAGGACTATGCCCTGTACGCCAACCAGACAGCGGCGGCTCTGAAATCCCCGGAGGAAGCCACCGAGCTGTTCGGCCTGTATGACATCTCCATCATCACCCCGGAAGGGGAGAAGATCCAGCCCAGTGAAGACGTCACCATCTCCATCAAACTGCTGGAAGAAAATAAACTGGACCAGATCGATGACCTGAAGGTGGTCCATTTCCACGACGACATCAGCCAGACCTCCCTGGACGCGGAGCAGATTGCCGAAGCGCCCAAGGATGTCGTTCCCGAGCTGGAAGTCAGCGCGGAGGTTATTACCCCCGAAGTGAAGGGGCAGGATATCACCTTTGAGTCTGTTACCGATGTAAACGCCGAACAGGCCGCCCCGAAGGAAGACAAGCAGAGCGAAACAAGCGGGAAGGGAAGCGGCGTGACCTTCAAGGCCAGCAGTTTCTCTGTGTTTGCCCTGGCGTATACGGTGGACTTCCACTACGAAGGCGTAGATTACAGCATCGAAGGCAACAGCCAGATTCTGCTGTCTGAGCTGATTGAGATGCTGAATGTTCGCAATGGGGAAGAACTGCTGAACGTACATGACGTGGAAAACGTCACCTTCACCGACGAACACCTGGTTACCGTCCAGCAGGTCTCGGGCCTCATCACCTACAACGGCGTAGAGAACAAGGATGTCGGAGACAAGGACTTCCTGCTCAGCAGCCTGGAGCCGTTTACGAGTGACGAGAAACTGATTATTACACTGGTAGATGGAACAAGCATTGACAATACGATTGTCATTGATGTGACCGATGAACAGCCTGTAGATATAACAAATCTGCTTGATTCCGCCGTGATTACGGTGAATGGTAATCCTGTAACAGGGGACGACTGGAATGTTGTTGCCGGAGAGAATTATGGCATAAAACTGACATTTACAGAAAAATCCTGGCTCCAGTTCCCGGACGATGACACTCCGATGGTTTACCAACTGCCAAGCGCCATCCAGGCAAAGAGTCTGAGCGGAACATTCTCACTTCCTATCAGTATTTATGGCAGGAAGTATACACTGCCGAACAACAGGTACACTGTTGCTGCTGACGGAACCATTACAATTCAATGGAACACCGGAACCACGGATGAAGAGAGAAGAATTTTCGGATATCTGAAGTCTTCGGACAACGTACGGATCGATATTGATATTACCGGTTCGATTCCAAGCGCAACGGATCCTGTTATCTTCAGTTCGACAGTTTCAAAGACGGTAACTGTTACGGAGCCGCATGACGTCAGCATCAGCAAGACCGGCGCATACAATGCCAGCACCGGCAACGTGGATTACACTGTCACTGTTAAATCAAAGGGTAACAACAGCAATATTGTTGTCACAGATACGCTTAACGGTACCGCCCTGATCTTGAATCATGATGTCACAGCATCTTCCGGTAATGTCAGCACCTCGTATGGTGAAAAGAGTTTCACAACTACAATCAGTTCGATGTCGGACGGTGAAACGATTACACTGCGCTATTCAGCTCAGGTGGATAAGACGAAGATCGGAAAGAGCGGCAACGCGACATACGATGAAACCAATAACTCTGTAAAACTGACAGTTCCTCTTGATGATAATCCTTCAAACGATGAAGCGACAACTTCGATTCATGATATTTCCTTCTCCAATTTGACCAAGGAAGTCACATCAATTGGAGAATTGGTTCCGGAAGGTTCATATAATTACAAGACTGTGTCCTGGCAGATCGTCATGAACAATCATCCGACTGTCTCTATGGCCGGATCAAAAATTATTGACAGAAATGGCACCAGCTGGGCTATGTCTTACCTGGATGGTATCACAGTTACTGCTTACAGAGCAGATGGTTCCCAGGCTTACACGAAGACAATTGCATTTGGTTCAGAAGGGCTAACAAAGAGCGGCAATGACAGTTGGGAATATACGATTCCTTCTACGGACACAGAACCCTATAAGTATGTTATTGATTATCAGACGAAGGTAAATGTTACAAACCAGGCTCTCGACTTTGCGGTATCCAACCATGCAGAGGGCAAGGGTGGAAATTCAGGCGGAAGCTATACCATCGGCGGAGACGGCGGAAACAACCATGGAGGCGATGATCCGCAACCGGATGACCAGACCAAGGTTGATCTAAAGAAATCTGTAACCTATTCCGGGATGGACAGAATTTCGTGGAAGATCAGACTGATTGTTCCGGCTGCAGGGTATCCGGATGGCTTCAAACTTGTTGATTACCTGCCAAGCTACTATTATTGGAGTAGTAATGTCAATCACTATGACAGAGATCCGCTTTTCGATGAGACGGAAATCAATAGTAATTTTACAATTACAGGACTTGTTGCCGGCGAAACCTGGGATGCGCACTTTATCGGCGCATCAGATGATGATTGGAATAAAGGAAGAGAGAAGGGCACATTTGAGATTGTCTTCTATAAGAATGGCACAGATTCAGGCCTCGCTCCGACAAATGCAGACCGGCTGATTGAAATCACATATGATACAAGAATCGATGAAGACACACAGGCTCTGCGTGAAGCAGCTTATGCGTCAAATCCAAATAATAAAGAAGCTCTCGTTCATTACAATAAGACTGTAGCGTATGTAAATAATGAAAATAAGGCTGAATCTCAGGCACATGCCACACCTCGCGGAAAGAACATTGTAAAGACTTTTGCTGAAAGCGCAAATCTGGATGGCAGAAAAGCAGTTCTATTCCAGATTCAGCTGACCGGTGTACAACAGGATGAAGTTGTCGTACAGGATATTTTTGACACCGACATCTTTGAGGTTTACTCAGGGAACGTCTACTGGCAGGCATATGCATGCGGCGGCAACTCTTACGGTGCTGATGAGAGCACGTACGCAATCATGCATGGCAGCGTTGTTCCGACGTCAACAGGAGCAAATCTGATTATTCCTACGCCAAGAAGCAATTCTACCGGCGCCTATGCAGATTACTATTACTTCAAGTATTATCTGGTGTATAAAGATGACGCCGAAGCTTTGATGTTTGAACGCGCGGCGCACAACGGCGGTGAAGCAACAACAACAAATATCGCCAATTTTGGAACAACATCAAGCTCAGCAGATGTAACATTCACTTATGAGGGATTGACCAAAGAGCAAATAAGCTATGACTCGGTCAACAATATTGGCTCTTATCGGATTACGCTGAACCCATCCAAGGTTCAGCTGAATGGCGGAAGGCCCCTGAAAATGACAGATACGATGGTGAATCTGTCAATCATCTATGCGTCCGTGAAATATGAAACAGACCCCGCAGGACGCGAGTCTCAGATTTCCTTCGATTATAAGGGAAATACCGGCACCTTCATTATCCCTGACGAAACAAAAGTAATCATCACGTATGATGCAAAAGTTATCGGCAATGCCGGAGAAACAGTCAGCTACTCCAATACTGCTGAGATGTCCGGATTCACGGATGGCTACGAAGGCGAGGGTACGTTTACTGCGGACTTCTCCGGCGGAGCGACGGTATATAATATCAATATTTACAAGTATAAAGAAGGTCACATGGAAACAGGCCTGAATGGCGCTGTGTTCCAGATCTTTGACGAGAATAAGAATCCGATTTTGAATCGTACAGGCAATCCGATCACTTTTACGACTTCTCATTCTTCACTTGGCGGGGAAGAGTATGGCGATCAGGACGGATACGTCATTGTGCTTCTTGACAGAAGCCGGGATGGAATTGCACTGCAGAAGGATACCCGGTACTATCTGAAGGAAATTCAGACGCCTGACAATGACACATATGCTGTCGATAACACCTATTATGGGTTCATGATCTCTGACAGCGCAAACTATAGTCAGTATATATATCATAACAATGATACACTGAAAGTCTATAACACAGAAAAGAAAGGACAGCTTGTTGTCAAAAAGACTCTTGCCGGGGCTGCGAACCTTACCCAGAAACAGAAAGAAGCCATTACCTTTATTGTTGAACGTACTGATGTGGCTTCCAATACGGAATATTACTTCAAGAAAGAATTCACCTATGCAGACTTTGTCGATGGAGAATACCGTTTGGAGAGCCTACCGGCCGGTACGTATCGTGTGGAGGAAACCGGAGCTGAAATTGCCGGCTATACACTTACCGAAACGACTGTGAAGGTAGACAACGAGTCAGAAACAAGCGGGGCTGAAGTTACAGGGCTCTCCGTAGCTGAAGATTCTGTTAAGCAGGTTGAGATCAAAAATACGTATACATCAAACAACGCTCAGATTACCATTGTCAAGGTCAACAACAAGAACGTTTCGGAACACCTGTTTGGTGCGGAATTCCAGATCCTGAAGAAGAACGGAAGCGATTATGAAGCCCTATCCAATGGATCTCTGGATGCCAACGGAAAGTTTATTATAAGCTATGCCAATAAAGATACCGGTGTTACTATTTCCGGACTGGAAGACGGAGAGTACAGAATCGTTGAAACCAAAGCACCAACCGGATATACGGCATTGTTTGACACGATCGACTTTACCGTAAGCGGAAACAATGTGTCCTATGCTGGCGGAATCACTGCTGTTGAGTACAGTGCCGGAACATTCACCATTAAGAACAAAAAGGCGACCGAAGATGTATCTGTTACCAAGGAATGGGTCAATGCGAATGGTACAACTACATGGCCTGAAGGTATCAACAGTGTGTCTGTCAAGATCCGGAAGAAAGTCGGGGATGCAGAACCGGTTGATATGACAGGTGAAAACGTTCCTTCCTATTACTGGAACAGTGATATAAATGACGTGGTACCCGGAGCAGACGGTTCCGAATGGTCTGATACAATTACACTAAACAGCAGCAGTGCGACCGGAGGCTGGAGTAAGCTGGATGCCGATGACGATATCACTTATGTTGTTACTGAGACAGCGATCAATGGTATCGCAGTTTCAGATGGCACGGTGACGATCAACGGAAAGACTTATGAAATCTCTGAGAGCGCTGTCAGCAACGGTTCAGCAACCATTACAAACACTGAGCGGACTGCTGACATGTCCATCACAGTTCAGAAGGTATGGTCTGACGGGGCCGGTGCACATACAGGCGATGATGTCACAATCAAATTGATCCGGTATAAGAAGAGCAGCGAACCCAGCCAGGGCGGACAGGATCAACCTGTCGAAACCGATGGTACGCTTACGCTGTCGCATACTGTTAGCGGTGAAGGGCTGTCAACCGTTCCTTCCGGGTTCACTTATACAGCCACAAATACATCTGACAACACGCAGACGACGCTGTCCGTTGGGAATAATACACTGCCGGCTGGAACATATAACATAACGGTGAATGACAGCTCTGTATCTCATCCAGAGGGATATACCTATGGAAGTACGAGCGTGAATGATTCTCCTGTTGAGATTACGGCTGGGGATACGTCTTCTGTAACGGTGACGAGTACGTATACGAAGAATCAGACAGTATCCGGCGAAAAAGTAAAGGTTACATGCATGCATGTGCAGCAACGAAATGTTAATTACAATCATACTAGCATAAGTGTGGGAGACTATTCAGTTGGCACAACTATAACCATCACTTATACTTCTGATAACATAACAAGTGATATTTATGTAAATAATGACCTTCAAACTTCTTTCAATGGAAGTGGTACACATACATATCAATATACCATTGATTCTGACAAGGATCTTTTAATTGAAGTGACAGATCCTTGGTATCCAAATGGAATTATAAGTGATGTAGTGGTTTCAGTTAATACAAGCCGAAAGAATCCGATCGATTCTCGTTACCTCTTTGCTTCTACCTCAGGCAGACCCTCAGGCAACCGTGATGTGGGATTATCAATCCTCGGTTATGAAGTTGATACTTCCTATGACAAGACCATTACGCTATCTAACGGGCATTGGTCTGAGACTGTTACTGAATTGCCTGTTGCGGATGGCAATGGTGATACATATTACTATGCTATTGAAGAAGGGGACTTTGAAGGCTACAGTGTTACCTACTCCGAAAACTATCTGCAGGCGGCAGTTGGCACTTACACCCTGACAGCTACCAATACTCCGGATACGCCTACCACCTGTTCTCTGATAGTAACTAAGACCGTGACCGGTAATGCGCGCAATTCTGAAAAAGAGTTCAACTTCACTGTCGCCCTGACGAACAGGACAGATCTGAACGGAACCTACGGTGAGATGGCATTCACCGACGGTGTGGCAACATTCACACTGACGGATGGTGATACCAAGACAGCTTCCGGATTGCCTGCGGGGACAACCTATACAGTTGTTGAAACCGAGGAAAACCAGGATGGCTATACTACCACCAAGACCGGTGATACCGGTACCATTGCCGGTGGAGAAACAGCAGTCGCTGCTTTTACCAACGACAGAACAGTTGCGAATGGTTCCATCACACTGCAGAAACTGGTTGCCGGCGAAGGAGCCGATGACCAGAAAGACTTCAGCTTCACTATCACGATTCTGAAGACAGAAAACAACAATGATGTTACCGATACGGACTTTACCGGAGAACATGGCGGAGTAACCTTCACTAATGGTGTTGCAACAATTGCTCTGAAGCACAACGGCACAGTCACGATCAGTGATCTGCCCTATGGTACGAAATATCGCATTGAAGAGACTGCTGATGCTGAGTATCAGACCAACGCTACCGTTGATGGGGAAGCGGTTGCTTCGTTGCCTGTTACAGGCACGATCACATCCGCGGAGACTATCAGCATTATCTTCACCAATACCAAGATTCCAATCACAAGTATCACGGCTTCCAAGGTGTGGAGCGGCGTGGATGCTGCTCAGCAGCCAACAGCCATTCAGCTCACGCTGAAGCGTCAGGTCGGCGAGGACACAGCTACGCTTGCGACAGTTGATACCGCAGTGCTGACAAAAGCGTCAAACTGGGCTTCTGTTACATGGGATAATCTCCCCGTATACGTTGACGCGACAGCAGCAGAGAAACAGACTTATACATATTCTGTTGTTGAGACCGGCGTGTACTTCGGTGAGCTGGACAACGGAGCGGTTCCTGCGGATGGCTGGATCGATCCAGATATGTACACCGTAACCGGCGGGACCGTAACTACTGACGCAGACACAGGTGCTAAGACAGCTACCATCACCAATGCACCTGTAACCGTTGATGTGCCACTGACGAAAAACTGGTCTGCCTATAACGGTAACGGCTATTATTGGGAAGCCAGTTTCCAGCTGGAATATGTTGATGTTCACGTGGACGGAACACCTAATTATGACGGTGCCGCTTCCAATTACATCGCTGTGCCGGGTGTTTCTGAGAAGACGATCCATAAAGGACAGGATCAGGAAGAACGGACTTTTGATCAGCTTCCGATGTATCACATTTACTCAAACGGCGCTGTGTATCGAGTCAAATACGCAGTAACAGAGAAGTCATACTCCGTCTGGACAGGAAATGACAATACCGGGACACTTATCCTTGCATGGGATGAGACGAATGGACTGACTACCGGAGAAGATCTTTACACCATGGATCCTGTACATGACGCGGGTGACCTGGATATCACAGTAACCAGCGCTGATGATTCCCGCTATTACAGCATCATTGTGGATAATGTTCCTGATATTCGTACGGAAGATGAAACCATAGACATTTCCATCAGGAAAGATTGGGATGACACTGAATCTCTGAGCAATGATCGCTATGCCAGTTTCAAGATTCAGCGTATGAAGAGTCTGTCATACCGTGAGTTTGGAAACGCTTATGACGGGACTACGAATTACACTGTGACCCTTGATGGTCAGGCCTATCTTTTCCCAGCGGGTTCCAATATTTACCTGGTCGCAGAATTTGCGAGTGAAGCTGACAATGGGAAAGTGGTCTATTATCGAAATAACAACTATCTGTGCGAAATCGGGAAGTACAGTACCAGCCAAACGGTACATCGTACGAATCAAGCAGTTATTACCAACCTGAGTGAGAATGTAACAATCACTATCAATTCCGGAAGGGAATCGATCCTGTCTACCTATCCTACGAATATCCATCATGGGGATACCTCTGATAGTCCTGATACGGAATGGAATGGATCCAACAGCGCAAAAACCGTCACGCTCAACAGCGGGAACAATTGGACTGATACGACCACTTACAGAAGAATGATGAGGGTAGAAAACGGGAACGTTAACTCTGATGAAAATGGTTATCGTCAGACGGTTTATACCTACAGTTATTACTTCGTTGAACAGGATATGAATCCCACAGGATACTATTCTGTATTCACACAGAACAATGCTTCAGGTGCACCATTAGGGAGTCAGGATTATCCTATTACAAGCACTGCCCTGGTTTATGCGCTGAACAAGCCGATTCCGACTGTAAAGGTTAAGAAGGTATGGCGCGGTGCGCCTGACGCGACTGGGTTCCCGGAAATCACTTTTACACTGTATCAGGTATATACTGACAGCAATAATCAGACAGCTACCAGAGTCTTTACGGATGATTCCGGAACAAGCTACGATCACATCCCGCTTAACGACAGCGAGGATAATAACTGGACATGGACATGCCCTGTGAATCTTCCGTATGCTGTTAATGGAAAGCCTGTACGGTATTACGTACGTGAGGATGTGACCAGAGGACAGGATTCAACCGGTGTTGTGAGTTGGGAACTCTATGGTTATGGAAAAGATTACAATGCTGAAACACAAACCTATGCGATGTCCGGAAATCAGGATCAGTACATGAACGTGTATCTTGCGCCGGATGCCAACAATGAAGTAAGCGGAGAAATTGAAATCCACAATAAACTTGGCTCAGAGTATCTGGAAATGGATATCAAGAAGCAGTTCTTTGATATTCGAGAAGCCGGTTCCTGGTACAACATTACTTCTACGCCAGAAATGACCAGAGGGATTTTCCTGGGCATTCAGGTCATTCGGCGCATTGTAGCCGTTGGAGACCGGAATACCGAAATCATGGGCTGGCATGACTATGGTAATGAAATGCTCGTCGGGTATGATGATTCCGGCACGGTTAAAGTCGATAACGGTGGAAACGAATATTTCCTGAAACCGAACAGCAATTCCTGGGAATTCACGATCCATAACAATAACGGACAGTTCGGCAATTATACACAGGGACAGGATAACGTTGGTCTTCCGAAACGTGGATTCTATACAAAGGATGACGGAACGGTCATTCCTGTAAGCTATGAGTATTGCTATCGTGAAGTCAACGTCTACAGGAACAT
Source organism: uncultured Clostridia bacterium (assembly GCA_947166385.1). Classification (GTDB taxonomy): domain Bacteria; phylum Bacillota; class Clostridia; order Christensenellales; family Aristaeellaceae; genus Aristaeella. The sequence continues at coordinate 14,600 of CAMVEB010000042.1, read as the reverse complement.
GAACAAAGATCCGTATCCCGAGTGGGAGTGGGTCAGTTCAGTATTACCCGACAGGACATGGTGGGAAGGAGGACAGGTCACAGAAGTCTTCGGTCGTGCGTTTGAAAACCATGATGGGGAACGCATTGTGAACTATAAAGCCTCTAACATCACAATTGACAAGCGTTGGCTTGGTGTTCCGGACGCGCTGGAAGTCTATGTGAAAATCTGGCGTAAGGCCGGTAATGCTCCAGCGGAAGATTTCACCGCGATTATAGCGAAAGATGTGATCGGCTATGCTGAGTATGGACTGCACGGCTCTAACTGGCAGGGCTATGTGGAGAATACAAGCGTCGTTGATACAACAAACAATTGCCTGATTCTTAAATCCAATACATCCGGAAACTGGACTACAACGATCAAAACGCATAAAGCTATGGTTGGCGCACAGGGGGGCGCCGCAGACGGTACGCTGTACGATTACTATCTTGAAGAGATTGGATACAAGGATAAGGATGGTATAGTACATCTTGTTAAAGATGATGCTCATGCTCTGGACATCTTCGAAACCAGATATACCAAGTGGGATCCTTCAACCGGTCAGTGGCTGGATGCTGCTGTCGTTTCAGGCGCTGATGCGAGTATCAAGATTGGTTCGAATGATACCAACAAACTCCAGGTTATGAATGCTCCCATGATGGATCTGACTGTCACCAAGAAGTGGGTTGATGAGAATGGCGATCCGAGAGCTGCATGGAACAATTCTGTCAAATTCATGGTGAAACAAACTCGGACGAAGTGGGTCGGAGGAGTGGCCACCGATGAAAAAGAAACGGTATACCTGACTGTCGGAAACAACAACCGTGTATTTACTCTGCATCAGAGCGGACAGGCAGCAACTCTGACTACGAATCACGTGAACCATGATCAGTACGCGATGACTGTTGCTGACAACGCAGATGTGGAAGCATGGACAATGGTAATCAGCGGATTGCAGCGCGGCTTCTTCGATGAACAGGGCTATGAATGGCACTGTGAATACGTAGTGGAAGAGGTTGACAGTGTGCTGAGTTCCGTTACGGTGGAAAATCCTGATATCCATCATGAGACTGTAACGATTACAAACACATATGACGAGAAGAAGGCTGCCGTCAAGGTAACCAAGACCTTCAGCGGTGTGGATGCGCTACCTGCAAACTTTACCATCACAGCCGTCTGGAAGGATGGAGAGAATAATACCGGTAACAATCAGAGCAAGACACTGACGCCGTCGAATGCACAGAGCGGCGACGGCAAGAATACACCTTACGTCTGGACGATCAATGAGATCCCGTTGGGGAACAATGTGACCTTCACAGAAACACACTATACTGTGGATGGACTCAATGTCACAGCCAAGGTGAATGCAGTTGCTTATGCTGGCGCCGGCGATCCGAATGGAACGGCCATTGCCGGCAATCCGAACGATGAGGATGCCACAAAAGCTGCAAAGGCCACATTGAACTTCGCTAATGAATACGGAACAATGCCGATCAGCATCTACGCAAGGAAGGCATGGACTCAGAACGGAACGGCGCTGGACGCTTGGCCGGCTGATGTGGCTAACGTCACCTTCCAGCTGCAGGTGCGGGACGATGCAAGCTCTGACTGGGCTGATCTTGGCGATCCTGTAACTGTTGCCAACGGAAATGCTGTGCATTGGGACAATCTGGATTCTGCCAAGCAGTATCAGGTCATCGAAACGAAGATCGGCGGGACAGCTGTATCCGCTTCGGCATACAGCGTGACGGGGACAGGAGTACAGGATAATCCTTTCGTGATCACGAACCCGATTGAACCGGTAACCATCAGGGCGAAGAAGAACTGGCCGGAAGGACAGACTGTACCGGATGGAATTTCTGTAACTCTGACAATCAGCGCTACAGTACCGGGCGCAGAAGAAAACACGACAGCTGCTCCTGACGGAGTGACGATTACGCCTGCATCTGTGACGCTGGATGGCAACACTGAGGGCGATACCTACGAAACAACAGCCTGGGAATACAGTTGGGCGAACCTGCCGAAGTATGATAACAATGGCAAGCTGATCACCTATAGCGTGACTGAAACTGCTGTGACGTATAACAATACTGCGATTCGCGATGTATACACTATCAGCGGCGAAGGAACCGGAACGAACGGCCTGGTCAACATCAACAATACACCGAAGACGGTTGATCTAACGGTGAATAAAGAATGGTTCCAGAATAATGTGCAGCTGACAGGTGAATCCTTCCTGCCTGACGCTACTATCACGGTGAAGGTAGAAAAGAGTGAGGATAACGGTACCATTTGGACTGATGCTGTGGATCCTGCAACCAGTACACCGATAACAGGAGTCACGCTTGGCAGAGCTGACAACTGGTCCAAGACCTGGAACGCTCTGCCGGCGTACACCATTACCGGCACAGCGATCCAGTACCGCGTGACTGAAACCGCGGCAAAGGTAAATACAACGGATTCCCTGGATGTTGCAAGCCAGACGGCTGTTGCGTTTACCAACGGTACCGCTACGCTGACAAACAATCTGCCCACAAGGAATATCGTGGTAGAAAAGGCTTGGTCGCCTACTGGCTGGCCGGATGGTATTGCCTCTGTACAGGTTGGCCTGACCCGGAAGGTTGGGGAAGCGGCAGCCACACACGTCATGGCGGATGGGACGAACAGACTGATCATGAATATCACCAGCGCAAATGAACAGAAGGTTACCTTCGAACAGCTGCCGAAGTACGATAACACCGGTGCGTTGATTACCTACGCGGTTGAGGAGATCAGCGTGACACCCACTGAAGGTACTGCTCAAAACGTGACCGATGGTGCAGTCACAGTGGACGGTAAAACCTGGACGGTGCTGAATGGCGACGTTTCCGCTAATGGAACCGCTACGGTAACGAATACCCTGACAGGGATCAGCATCCGGGTGACCAAGCAGTGGAAGCAGAACAGTGTTGACAAGACCTTTGACGGAGACAAGAGCATTGGGTTTACACTGCATCAGGTGCTGACGAACGCGGCTGATTCCACCGACAAGAAGGAAGCACTATACACAGGCGTAACAGGACACACAGATGGCAAGTTTACGATAGCCTATACTGCCAATACAGGGTGGGCGGTTGTGGATATCCCGAACCTTCCGCGTACCGTGACCGAAACGGTGAATACCGGGGAAGGCAGCGAGGCGGTTTCAACCACTGTTACTTACAATGCTTCCTACTACGTGGTGGAAGACCCGGCACCGTCGGCTGACGCGGGCTATGTGTTAGCAACAACCTACTCAACCGACAATGGTACAACCTCTGTGACAGATGGAAAAGACGCAGCAGTGAACGCAAACAATGCAAAGATCACCATCATCAACACAGAGACGGCTGGCGTTGAGCTTCCCGGTACGGGCGGCCCCGGAACAATGATGTACACCATCGGCGGACTGGCACTGATCCTGCTGGCAGGGGTGCTGCTGATCGGCAGGAAACGGAAATACAACAGGTAAAACCAATGCGCTGGCTCCTTCGGGGGCCAGCTTTTTCCTTCGGGAATCCGGTTTTTGCTGGGTCGCTCTCCTCTTTTCTTTGGGGTTGTCAGATGCGGGCTGATCCTGTAAAATAAAAAAGAGAAAGTGAGGTGTAAGGCATGTGCGATCAGAAGGAAGCAATGAACATTTTACGGGAGTCAGTTGAGTCCTGTGCTAAGTTTATGCCGATCACCAACGGATATTTATATGGCTCCTTCGCGAGGGGAGATTTTGATCAGGAATCTGACGTTGATATTTTTCTTACGGCTGATTGTCCCCGGGAAGAAGTGCGAGCGAAGGACTGGGATGTAGTCAAAGTGGGCAGTAAATTGTCCCTTGATCATGATGTTACTGTATCTATTTGTGTGAGAACGAAGGAGGATTTCAAGCCGGAACACAACTCTTTTCATGCAAATGTGGTTAAGGATGGAATTGCGTATCATCCGGAGAGGAGCTTCGCATGACAAGGGATGACAGGATTGCTTATGCTTCGTAGGGGAGCACAACAGGAACAGGACAATATGTTTGCCCTGATACAGAAATTGACTGAAGCTGGGAGAATCGGTGATTTGGGCTACTGCGGGAGCTTGCTGTAAGCCAGATGCGGATCCTGTCAGGTATCAGTACGGAAAAGCTGCCACGATTGCCTGAAGAAATATTACAGGGCTGATTCCTGAAGGGAGCATATTACTGCGGGGGTCAGCCCTTTCGTTTGAACTAAGTGTGCAAATGAAAAACCATCTGCAAGCCCAGCACATGAAAAATATTTGCGTAAATACGCAAAAATATGACGAGTAAGTCTTGACGCAGAAGTTGGACAGAACCATGAGCCGGAGACAGCCATGGGTATTAGAGCTTGTGTCAACAGATGCGGATCAGATGATCTTATTCAAATCAATCAGGATGATATCGTCTCTCCGGCCAGCCTCTTCCCATACTGCACCAGTAAAGCCGGATTTTGAAAACAGAATGAACCAGGTTTTTCCGCGCTTTGGACAAAAGACATCAGCTTTCTCCCGAAGTCCCTTCAGCACAGATAAATCTGTCTGTTCATTCCGCCATTTACATTCACTGAAAAGATATGATTTTCCATCGCTTGCAATCAGATCGATCTCGACTGCTTTTCTGGTCTTTGGATCAGAACCCCACCAGCGTCCGATTGCAGTGAACAGGAACGGCAGTTTTCCCTGAACATTCTGTTCAAGCAGATAATCCCGGCACACCTGTTCAAACACCAGACCCATGTAAGCAGAATAGTCCGGCGCAATTTTCTGCTTCCAGACGATCTCTGCCGCACCTGTTTCCAGCAGCGTCCGATTGGCAAAAACATATCGATACCAGAATCTGAACATCAGGTCCGATATTCCGTAAATCGTTTTTCTGGCTGTTTCCTTTTCACCAAATGGGACTTCTTTATACAGGATTCCCAATTCGCAGAGCGTATGAATGTATTTAAGACACTTGGCCGGTTCTTCTCCGATCTTCGTGGCAATTTCATTTGATTTCGTGTATCCGCCTGCGATAGCTTCGATGACCGCGCTGTAAATACCCGGTTCCTGCACTTCCTGATGCAAAAGCAGTAATGGCTCTTCATACAAGTAAGCTGTAACCCGCAAAAAAGCTCTTTTGATATTCATCTCGAAACTCTGCTCCGGCTGGATCTGGGAAAGATAAAGCGCAGTTCCCCCGAAAGCGCCATAAAACTTCAACTGATCCTCTGGGGTATATCCCTCAAGAAAGCGCTTGCCCGTCTGATATGTGAAAGGCAGCAGTTTAAGCTGCCCCGTCCGACGACCGAAGATGGGACTTTTTGATCCTAACACTTCTTTTTCCATAAAGCCCATATAACTTCCACACAGGATGATGAACAGCCTGCTTTCCCGCAATTGATGATCAATCAGATGCTGCAGCGTGGAGAGCAATGCCTTATTCTTGCGTACCAGATAAGGGAATTCATCAAAAACCAATACCAGCTGCTGATCCCCCTGACGCTGATGGATATAGGTCAAGGCCTTTTCCCATGTTGTAAATGGTGAAAGCGATGTTTCTCCGTAATGCTGAAAAACCAATTCTGAGAACTTGTCCAGATTGAGCTTTGTATTGCTTTGCTCAGCCGAATAGAAAATAGCGTTCCTGTCTTTGCAGAATTCATTTAACAACGTTGTTTTTCCGACACGTCTGCGACCATATAATATAAACAACTGGAATCGATCCTGCGAATAAAGCTCCTTCAGATCTGCCAGCTCCTGTTCACGGCCCAGAAACATCCGAATCACCTCAGAAATTGAAAATAAAGTAATTAACTTTCGGGTTAATTATATGTGGCGCTGAAGGCAATGTCAAGCGCTTTCTTACCAAGGCATCTGGTATCATGCCCGGGGCAACCCGGGAGGCGGCATGTCCGGAAAAACGATATAACAAAAAAGCCGGACCGTTATCGCGGCCCGGCAGAACAGTAAATGGGACAGTTGGGACTGTCCCAAGCGTCCCATTACTGGCATTGATGCTGTTTTTTGAAATGAAGCCTGATACCGCTAAGAACCGCAATCATGAAGGACGGCGCAAGGGAAGTAAGAAATCCGATTAAGCCAATGAGCAGAAATGTATTGATTGAGAATGGCGCTGCCAATGCCGGAATTGGAATCACGAATGTAAAAACTGTGACGAAAATAAAGAACAGAATAAAAATTGCAAGAACCGAGCATCCAAATGCCTGTGCGAAGCCCAGGGAATTTCTAAGGACAAAATAAGCAGCAATTCCGATACTTCCGATGGAGATACAGAGAAGCTCCGGAGCGTTTTGATCGATGCACGATTTCCACATTACTGGAAGCAGACAAACCGCAATCGGAAACAGCAATATTCCGAGATTCCATACAATAAGGTTACTTACGCCTATGCGGGAGCGCGATGAACTGCTACCTAAATCTTGGCTCGGTTCATCAATGATATGATTCCCATCTACATTTCCTTCCACATAAGGCTGGTTCAAAAAATCATGACTGATTTCGAGTGACATACGATTTTCCTCCCTTTCTTTGTTCGCAGAGCTTACGCTCTCATTCTTAATCAACAAGCTGAATTATCAGCTTACACCTTTATTAACCACATCCAGGTGAAATAGTTCCCGTTTTTTCAGCAGGGCGCACTTTTGATGAGGCAGTGCTGTATGAACATGCGGGACAAGAGGGATCGCTGGCAGGGGTGTTGGCTTATTGGTTGTCAGGGAAGCAGGATGCGCGGAGCTGAAAACATCGTTGTAAACCATGTTTTTTCATGGTAAAATTCTTGCGAAAGCAGAAGTGGATGGTTGCTGAAAGGAGAGAACCGCCGGTGAAAAGATTCAACACAACAGCTGTGTGCATCCCGACAAAGCATTACATGGTGGATCTCTCTGAGCGGGTAAAAGAGATCAAAAAAATGGTAGATGCCGGCGAATACTTTACCATTAACCGGGCCAGACAGTATGGGAAAACGACAACATTGAACGAGCTGCGAAAAGCCCTTCAATCCGAATATGAAGCGGTCAGCCTGGATTTTCAGGGACTTGGATCTGCTTCTTTCCGGACGGAGGAAGATTTCTGCAGGGGTTTTGTTCGAATGATCCTGAATAAGCTGAAATATGAGATCATTCATCTGCCGAAGGACACGGCGGAACAACTGAGCAAATTCGCAACAGAAGACAGAGAAAAAAACAAAATGGAAGATCTGATGCGGATTGTCCGCAGTTGGTGTAACGAATCAGAGAAGCCGGTTGTTTTGCTGATCGACGAAGTGGACAGCGCGACAAACAACCAGGTATTTCTTGACTTCCTTGCCCAGCTCCGGGATGGATATATCAGCCGGGACACGGAGGGACTGCCTGCTTTCCAATCTGTTATTCTGGCCGGCGTGACGGATGTAAAGCACCTGAAAACAAAGATTCGCGACGAGGAAGCTTCCAAGGAAAACAGTCCCTGGAATATCGCTGCTGATTTTACGATCGACATGAGCCTGTCCGCGGATGGTATCAAAGGGATGCTCGATGACTATGAAGCAGACCACCACACCGGTATGAATACAACAGAAATCGCCAGGATGATCCGGGAATATACAAACGGATATCCGTTCCTCGTAAGCCGGATCTGCCAGCTGATTGATGAAAATGTCGGCAAAACGATGAGTCCGGCAGAGGTCTGGACAAGAAGCGGAATAGATGAAGCAGTCAAACTGCTTCTTGCGGAGGACAATACGCTGTTTCAGTCTGTTACAAAGAATCTGAATAACTATCCAGAACTGAAAGCGGCGATCAGAAGCATTCTGATGGAAGGCACAAAACTCACATGGAATCCGGATCAGAAAGAGATTGTCGAAATGCAGATGTACGGCCTGATCCGAAACGAAAATGGCACTGTCCGTATCGCCAATCGGATTTTTGAGACCAGGCTCTACAACCTGTTCCTTTCCGATGAGGAGCTGAAGCAAAATATATTCTCCAGAGAGGGGGAACTGGCAAAGAACCAGTTTGTCAAGGATGGCAAGCTGGATATGCGCCTGATTCTCGAAAGGTTCATTGTCACCTATACAGAAATATGCGGGCCGCTTACGGATAAGTTCAGGGAAAAGGACGGAAGAGAACAGTTTCTGCTCTATCTGAAACCTATCATCAACGGAACCGGGAATTATTATATTGAAGCACAGACCAGGGACCAAACCCGAACCGACGTGATTGTGGACTATCTTGGGCAGCAGTATATCATCGAGCTGAAGATCTGGCGCGGAGAAAGATACAACGCAGAAGGGGAGAGGCAGATCAGCGAATACCTGGATTACTTCCGTCTGACCACGGGGTATATGCTGAGCTTCAACTTCAACAAAAAGAAGATGCCCGGCGTGAAGCGGGTTGAGATTGCAGACAAGGTGCTGTATGAAGGAACGGTGTAACGGGCATGTTCGTGAACGGGACAGTTGGGACTGTCCCTAGTGTCCCTGGTTTTCCAAAATTCGCAATGGTATTTCGAATAATGTAAAACCGTGGAATAATTCGCAATATGACAGGCAGCCAGAGGCGGAGATGGTTTTATGCTGCTTTAATCCGGCGGACGGTATATGCGTGACGCGGGGGAGCTGAATAGAATATTAATGGGACAGTTGGGACTGTCCCAGGTGTCCCATTACCGGTATTGATGCTTATTTCTGAAATGAAGGTTAATACTGCTCAGAATTGCAATGATGAAGGATGGGGCAAGAGAAGCAAGAAAGCCGATTAGACCAATGGCAAGAAGCGAACCGATTGAGAATGACGATGCCATTGACGGAACTGGAATCACGAATGTTAAAACTGTGGCGGAAATAAAGAACAGAACAGAGATGACAGGAACCGAGCATCCAAATGCCGCTGCGAAACCCATAGGATTTCCAAGGATAAAATAGGCAGCAATTCCGACACTTCCGATGGAGATATAGAGAAGCTCCGGAATGTTTTCATTGATGATCGATTTCCAAACTACTAAAGGCAGACCAACTGCAACCGGAATCAGCAATATTCCGAGAATCCATACAATAGGGTTACTTCCGCCTCCGCGGGAGCCCGATGAACTGCGCCCCACGGCTTTGACAGGAAAGTGATCTTCTTTTGTCATCGGATCAACAGCATGTTCTACCTGATACTCCTGGCCATTTACATAAAACTTGCCATATTGCTGTCCGGTTAATAAATCTCTGCACGGTTCACCGATGATATGATTCCCATCCACATCGCCTTCCACATAAGGCTGGTTCAAAAAATCATGCCTGATTTCGAGTGACATACGATTCTCCTCCCTTTTTTTGTTCGCAGAGCTTATGCTCTCATTCTTTAATCAACAAGCTGATATTTTCAGCTTACACCTTCATTAACCACATCCCGGGAAAATCGTTCCCGGTTTTCAGTAAGGCGCGCTGCTATCAGCGGATTTGACAGTGAACAGTTTATTGTTCGCCGGTTTTTTGCAACAACCGGGGATATGGGTTGTGATTGCCCAGAAGGCATTTCCCTGAGCTCCGTAATTGTAGCTGCCGCTATAGTCATAGCAGTCCGAGAAGCGGAGTTTTCGGGTGCTGAGCCATTTTCCGCTTCTGCTGTCGCGCACACGGAAGTTCGACAGAACCATGGACCGGAGATAGCCATGGGTATTCTGGCTGAAATCCTCCAGGAAAGCGCGCGGGTATTGGAGTGACGCGCCTTCATATCCGAGATCGTATTCCATCAGCTGTGTCCAGCAGGAGGTTTCCAGATCCTGTACCCAGAAAATCAACCGGGAGCCATACATCTGAAGGGCAGCGCGGTAGTTTTTGCCTTTTTGCCAGTCATAGGGAACGAGGCAGTGGATGAAGCAGCCTTCTCCGCTGACCGTATCGCCTTCAAAACGCTCAAAGTTTCCGCCGGAAGGATAAACGCCGCTGGCACGGACGATGGTAAGGTTTCCTTTCCTGTCCCGGCAATAGGTATCCCAGACCGTCATGATGGCATAGCCTTTTCCGTCATAACCCCTCTGAAAACCGCAGTATCCGCCGACACCCGGGTAATCTCGGGAAACAGACTTGTACTTCTTCAGGAGGGGAGAAGTATCCAGATCAAAGGTGCAGACACACAGATAAGTGCCTTTGGGCAGATGATCCGCACGGAAATCCACAACATAATCAGTCCAATTTCCGGAGCCTTCGAACTCAGGTGTTCCGACGATGTAGGGAGCACGGCCATTTGCCTTATGACTTTTCATTTCCTTTTTGGAAGGCAGATCCATATAGGAAGACCAGGAGATTTTGGAAGAAGCGGCAAAGGCACCAGAGATCATACTCAGACAAAGAATCAGAATCATCAGCAAAGACAGCAGCTTTTTCATGAGGAAGCCTCCATTTCATCTTTCATTTCCGGCGGATCTGATCCGGAAAGGTGCCAGCATGTCTTTCCTGGTTTTTCCGCCATTACACTTTTCATTAACAGCATCAGACCGGGAAAGTTCCCGCAAAGAGCAAGTTTTATGAAATTTTTGGGGAGAAAAGATGCTTCCCGGTTTGATTTCGTCCTGTGCGCATGTTATGGGACAGGTGGGACTGTCCCAGGTGTCCCAGACGTCTATATAAAAGGTGTCATGTATACCGGCAGACAGATCACTTCATGGTCTTTTGAATAATCCTTCGTGTAGATGAGGTATTTCCATAGAATCCTGTCAGAAAACTTTTCACAAAAATGATCCAGAGAGGCATGCTTTTTATATCCCGAGGATTTGACCTCAATCGGACATACTTTGTTCTTTCTGGCAATAAGGAAATCCACTTCATAATTGTGTCTTGTAACATCATTCAAGATTGTATGATAAAAAAGATCATCTCCGTTTGCGGCCAGAATTTGAGCAACCGCGTTTTCATACAGATATCCAAGATTGGAAGACAGTTTATCGTTTAGCAGCTTTTCATAGATTTCATTTTCCGTGAATTCTTTGTCTTTAAACATCAGGGTTGCGAACAAACCGGTATCGCATAAAAACATCTTAAATTTGGTCAAATCTTTGCTGGCTGACATGCCGACATTCGGATCGTTTGTGTTATATGAAATCAGAACAGTCCGTGAATCCTTCATCTTTGCGATTACTTCAAGGATGTCTTCGGCACGAGTTGTTTTGCTGAGGACACTTGATACCTGATACCTCGATGCGCTTTTATTCAGTTGTGCCGGGATGGCATCAAAAAGCGAAGAGGCGCGACCTGTCGGATCAACCTTCATAAAATCATCTTCATAAAGAGCCAGAATATCCCGCTTAACAGCATCGACCTTTCTGAAGTTATTGGTAGAGATATACTCATGAACAGCCTGCGGCATTCCGCCAACAAGCATATACAATCTGAATTGTCTGAGCAGTTTTCTGTTCATCTCCTGCCCGAGAGGCTTTCCTGCTTCATAGCATTTTCTGATTAATGGATAACTGATCTGATCACCGACGGCCCAGAGGAATTCTTCATAATCCATCGGATACATGTTTATTTTTCGCTCTTCACTGGGAATAACGATGTCTTTAACGTTTTTTCGGATTGAGATCAGCGAACCTGTTTCAATATAATCATAACGATGATCTTTTACCAGATGTTTTATGGCCTGTCGTGCAAGAGGGCATTTCTGAACCTCATCGAAAATAATCAGCGAATTTCTTTCCACCAGATCAACCATGTACTGCAGCTGAAGCTGAAGGAAGAGATAATCAAGATCTGAAAGATCCTCGAATAAATCCTTTGTCGCTTTGGATGCGATTGAGAAATCGATCAGAATATAACTTTGATATTCGTTCCTAGCAAATTCCTCGACCACCGTTGATTTCCCAATTCGCCTTGCTCCCTCAATTAACAGAGCAGACCTTCCGTCTGATTCTCTTTTCCATTCAAGGAGTTTGTCATAAATCTTTCGTTTAAACATGATCAACCTCCTATCGCAATTTCTATTTGGGTATTTTTCCACGAAATCGCACTTTCTGTATCTGCAAAATACCTCGTTTTCGCAAATTTGTCAAGAATCTGTCCAAGGTGGTCCAAGGTGTCCAACATAATTGGGTCGGAATCGATGAAAAAAAGTCGATTCCGACCCAATTAAAACTATCAAAGGTCGGAATCAAGTAAAAATATGCAGATTCCGACCTTATATATCTTGTGTTCTGTTCCAGAACAGTGATATAATCCGATTGTGAAATGACAAGGAGGAATGCTGATGGCGCTTGAAAACATCATTGCCAGAACCGCGGAAATACGGCGGCTGCAAGAAGCTCTTCAGGAAAAAAAAGCGCAATTGATTGTTCTCTATGGCAGAAGACGGGTAGGAAAGACATGGCTTATCACCGAGTATTTTGACAACAGATTTGCTTTTAAAATGACTGGTTCCTATAAAGCAAGAAGGGAAGTCCAACTGCAGAATTTCGCTGAGGCACTTTTCCTTCAGACAAACAAAGCCGTTGATCCACCGAAAAACTGGACCTCTGCCTTCTGGCAGCTACGGCGTTATTTATCCGAGCTTCCCAAAGATGAAAAGCATGTTGTCTTCTTTGATGAGATGCCATGGCTTGACACCCCCCGCTCCGGTTTTCTGCCGGCGTTCGAGCACTTTTGGAATGACTTTGGCTGTACCATGCATAATCTGATTTTTATTGTGTGCGGTTCCGCAACATCATGGATCGCAAACCATATCGAGAAGAGCCGCGGCGGGCTCTTCAGAAGACAGACCTGCAGTATTTATTTAAAACCTTTCACGCTTGGGGAAACAGAAGAATACCTGAAGTCCCGCGGAATTCAATGGTCCCGTTATGACATTACCGAATGCTATATGATTCTTGGCGGGATTCCATTCTATCTGAGTCTGCTGAGCTGTAACAAATCATTAACAGATAACATAGACTCGTTATTATTCCAAAAACGTTCTGAATTATGGAATGAATTCCATCAGCTATATCGCACTCTGTTTACCAACAGTGATCAGTATATTCGGATTGTGGAGGCATTAAGCAAAAAAAGGATTGGTTTAACGAGACAGGAACTGCTGCGGCAACTGAAAATTGCTGATAACGGAAAATTAACGGAAATGCTGAACAATCTTGAAAGTTCAGGCTTTATCCGGATTGAAACCTTTTTTGGCAAGCTGAAAAAAGATCTCCATTATCAGCTTTGTGATTATTATTCGATGTTTTATTTCAAATTTCTTGATAAGCCCGGAAGAGATGAGCACTTCTGGACACATTTCTATGGAAGCAATGAAAAAAGGACATGGGCCGGATTGACTTTTGAGCAGGTCTGTAAGGATCATGTTCCGCAAATCAAATGGAGAATGAGCATTGGAGGTATACTCTCAGAAGAATATACATGGGAAATCAAAGGAAGTGAAGATACTCCCGGAGCACAGATTGATTTGCTTATTGATCGCAGTGATCATGTCATCAACCTTTGTGAGATAAAATATGCTGAGGATCAGTTTACCATCGACAAAGAGTACGAATCATCTTTACGAACCAAAATGGAGGTTTTCCGGAATCAAACACAAACAAGGAAAACAATTCAAATCGTCATGATTACTACATATGGTGTAAAGACAAACAAATACAGCAACATGGTCAGCAACCAGATTCTTCTGGATGACCTCTTTATGAAACTATCCTAAACCATCTCTACATGCTCCACAGGGATCAATCAATAAGGATATAAGAACAAAATTGAAAACAGCTCGCCACCGGAAAGCGTTTGACATTCGCTGTGAAATTTACACAGGATTTTATGAAATTTCTTTTCGAATGAGCCGAAATGAGCCGAAATGAGCCGAGACAAGCCCCCCTGACTTATGGTATGATACACTTGCAAAAAATAGATGAGGGACCCGGAAGATTCCGGGATTTTTGTATGCGGAGGGATCGTATGTATCAGCAAACCGTCAATGAAAAGGATTGGAAAATGTTCCGTGCCAAGCTTCCCGGATGGCAGGAAGCTTATATGGAACGGCTTAACCGCGAATATGTTGCCTTGCTGACAGGCGTCGGCGATGCGTCAGACAGGTTTTGGGCACTGGAGAAACGGATTCGCGAAGACAAGAAAAGCGTCGGCGTAGTGGCAGAGATGAGCCGGTCCAAAATGTATCAGAATCTGCTGGGCCTCCTGGCGGATGGAGTCATTACGCCGGATGATCTTGAAGGTTTTACCGATGAACTGCGGGAGAAGCTGGCTTTTGTGACAAGGAACAGAGCATGATGACAAGGATAAACCCAATTGGATCAGCGAGATAACATAAAAATTGGTAGAAATTGGATGGTGGCGAAGTGCTGTATATATAAATATATACTCTGCCACCATGTGGAATTGGATTAGCATCCTCCGGTAGGTGGAAGGGCTAAAAAGCCCGCCCTTCCACCCCTACGGTGCCAATGCGACAACAGCCTGCCTCCTAAACTCAAGAAGCCCTGCCGTCTTCATGCCGGAAAAAATATTTATTTCAAAGTGGGGTGGAATGGGGCGGAATGGGGCGAGACGAGATCCCAATGTCATTCAGATAATGACATTAGGCAAAGGGCACAGGAGACTGACTATC
>CAMVEB010000041.1 GCA_947166385.1 uncultured Clostridia bacterium | reverse complement strand
GGAACTTGTTTCAGTTCCAGTCCTCTTTCCATCATTCTTATCTAAATGACATTGGACGAGATCCTCAGACCTATGATATGATACACTAGGCAAAAATGGATGAGGGGCCCGGAAGAAATTCCGGGTTTTTTGCTTGTTTGAAACCGGCAGATCGCAGTTGCGGCGATCGATTCCTAACGCGGGGGAAGAGGATTGGAAGTATCTTTTGACAGAATAAAGTTGTAAATAATAGAAAATGATAGTTGCGGAAAAGAGAACTTTAAGATATAATAAGATGTGCCTTCACAGGCACGAAGGAAGCAGACGCGAGCAAACTGCAGCACCGATGTCACTTGCCGGGCTGGGGGATGGCGCAGAGAAAGAAGGGGAATCATAAATGGGGCAGAAAGAGAAAGCTACTGCCGCAACGGCGGAGCTATGCTTTTTATCAGAAAATACTACAGAAATGCAATCACACCACAAACACACAAACACACAAGGGAAAATCTCATTTCGCACTCAAATTTCTTCGCACTCAAAAAATCTTTGGGAGGGAGAACAGATGAACACCGCAAACACCTTGGGAGGAGGGAAATCGCTGCTCGCCACAAACACACAAACACACAATCACGTTTCGCACTCGAAATTCTTCGCACTCGTAAACGGAGGCCTTTACACAGGGGAAATGGCTGGAAGCCAGATTTTTCGGGGATCCGGAGGAGAGATGGCAAAAATTGCACTTGTAATTCTTTGAACTCGTAGAAGATCCATCACGTCTAACAGGATGACACGGGAAGGAAATTTTAAAATTTCCGAAATTTTAATTATTAAATTTTCGTAATAATTTTGGATGGTGTTATGGACCCCATGTAACCGCAATGGATGGGGTGGTTTTTATCGAGACGTTGAAATTCAACGGATTTTGGTTAATCAGGGGAAAAGGAATGGTTTCATGAGAAAGATCGGTTACACCAAAAAAAGGGGTTGGTTACGCATGTTACACCAAAAACTGGAATATGGCATGGTTGGGAGACTGCCAAAAGTAACTTTTGGAAACGTTGAAAACCCTTGACAAATCAAGTATTAGGGGATATCATGCAGATGTCTGGTAGGGCAGATCAGGTTCAGCCTGCCCAATGCCGGAGAATCACTTTTTCTCCAGGCGAAAGCTTGAGACCATAGATTTATTTTAGAAAGGATGGATTGCACACATGAAGAAACTTATTGCTCTCGTACTTGCCCTGGCGATGGTGTTAATGGCTGCGTCTGCTCTGGCGGCAAACATCACAATTGAAAAAACAAACGTTGGACAGACCTATGACATTTACAAGCTGTTTGATGCAATTGTAGATTCAGCAAGAACTGACGGTGGAGCTGGTATCAGTTACAAACTGCGTACCGGTGTATCTGATTTCAAAGCTACCGTTAATGGTTCTGAAGTGGATGGCGCCACTTCCTGGTTCGAACTTGATTCCGCTGGTAACGTGAAAGCTAAATCCGGTTTGAATGAAGACATGCTGAAATCCGAGAATTTCAAAGCTTGGGCTAAGGCTTACGGTCAGAAACTGACGGATAAGACCATTACAGGTGACGGTAACGACCAGACGATTTCCGGCTTGACTGATGGTTACTATTTCATCACCACCACAACTGGTACGTTGGTAACGATCGACAGTATCGGACCTGATGAAACTGTTCAGGATAAGAACCCGCCCACTAACATCGACAAGGAGATCACTGGAGTAGTTAATGATGAAGGCTCTGTGACTTCTGATCGGGAAGCTGCAATTGCTCAGGTTGGCGCGGTTGTTAACTTCGAAGTTCGTATTCCGATCGCGAATGGCGCTGTGAACTACAGATTCGAAGATAAAATGTCCCATGGTCTGACACTTGGCAATACGGTTACCGTCAAGTTGGAGACTGCTGCTGTTGGAGAAACGCCCGCTTCTCTGAGTGATGCTATTGCGGTTTCTACGTATGCTGATGGCACTCCTACAATGACTAATAATGCAACTGATGGCGAGCTCGACATCTACATCGCTTTCAAGAATTCTTGGCTCGCTGATAACGTTGGAAAGACGATTGTTATCAACTATACTGGTACAGTCAACAACACTGCTGTTATTGCTAGTGCGAACCCCAACGAAGCCACAATTAAGTGGGGCGACATATCTAATCCTCTGACGGACACTGATACTGTTAATGTGTATCCCGCTCGGATCACTGTTACAAAGGAGGATGGCACCGGAGCTGCATTGGAAGGTGCTGGTTTCATTCTGAAGAATTCCAGTAACCTGTACTACAAGAACACAAATGGCGTTATTTCTTGGGTAGCCGAATCTGAAGCAACTGTCGTACGTCCTGTGCGGGCCACAAATGCTCAAACTGGTGAAAAAGAAGGAGACGCTGTTGCGAGCTTCGAAGGCCTCCCGGATGGATCTTACATCCTGATTGAAAAAGAAGTGCCTACTGGATATAACAAGGCTGCTGATACGACTTGGACCATTAAGCCCGCGACAGCTGTTGACCCGGCTGATGTTAACAACTTGTCCACTGATCTGACACTGACTCCTACCGTTACCAATAATCAGGGTACTGAACTGCCCAGCACCGGCGGTATCGGCACAACGATCTTCTACATCCTCGGCGGCCTGCTGGTTGTCGGCGCTGCGGTGATCCTGGTTGCCCGTCGCAGGGTTCACGAATAATCAGTGAAAGCTGATTAGGTCAAAAACCTAAGACTCCTTTCCCGGTCTCTCTTCGGAGAGATCGGGATTTTTCTATGTTCGAAAAGATTTTTTGTTTTTAAGTACGTTTTAGGAAAGGCGAGTAATCTTGTCCCCGGATCATGTGAAAGGAGATCGGAGGATGAAGGCATGAGCAACGTATCGGAATCGGAAATCCGGAAGAAAAAGAAAAGCCGGAAAAAGATCCGGAAACGGATTATCATTTCCATCCTTCTGCTGGTGCTGATCGGCGGGGGCGGATGGCTCGTATACAGCAAGCTGCGGGCGGACTACAAGGTGACTTACGATCCCTATACGGCGACGACGGGATCGATCTCGAACAGCCTGAGCTTCAGCGGGACGATGCAGCTGGTGAACAGCACGACCTACACCGCCAGCGGGGAGCAGAAAGTCAAGGAAGTGTACGTCTCCGCGGGGGACGAGGTGAAGCAGGGAGACAAGCTGATGCGCCTGAGCGGCGGAAGCACGCTGGAAGCGGACTTCGACGGGACGGTCAGCTCGGTTGACGCGGCGGCCGGGGACGAAGTGGCCTCCGGAGCATCGCTGCTGACGCTGGCGGACTTCAACCATATGAAGGTGTCGGTCCGGGTGGGCGAGAGCGATATCGGCAACGTGGCCGTGGGGCAGAGCTGCCGGGTGACGGTCAGCTCCGCCGGGGCGAACTACGACTCCACGATCGACAAGATTGACTATGTGAGCTACACCGGGAACAACGTGGCCTACTACACGACGACCGTGTACGTCGACACGACGGAGACGAAGAACATCTATCCCGGGATGCAGGCGACGGTGACGGTGCCGCTGGAAGAGGCCAACGACGTGATCGTGCTGAAGATGGACGCTCTGAGCACCGCAAGAGACAACACCGCCTACGTATACAAGCAGGCGGCGGACGGATCGATGACAGAAACGCCGGTGACGGTGGGCGTCAGCAACGGGAACTACGTCGAGATCAAAAGCGGGATCGAATCCGGGGAGACGGTGTACAAGATCGCGGAGAAGACGCAGGAAGAAAGCGGACTGGCCAGCCTGTTCAGCGGGATCTTCGGGAACCAGCAGGTGAACCAGCCGAGCATGCCCGGAGGCGAAAGGTTCAGCAGGGACGGCGGCAGCGGTACGCGGGAGCGGCCCAGCGGCTCCGGCCAGGGCGGCTCCGGACAGCCGGGAGGCCGATAAAGATGGAAGACAGCGTGTTTTTCCGGATGCGGGAAATTGACAAGGACTACTATCTGGCCGGCGAGGCCGTCCACGCGCTGAAGAAGGTGAACCTGGAACTGGAGGAAGGGGAATACCTGAGCGTGCTGGGGCCCAGCGGCAGCGGGAAGAGCACCCTGATGAACATCATCGGGTGCCTGGACAGCCCGACCGGCGGGGAATACACCCTGCGGGGACGGGAAGTGGAAACCCTGGACGAGGAGGAACTGGCGGCACTGCGGAACCGGGAGATCGGTTTCATCTTCCAGAACAGCCAGCTACTGCCCCGCCTGACGGCGCTGAAGAACGTGGAACTGCCCCTGATCTACGCGGGCATCCGGCCCCGGGAACGGAAGGAACGGGCGGAGGCCATGCTGGAGAAAGTCGGACTGAAGGAACGGATGGACCACCTGCCGACGCAGCTATCCGGCGGACAGCAACAGCGCGTGGCGATCGCGCGGGCGATGGTCGGAAATCCGGGACTGCTGCTGGCAGACGAGCCGACGGGCGCCCTGGACCAGAAAACCGGCGCCCAGATCATGGAGCTTTTCCAGGAACTGAACGACGAGAAGCGGACCGTGATCATGATCACGCACGACATGAAGATCGCCCGGCACGCGCGGCGCGTGGTCCACATCATCGACGGGGAAATCTCGGAAGGGGAGGTGCCGGATGCGTAACAGGATTCGCAAATTCTTCATCATGAGCGGCGAAAGCATCCGCATGGCGCTGGATAACATCCGCGGGAACAAGGTGCGCTCCTTCCTGACGCTGCTGGGCATCATGATCGGCGTTATGGCGGTCATCACCCTGATCACCACCGTGAGCGGGGTTTCCGGAACGATATCCTCCAGCTTCAGCAGCCTCGGCGTCGGGACGCTGACAGTCAGCGTCACCGGCAGCGACCTGAAATCCGGCGTGACGCCGGAGGACATGGCGAAGATTACGGAGCTGGAGAGCGTGGACGGCGTATCGCCCATGGTGAACCTGATGGGACGGGTGAGCTACGGATCGAACGTGCAGACGGGATTCTCGGTGGCCGGGAAGAGCGCGTACTACTTCCAGAGCAACGAGAACCTGATCCTGCAGGGGCGGCCGCTGAACTTCATCGACGACGACAACCGGAGCTATGTATGCGTGATCAGCCAGGACGTGGTGGACAAATTCTTCCTGGGGGTCAACCCCATCGGGGAAACGCTGTACGTGGCCGGGATCCCGTTCACCATCGTCGGGCGGTTTGAGGAGGACACCGGCGGAGGCGTAGCCGGCATCTTCAGCGGATCGGCGGACGTCATCATCCCCTACACGACGGGGATGAAGATCAACAACAGCGACGAGGTGACCTCCTTCACGGTGTACCTGAAGGAAGGCGTGGACTCCGAAAGCGCGGTGCCCGAGATCGAAGAGGCGATGGACGTGATCTTCGACTTCGAGGAAGACTGCTACACGGTGGCCTCGATGGAAACGATCGAGGACAAGATGGAAACCATGGCGCAGATGATGAGCAGCCTGCTGGCAGGCATCGCGAGCATCGCGCTGCTGGTCGGCGGGATCGGGATCATGAACATGATGCTGACGACCGTGACGGAACGGACCGCGGAGATCGGCCTGAAGAAAGCACTGGGCGCGATTCCGTGGCAAATTCAGAGCCAGTTCCTGCTGGAAAGCTTCCTGCTGTCCCTGTTCGGCGGGGTGACGGGGGCTGTGCTGGGACTGATATTGAGCTACATCCTATGCCAGGTGCTGGGAACGGTATTTGTCTTTAACGGCGGGGCGATCCTGCTGGGAATCGGATTCTCCGCTGTTGTCGGAATTATCTTCGGATGGGCGCCGGCCCGCAAGGCCAGCCGCCTGAACCCCATCGACGCCCTGAGGGCTGTATAAAAAGAAGGAGGAAAAGGAAAATGAAACGATTTGCAGGGATTCTGGTTGCTCTTTGTCTGCTGGCGGGCGCGGCATGCGCGGACACGATCAGCACATCCGGTACGGTGACCGCGGGAACGGTCGTCGCCATCCAGGCGCCGATCGGCGGGACGGTGGAAATCGTCGCGGCGGAAAAAGGAATGGACGTCCAGGCAGGAGACACGCTGGTGACGCTGAAAACGACGAAAATCTACGCCCCCGCGGACGGGACGGTGACCGGCATCTTTGTGGCGCCGGGGGATGACGCGGAATCCGTGGCGAACACCTTCGGGGCGGACATGTACCTGGAAGGCAGCATGAAATACACGGTATCCGCCAGCACGGGGAAGGCCTACAGCTCCATCGAGACCACATTCGTGCACGTCGGGGAGACGGTTTACCTGCAGTGCCGGAGCAATAACGCCCGGACCGGCGTGGGCCTCATCACGGCCGTGGAAGGCAACAGCTACACGATCCAGGTGACAGAAGGGGACTTCATCCTCGGCGACTCCGTGTATGTCTTCCGGGACAGCGGATACGTGACCACCGGGAAGATCGGCCAGGGCAGCGTGAGCCGGGTGAATCCGCAGGGCATCACCGCCTCCGGCGCTGTGGTCAGCGTGGCGGTCAAGAACGGCGACCAGGTGAAGAAGGGCGACCTGCTGATGGAAACCCTGGACGGAACCTGGGAAGGATACGTGGCTGGGAGCCGGGAGATCCAGGCGAACACGGACGGCGTGATCGCGGAGGTTTCCGCGACGGTCGGGTCCGCGCTGAGCCAGGGAGCGACGGTGGTGACGCTGTATCCCCGGACGGGCATGCGGGTCGAGACCGTTGTGGAAGCGGACGATCTGTCGGAAGTCAAGGTCGGAGACACGGTACGGCTGGAGCTGAGCGCGGATGAGAGCAAGGTCTACACCGGCACCGTGGAGCGGATTTCCGCCCTGGCGGAAGAGAGCACGGATTCCGAAAGCGCCGTATCCTACCGGGTGTACATCACCTTTACTCCGGACGAGGCGGTGGCCTTCGGGATGGAGATGGACGTGATCTTCGGAGGAGAAACGGAAGCGGCGGAACCGCAGGAAGAGCCGGAAGCGCCGGCGGCCGAGGAAACGGAAGAACCGCAGGAAGCCGCGGAAGCGCAGGAATAACAGAAGAGAAATCAACCAAGAAAATAAACCAAGAGAATAAACCAAGAAGAAGAAATACCCAGACAATGCGTCCGGGTATTTCTTCTTCTTTGTCTTGCGGAATGGGGGATCAGCGGGTATAATCATTAACAGGTACAATCAAATGAACAGTCAGCAGGGAATAACTATGGAGGAAAATCAGAATATGCTGCATCGAAAAACGCGGAAAAAGTGGGGCTGTATCTTCATCACACTTCTTCTATGCTTCACCCCTGCGGCTCTTGCCGAGGAAGAAAGTCAGGAAAGATCAAGCGTGACGGTCCATGTTCTCCAGGATCTTTCATCCTATGACGCGTTAACAGAAGACGAAGCAAAAGGTTCTCCCTTCATCCCGGAAAGCCTGGAAGATGGGAAAGCTGTGATCGGATCTGATAACCGGATTATTATCACCAATCCTTATCAATTTCCATACAGCGCTATCGCCTATATTCAGGCAAAAGGAGCATGCGGCTGTCCATGGGATGCCACCGGGTTTATGATTTCAAGCAGATGGATGATGACCGCGGGACATTGTATGTACTGCGTTGAGCATCATGCGCCCGTGAAAGATGTCAAATTCTACTTTGGATACGAAGATGAAAGGAACTATCTTCTTTTGCAAGACGCCGGGTGCACGATCTGGATCAGTCAAAAAGTAGAGGAAGGCACAGATTATCACGAGGATGATTATGCTTTCCTGCGTTTTGATGATCCCATTGGTGATCGTACCGGCTGGTTTGGTTACTGGTACGATGCCCCTGGTTCTGCCATTGAATCCGAGGTCCTCTATTGTGCGGGCTATAAAGACGGCATTCTAAAGTCTGATTACGATTGGGCCAGAGTGTACGACAGCAAATTTGTTACGCATACGATTGATATGGTTAAAGGAAACAGCGGCTGCCCGCTTTTCGATCAAGACTACAATGTTATTGCAATCAATACAGCGGAAGCAATAGATGGGACAGTAAACTATGGTGTGCGGCTGACTGAAAAGATGCAAAGACTCATACAGAGAGAAGGATTCCCGGAATGACCGCATCGGCATCTTTACAGGGGAGGCAGATCATATTGATGAAGAAAGTACTGTGTTTGATCCTATTCTGTTTTCTCATCAGCTGCTGTGTGCCTGCTTCATTCGCTGAGATGGAAAACCATGATTTGGTTATCGCGGTTTATATGACAGGGAGCGATCTTGAGAGCAATGGCGGAGCTGCCAGCGAAGATCTGAGAGAAATGATGCGCTTTGTGCCGGCGGATCAAAATGTCCGTATTCTGGCCATGGTTTCCGGATCCAGCCAATGGGAACTGGATATACCGACTGACGCAACATCCATCTATGAAATTACCCGAGACGGGCTGCTCTGCATCCAAAAAGAAGAATTGAAAAACATGGGCGATCCGGAAACGATGGCTGAGTTTCTTTCGTTTGCGGAAGAACGGTATCCGGCGGCCCAATACGGCCTGATCATCTGGGATCACGGAGCCGGGCCGTTGGCAGGCGTATGCTTCGATGAATTATTCAAAACCGATGGAGCCTCTGACAGACTGACTTTGGAAGAATTAAACAGCGCATTGAATCACAGCCCTTTTTCTTCGAAAAAGCTGTCCTTTATTGGGTTTGACGCATGTTTGATGTGTACGCTTGAGGTTGCCGCAACCGTTGCTCCTTACGCGGATTATATGATCGCTTCCCAGGAAACAGAACCACCGGAGGGGTGGAATTATGAATTCCTGAAAGATCTGACCGGAAACGAGCGCGGAGACCAAATCGGGGAAAGCATCCTTCACTATTATGAAGAATCCATGAGAGACATATTCAGGCCAGTGACTCTTTCCTGCCTGGATTTGTCAAAGACTGATGAAGTCTGCGCCACCCTGGGTTCGTTCTTCTCCCAGATGGACGCAAAGATCACAGACGAAACCTATCGTGATTATACCAGATGCCGTTCCAAATCGAAAACGCTTGGAAATACGACAACCACATCCTATGATCTGGTTGACCTGATGGATCTTATCTCTTTGTATGAGGATGAGCATCTGGCTGACAGCAGCGAAATAACGGACGCTCTGAAAAGCATGATCGTTTCCTCCTTTTCGGCAAACGAGAAATATGTCAATGGGATCAGCATTTACTATCCCTTTGACAATATACCGCTATACGAATCAAGCTGGTCTGTTGCCTATGGCCGACTGAGCTTTATCCCTGAGTATCAGTTATTTATTAAAAAGGTTTCCAATATTTACATTGGAGAAGCTTTGCTGAACTGGAAAAGCGATTATCAGCTTCAGCTGCAACAGGATGCCGGCACATTCAAACTGTCTGTCAATTTATCGCCTGAAGAAATGAACAATCTTACCCGTTATCGACTGATTGTCTCTGAAGAACTGCGGGGAAATGCTTATCAGCATATTTATGTTGATTATAACAATCCGAGACTGTTGAGCGATAAGATTGTCTGCACCTATCATGGAGAGGCATTATATCTGATCAATGAAAAGGGAGAAATACTCGGAGGACCCATTACTTACTACCCGTACGATGAAGGTATCGCGGTTTATGGCATCCTGTATTATGATTTTGATCCTGTTTTCCCTTTTGAAAGCCAAAAAATTATGGACCCTGTGCAGCTGATCTACCATCAGGATGAAGATGGCCACCTGATTTTTACTGATGCCATGGTCATCGCGGATGATAACGATGAGAATGGCAGGCTTCGTCTTCCGTCAGCGGTTGATTTCAGTCAAAGCATTGAACTTGATCTTTATAATGCCGGACCACGATCGGACGTCACGTCCCTGGAGCATGCAATTTATCCTGATTCTTATATTGTGTTCAATGATATCCCGAAAGGGGCACCACAACTGGCCTATTTACCTGTCTATGGGATGAATTCACGATACGCATATATCCTGCTTACGGATCTGCAGGGAAATCAAACCCCTTCAAATGTGGTCAAGATTCCAAACCCTACCCTTATTCCGATTTTATCGGATTATTCCTGCTTACAAAATGATCAATTTGATTTAACACTGAAATCAGCAGAAATGGTTTCGGGTTATGGGTATGGAATCAAGTGCATCTATACGCTGAAAAATCACTCCAAAGATCCACAAAGGCTGACGGTTCAGAATGTCTGTATCAACTCCCATGGACTGAACCATTATAAATGGCGTGCTACTACGATTGAACCCGGCGAGGAAAACGAAATCGTTGTGTACATCGACGGGACGGAGATCCAGCAAACCGGGATCAAAGAGGCTTATTCCATCGAGATGGTTATGCGGATCGAACACGACAATGATCATTTCGACGATTACAGCATCAGCATCCCGGTTCAGCTGGATACCGCTATCTTTTCCCGGATCTCTGAATAAAACAGAGGTATTATTTCTGTGATTTTCGTTTTCTGTAAATGATGATCCAGATTGCTGCTCCCCCTGCTGCAATCGCCAGATAGGGAAGCGATGCACGAACAAACAATCCCATATCCTGGAAGAAGGAATATGAATCATTCTCCTGGGAGATGGTTTCTTTCCTATCTGATGCATCAACAATTTTAGAACTGTCAATTTTCGAACCTGCAGGATCCTTTTCTCCGCCGATCGTGTGCGTGACAGGGGATTGAGATGATCCGGCATCCCGAAGCCTGCCTCTGGTCAGGAGGGTTCCGCCAATTAAAAACACAAATACCGCGGCGATGGCAATCAATTCTTTCCAATGGATGATTTTTGCTGAATGCTTTTGTTCGATCTCTTCATTTTCCTCATTCTCTTCATTCTCTTCATCATTCAGAACAGGTTCATCAGTCAGAGCAGGTTCATCCGTATTGAAACCCTGCCAAAAATCATCACGGTCGGATTCGCTTTCAAGCTCTGCTTTTCTTTCCATGACTCTTTTCATCAGATTCTTTTCGAATTCCGGAGATGAATCAGGGACTTCACCAGACGCGTTCTTCAGCATCTGCTCTATTTCCTGCTCTGAAAAATCATTGCGTTTCATTTTTTTCCCCCATTCCTGTGCTGAAAATCGGACAAAAACAGCGCACGTTCTTCCGGACCATCGATCGCCGAGTTCATTAAATCCTTTAGTTTCCTGATCCCTCTGTTTATTCGGCTCTTTATCGTTCCTTCGGGTACGCCCTCCATGCGGGCGACTTCGGCATAGGGCAGATTCAGAAGGAATACCAGGAAAATCGCGTTGTGCTGATCTATCGGCAGAGCGTTTAAACATCGCATAAGTTCAGCATTATTCTCACGCTGGATTGTCTGTGATTCGACGCTTTGATGAGGGTCTTCGGGATCAAAGCTGAGATCCTGATCTTTGCTGACTGTCATCGCATCCAGAGAAGTTGTTTTGCGTTTGCCCCGTTTCTCCGCATGAACCTGCTTCAGCATGGTAAGACAAACGCGGGCTGTGACCCGATAAACAAAACCCTCGAAGGTTAAGTCGTAAGTATACCTGTTTAAGCCCATCCAGAGCCTGGTCATGGATTCTACTTCAGCATCTTCGACATCTTCCTGCCCCAGTGAACCCATGTATTTCCAACAAACTTTATGAATTAATCCTCTGTAGGACGATATCAGTTCCGCGAAAGCATCCGCGTCCCCTTGCTTGGCCCGCATAAATAGAAGCTCATCCATCATCCATCCGCTGACCTCCTGTCTGACCAGCATAATAGCCATTATATCATTGTTCCAGGAAAACAGGAAGAGAAACTACAAAAGAGGATATCCAACGGATCATCCTATCGATATCCGCGGAACTTCTGAAGCAAAAAGGCGTTAGTATTGATTGGAGAATTGCCAGAACTATTTTCATGGGCAATTTCCTATCAACCGAAAGGAGGTCAGCACAATGGATGAGAATTATGACGAGCATCCATCCAGCAGCATAGAACACATCAATATCATTGATCCAATGCGGATCAGAGAGGCCTCACGCAGACTGGACGAGTATCTACGCGACATTGAAAGCGGGCGTCAGAAAGCTTTCGTTTCCACATGTCCAGTGAATGAAATCACAAAAGAATCATCCTTTTGCTCCCTGTATGAATATGGTGTCAGCGTATTTGAACAGATCCATCATGTTTTATCCAGGCATGGTTATTGCCCTTCCGCGCTGATTACGGAGAAGGAAATTGCCGGAATCAGATTCAGTACTACTATGCAGCATACCGATATTATCGTCCATATCTTCTGTGAATACAGACTGTGTGTCTACAGAATCGAAATGAAGCTATGCCAGTGGGAAACCATCGAGCAGGAAAAACGCATTTCGCAGATGACACAGGAAATCAATACAAATCTACGATTTGGGCATATCGCGGTAGATCCACTCAGGAAAGAAGCGAAGCTGATCTACAGTTCCTGCTACCATGGCTTTTTTTCCGCAAGTGTGTTTGATCGCTATTTAGGCTGCCTTTTGCTGACAAGCCAGAAGTATTGCGAAGAAATGCGAAAGCTGCATTGCGCCTGATGCCTTTGGCAATCGGCCGACCAGAAGTTTTTTTCGCACGACGGAACTTTTTTCAGAAAGAGGCGTTGAAGAAAGCGTAGGGTTTCAGGTATCAGGCATTATTATAATTAACGGGAGGGAAAAATGATGAAAACATGCAGTTATTGTGAAAACAAGTACATGGATGCTCTGGCCCGGTGTCCGAGATGCGGATCGATGTCTATCATGGATCTGGATACGAATGAGCAAAACCAGCAAAAGCGGACGCTGGATCAGGCACCCGCGAACAGGGGAAAAGCGAAGGAGAAATCTCATCTGCTGGCTACTCTGATCTTGGCAGCAGCTGTTTTTTTCCTGGTTTCTCAGAACAAGGGCAATCATCAGACCATTTCTGAGTCGAGTTATCAGGCTGTTTCTGAGTCGAGTCAACAGACCGTTTCTGAGCCGAAGATGATTGACAAATCTGCTGACAGTGTTCCGAGCGCCAATGAACAACCAATCATCGAGGATACCGTTGATCTGACATCTTTGAATCCCTATTATGAAGGAAAAATACAGGTGATCAAGAATGGCATCACAGATACTCTTGGGAATCATTATCGCTCAGGATTGCGCGGATATATAGCCCCCGGGGATGTGGACAGATACAAGGCTTCCTGCTTTAACATATGGGATATCGGCGGTGAATTCAAGAAACTGACAGCGAAAGGGATTATCCGTGAGAGCGACAAGGGCTCTCCATATACCGGGTCTTACAGGATCTATGGAGATGGTAAACTGTTGTATCAGCGGGATGAGATTGGCAGCATGACGAAACCATATGACATCGAGGTGGATGTGTCCGGGGTTACGGATTTAAAAATCGAAATGTATGGAAATGGCAATGCCGGAACATCAGGGATCAACTCGGTGCTGGTTGATATTCAGCTGCACAGATAAGCAGGGATGGCAAATCCTATTCCATTCAGATCGGCGTAATTATCTGAATCACAAAAAGTTTTTGAAATAACCGGGAACTATTTGCCGCAGACGGTGTTGAATATGGCAGAACCGGAAAACAACCGGGTTTATCAAGAAGCCAGAGGAGGATGAAAACATGGCAATAACCATTTGTGAAAAACCAAGACTTCCTATCGAAAACACGGGCGAACAGCATCTTGCATGCGCTGTTCTGGTTGATACCTCCGGATCAATGCACGGCTATGAGAAGCAGTTGGTTGAAGCAATCACCGCAATGAAAGAAGCGATTCAGGACGATGATATTGCTCGCGGCCGAGTTGAGGTTTGCTTAATTACGTTTGACGATGATGTCAGGGAAGAATCTCCATTTGGCGCTATCACGAAAATGAAAATCCCCCGTATCTCGTGCGGCGGAATGACTTGCACCCATGCAGCAGTTCAATTTGCTTTGCAGCGTGTTGCCGAAAGAAAAGCGGTTTACAAACAGAATCATGTAACATATAATCAACCGTGGATTTGGCTGTTAACAGACGGCGGCTCGAACGATGCCAATAATGGTGCTTTTGATGAATTGCTGAAAGCCCAGAGAGATTCCAAATGCGTTTTCTTTGGTGTTGCGGTTGGAGATGAAGTGAATGAAACCGAGCTTGGAGGAATGCATAAAAACGGGATGATCCTCAGAGTCGGTAAAGATAACCTCTCTTCTGTATTTGATTTTATCAGTCAGAGTGCCAGCGGAGCTTCAGTTAATAAACCTGGAGACAAGCTGAACCTTCAGGTGCCCAATGACATGGAAGTCAAGTTTATTGAGATTGACGTTTAATGATACAAAATTCAGTTTTGCAGTCATGGACGCTGATATCACTGTCTTTTATGCCAGGCATAGTCGTTTCAATGTATGCCTGGCATATTTGTCAGAAGCCTCTTTCATTGCTACAGGGAAAGCGAGGTAATCTGGAGATGAAACTTAGTCACTTTACTATTTCGCAGCAAGGGGACTCCCACATAAAATCCGGCAAGAACTGTCAAGACTACAGCGGATCTATCAGCATAACAAATCAAAAGCTGAATACTACATTTGGCGTTGTCGCTATTGCTGACGGCGTTGGCAGCTGTGACTATAGCGAGTATGGATCAAAGATCGCCGTTACAACCGTTCTTAAAGTGTTAGAGAAAGATCTTTCTCTTGTAGATCATATTTCTGATGAGGGAATTCTCTCCATTCTTAAAAGCGCTTATACAAAGGCGAATGATGAAATCGAGCGAGAAGCCGAAATGCGGGAATTACCATTCAAATTGTTTGACACAACGCTTACTGTAACAATTCTTACCGATAGCGGTACCTGCTATGTGGGACATATCGGGGATGACGGTGTTGTTGCGTTCATGGCCGATGGGACTTACAGCATGATTACCAGCAGAATAGAGGGAGAAGAAGCTAACAGTGTGATTCCTTTATCTTCTACGGATAGCTGGACATTTGGAGTCGCAAAGAAACCCGTTGCAGCGCTGGTATTATTAACAGATGGTCTTTTAGATAAAGCGGTTGGTTCAGAACGTATGCACAACAGAGTGTATTACCCTTTCTTTAAATCCTTATTCGAAATTGTTATGGAGACAGAAGAAGATGTTGCTGAGCTTCGTGATACATGGGATGGGTATTTACGGGAAAAAGAGTTCCGAGACGGATACGGCGTAATCGATGATATTACGCTTGCACTCATTCAAATACCAGCCATTCTGAAAAATGTTAAGCCAGTGCCATTTGATGAAGAAAAATGGAATGAGGATTCTGACAAGGCAAAGCAAGAGATAGAGGAAGCATTAAGCAAAAATACACAAACACGTTCTGAGAGAGAGAATGATATTACACCTGCAGAGGCCATTCCGGGTAAAGAAACAACTCAAGCGGCAGATCTTTCTCAAACGATTCAACAGGCAACAGATAACACTTCTTTTCAGGATGCCAAGAATCCACATGATGATTATTCGGGATTGCCTCAAATCGAGAAAGGGGTGATCTCTTCCATTGATTATTCCAACCAGGACAATAGCACGCTGAAAAAAGCATCGCGAATTCTGATCCCTGCTATTTCCATTGTTCTCTTATTGGCATGCGGACTCGTTTTCAGAAAAGTCGGATATGACGCCGGAGTTGAAGCTGGAAAACAACAGGAACAATCATCCGTTCAGGAGCAACTTGATGCATTACAACTTGCCCATGAGAAGGATCTCAAAGCGGAATATGATCGAGGATTTCACGATGCAGAACAAGTATTAGCGAATGGAACTGAAGATCATGAAGATGTTACCCAATCACAAGCGGTTTCACCAGAGAAATATGTCATAAAACGCGGTCAAAAAGGCAAGATCGTAGAAGACATACAGACAAAGCTGATTTCAAAAGGATGGATTATTACGGCAGATGGAATTTATGGAGAATTAACTGAGCAAGCGATCCGTGAATTCCAACAAATCAATCAAATACGCATGACAGGCGAAGTGGACATCTTCACTTATTGGGCACTTGCCGGCGAAAGCAGTAAAGGCAAAGAGATGTTATTGACAGATCCTGATTCCACGACTGAAACGGAAGAATTGTCTGATACGATTCCCGAAGAAAACGAAGATGAAGGAAACAGAACCTTTGATGAAACACTGATGCAGGTTTGACGGATATGCTACTGCAGCCGAGATGCACGGATTTGGGAAATTCTAATCGCCTATTACTGTAATCAGGGGGAAAGGTCAATTGTCAGGCATTATGTATGGAAAAGACAGAAACAAGAAATACGAACTGGGTCAAAAAATTAAAAGCGGCGGTGAAGGTACTGTCTATTCCATCGTTGGGCAATCGAAACTTGTTGCAAAGGTATATAAGGCAGAGCGTCTGGCAGATTCATCTTTAATGAAGCCAACGGAAGAAAAAATCCTTGCCATGCTGGATATGAATTTTAATCCGCAAACAGATGGAAAACTCATTGTCGCATGGCCGACTGACGCCTTATATGATTCATCCGGCAATTTCATTGGTTATATTATGCCCAAAATAGAAAACATGAAATCGATCATTTGGGCTATGAGACCATCTGACAGAGACGCCTTTTGGCTCAATGGTTACAGATGGCAATACTCAATCGCGATCGCGTTTAATCTCGCGTATGTGATCGAAAAACTCCATGCCGCAGGAATTGTTGTTGGAGACATGAATACCAATAACATTCTGATAGATCCCACCGGAAACGTAACGCTGATTGATGCCGGTTCGTTCAACATCAGCACGAAACAAGGCCGGCTATATAAATGTATCGTTGGGTTTCCTGAAGTGCTGCCACCCGAGTTACAGGGCAAGGATTTAACTAAACCGAATAATCAGTTCTCTGATAAGACAGATTGCTTTGCTCTTGCCATACATGTTTTTACTCTGTTAAACAATAACTGCCATCCATTCGGATGCCTGGATTACAATACAGAACATGCTTCCTCTTCCAATCCAAAGATCATGGACAATATCTTGAAAGGATTTTGTCCTTACGTTAACGGTGAAACGGGCAACACGGTTGAGGACTCTCTTGGGATGGCTGTGTTTTCAAAGGAAATCAACACCTTATTTCAGCGCGCATTTCAATATAATGCGAACACCGCAGTAAAACAAACGACTATCGCAAACAGACCAACAGCAAAAGAGTGGCGTGAAGCACTTGAAAAGTTTTATCAGGCGGGCTTCAGCTCCTGCAACAAAAACCCCCTTCATGAATTTTCAAAAAACTATAACGGGGGATGTCCATGGTGTGCTATTGAATTCAGAAAGAGCAATAACACCGGGGCAGGAACCAATCAAGGAACCGGTGTGGGAACCAATGCAGGAACCAGAACAGGTTCTGGAAGAAGAACTGGCAAAAGAACCGGTAATCTCCCTGTGCCACATAAATTAATTCCGGTTATTCATTGCGATCAAAATGGAAACGTCTTGTGTGCTTCCCAAATAGATGTTGAATATGGAAAATCCGGCTATGCCTATGCAATCAATATCCAGGGATATCATCTCATCAGCAATAAAACCAAAATAAAGATTAAAGTAAATCGGAAGGGAAAAGAAAATCTAAGCGAAGTTCGATTCAACTATAAAAAAGACAGAGAGAAGAAAAGCATAAAGGATAAATTCTTCAACTTTATTTGCGTTATTGCAGTCCTATATTGTCTGATCATGTACGGATTGATCAAAACATCCATTCATAACTGTGAATATGAGAAAGCGTTAGTATATATGAATCTGTTTCCCGGTTATTTCCAGCTGTTCTCTGATGAATACAATAGTGTACGCAATGAAGTTATGAAAATAGAGAATCAACGCGATGGGCAAATCCGAAGAAACAATTATGACAGCGCAGTACGATATTATCAAAGCGGCGATTATACAAAAGCATACAATTTATTTGATAATATAAGCAGTTCCTATCTGAATACAGCACTCTATACCACATTTTGCAAAGCCCACATATATACTGCATCAGATTATTTCTCAACAATATATGACAATATTAATTTTGCAGATGCAAAAGATCTGTTAACTATGAACTCTGATATGTTTGCTGAATACATGAAAGGCAGCTGGCACTATAATAAGAATGGCGGCGGCACAGTAACAGTAACAATGGATAGCGAGCATTATATCCATAACATGCCAGAAGGACTGGGTTCAAATTATAACTGGTCTGTAAAAAACGGGAAATATAGGTATAATCTCAAAGACAGCAACGACTATACAGACTATTTTACGATAAAGATCCATTCGTCAACCATGTTTGTACTACATTCCATTCAAAACAATACTGATTATCGGCTATATAAGGATGACTAGCTGATGAAAAAGGAGGGAGGTGATAACAAGTATAATACTTCGTGGAAAACACTTGGGAAAGGAGGGATGCCTCATTGAAACAGTGATGCTGAAAAATGCTTGATTATTTCATTTCGTTTGAATTGAGAGAGAAGAAGAAATTCACCTTTAGCGACTGTGTATTATGATTACAAATGATGGAGATTACAGAAGTGGAAGAAAAAGGAGGATCCAAAGATGATCGAATGCTGCGGAAACTGTAAATACTATACCTACGAAGGGAAAGACAGAAAGGGATATTGTGAATGGTATCGCAGCTATTATTATCCCACAGATTCCTGCCCCCATTTCAGAGAGGGAGATGAAAATGTCAGGGAAGGAAGTTCGGGTTCATGCTTTCTTACAACAGCGTGCTGTGATTACAAAGGATTGCCCGATAACTGTCTTGAACTGGAAACATTACGGGCATTTCGGGACGGTTACCTGAAGAATCAAGCGTATGGTCCCGAACTCATAAAAATGTATTATGAAGATGCACCGGCTATTGTTCAAATGATCCAAGACAAACCAGACCGTGATGCAATCTGGCAGTCAATTTACGAAAAGATCCAGATCATCGTTAAACTGATTCAGAGTGAAAGATTTGATGAAGCTGTCATTCATTATATGATGATGGTATATGGATTGAAACGACAGGAAAAGTCAGAGTAATTTGCTATTTGCTTTTCCAAACATGAACCTAAGCATGAACGGAGGATATTATTATGGGAAATATCACTGAAAGGCCCAGGCTTCCCATTGAAAACCTGGGCGAACAGCATCTTCCCTGCGTCATTTTGGTAGACACGTCATATTCTATGCGCGGGTATGAAAAGCAGCTGACCGAGGCTATCCAAAACCTTAAAAATGCTATAGAAAGTGATGATACAGCACGAGGCAGGGTGGAAGTGTGTCTGGTCACCTATGATGATGATGTAAGAGAAGAATCTCCATTTAGCGCAATTTCCAAAATGAGAATTCCTACTATTTCATGCGGAGGGCTGACTCGTACACATCTTGCTATCAAGTTCGCTTTGGATCGGTTGGCTGAAAGAAAGCAAGACTACATTAATCATCATGTGATGTATAATCAACCATGGATCTGTCTGTTAACAGATGGTGAATCGAATGATGCAGACAACGGAGCATTTGAGGAATTGCTTGAAGCACAAAGGACAGCGAAGTGTGTATTTTTCGGAATTGAAATTGGAGATCAGGCCAATGAAAAAGAGTTGGCAGGAATGCATAAGAACGGCATGGTCCTTAAAGTTGAAAAAGACAACCTTTCATCCGCATTCGAGTTCATCAGCCAAAGTGTTAATCCAGCATCAGCTCATGCCCCGGGTGAAAAAATCAAAGTGGAAATCCCTGATGGCATTGAGGTTAAACAGATAAAGCCTGAATCGGAATCACAGGAAAAGAACGGGAAACTAAAAATCTTCGCAGTAGACAGGAATTCCTGGCCCCAGGACATGCCCGTTATAAAAGAGTATGATGATCGTTATGATCATGCTTCCTGGGATGAGGTCAATCTTAAGTGTGCTGAAGGCGATCCTTGTGCATTGTATGAAAAAGCCAGCAGGTATAAGATTGGTGAAGGCGTAGAAGCTGATAAGGCTCAAGCTTTGTACTACTATGGGTTAGTATTGCAGAAACAAAAGAATACAAGAGCACTGTACAATTGCGGCAGAATACTAGACGAGGATTATCATTCCGATTATTGTGCAAAATATTTCCAACTTGGCAGCGAGCTGGGGGACTATGATTGCTCGTATGAACTTGGCAATTTATACAGATACGGCGAATATGTTGAGAGCGATCCTGAAACGGCTATCCAGTACTTTCTGCTTTCAAGCGAGCAGGGCGAACCAAGAAATATTGTTTCAGCCGGTGAGGTTTGCCTGGATTTGCAAGACTATCAACGGGCAATTCATTTCTTTACATTGGGCATCCAATCCGGTGAACCATCAGGAGCTTACTATTTAGGCAGAATGTACTATTCCGGTACGGGCGTAACAAGAGATGATGAAAAAGCATTTGCCTATTTAAAACAAGTAAACGAAGAAGGCCTAAATGATGGGAATTTAATGCTTGCTACATTGTATGGCTATGGATGGGGAACAACAAAAGATGTGGGCACTGCAATGAATTTGCTAAGCGATGTTCCAGATGATAAGGTTTCTGTAGCATACCTTACGAAGGGTCAAATCCTCATTTCAGATGGAAATGAACAAGAAGGACGGATGTGGATCCAAAAATCAGCGCAGATGGGCAATGATGATGCTCAACGTTTGTTAAGTGAATGCGCAGAAAAAACTGATGAAGAACTGGCAAACGAAGGCACTGATCCTTATGCAATGATTCGTTATACGGCAGGACTAGTGGGCAATGATATTTACAAGGCACTCGAAGTAATCACCAGAGCCAATCAATTGTTCCCAGACAATTTGGATGTAAAAGAATATTATGCGTACACTTTAGGTGTCTTTGGCCACATAGTATATGATATTGGCGCAATACAAAAAGCCCTTGATCAATTAACACAATGCATTTCTGAAATTGAATTCCTGCGCTCGCAAAATCGAGACTCTGAACTCTTAGACTTAACAGAAGATATGGCGTACTACGATTGTGGGCGTGCAGCTTATGAAGCGAAAAAATATGATCTTGCTCTCTCCATGCTGTCTAAAGTTGATCAAAATATGCATCCATATGCAACTGTTCATTTGTTAGCTATTCATCTGGATGAGCCTGATCATTATGGCTATAAAATACCTGAAGAAGTACAGCTTCTCAAAAACACGATCAATTCGGATAAATGGGATAATGTGAAAGAAAAAGGGCTTGCGTATTATATGTTGGCGGGTGCTTATTCAAGGGGTGTACCAAACTTCTTAAAAGCCAATGTCAATTATGCGTATGACTGCATAAAAAAGTGCGCAGAGATTAACCCTGAGCTAGCCAAATCAGAAATTGGCAGATATTCCAAGAACATCTTCGGATCAGTAACATATAAGTAATACAGCGTAATCTAACATACAAACACAGCCATAACCGGACAAAACACTGTATACTTTATTTGCCAGAAAAAAATTGCATTTCAGGGGGAACTAAATCATAGTCATTCGCATTATAGAAGGTATGGTTGAGTTTTTACCTGAGAACGATGCAAGGAGGTTTGAAAAAAATGACTGACCGCAATTCTGGCAACACCCCTGTCCGTCCGATGAAATTTCATAAATATCTTAAGCGGATTCATATGCTTGTCTGAATATTCCGGGCTTTGAGAGCAGCCCAGTCTCGCGACCCGGAATAATCATTTGTCAATTGATTGGATGACTGATTATCATTCCGCGCAGGGCTTTTATCAAACGGATCAAAGGAGAACACTGATATTTATATTGACGAACGAAACGGTACTGCATATAATTGATGCGGTACGAGGAGCGGTATCGAAGCGGTCACAACGAGCCTGACTCGAAATCATACCCTTTATATCCTGAGAACGTTGAAATACCTAGACATCGCGTCTAGGTATTATTATTTGGTTGGGAGCTGGTTGGGAGTAGACATTATTTGATGCTGTCTGTGACCACCTTTAAATCTTCAATGGGGCTGCTCTGATACTGCTTCCGGGTGAAGTCGTACGATGTATGTCCCATCAACGCGGCCTTGTCCCTTTCGTCTCCTGCCGCGTGCTTCAG
This sequence comes from uncultured Clostridia bacterium, assembly GCA_947166385.1. Taxonomy (GTDB): domain Bacteria; phylum Bacillota; class Clostridia; order Christensenellales; family Aristaeellaceae; genus Aristaeella. Next base: position 12,872 of record CAMVEB010000041.1, on the reverse strand, counting down.
TTTATCGGAATATGTGTGCCGCGCTGAATAGGGGACTTTTCCCTCAATCCCAAGTTGGTCCATGATCGGTTTGAAAATAAAATCATTGAAGTATTGCGTTTTCATCTGACTGAAGCCGATAAATTCATCCGTATGGATCCGATACCTGTACATCGGGAAAAGGTACTCTGTCCCTTTCACGGCCAGCCGCTCTTTTATGTATGGCAAAATCTGCTGCGGAACAACTACGATCCTGTCTTTTCCGGCTTCTGTCTTTCTGCCTTCCGTAATATAGTATACGGCTTCTTTGTTGATCAGTTTCGTCATGACCTGATTCTTTTTGATTTCAAGGAATTCTCCCGGCCGGAAGCCGAGATAGCACATGCAGTAGATGTATTCAGAATACTTGATGCTGCCGATCGCATCCTTGATAAGCTTTATATCTTCAGGTGTCAGCGGCTCCCGATGAGTCGTTTCATGTTTTCCGATATAGAGATTGGCTGTTACATCCTTCTGGACAATATTGTTATCCAGTGCGTATGCCCAGATCAGACGGGCAGTGACTTTCATCAACTGATGGGTACGTTTTCCCTTTTCGCAGTCATCCATGCATTTCTGCAGATCAGCCGCCGATATCGATGCGATTCTGCGATACCGCAAATCAGAGAAGTGATTATAAGCCAGTTCATATCCCTCAAGGGTCTTCGGGGTAACCCTTGACTTATAGAATTCTTTCCAGGCTTTAAAAACATCATCAAGAAGAGAGACACTGACTTTTGGCGTCTCGCCGTTCAGGATCTTGTTCAGCGCGGCGAGTGCTTCTTTTTTGGTCGGATAGCCACTGTATGTTTTCTTTATGGAATTGATGCGGCCTTCCTTTTTTTCGGAAGGTTTCCACCCTACGACAATTTGCACTTCCCAGCAGTTTCTGTCCTTACGGAAGTAGACAGCCCCCTGTTTGTTCCCGCGGCTCTTCTTTTTTCGCTCCTTGACGGCGGTCAGTTTCTTTCCGCACTGGCTGCAGAAGGTGGATCCTTCCGGACAGTTGGCTTTGCATTTGGGACAGATCATGTCAGTTCCTCCGGATACTCGATGTAGTCAGGGTCAGCATTTTCGCCGGCGTCAATATGTTTCATCTCGTGCAGATAGGTTTTCCGGTTCTGTTCCGCGGTGAGGCGGGCATTGAGCACAATGTGTCCATTTCCGTCGTTGTCGAGATAACTGTAGCCGCGAATATGGGGAGGCATATTCTCAAATCTGGCGCAGATTCCTTCACTCATTCAGGGTCACGCTCCCTCAGGATTTTTTCGGACATCTTCAGCATGAAGTCAACATCATCGCTGTCCATCTTGCGGGATCTGTCGAACAGCAGCCCCAGCCTCGGATCCTGATGAAGCGCCTCCAGCCGCCTCTGGTCCTCCAGGTCTTTGATGCCCTCCTCCGAGGTCAGGGTCGACAGGCGGACGCCGAATAAATCAGCGAGCCGCTGCATGACATCGATGCGGGGATATTTTTTTCCGGTCACCCAGCTGGAAACAGTGGCGGACGGCAGGCTGAGCCTGTTGCAGATATCCGTGTTGGAGATTCCCTTTTCATTCATCAAAAATTTCAGGTTTTGCTGAAAAATCTTTCTGGCGTCGTCAGGCATATGCATCGCTCCTTTCTTTCTGCACACTATTATATACGCTTACAGGAAGAATTTCAAGGGCCATCCGAAGAAAATCTCACTTTAAGTGTTGACAGATTACTTAAAGCGAGTACGATAATAGCCGGACCACGAAAAACGGGAGAGGGGGTGATGAGGAGATGGGATACGGATTTCCTCCGAGAATCAGTCTGAAAGCCGCCAGGATGAACGCCGGCCTGATGCAGGATGTAGCGGCGAAAAAGCTTGGCGTTTCGGCGAATACACTGCGCAGCTGGGAGAGAGGTGATACATCGCCGGATATGCCGAAGGCGATGGAGATCTCGGACTTGTACCAGTATCCGCTGGATTTTATTTTTTTCGGCAAGAGTACACTTAAAGTAAGTAGCGAAAACAGGGAGGTGCCCATGGATGAAAAATCAGATGACGCTGGATGAAGTCAGGGGTTCGGATCAGGAGCAGATGTGGCTGCAGGATTTTTTTGCCCCGTCGCCGGATCAGGTGGTTTACAGGGGGGAAGAGGACGGGTATCTGAAATTTCAGGTCCTGACCTGCCCGGAGCGGAACTGCCTCTCCTCCTTCGACGGACGGCAGTATGAAAAGCTCTGGAGATGTTTCCGGGGCAAGCCAAACCCGGGAGATCTGATGAAACCGTTCCAGCCAGCCGGTTTCCAGGAGGCAAAATGAGCGAAAAGAAAAAGATGAAGAGACCGATCCTGCGGCAGAAGTGCTGGACCTGCGCGAAATACAACGGCGGCTGCGCCTGGTCCATGGACGGCGTTCCCGTCAAAGGCTGGGAGGCGTACGAGACTTATGATGCCCAGGGCCGGTTTTACAGCTACGATGTCCGCGAATGCCCGGAGTATGAAAAGGAGAACCGGAATCAGCGCCGGGGGGATCCGCAGGACATCGACACGGAGGGCATGCTGCGGCTGTATGAAAAAATCCTCTCGCAGCTGCGGAATGATTACCGCTTCGGCAAAGCGGAAACGCGCCAGCGGATCGAGCGGTTCCTGAGGAGCCGCCGGGGCCAGGTCATGCTGCAGCTGTCCGATCCGGAGGAAATCATCCGGAATCTCCGGAGAATGGCATACACGATCCGGTAAGATCACGGAATTGAAAAACAATACAAAACACAGGAGGAAATCGCCTTGGAAGTATATGCAGAAGACACGAACAACCCGATCGACCTGACAGACGCAATCAATCTGACTGACCCGGATGTCTTGAGCGACCTCGCCGATGCGGATGATCTCACCCCCGCCCAGAGGGAAAGATTCGTCGTGGATAATGACCGGAAGGCGGAATGGTGCATCGGCAAAATCAGGGAAGCGGAAGACCGGAAGCTGTACTGGAAATCCTTTTATGAGTCCCGTCTCAGAAGGGAGCTGGAAGCCTGCGAAAGCACCATCCGCTTCATGAAATCCCGCCTGGAGCAGTTCCTCTTGAATCTCCCGGCGCCGGTCGTGAAGATCACAAAGACTCAGATGAGTTATCCGCTCCCCGGCGGCAAAATCGTCCTCCGCAAAAAGGAGCCGAAATACACGCCGGACGAGCCCGCGCTGCTGGATTTCCTGAAGGCAAACGGCCTGGAGCAGTGCATCCGCGTGGAGGAAAAGGCCCAGTGGGGAGAGCTCAAGAAACTCGTTGCCCGGGATGAGAGCGGCAGGATCGTCCTCGTGCAGACAGATGACGGCCCGAAGGTCGTGACGGAAGAGGGCGTGGTGGTTCCCTGCGTGAAGGTGGAGCCCCAGCCGGACGAGCTGAAAGTGGAGTAGATGTTGCGAGGGGGAATGAAAGATGGGGATGCCGGTCATGATCATGGGCGAGAGCTGCAGCGGAAAAACCTATTCCGTCAAGTATATGGATCCGGAGAAGGTGGGGATTTTCCTCTGTGAGAAGAACCGCCTGCCGTTCCGGAAGAAGTTCCCGGTCTTCAAGGTCCGGGAAATCCGCCAGCCGGACGGTTCCGTCGTCCGCCAGGGCGGGGTCATTCAGTCGGTGATGTCCCGCTCGGACAAGAAGTGTTTCATCGTGGATGATTCCCAGTACATCATGGCCAACGAGTTTTTCGACCGGGCCATGGAAAAGGGGTATGACAAGTTCACGGCGATCGGGATGAATTTCCGGAATCTGATTCATTTTGTGAATAACAGTCTCCCGGACGATGTGATCGTCTATTTCCTGCATCATATCGAGACGGACAGCAATACCGGCAAGGTGAAGGCGAAGACGATCGGGAAGATGCTGGATTCCGTTCTGACCCTTGAGGGCTGTTTTGATATCGTCATCCGGGTCAAGACGGACGGGGATCAGCGCTGGTTCGCCTATGAGTCCGACGGCAGCGACACCGCGAAATCGCCGGAGGAAATGTTCGCCAGCGAGGACGGCCGGATCCCGAACAATCTGGCCTATGTGGATAACTGCATCCGGGAGTATTACGGCATGGAGATTCTCTTCCCGGATGTGACGGTGGATCCGCTGCGCAAACAGGAGCCGGATCCGCAGCTGGGATTCCGCGTATAACAGGAGGATGCCCCCGGCATGTTTTTTTTACGCGGTCCTCCTTACTTTAAGTAAGTAAAATACCACAAAAACCAAAATCAATAACATTAAAAGTATTAATTCATCATTCAAGGGGGAAAACAAATCATGAAATGGGACAGCAATAAGTATAAGCCGGTACAGTCCGCTTCCAGGTATCCGATGCTCCCGGCCGGCGCGTATGTGGCCGGGGTGAAGGACGCGCGGATCGAGGGCACGGATCCGGACGAGTGTCTGATTCTCCGCCTGGAGATTGTGGAAGGGGAGTTCGCGAATTATTTTTCCCGCCGCTACAGCCATGAGTCGGCCAACGCCTCTTTCTCCAATCAGTATCAGACGACCTACAAGGGAGATTTCCGGGTGCAGCTTCCGAATCCGAACAACACCCGGCGCCAGCATCCGGAATGGGATGAGAGCCATTTCAACCATATGCTCTATTGTTTTGAGAAGAGCAATCCGGATGTGCCCTTCCTATGGGAGCAGATCAACAACGGCGGCTACGTGTTCCTGAAGGGAAAATACATCGGCATCAGCGTCCGGGAAGGCACCTTCAATGACAATCCCTATACGAAGATCGCCCGCCTGGAGGTCGCGGAGGATGTCCGCAAAGGCCTCGTCAAGACCATGAAAAAAATGGATCCCCGGTATTCCGACGGCGGAAGCCAGCCGGCCGCCGGCGCGCCGGGACCGTCCGTTTCCGGCGGCTTCACCATGGTGGAAACGGATGAGCTTCCGTTCTGATGGCGCCGCTGATTCTGTTTGAGGATACCAGGCAGCAGAAAGGGAAGCACCAGAACATCGCGCAGTACTGCGATCAGAACGGGATCCTTCTGATCCGGACGATGCTCTATGTGGGCGATTATCAGATCGCCGGCCGGGGCGGCGTCTCCGTGGATACAAAGCTGGGCGTCAGCGAGCTGGCCATGAATATGTATCAGGAACACGACCGTTTCCGGGAGGAATGCGAGAACGCCCAGCGGTGCGGAATCAGTCTGATTGTCCTCGTGGAGGAGGAACTGCCGGGAGGGCGCCTGGATGACTGGCGCTCTCCCATCGGCTGGGACGGGCTGCCGATGTGGAAGTTTGATCCGGAGAAGCTGCGCAAGGCGATGTACCGGATGCAGGAAAGATACCAGGTGAGGTTCCGGTTCTGCTCCCGTCAGGAGACCGGCCGGCGCCTGGTGGAATATTTAACGGGGGTGAGAACATGACGGAGGAGGATCGCGCCCTGTTTGTCGACGCGTATGGGGTTTATCTGGACTTTGCCGGCCGGGTGATCCCGACGGAGGAATGGCCGCAGATCGTCCGGAAAATCGTGGCTTTCGCGGTGAAGTACCGCTGGCGTGACAATCCGCTGGCCTTTTGGATGGCGATTGCCCTGATGCATGTTTTTGATGAGCTTTACCGGAACGGCGGGCAGCCGACTGTTCTGGATTATCTGGGGAGGAAGGATCTGTCATGACGCTGTCCGGCGCGGCCCGCCGGATCCGGGATCTGGTCTCCATGGATCAGGTGCTTGCTTTTTACGGCTACCGTCCAAACCGGCATGGCACGATGGTCTGCCCCTTCCATGGGGATCATGATCCTTCCCTGAAGATCTATCAGGGAAGCCGCGGCTGGTATTGTTACGGCTGCGGCCGTGGAGGCTCCGTGATCGATTTCGTCATGGCTCACGAGTCCTGCTCCTTTCGGACGGCCGTCCTGATGCTGGACCGGGTTTTCAGCCTGGGGCTGACGGAGCCCGGCCTGGATCCGGAGGAGGACGAGCGGGAGAGGAAATGGCAGGCGGCCCTGGATGCCTGGGCAGGCGCCGCCGTGAGATACTGCGGGCTGATGAAAAGGGTGTATGAGGAGCAGCTGAGGCAATTGCTGAAGAAGTATCAGGAGGCGGAAGAAATGAATGAAAAATATCCCATGAGGATGGGGCCGGAGCAGTACGCCGTGCTGACGGCATGGAAGGAAGATTCTGAGTATACGGAATTCAAAATATCCCAGGCGGATCAACTGATCAGGGAGGTGAAGGAATGGCGGAGGAAAGCGGGAAGGGTCCGGCTCAGGTGGTAACGCCCGGCTTTTCCGAAGCCGGGTCCGGCGATTTCGGGGAGGAATACGCCGGGGAATACGCGGAGGAATACGAGACTCCCGGTTTTGACGAGACGGAAACCGCGAAAAGCCCGGTGTCCATGAGGGCCGCGGCCTTCGGGGAAGCAGGCGCGGACAAGAAGATCAGATCCAGCATTCAGATCATTTATACGCTGCTCTGCCAGCATTACGATCAGCAGGCGCGCTTCAACGTGATGACCGGCAAGGCGGAGTATTACAGCCGTCCGCGGCGTCAGTGGCTGGAATGGGGAAAGGTTCAGGATGCCCAGATGCAGGCATACCTGGAGTCCACTTACGGGATATACAGTCCCCGGAAGGTGGAGGCTGCCTTTGATATTTTCCTGGCGGCGCATCGGGTCAATCCGCTGATCGGTCTCCTGGAGTCCCTGGAGTGGGACGGCAGGCCCCGGGTTCATGAGTTTCTGCATGATGTGCTCAAGTGCGATGACAACGATTATACGCGGGAATGCAGCCGGCTGATCTTTGCCGGCGGCATTCACCGCGCCTATCATCCGGGCTGCAAGTTTGATGATATGATCGTCCTCATGGGCCGGCAGATGAGCGGGAAAAGCACCGTCGTCCGCTGGCTGAATATCGATGACCAGTTTTTCCGGGAGATCAAGACGATCACCGGCAAGGAAGGCATCGAGGCCCTCAGCGGCGTCTGGATCGGCGAAATGTCGGAGCTGATGGCCATGACCCGGGTGAAGGAAGCTGAAGCGGTCAAGGCCTATATCACCTGTCAGGAGGATAGCTACCGCGCGCCCTATGACCGCTTTGTCCAGAAGGTTCCGCGCCGCTGTATTTTCATCGGGACGACCAACAATTTCAATTTTCTCACAGACAAGACGGGCAACCGCCGCTTTTATCCTGTCATGTGCAATTCGGACGCCTACGCGATCCGCGCCAACGAGGACCTGATCCGGAATTATATCCGTCAGGCCTGGGCGGAAGCGCTGGCTCTGTTTCGCCGTAACGAATTGCAGCCTTACGCCCGCAAGGATGTCATGGAGCAGATCAGGACCGCCCAGGAGGACGCGATGGAGGATGACTGGCGCATCGGGGCGATCCAGCAGTATCTGGAGGATCAGAAGCGGGCGCCGAATTCCAGGGTCTCCGTGATCGAGCTCTGGCACAACGCCCTGGGGGAAGCGGAGGAAATCAAGCCGACCAGGAAGGATTCCATCGAGATCACGCAGATCATCGCGAACATGCCGGGGTGGAAAAAATGTAAATCGACATTCCGGACCCCGTGGGGCATCCAGAAGGGTTTTATCCGGGAGAATCTGTATTTCCCTGTCTGGCGCTAGTCCGTCGGTCGACAGTCGGTCGACAGGCTGGTTGACGTACGGTTGACGCCTTTTCCCTTATATATTCTATATTTTCCTGATGATGTAAACCAGGTAAACCAATCATAGGATAAATAGTGAAAGTACGTTTTTAATATATATAAGAAAATTCGGTTCAGTTGGTTCTTCAGTTATCATACGACCCGAAGGAGGGATGTTTTTTGAACGCGGTTGAGTTTCTGAATCTGCCCCGTCTGCTGGATCAGAAGATCCGCTGCAAGGAGGATCAGATCATGTATTATGAGTCCATGGCCACCCGGATTACTTCGCTCCTGGACGCGAACAGGGTCTCTTCCCCGAACCGGAATGCGTCCAGAATGGACCTGGTGATCGATATTGTCTCGGCCCAGGAAGAGCTGCGCAGGATGGTGGTCGATCTGATCGCCGCCCGGGATCTGATCGTGGACACGATCCGGGAGGTGCGGGATCCCGGCCCTGCAGGCGTGCTGGAGATGCGCTTCGTCTGCTTTCTGTCCTTTGATGAGATTGCCGCCCGGATGAATCATAAGATCCGCTGGGTTTATGCCCGCCAGAATGAGGGCCTGGCCGCTCTCCAGGGAATCCTGGACAGGAAGCCGGAGTCTTTCTTTGATCGCCTGCGGGATTTGATCCTGGATTTTGAGGATCTGCTGAAAGGGGAGGAGGCGGAGTCATGCTGATCATTCACCGGGATCTGCCGAAGCGCTGCGCGGACTGCCTCCTCTTCAGCCGCTTTGCCTGGGGCCAGTGCCGCTATTCCGGCCGGTGGTTCACGGCGGAGGAAGGGGATTTCATCCGGAAGAGAAAGCCGGACTGGTGTGCCCTTCAGGAGGCCGACGAGGTCATTCCGGTTTCCTGGCTGGTCCGCCGGCTCGCCGGCCAGGGGGATGTCTCGTTCCAGGCCTCGAAGACGATCAGCGATATCCTGACCGCGTGGAGGGAGGAGCAGGCCGGCAGTCAGCCGGATGCCTCTTCAGAATAGGGGAAGAACAGAAAAAACCCCGGAAACTCCCCATCTGATTCAGACAGAACTGACGGATGGGGGGTATTTTTATCAAAAAAAACACGAAAAAATGCCCCAAAATGGCCTTTTTTGGGCTTTTAAAAAAATGATGAAAAATGATGGAAAATGGTTTGCAGGAAAGGCTTTTGATGGTTTTCCCCCTGTTTTCCGGAGTGAAAATTTGCTGTGGCGGGTTATTATTTGTCGAAGAACTCACCACGGACTCCCGCGCGCCGCCGGTCCCGGCCCTCGCCATTCGGCGGGTCCGGTCTGCGGCGTCGTGCGGGCCAGGTTCCCTCCGGTTCTGCCTGTTTCCCTCTGCCCGTAATCCCCCCGCGCGCCCGTTATCCGGCCCTGTCGCGCCGTCCCCGGCCGCATAGGCCCTTCCGCTTCCCCCGTTCTCCGTTCCCCACGACGGGCCTGTGCGGCCGGGTTCGCCGCTGGCGGCGTGCCTGCGCGTCCGTTGGCCTCCGCTGTCGGCCTGCGGGCGCGTAGCCCCGCCACCGGGCCGGTTGCGGCTGCTTGGGCCCACCCACCCTCAACGGCTTACTTTTCGGCATCTGCCATGGTTGTTCTGTATTGCGGCTTTGGAGAACCTCGCTGCGGCGGGAGCCGCTCCGCTCCGGGACTGTCTCCGTCCTCCGGGTGTGTCCGCTCCGCGTGCGCTGCGCGTACACACCCTCCGGCCTGCGACAGACCCTTCGCTTCGCTAGCGAAGGCCCCAGTGTGGGCCTTTGTTAAAAGCTCCGCTCCCGGTCTCTCTCCGCATTCTCCGGGTGTCTGTCCGCTGGCGCTCCCAGACACCCTCCGGGCTTCGAGAGACCTATCCGTTCGCTCAATAGGCCTGCGGGCTCCTTGGGGCGGAGCCCACAGACCTTTTCGCGCCAACGATCTCAGGTCGCTTTCGCCTGCGGCGAACAGCCCACTGGGCTGACGCTTCCTTCGATCTCCGTTCGCTCAATAGGCCCTCGGGCTCCTTGGGGCGGAGCCCGCCGGCCTTTTCGCGCTAACGATCTCGGGTCGCTCCCGGCTTCGCCGGGCAGCCCACCGGGCTGGTGCTTCCCTCGATCGCCGCTCCGCTGAGAACGCCGCTGCGGCGGGACCGCTCCGCTGCGGGACTGTCTGCGCTGCTCCAGGTCTCCTGGGATTCCTCGGCCGGAGTCTGTGCCTCCGGCCGCCACCATTCGCTGGCGCTTCTGGTGGGCGGAATCCCGGAGACCTTCCGCGCTCCGACAGACCCTTCGCTCCGCTGAGAACGTCGCTGCGGCGGGACCGCTCCGCTCCCGGTCTCTCTCCGCACTCTCCGGGTGTCTGTCCGCTGGCGCTCCCAGGCACCCTCCGGGCTTCGAGAGACCTATCCGTTCGCTCAATAGGCCCTCGGGCTCCTTGGGGCGGAGCCCGCCGGCCTTTTCGCGCTAACGATCTCGGGTCGCTCCCGGCTTCGCCGGGCAGCCCACTGGGCTGACGCTTCCTTCGATCTCCGTTCGCTCAATAGGCCTGCGGGCTCCTTGGGGCGGAGCCCACAGACCTTTTCGCGCCAACGATCTCAGGTCGCTTTCGCCTGCGGCGAACAGCCCACTGGGCTGACGCTTCCTTCGATCTCCGTTCGCTCAATAGGCCTGCGAGCTCCTTGGGGCGGAGCCCACAGACCTTTTCGCGCCAACGATCTCAGGTCGCTTTCGCCTGCGGCGAACAGCCCACTGGGCTGACGCTTCCTTCGATCTCCGTTCGCTCAATAGGCCTGCGAGCTCCTTGGGGCGGAGCCCACAGACCTTTTCGCGCCAACGATCTCAGGTCGCTTTCGCCTGCGGCGAACAGCCCACTGGGCTGACGCTTCCTTCGATCTCCGCTCCGCTGAGAACGTCGCTGCGGCGGGACCGCTCCGCTCCGGGACTGTCTCCGTCCTGCGGGTGTGTCCGCTCCGCGTGCGCTGCGCGTACACACTCTCCGGCCTGCGACGATTAGGCTTGCGGATTAAAGATTGGACCGCCCCTTTTTCGCTCCTGAATCCAGAATACAGCAGAAGAACACTGCAAATGCTGTAAATCCCTGTGAAATGAGCGCGTTCCGTATGCTATAATCATTCTATACAGTTGATATGGCTTCAGCCGGAGAAAGACAACCATAAACGGGGAGGAAAAAGAAGATGAGGAAACTGATATCGTTGATCCTGGCATTGATACTCCTGCTTGGGATGGTCCCGCTGGGAGCGGGAGCGGTCGTGATCGAAGCGACACCGCAGTTTGATTTTTCAGGAGTCTCAGCGACGCCGATCGTGCATGGCCAAAAACTGTCCGAAAGCACCCTTTCGGGAGATGTTTATATTACTACACAATCAATGGATCTTGGTGCTGATCCGATTTCGCAAAAAGCGGAAGGAAATCTTGCCTGGGAAAACGGGGATCTCGTTCCTGATGTCGGGAAGCATACATACAATGTTACCTTTACCGATAAAGACGACCCGCTGGTGACGACCTCCGGCGAGGTTGATAATGTCATCGTCAAGGCAAAGGTCACCTTTGACGCCAACGGCGGAACCGGAACGATGGATCCGGATGCTTCCACAGAGGAATTTTCGTATACCCTGCCGGAGTGCAAATTCACCGCGCCGGAAGGGAAGGAATTCAGGGCCTGGAGTGTGAATTCGGCGGAAAAGGCTCCCGGAGCTGAGATTTCCGGTCTCACCGCGGATCTGGAAGTAAAAGCCCTCTGGCAGGACAAAGCCACGCCTGTGGCTGAAACCTGCACCATCATCTTCAACGCGAACGGCGGCAGCGGGGAGATGGCAAAAGTTGAAGTCGAAAAGGGGTCAGACTACGTGCTCCCCGCATGCGCGTACAATCCTCCGCAGGATATGGAATTTGACAAATGGGATCTGGGCGAGGTCGGAACTACGGTGAAAATCACCGACGATACGATCATCTCAGCTCAATGGAAAGTCTCAGCAGAAGCGCTCACCAAATTGCTGGATGAGCTGCGCAGCGGGATCAAGGCGGAAGACAAGACTGTCACATATGACAAAAAAAAACATTCCATTACAGTCGAAGCCAGCGATCCGAGAGTGAAGATCACCTATGCGAAGCAACAGAAAGGCATTTATAGATCCGAAGAAATACAATGTAAGAATCCCGGTGAATATACGATTTATTTTCAGGCTACTTATGATGACATGGTGATCAAGTCCGGGAGTGTCACGCTGAAAATAAACAAAGCAAAGAATCCGATGACAGTATCAACATATAAAATAAATGTTTCAGCAACAAAACTGGAAAAGGGCAACAGAAAGTACAAAGCAATAAAAGCTAAAAACAAGAAAGGAAATGTGGAATTTAAAAAAATCAGTGGGCCAAGATGGATTTCCGTAAATAAGCAGACCGGACAAATCACATTAAAAAAAGGAACATATCTTCATGGTACACAACATGTTAAAATACAGGTAAAATGCTTAGGGAATTCAATCTATCTGTCAAAGACTGTGAAATGCATTGTCACAGTGGAAATAAAGAATGACTAACTCTATCATTTCTTCCGGCTCCGTGGAGTTTTACATCGGCTGGGATCAATTCCCGGCCGTTTTTTTGCTGCGCACCCACACCGCGGGCGGGATCCCCGCCTCGCGCACCGCGTGCGACAGGACTCCGGGTCGCTTTCGCCTTCGGCGAATGCCCCACTGGGCTGACGCTTCCTTCGATCGCCGCTCCGCTGAGAACGTCGCTGCGGCGGGACCGCTCCGCTGCGGGACTGTCTGCGCTGCTCCAGGTCTCCTGGGATCCCTTCCAGGCAGAAAGAAATAACTGCTCAGAGTATTCAGTCGGTTATATACACTATTCGCAGTCAGCAGGTCATGCTTGATGCGGATCTCACCGCAATATATGGATATGAGGTCAGAGCTTTAAATCATCAGGTAAAACGAAACATATCCCGTTTTCCAGATGACTTTATGTTTCAGCTTACCAAGGAAGAAGTTGAATCCGTGAAGTCACAAATTGTGATTTCATCAGATGCTTCTTTCTTCGCTGGCCAGTCAGGTGGTCGTCGTAAGCCACCTTATGCTTTTACAGAGCAGGGTTTATTCGAGATCTCGAATAATCCGGATTATCCTAACAGTTTCATTATTCGATGAAAAGACCTATAAGTCTTATGAACCAACGATCTTGTGAAAACCTTTTACAGGCGTCAAAGCTTCCTTCTACACACATCTTGCCGCGGATCGGCTACGCCCTCTTCCTGATAATCGCATACGCCAGAGCAAGGATCGCAGCCATTACGC
>CAMVEB010000040.1 GCA_947166385.1 uncultured Clostridia bacterium | reverse complement strand
GAAAACCCTTTGAGAGGAGGTGCGACCCATGGAAGCTGTCAAGGATCCGGACAGCAGACGGGATCAAACCATTGAGAGACTGATTACACAATACCAGACGTCACTTCTTCGCCTGTGCTATGTGCAGCTGCAGGACCAAGCGCTGGCAGAAGACGCTGTACAGGAAACATTTCTAAAGGCATACAAGGGATTTGACTCGTTTCGTGGCGACAGCAGTGAAAAAACCTGGCTGACCAGAATTGCGGTCAATACCTGCCGAGATTTTCAGCGCGGGGGCTGGTTCAAACACACAGATCGCCGGGTGACACCTGATATGCTTCCGGTTGGGACAGTACAACCGGATACAGAAGATCTGGATTTGTCGCTGGCTGTGATGAAACTGCCGCGGAAAATACGGGAAGCGATACTGCTTTATTACTATCAGGACATGAGCACGGAGGAGATTGCTGAGGCGCTGGGCATTGCCCAGTCATCAGTATCCAACCGATTACGACGAGGCCGGGAAAAGCTTCGGAAATTGCTGGAAGGGAGGGATCAGGATGCGTGAGGATCTGAACAGAGCTAAAATGCACAAGGCAATTGATTCTACGCTGTCCGGACTGAACGGTGATCCCTGGCTGTTTCAGCGTGTCTCCGCCCGTGCTGCGGAAGGAGAAACAAAAGTGAAGAAAAAACTGTCAACCGGACTGGTTCTGGTGATTGTGTTGATGTTGATTGCGGCGGTTGCTTTGGCGGTAACGCTGCTGACCCATCAGGAGATTGTTGAACAGGTTGCTGTTCCGCTGGCAGTTGACAACGACGCCAGTGTGGGAGTTAACAAGATATACAATGCGGAAGAGCTGGCAGAACTGGTACGCAGCATGAATGAAAACGGGATTACACTGGAAGAAAACAACCGGATTATGCAGGCTCTGCAAAACGGCCAGGGATATTATGAAGAAGAAACAATTATGGAGATCTGCCGTCAGGCCTTTGGAGGAAACTATTACACCTGGACACTGGAACAGCAGGACTGGTATGAGGATCTGATGGTAAGAATCGGCTTCCATGAAACGCATCTGACCCGGTTGCCGGGAGAAGGTAACATGAAATACGCGGATGCGGAAGCCTTTGCATTCCGGAAAATCCGTGAAGCATATGGTCAGGAATTGTCGCTGGAAGATCGGAGTATATGGCAACTGAGCCGCCAGTTCTATGTGGAAAACCCTGACGATCCCACCAGTGCCGGATGGAGTTTCTCACTGGAACCAAAGGATATAGATCACGGGCAGTACTATATCAGTTTCTGCGATAATGATCCTGAAGGGACAGTCTTTGTCAGTGCCAATATCCATGATTGGTCCCAATCCTATACCGGCGATGAACTTCTGAGCCATTTTAATACGGTCTATTCATGGAACTATGGGCAGTGGCCGCAGGAAGCCTGGCAGAGACTGCATGAAATGCTGCAAGGCGCGGAAATTGATCCGACCAGCCGGGAGGCACAGGCGCTGAAAGCATTCCGAATGACAGAGTATCCTGTACCCGGCGAAAAGGATATTTCAAGGGAGACCGCGATTCAAAAAGCGAAAGAAGCCCTGCAGGATTCACGCGCAGCGCTGGACGGAGCGGTACTGACTGAATATGAAGGGCAAAGAATTTGGATGGTTTCATTTGTAATCAAGCCTTCAAATGAAGGAATTGCCGATAATACAGCGGGCTTCTTTGCAGTGTCTGTGGACAGTGCAACCGGCACCATACTGGATTCCCGGAAACAGGGCCTGGATGATTCAATTGCTTTTGCATATGTACCTGTTGATGCCTATGAAAAGGCATGGGAAGGAATCCTTCGCAGGAGTGAAATCATTCAATTAGCCGTTAACGCCATCAGAGAAAAATATCCTGATCTGGATTTGATGGATGAAGAAAAATACGAGATAAGAGCTGAAGGCTATAAGCGCTGGAATGTGACATTCAAAGCAAAAGATATCCATCTGGGCAATGTGAGCGCTGTTGTATCGATGGATGGCATTGTTGGTGAAATCAACGCAGATACCGAAATACTGAACGGGGATAATCTATGGAAACGGTATGGTCAGGCAAATGGATACTTCGGTCAGTGGGAGCAGTCTGTCTGGATCCGGCTGGAAGAGGACATGTCCGGGCTGGACCCATTGCAAATTGGAGGACGACTGCTGAAAGCTACCCATTACCCGGAAGAATCCTCTGTGAAGATCCAACACGGGCGGGCACAGGAGCTTGGAATGCAGGCAACCGGAAAGCGTACGGCTGAAGTGAACACCTGTGTGTTGGTTGACGCGCAACCTCATCCGGTCTGGATTATGCGAATCCTAACTGATGAAGCGGATGAGCCGGTCGTAGGGATTGATGCTGAAACCGGGGATGTCGTCTTTACAGAACAGTTCAAAACTGATTACACTCCCCAATATGTATTGTATTCCATGCCGGAAACCTGGCGAAAGATGGAACTGGAAATGCTCGGTGCTCCTTATATGGCGAAGGTTGCCATCACACACAAGTTCGGGGACATGTGGCTGGATGAACCGGAACTGGATGTGGATAACACTGACAACTGGGAATTACAGCAGGATGGGCTTGTAATTCGCTACATTGGGCGCTGGAAAGGTATGAAGAGCTATGAGGTAGAGCTGGATCAGAACGGGTTTGTGTTGCGCTGTGAGGAAATGGATTCTGTATCGACAGAGGAAAAACCGAAAAACACCGGAGAATCAAACGAGTTTGTACCTGCACCAACGCCGACACCGCTTCCGGATGGAAAGCCCTGGTTCTGGGGAATGGATTTTGCTCCGCAGGAATTCTGGGATCAACTGGATAAGCTTTTCTTCACGCATGTAATGACGATGGATGATTATCCGGCCATGGAGAAAGACTGGCTTGAAGCTTTCGGAGAGTCTGAGTTCTGGCCACAGGAATACCAGATTGTTCGTTATCTTTACTATGCTTCGGAAGAGCAACTGAAGCAGCCCGGTCTTCAATATCCGGTATTCCCCGATCGGGACAGAAAATCACAGAAAGAAATCGGCGAGATCGCTCTCAGTGCTTTCCATGAGATTGCAGATGCGGAAATGGGCAAAGAGTGGGTCGACAGTACAAAAATCGGTAGTACTTTGTTGAACGATGAGATCAATCCTGATACAGGGAAAAACTATGGGAAGCATGTGTGGTGGGTCAATTTCAATATCTGGGATGACGATTTCAATGCCTGGAATCCGAAGGGATACGCAATTCTGGACGAAGACGGCAATGTGCTCACAGTCAAATTGGAACTGTCAGGGAACGGATGAATAATCCAGATGACAATATTTTGATGGAAGTGGCTGCGTGAGATTACGCAGTCATTTCCACATTTTTTTGCAAAAACTTCTGAGATGTGAATAATTGACGATGTGCTTCTCGTCATTAAGGGTGAAGGGGGTGATCGGAGATGGAACGTGCTGCGGTACCCGGCATGATCCGTGAACAGAAACTGAATCAATGGATCGAAGACTATTCTGATTCGATTTTACGGACTTGTTTTCTCTATCTGTCCGATCAGAACCAGGCTGAAGACGCGACACAGGACACCTGGATCAAGGCCTGGAAGCACATGGATGATTATGAACGGAAAAGTATTACCAACGATAAAGCGTGGCTTTTACGCATAGCGATCAACACCTGCAAAGATTACAGGCGTTCCGCATGGTTCCGTCATATCGATCGGAACAAGGTGCTGGATGAACTGCCGTCCCAGTTGATTGCTGTGGAACCGGAGGATCGTACCCTTACGCTGACGATCATGGACCTGCCGGACAGATACAAACAGGTCATTCTTCTCTACTACTTTCAGGGGCTGACGATGCAGGAAACAGCCGAGGTGATTGGGGCATCACAGACAACGGTGCAACGCAGGCTGAAAAAAGCGGAATCACTCCTGAAGGTCGAGCTGACGGGAGGTGTGACATATGAAGGATAAGAGATTGGAACAGCAGATTCAGCATTCGCTGAATGCGGAGCTTTCTGGACTGAATACGACTTCCTGGCAGCGCGATCAGTTCTTTGAAAACGCGACAGGAGGTACAAAAGTGAAAAAGAAGATTTCAGTAGTAGCCGTGCTGATAGCAGCACTGATGCTGATTACCATTACTGCATTTGCGCTTACCAATGGATTTGGCATTCTGGAGTATCATCCGGATCAGTCAGCAAACCAGGCATATGTGGATAGCATTATGGCACTCAACCAGACCTGGGACGGAAAGTATTTCTCTGCCACAATTCATGAAGCGGTGTTTGACGGAATGAAAATGACATTCACCATGTCCATCATTCCAAAGGAAAATGCAGATCCGGTCTTCATCATTCCTCGTATTACAGCAACACACGGTGACAAAGAGCTTCATACTTTTATCACACATTCGAGCGTTATTATGGACGATGGATTCTGGATTCCCTGCATGGAACCAGACGTTGCTTATGATTTTGATAATATAGGCGTTGATGTGATTCTTTCTGATGATTCCGTGACATTCAATCCTACGGATGATCAGATTAAATGGGAAATCTCGTTTGACGTACTGCACACCGATTGGCCTATTGATTACACAGCACAGGATGAACCCATGATTGGCGAACCGGAATGGACTGATTCAGATTATGAGAATTATGAAAGCCAGTTTGTAAAGGCTTATGAAGAAAAACGTGTCCTGTTAAATCAGATAGCCATGCTTAGTCCTTTTGCTGCCGCTGTTCCGCATGATCCTTCCATGGAAGATGAAATGGAATATCCAGATTATATTGAAATGCTTTTAACCCAGGATGCTTTTGTGATCGAGGAAAAAGCAACCTTCAGCTTTGTTGCAGATCCGCTTCCTGTAAAGCATGCAAAGCAGCCAGTCAGCTTTGAAATGCCGGATGGTCTCCTGGTACATGTAGAGAACATCTCCGTTTCAGCAGATCAGATCGGCATGAAACTGCGGATTACAAAGCCAGGTTCAGATCAGCCTCTTCGCCTGGAGGACTGGCAAAACTGGACAATAGCAGTTTTTGCACAAGGAGCTGAAACGAAATATCCAGAAGTGAATTATAGCCCTGATGATGATGGGAGCCTTCATTACAATGCATATTGGACGATCACGGGTGAAACAGATCAATTGATTCTGATTCCCGTAGAAGCAGAATTGTATTCGGACGTGATTAAAAACCAAGGGGCAGTAACAGAAGAACAGCAAGCAAGAACGATACGCATTGATCTTGAGTAACGTAAAAGCTCCCACGGGAATTGTCTCGTGGGAGCTCGATCTTTCTGGCCTTTGTGCCACAACCAGTATGTACTGCCTGACATAGATGCGATATCTGTTCTACCTTTCTTCTTCAGCCATAGTAAGATTGTGATATGTTTTTCAGAAAATGAAATATTTTCTTCCGCTCATCAGTCTGTATTAGCGAAGGGGGTGAAAGCACATGAGCAATGTCAAGGGCCCTGACGAAGCTCAAAACCCGGATTTCGAAGAACTGGTGGCGCAGTATCAGGGATCTGTATTGCGGATGTGTTTCCTCTACCTGTGCGACAAGACACTGGCTGAGGACGCTGTGCAGGAAACGTTTGTGAAGGTTTACAGGGGATTGGATGGTTTTCACGGCCAGAGCAGCATCAAGACCTGGATCGTGAAAATTGCCATTCATACCTGCTACGATATGAATCATTCCGGATGGTTCCGGCATTTTGACCGTCGGATCACACCGGAGATGCTGCCTGAAGCAGCGGTCCCGTTTGAAGAAAGAGACGAAGAACTGATCACAGCCGTCATGCGGCTCCCGATCAAACTGCGCGAAGTGATTCTGCTGTTTTACTATCAGGGATTCAGCATACAGGAAATCATGGATTCGCTGGGCGTGTCCCAGTCAACCGTCACAGGACGGCTGAAACGGGGAAGAGACAAACTTCGCGGATTACTGGAAAGGAGGGATTCCGATGCGTGAAGCTGAAGAAAGAGAGATCTTCCAGAATGCTGTGGATCGGCGTCTTTCCGGTCTGCAGGAGAATCCTTTCCTGGCTCAGCGGATCATGAACGCTGAGAAGGGAGAAATCAAAGTGAAAAAGAAACTAACGCTGAGCATGGTCTTGGTCATTGTACTGCTGCTGATTGCGGTTGCGGCACTGGCCGTTGCGCTGCTGTCGCCCAAAGAGATCGTGGAACAGGTTGCGGTGCCGGTGGCACAGAGCAATGACCAAGAGAATTATACCTATGAAGAACTGGCGGATCTGATCCGAACACTAAATGAAAACGGGATAACGCTGGACGAAGGTTCTACTCTGATGCAAGCGTTCCAATCTGGCCATGGGTATTGGGAAAAAAACACCATTGATGAAATCTGCTACGCATCCTTTGGGAAAGATCAAGGCGCATGGACATTGGAACAAAAACACTGGTATGGTGAGATGATGGTTGCCATTGGCGTGTCAAATCAGAATATTTGGTTGCTGCCCGAGGAAGGAGAAATAACAAAGGAGCAGGCTCGAAACCTGGCAGCAGATACACTTCAGAAAGCATACGGAATAGAATTGCCTACAGAAAGCAATGAGACCTGGATTGTTTCTGAATTACTTCAGATGGGATGGAATGAGGAGAAACAATTGCTGGAAAGAGACTTGGCAGAATGGGAAATCTGGTATATCAACCGCAGTACTGGAAATATGGATTACAGCGTTTCCTTTAATCGATTCGGGAATAATCCAACGCCACAGCGTGCCAGATACACTGAGTCAATCAACACAAGAGAAATTTATACTGTTATGGATGATTTAGAGAACCGTGACGGAAGCTGCACGCATTGGAGCCTGGAAACCTGGGCGGAATTTGGCGAACGGATCAGAGACTTGTCTCCAAGCACGCGGAAGGGCTGGCTGTATCAGCATGCAGACTATTGTCTCCCGCCAGATAATGCGATTTCGGTTGAACATGCGAAGCAAATTGCCAAAGAAGCGACGGGTATGACTGGCCTGACAGAGGAAAATGTGATCTGCTGCGTTGCCGACGGTCGATCAATTTACAAGATTTGCCAGCGTGGATATTTGAATCAAACGGATTTGAAAAGTGGGCAGTATGATTCAATCTGGTGTATAGAATTGGATTGCGTAACCGGTGAAGTGTTGGGGAAAAATGAATATTCCTATCATTCCGATGATGTCATGATGATGTATGTGCCGTTCTCTCTCCTGAATAAAGCACCAAGCTTTGAAGAAGAAGCCAGGACGGTCAATAATCAAGCTGATCATAATAATCCCAACGAAAAGGAAATTGAATCAGTGTACAGCAATTATACCAATATGTATTTCCTGTCATTGGAGAAGCAAAAGGAACTCTTTGGATACCCGCATGCTGTTCCAGCACAGGAAGAATACGAGCAGGCATTAACAATTGCTCAAAAAGCAGTTGAAAATCATTACGGCCCAGAAGCCTTGATCTCTTTAGGAGATTATCAGGTGGGTGTAATCTACTGTATACAGGAAAATGTGGATGGTGTAAAACAGAAACAATGGGACTTCCTTTTCACTACAGATCCGGAATACTTGTCTGATGGTTATCGTGTACAGTTCAGACAAAATACAGATGAGAATTTGAACGATGGTATCACAGAACTGAGTGTGGAGCATGCAAATGTAGGAAATGGCTGACTTGTACTGAAGAATATATATTCATTTTCCGGCTGTGATATACATAGCCGGATTTTTAATCGAAAATCAAAAAAGAGCTTACAAGATAATTCATGTTTTCAATTTCATCATCGTCTATAATGGTGAAGGAGGTGAACGGCCGATGATTGCAGAACAGGGCCCGTCCTGCAATGAAGAGGAAAGATTCAGCCAACTGGTATCACAATATCAGCGGCAGCTGCTTCATATGTGTGCCATGTACCTTCATGACGAATCCACGGCAGAGGATGCCGTTCAGGAAACATTCCTGAAAGCTTACCGGGCGCTTCCGCAATTTCGACACGACTGCAGCGAAAAGACATGGCTGATGAGGATCGCCATGAATACCTGCAGGGACATGACCCGCACCGCCTGGTTCCGCCACACAGACAGGCGGGTTACACCGGAGGAGCTGCAGCTGCCGGCGCAGGAGGAGGCATCCCGGGAGGAAGACAGAGAGGAGCTGGCACAGGCCATCATGAAGCTGCCCCGGAAATACCGGGACGCGCTGCTGCTCTATTACTATCAGGACATGAATCAGGAAGAGGTGGCCCAAGCGCTGAACATCAGCCCCTCGACCGTATCCAAACGATTGAAGCACGCAAGAGACAAGCTGCGCACACTGCTGGAAAGGAGGCGGGAAATATGAAGGATGAGCAGATCAGAACACAGATTCATCAGGCGGTGGATGCCCATGCGAAACATCTGCGCCCCGACCCTTTCCTGGCGCAGCGGATTATGAATCAGGAAAGGACAGGTGAAACAGTCGTGAAAAAGAGGTTGTCGGTCAGCCTGGTGCTTGCCATCGTGCTTATGCTGCTGATGGCGACAGCCCTGGCCGCCGGAATCATCTTTGCTAAACGGGTGCCCGCTACAGAAATTGCGGATCAGGCATTGCTCCAGACCTATGGGATTACCGCCCGGATGCAGTCTCTGTTCATTCGTACAACTGCGGAGGGGGAAGATGGAACGACCATCGTAACGTATGAAGGAAGGGAGCACCTGGCTTATGTGCTGGGCAAGTATACAGTGATCGTGGATGGTCAAACCGTGAAAAGCATATGCTGGAGCCATGATGGAGAGGACACAAGCGGCGGGCTGGAAGCCTCCGCCTGGGGGAAGGATCAGCTGGATGAAATCCTGCGGATCGACCCGGAAACCGGAAAACAAGCCCAACTGCTTACGTTCGATCCTTACATCGACCGGATCAACCGGGAGCATGGTTTTGACTACCAAGCGTATTGGGAGGAAAATGAGGACGAAAAATATGAAGTCGTTTTAGAGGGGGAAGATATTGAGAAAGCGAAAGAGCGGCAAGCTTTTTCTGCGCACGATTTCGTCCAAATCGCAAAGGAAGCTGTTGGCGTAAGATATCACTTGACTTCCCAACAGATTTCTTTGATGTCAATAGACACGGATGAGAATTCTGCCTATGTCCTGCTAGATGGAACGCTCTGTTATCGCTGTTGGATCATCGTGGGGGAACTGTCCACTGAGGAAACGGAACAAGATGGAGCTTACACTGTTTATCTGAACCTGGAAACTGGTGCTGTGGAGGATATCCAGTTCCTGTCTGAGCGCGGTGGTGGAAACGGCTGATGAAAAGCGTACAGGTAAATCATAACGAAAGAAAAATGCGCCTTGTATCGTCTGTATTATAGGAGGTGTTATTTTGAAAAGATTGTTGCTGCTTCTTGCCGCACTCATCATGATCCTTTCCGCTTCAGTTGCCTTTGCGGAGGAAGATCCGGATGCGGTAATTCATGAATGGGAAGAAAAATATGGCGATCAGCGGCTGTGGGATTACCAGATAAATGCTGCATTTGCTGAGCAAGAATCCTGGCGATATGCCTGGAACCCATCGATGCGTCCTATGTTGCCTGACCAGGATGCTATCTCTGCCGAAGAGGCAGAAAATCTGGCAATTCAGTTTATTCCGCAGTACGGTAGTGAGATTAATGCCGAAAGATTGGAATCCCTGACCTGCGTTGTTTCCAGCTATCGTAAGCCGGAAAATGATACCGGTTCCTATTGGTCGACAAACGGAACCTGGGTTATTGACTTCTGGGATACGCAGGGGAAAGAACCTTTGAGCGTGTGCACAATTTGCATCGATGCCCATACCGGTATTCCCAGTGCTTTATTGCTTCCATCAGGAACACATTATGTGGGTGCCCCGGATAATGCAGAAGTGGTTACCGGTACAGAAGGGTGAACACTATCACATAGAAGAAAGTCCTTTCCCAGTTTTCATTGAACAGCCTGATATGGTCAGGCGGGATGCGGAGCGAGCAGCTCCGCATTTTTGCTTTTTGGCATGGGCTGTGTTATCATCTGGAGGTGCTTGACCGGGTGCGCTCCGTTATTTCCGGCACCTTGTTTACATCGACCAGCGATTTCGTTTACATCGAAGGTTTGGGATATTAGGTGAACCGTCACCTTGCCCACACCGAACTTTGTGTACGGAAAATGGGTACCCCGAGGCGGAGGCAAAAAGAAAGAGAAGCCTGATTTCTCAAGCTTCTCTGGGTGGTGGTGACAGTTGGACTCGAACCAACGACCCCATCGATGTGAACGATGTGCTCTACCGACTGAGCCATGCCACCACGTGTCGGTTTGTAATTCCTACCAAGGTGTCCTACCGACTGAGCCATGCCACCACGCTTTTGGTCTATACAAGCTACCACTTCGGACTACCGACTGAGCCATGCCACCACGCGTTTGATGTTCCGACCACAAGGGACTGACACGTCCATAAGGTGTCCATATTGCCGAGATGAAGCAGCCTCACATCAGAAACGTTGAAATATAAGGACTTTCAGATCTTCCGGCAAGTCTTCAGAAGGCAGCCTGTCCGGATGCATACCCCCTTGCACACCCCTCTGCACACGGGTGTGCACACACAGCCAAAAGGTTATCACTGCAATGTTCATAATCCATTCCCCAGTATATCCCGGAAATTGCCACGCAGAAAATGCCTGTATTCCGGGTGATTCTCTGCTGTGTCATATTCCTCCCGGATCGTCCGGATGTTCCATTCCCGCATTTTGTCAGTCATTTCTTCATAATGTCGGATGGTGATCAAGCCGTCTTTTTCAGCTCGAAGAATAGCATCATAGGCATCTGGAACATATTCTACTCCGGATACCGGAACAGAAATGCTGCTTGTCGCTGCATCCGGAATTTCGACCTCAAACCCGGAATCAGTGATGTTCTCTGCACAATAGATATATCCGGAAACGCCTTTGTAGGTGCTTTCGAGTGCGTTCTGATAATACTCCTCAAGACGCAGGCGACCGTCCTTGGTGAAACCGTAAGGTCCCCATTTCTGCCATTGGCCTTCATATGAGAAACCGGTTTCCCTACAGTACTTCTCAATAGCATTACTCAGATAAACCAGAACGTTTTCACGTTTTATAGAGAAGTAGATCAACGGGATGCCATGATTGGATATTCTCGGCTCCAGCTGTGAAATTCCTGCTACTGAAGAAGCATGGTAAAACATTGAATTCCCCCTCAAAGATCGTTAACGTGATCGTAAAACTGAACATGAGTCATTACTGCACCTCTTGCTCTATGATTTTCCACTGACCGGTTTTATCACTTCCGATTCTTTCTGTAAGTCCTTTTTCCCGTAAAGAATCGACGGTTCTTTGAATTGTGCGAACAGTTTTTGATGTTTTCTCAGCCAGTTCATCCCGGGTATATTCCGGATGTTCACGCAGAAGCGCAAATACAGCTTGTTCTGTTTTGTTTACAGTGACATTTTGAGGGACATTTACAGTGACATTTTTTTCATCAGATCTTCTGAAAAGGATAAATTTAAAACCAATCTTTCCGGATTCGTATGTGTATTTAACATGAGCGTCTTTGCAAAGACTGTCAATACTGTTTAAATCCACTGTTAGAGCCGGGCAAAAAGGGCCAATCGTAAAAAACCTGACGGCCCCGGCAGGGTTCTTTATGTCAATGGCGCTCCCGGCGGTCAGCCGGAGGTCTTTTTACGTTCGCGGGAAAGGCTCCCGCGGCGCATCGGAGAAAAGGCGGGATACAGGCGTTTATTTCAGGGTCACCGTTACAGGGAAATCCGAGAAGTACGGTTGGGTGATGATTGCTCCGGCCGGAAGGTCACGGGTGTCGTATTTGCCTATCATCGCCACATCCGGGAATCCGTATTTTTCCATAATAGCTTTTTCTTCATCCGACATCTTAGCCAGACGTTCACGCTGATAGACTTCCCGTTCTTCTTCACTGGGATGGCCGTGCGCATGCTGGTGTTCTGCTATTGTTTCGGAATTGCCGCGGGTCCAGAAGACCACGTCCACCGTGCCTTCGGAAAGGGCCAGGGCCCGGCCGACGCTGTCGACCTGCACCAGCTCGATGTTCTTCTGCAGCCGTTTGCCAATCTCGGACAGCACGGCCGTGTTGAATCCGGCGAAGGTTCCGTCCGCGGCCACATAGTCCATGGGCGGCAGGGAGCCGGTGACGGCGATCCGGATGGGATCCCCATCAAACTTTTCGAAAGCGATGGCAACAGGTTCTCCGCCTTCCGAAGCCTTGATGATATGCTCGTCGATCAGCTTCTGCAGCGTACCGTCTTCCTTCATGGCGGAGATCTGCGCGTCAAAAGCGTCGCGCAGGGCGGTGTTTTCTTCCTTCATCATGAAGGAATAGCCATCGCTGAGGAGACTGAGCGCCCAGTCGGTGATTTCGGTTGCCTTCTCCGGATGATATTCCACTCTCATCATCAGATTGTCATTGGCGGAGCAGAGATATTTTCCGGTATAATAGGGTACTTTAATGGCGTTCACTTCTCCCGCCTGAAGGCCCATCAGCATGGCGTTCAGGGAATCGTAGTAACGGGAAACAGGGTGGCCGGCCGGCACGTTACTTTCTTTCTCTTCCAGCACACCATCGAGGCGGAGGATCTCCCGCATCGGCTGCCGTATAAATCCGAGCTCGTGATCTTCTTCCTCTGTCACGTTCAGAAAGGATAACACGCCGAACGTTTTTCCTTCCGCCAGGGCACCGCAGGACAGGCCCAGCAGCATCAGCGCCAGAAGCATCGCGACCGCGGAAATCAGGTGCCTTTTTTTCATTCAAATCAACCTCTTTCCTGTTGTATTTGAACTCCTGTAAGCGGAGCTCATTTTGTTTTTCTGCTGATAGAATTATAGGGGTGAACAGAGATTCCTGTCAAGAACCGGGAGGATAGCCAAACAGATATTTATGAAGGACTGCTTGGCTTTAGCCTATGTTAGAGCCGGGCAAAAAGGGCCATTTTGCGCCGGGTTAAAAGGGCCAATCGTAAAAAACCTGACCAATACGACCATAGGGCTTTTCCTTGAAATCGTTATCCCGCAAATTGCGCAGCTTTTTACGTGAGATCCCTGTCCGCCGCTCAAGCTCTGAGAAATTGACATGTTGCAGTACGAAGGTGCTGCCCGCTTCGGAGGTGCACCCATCTCGCTGGTGCACCGTGCACTTTTTCATCAAGGGTGCACCTTTTTTAGGGTGCACCATCCGCGAAGCCTTTAAAATCAATGTTCTCAGCCATTGCCCATCACCTGCTGATGACAGAGTTCCTCTCCCGGGGCTATCGGTGCACCCGGTGAAGGGGTGCACCCGAAAAAAGCACCGGAGGATGGTATTGAGATTGATACCACCGCCGGAAGCCGAAGAGGTTTGCACATTGGCCCTAACGCTCAGGGTTGTGGAACTGTACAGCGACCGCAGGCGATTAAAGGCGCTCTGGCCGGCGGACACAATGCCGGAAGCGTCTGCCGTCAGCTTCAGATTCTTTCCGGCTTCCTTAAAGAAGGCGTTCAGTTCACGGTTGGCTTTCGTCATGCCCAGGGAGAACGGAATACTCAGGCTGGAAGCTGCCTCCCCCGCGATCCCGCCGGAACCGAAGTCCAGCGTCGGCATGGAGATTTCGGTCATGGACTCGAAAAACGAAGTCATGGCTTCCTGGGCGCGGTTGAAAGCAGCGGCCAGGTCATCCGCGAGCACCCGGTTCTTCGTCAGCGCCTCCTGCAGTCGCAGGAGGCCTGTTTCGTCGATCTCAACCCCGAAGGACGCGAGGAATTCCTGATCAGCCATGGTTCATCGTCTCCAATGCTCTATACTCATTTTCCCGCTTTACCCGGATCACTTCCACCGCGTCCAGGAGATCATCCAGCGTATAGGTTCCGTCCCAAAGCTCGTGCTGCCGCCACATGCCGGCCATCACCGGCAGGAAGACAAACTCATCCACGTTCGGGCATTCAGCGATCAGGAATCCGGGGTCCCGGGCTGTGAGCCCGAGGCCCCACCGCCGAAAAAACCTTCCAGCGTCCACAGAACTTCCTCAATCGTCAGCTTCAGGCAGGTGGCGACGTCGTGTTCAAGCTCAATCCAGCTCCACTCGCCCCGGGTCATGACCGGGTTCCATCCGGCAGGCAACAGCACTTCGCAATGCTCCAGGCACACGGTCATCAGCCAGCGCATGTCCTCATCCGGAAGCGTTGAGAAGAACGACAGAAAATCGTCGCCCGCGGGCAGATGCGACAGCATTCGCAGGAGCGAAGCTCCGGAGAACGCGTCCAGCTTCGTCAACCGGAAGTCCGTCTTCTTCCCGTCCACCGGGATCGTCAGTGTTTTCGTGATTTCGCACATGGTTATTTACCTCACTGCTCCGTAATCGTCGTCGCCAGAAGCGTATAAACCAGGTTGGTGGCCGTCCGGTCGAAAACCCGGTCAGGCACCTTCTGGAGGGTGACGCCGGTGCAGACAATGGAAAAGTTCCCGGTCGCGTCCGAAATCGTCAGGGTCCCGAGTGCCACGCGCGAAGGATCCTGGCTGTTTTTCTGCCACCGGGCCCACCGCCGCAGGAACCAGTCCCCGATGGAATTCTGCGGGATCTCCAGGGTGATGGTCCCGGAAGTGCTCTTCAGCTTGTTCACGACCACATATCCATCCGCGGTCATTGTATGACTGGTCAGATCCCCGGCGGACGACACCGTGATCTTCCCGTGGCCGCACTGGTGCAGGTTCGCGGTGCCGACGTCCGGATGATACAGCACCGTCCGACAGTCCGGGAGAGAATAAACGTTGTAGGCCATGAGGCAGGACCTCCTGTATGGAAATAATCAAAAATTAGGTGTATCATCTGTATGGAAAACTGAAGTTTCTTAACCAGGACTGCTTATGAAACGGCTCTTTGAGTAAAACAAATAAGTGAAAAAAATTTTCTCGTTCTCCGGTATCGGTGCCAGGTGGAAAAATCATCCGTATAAAAAAGTGGAAGGCATCAAATAGTGACCTTACCAGGAACAGGAGTGAATGAAGATGGAAAAAAAAGAACTGACTCTCAACGAACTTGATAACGTAAACGGCGGTCTTATTGTGAAAGATGCAGCGACGAACAAATACTGGGTCACAAAGGACGACGGTGTGGTCGTTTTTCCCGCTCCCAATAAGGCATGTGCGGTCGATCTGGCGAAGGCCCTCAAAGTCGAACCGGAAATCATTACTTTGGAAGAATATAAGAAGCGCTTCGGCCATGAACTGAGCCGGTAAGCTCAGTTGAAACAAATACGTTTTTCGCTTTGCTGCAAAATGACAGGTGAACCGATAACCGGTTCGAGAATTAAACGCACTCCGCCGTTTTCAGCAGGTCTCGTACCTGCTTTTTCTGTCGGCGGAGTGCGTTTAATTCGCTATTCATTTTCCGGCCTATTGCCTGGCAGCAAAGTCCTCAAGTAATTTCATGCTCTGCAGGTAATCTTTTTCCACATTGCTTAAAATACGGTTTTTGTACTTTTTGTATTCTGTTTCCGCCTTTGCCATAGCGGCTTCGTGACTGATTGAGCCTGCTCCGGTTAAAAGCTTTTCTCCTGTGGAGGTAAGAATACCATCAAGATGTTTTGCCCAGTCAGCCATGGACATCGCTTGCTTCCGTTCTGCCTGGCGTTCAGCAAAATCCAGGTAACCGGATACCAGTTGTCCCATAGCTTTTAGTTCTTTTTCATCGAGGTAATTCTTGGCAATCTTCGCTTCCTGTAAAGTCGGCTGCTCCCCGGCAAAGCTCATGAGTCCCATGAACTCTTTTTCTGCATCTGCCCGGTGGTAAATGACTTCTGTTGCGGTCTCTCCGGAAACAGCATAATGGATTTTGTTTTGAACCTTTTTGAAGAATTCAATGGAGATTTCCGCTCTTGGGTCATAGTCTATGCTGGTCGCATAGATTTCCAGAACCTGCCGATAAAACACCTTCTCTGATGCCCGGATGTCCCTGATCCGTTCCAGCAATTCATGGAAATAGTTTCCTCCGCCAAGTTCCTTTAACCGTTGATCATCTATGGCGAAGCCTTTTTTCATATATTCCTTGATAACGCCGCTTGCCCAGATCCGGAACTGCACGCCTCGCTGGGATTTAACCCGATAACCTACAGAGATAATCATGTCCAGGTTATAATAATCGACCTGATATGTTTTTCCATCTGCAGCAGTATGTGCAAATTTTGCACATACTGAATTCTTTTGCAGTTCACCTTCACTGAAGACATTTTTAATATGTCTTCCGATAACAGTTCTGTCCCGCTGAAACAGTTCTGCCATTTGCTCCAGAGACAGCCAGACAGTATCGTTTTCAAACGCAACATCGATTTTTGTTAATCCGTCTTCTGTCTGGTAAATGATCATCCCGGATTGGCTTTGTTCACTCATGCAGATTCAATCCTCCATAAAAACAAATTGTATCCGGAAAACAACAAAATCATTATGGCATCAAAGCCTTGAAAACACAAGGGGAACAAAAGCCTTTGCGGTTATCCGACATACTTTTTATGAGCCCATTTCACATTGCTCTGCTTCACCATGGCATATCGAAGCGTGGTGTTGATCTGCTCATGTCACAGCAGTTTCTGGACCTGTTCGATCGGCATGCCTTTGTCGATGGCCGCTGTCGCCATGGTCCGTCTGAATTTATGCGGATGCACATGCGGAATACTGCATTGTTCCCCCATCTTTTTCAGCATCTTCTCTACGCCGCCGGAAAGAAGCCGGTTATATGGAAACCGGATGGAAACAAACAGTGCCGGGTTGCTGTCTGTCCGTGTTTTCAGGTATTTCCTCAGGTGGATTTTGGTGAGAGCATCCGCCGGTTACAGTCCAGTGTGGACCTGCTGACCCCGTGTTCATTCCGGTACCATGCCAGATAATCGCGGATATCTTCTGTGTTCATGACGCATACATGTTTATCCGAGTATTCCATCATCCGTCGGATCGCCTGGTCGTATAACCGGATAGTCCTTTCAGATCGCCCTTCCAGCTGTTTTGAGGCCAGAAAAGCCTGCAGAAGCACCTCCGGCGATTCCGTTATTTCCCGGCTTTCAGACTGTTTCATGGCGTCATTCAGTGTGCCCTGAAGAATCACCAGCTGCCGGTTGTCCAGACAGCCTCCCATCCGCTGCATAATAAAATGGATCATATCCTGGTTCATATGACGCACCTCCCTTTTTTATTGGAGACACATCATAGCAAAAGACCGTTATGATTGCACAAAAAACCCTGCCGATTCATCTGAATCAGCAGGCGGACTGGGACGATATATTTGTGTTGTCATTTCTTTTTACCCGAATAATCTATTGAAGAACCTTTCGATATCGTCCTGGACGTCTAAGCACCAATCATAAAACCTTCCATATATCAGCATCAAAAGGAGCCAGTCTAGAAAGTTTTCAACTCAGTATCTGCCAAATTATTATTGCAAATTCTACACAATGCTTGTGCATTGCAATATAACAAAAGAGGATGATCACACGTTTACCCGTACACCCAGCTGTCAAGGCGCCAGGAGGTCATCCTCTAATTGTCTGTATGATACCACAAGAAAGACTGTTTGTCAAACTTCACGGATTCTGTTTTCCAGGAGTTTATAGTATTCGTTGGCCACATTTGTTGTTTTCCTATGACGAAGAATGCTACAGATATTATCAGCAAATTGTAACCCAGGCTCGGTTTGTGAATCCTGAGGCATAATGGCTTGAACATTTTTATACTTGGAGATGGTCTGAACAATACGAGTTTCAAATGCCGGGAGATTGAATTTATCAAAGATTATGCTTACGTCTTCGCTGATGGAGGCAACAATCCTTGACAGCAATTCAATGTATACCTGTTCTTTTAAAGATTGAACAAAAGGTGAATCCTTCTTGACATAACAGGAGTAGATGATGCAGCAATCCATCTCACTGATCTCTTCGATCATACGAAGTTTGATTTTCTGATAATGACTATCCAGCAAAACAGACTTAAACTCAGTATATAATCTCATGCGCTTGTTTGCTGTGATACCCGAGCTTTTTCAGTTCATCGTTTAATTGCCGGATGACGCGGTAGGCAAAGGGTCTGGATACATCCAGTTCCGTCACTACCTCGTCTACTCTCATGAAATCGCTCTTCATCATTTATCGTCCTTTCCCGCGATATCGTTTGGCTTCCGGCCCGAGGGCCTTCAGCACTGAGCATCGATTTCTGCAACTAAGCATAATAGCTTAATTGTGCTTCTTATTATATTAAGCATATTAGCTTGTGTCAAGTGGCTTTGGCATAGAAACTTAAATATTTTTGCTAAATTCAATCTTGTGAAACTTAAACATGTTTGCTATAATTCACCTATAAGATCATTTCGGCGAGGTGATATCGTGGCAACGGGTGAACGAATCCGGTTTTTCCGGACATTACGGGGGATGACACAGAAGTATCTGGGACTTATGCTGGGCTTTCCGGACAATTCCGCGGATGTGCGTCTGGCGCAATATGAATGTGAGGATCGGACGCCTAAAGCGGATCTGACTGCTGCGATGGCAGAAGCGTTGGATATTTCTCCGAAAGCAATCGCTGTTCCGGACATTGATTCCATGGACGGGCTGATGCACACGCTGTTTGCGCTGGAGGATCGGAAACTGATCCAGATCCTGAACGCTGACGGACTGATCTGTCTCCGTGCCGACATTTCCGAGGGCGGAGTAAAAGCAGCGGAACTGGATGCGCGGCTGATGTCCTGGTCGGAAGAAAAAGAGAAACTCAGGGCAGGAGAGATCACGAAAGAAGAGTATGACCGGTGGCGTTACCATTACCCGGCCTTCGATGACAGCGTGATCAAGACCAAGATTCCGCCGGATATTCAGCCGGATACACAGGGACCGAAAAAACGGGGAAGAAAACCGAAAAAAGCATGAACACATAAAGAGACCCTCCGTTGCGGATTCTCATCCACAGCGGAGGGTCAGCTTTATAGAAACAATCTGTCTGATGATAACCTTTCCAGAATCATACCCCACAACCACTCGGAATCAGGGCAACAATCTTTTTCAAGAAAAATGTTATCATTCTGTTATCATAGCCACTTTCGGGATGGCCGGATACGTTGATCCATAAGGGAATTCAGGTTTCCGGCTCTTATTCCCACTCGATAATGGGATTGTGTTTTCTACTATATGTAGTAGTGCTATTTGCTTTAGAAACACTATATTTATACATATTCCACACATTCTACTCCGTTTTCGAACTTTTTTTGCCCAATTTCTGTCCAACGATACAACGGAAAGCACCCGCGTTTAGCATGGGATCCAATACCGTATCGCAAAGGATGTCAGCTATCAGAACCTGCTTGGGATGAATGTGCTGACGAATGCGGATCTGACCGGGCGGGGGATTCAATCCGGAAGCATATGATGAAGGCTGATACAGCCTGTCGGGAACCGGTTCGCGGGTTGCGAACCGGTTTTTACAATGCGGTTTTCAAAGCAATCGGGGACGGGCAGAAAAACAAAAAAAATTTCCTAAACGAACAAAGTAAACTAAAATGTTAACCAAAGATGGGAAAACATCTTACAGAAAATGGAGAAGAGGGCTCCGAAAAGATGTACGTACGAGAAAATGAGCGGAAAATCAACGTATTGACAGACAACTGAAAAGTATTGTATAATCCAGACAACAAGTTTACTTGTAAACTTAATAAAAAACGGAGGAAACTGGATTATGAAAAAACTCGTAGCTCTGGTCCTGGCCCTGGCCCTGACGATGGGGATTGTTTCCGCTTTTGCGGCTACCCCTGTTGCAGCAACTGAACTGGCTTACAAAGGCAAGCTGCACCTGATGCACTTCTCCACTTCCGAAGAGTCCGAAGGCAATGGCGGATCCGACGGTTTCCGCACCACCCTGGCGGCCTGGAAGGCTGCCCATCCGGAAATTGAACTGGAAGAGGAAGTACTGGCCAACGCCGAATACAAGACGACCATCGCGACGCGGGCTACCGCGAATGACCTGCCGGATGTGTTCCTGCTCCAGGGCATGAACACCATTGCCTGGGCAAAGGGCAACCTGGTGATGGACCTGACCGACATCATCAAGGCATCCCCCTACTACAGTGATTACAATACCGCTTACTTTACTCCCTTCACCTCTGAGGGAAAGATCTACGGCTATCCCGTCCTGACCGGCGGCACCTGCACCGTTGTGATCTACGACAAGGCGATGTGGAAAGAAGCTGGATACGATGCTTTCCCCACCACCTGGGAAGAAGTTGAAAAGGCTGACGCGTATTTTGAAGGAAAAGGCATCGACACCATTTCCTTCGGCAACGGCGGTCAGTGGCAGATGAACTCTGACTTTATTTCCACCCTGGGCAACCGCTACACCGGCCCCGACTGGTTTGCCAGCCTGATTGCCAAGAGCGGTGCTGCTTTCACCGACGAAGCTTTTGTGAAAGCCCTGAAGGAGACCAAGCGCCTCTTTACCGAAACCAAGATTTTCAATGATGACTTCAACACCGTGACGAATGAGGATGCCCGTGAGTACTATATCTCCGGAGATGCTGCCGCTTTCATCGGCGGTAACTGGGACGAAGCGTACATCTGGCAGACCCTGAAGGACAGCAACGAAGAAAAGTGGAACAACATGGCCTTTGCCGTGCTGCCGCAGCCCGCGGATGCCACCGAGGCCCCCAACTCCCAGAATATCGGCCTGGGCTACGCTGTGGCGATCAACCCCAAGGTGGCCGAAGACCCCGACAAGCTGGCCGCTGCCATCGACCTGGCTCAGGAACTGACCGGCCCCGCGTTCTCCAGCTATGTTGCAGAGAATTATGCCCTGGGCGGACTGACCGCTGCCGGCGAAGTTGATTTCTCCAAGTTTGACCCGATTACCGTTGCTTTCTACAACTGGTCCTATGTTGACACCACCACCTGCGAAATCTACGACTCCTACATCAATTCCGCTGTCTGGAGCGTGTTCAACACGGAAGTCCAGGCGATGCTGAACGGCCAGATGGATCCTGAAAAGGTAGCCGCGGACACCCAGGCTGCTTACGAAGAAAACTACCTGAAGGCTGAATAATCCCGGTACTGCCGGACGCTGAAGCTCTGCTTCCCCTTACGGGAAACGGAAAAGCAGCGGAACCAAAATGACCAGTCATTACCGGCCGCCCTGCCCGTGTTGTGCGGACAGGGCGATTTTTCAAAAGAGACAAAGGGGGGGGCAGGGCGTGCTCGATGCCATTAAACCAAAGAGAACCACGATCTGGCTGTATTTACTCATTCCGGTGGCGCTGTTTGTATTCTCTGTATTTGTACCGCTGCTGACAGCGGTCTACCTAAGCTTTTTTGAACTGAAAAGCGGACAGACAATCTATACGGCAGTTTTCAACGGAGTGGATAATTACAAGGCGCTGATCGCTGATTCTATTTTCTGGAAATCCTTCTGGAATAACATTTACCTGGTGATTGTGTGTATCATCGGGCAGATCGGCCTCGCCTTTGTTTTTGTCCTGTTTGCCAACTCCAAGCTTGCGGTGGGCAAGGCGGTCCACCGTACCTTCGGTTTCTTTCCGAGCACCATATCCGCAGTCTGCATCGGCCTGATCTGGAGTATTATTTTCCACTCCAAGTACGGGCTGCTGAACTGGTTCGTGGTAAACGTGCTGGGAGGAACGAAGCAGGCCTGGCTGGGAGACGCGAACCACGTTATGCTCTATGTATCCATTCCCCTGGTCTGGCAGTACATCGGGTATTACATGGTGATTCTTTTCTCCGCCATCGCAGGCATTGACCAGGAAATCTTCGAATCGGCGGAGATTGACGGAGCAAACGGGTTCAAGAAAGCCATCCATATCACCCTTCCTATGATCCGCCCCACCATGCTGGTCTGCCTGACGCTGTGCATTGCCGGCAACATGAAGGCTTTTGACAGCATCTGGACCATGACAGCGGGCGGTCCCGGATACTCCTCCTATGTGATGGCGCTGTACGGATATACCACATCCTTCCAGCAGAGCAACCTCGGATACGGCAGCGCGATTTCCGTGGGCATCTTTGTGCTGTCGCTGCTGGTGATCGGCGGCAGCCAGGCCATCGTCAAAAGAGCCACGCGCGGACTGGAGGGATAAATGATGAGCAAAAAGAGACATCTTGCAGGAAGCAACTTCAGTCCCGCGGGACGCTCCGGCAAAGGCGCGGGGTATTACGCGGGCAAGGTATGCATCAATATTGTGCTGTGGATTTTCTCCCTCAGCTGCATTTTTCCGCTGGTATGGATGTTCTATTCTTCCCTGAAGCTGAAACGCCAGTTCAACGCGGACGTCATCAGCATCCCGTTCGGGACGGCTACGCTGCAGAATTATACGGATATCCTGAACAATCCGGATTACCATCTCAGTGAGTCCATGTGGAACAGTTTCCGGACGACGGCAATCAGCATCATCCTGATCGTCCTGTTCACCTTCGTGGTCGGGTATATCCTTGCCAGGGTCCGGTTCAGGCTCAACCGGCCGCTGTACGTGATGTTCCTGATGGGCATGCTGATTCCGATCCACTCCCTGCTGGTTCCGATGTATGTGCTGTTCCGGAACCTGGGGATCAGCAACCAGTGGTATACCCTCCTGATGCCGTATGTTTCCTTTGGCCTTCCGATGGGGATCTTCCTGGTGGAAGGGTATGTAAAAGGAATTCCCATTTCCCTGGAGGAAGCGGCGGCCATCGACGGATCAAGCTTCAGCCGGACCCTGTGGTCCATCATTATGCCGCTGTGCAGGCCAATCCTTGTTACCGTGGCGATTATCCAGATTTTCGGATGCTGGAACGAATTCTCCTTCGCGCTGGTGCTGATCCAGAATGTGCATCTGCAGACGGTTCCGCTGGCGCTGACCCAGTTCAAGGGCCAGTTCGGATCCGACTATCCCCTGCAGATGACAGCCATGCTGATTACCATGAGCCCGATCGTGGTCCTGTATTTTGCCTTCAGCAACCAGATCATCAAGGGCATGGTGGCCGGCGCGGTCAAGGGCTGAAGCGGGTCCGCGGCTGACTGCCGCGGACCTGCCGGGAATCCGACTCCAACAGGAGGGAACAGGAAAAGATGTCGGCTAAGAAACCGGCCATGCGGGATATTGCGCGGGCAGTCGGGACAAGCGCAGTGACTGTTTCCAAAGCCCTTGCCGGGAAAACCGGCATGAGTGACAGGCTGCGTACCAGAATTCTCCGGAAAGCGGAAGAAATGGGATACCGGTATCCCCAAAGCGGGCGGAGGGTCCTTCCGGAGCACATGAACATCGGAATCCTTATTCCGGAAAGGTATTTCCAGGCAGATTCCTTTTATGCGGAGATGTACAGGAAACTGATCCGGAAGCTTTCGGGCCAGGGCCATTTCGGACTGCTGGAGATCCTGAACGCAAAAGATGAACAGGAACTGACAATGCCGAACCTGCTGAAGGAAAACCGCGCGGACGGGCTGATTCTGCTGGGAGAGCCGGAAAAGGCTTATTACAGGAAGATTGCCCTGACCGGAACTCCGGTGGTCTTCCTGGATTTCTATGACGAGCAGGCCAATGCCGACGCAGTAGCCGGTGACAACTGTTACGGATCCTACCGGCTGACGAGCCATCTGATCCGGCAGGGGCACCGGGAGATCGGATTTGTGGGAACCCGACTGGCAACCGCGAGCATCATGGACCGATACCTGGGATACTGCCGGGCCATGCTGACGCACGGACTGCCGATCCGGGAAGAATGGACGCTGCCGGACCGGGAGCCGGCGGGCGACCTGAAGGCGCCGGAGCTTCCGGAGAAAATGCCAACGGCGTTTGTATGCAACTGTGATCTTGCGGCCAGGCTGCTGATTGACCGGCTGCAGGAGAGGGGATTCAGGGTTCCGGAAGATATTTCCGTAACCGGGTTTGACGATTATCCGCCGGGCAGGGAAAACGAAACCGGACTCAGTACATTCCGGATCAATACCGATGAAATGATTGACCTGGCCATCAGGAAACTGCTTGAACGCTGCGCAGGAACCGATCAGCCGTTCGGACGGATGGTGGTGGGCGGACAACCGGTTTACCGGGAATCGGAAAAAGCTTTGAATACATCCGGGAACGGGACAAACGGGGAAGCCATATCCATGGCATGCTTAAGCTGTAAGGACGAGGCCGTTCTTCTTTGCAAAAGGATTATTTGACTTTTCACCGTCCGTACAGATTGCACTGCCGGGAACGATTCCTCAATACGCCGTCTATTGCCTTAACAGATGCGTCGCATCTGCGGCGCTTTTTTGTATGTTATAGTGCGAAGGCTGGTATTTTTACTGGAGCGGATCTTTTGAGAAACTTCAAAACTCTCATGAAATGAGTAGGAAAAATAAAAAAATGCAGTCTAAAAAAACTGCATTTCCTACTCATTCGGGGTTTTGGAAAAAGACTTTTCCGGTCCAATTACCGTCCCAAAAACCTAGAAACATGAGTAAAATCAACATATCCAGGCTATAGGTGTTCACTCGAACTCGATGGTCGCGACGGGCTTTTCGCTGGCAGGTGCCGGGAAATGGTTCATTACGTACCGACGGCGTCAGGAACAGTGGGCCATATCCGAAATCTGTACGGAACTCTGTCCATGCTCCGTGTATTCGAGACCATGCTCTTTCAGCTCATCAGTGAAGGCCTTGTAGAACACATCATCCTCAAAGGACTGCATGATGGAAAGAAACACCTTTCCGTTGACCGCGGAAACCTCAATGAGCGGGAATGGTCCCGCCGGAGTATATGTCCAGAACTCCAGCATATGACTCTCCAGCTGATGGTATGGCCATTTCCCCACGTAACTGACGATGAAGGAAGCAGCTTTGAACACTCCTCCAACCGCCTGCCCCGCGGCCTGAACTTTCGTTTGCAGGTCCGGGAGATCCAGCAGCATCTGCGCCATGGATCCCGATACTGTCATTCCGTTCCGTATTGTTTCGTTATCACTCTGAATGAATGTTTTTCCCCGGTACACTGTTCCCTGCATTTCGAGCGGCATTTTCCTGATCTTCTTGTCATAATGGAGCACTACCCGATTCGTGCAGTTATGAAAGGTTTCCTTTGCATGCAGCATCGGTCTGGCATTCACAATGTATTGGTTCACGATGGGAGCAGCATGCTCCGGAATCACACGTTCTATGGCCCTGGCAAACAAAACGCACACCATCAGCCCCGGTGTCGCATCATTTTCTTTGATAAAAGGAATGAAAGTTTCCTCCGGGAGAGAGAGCCTGTATACGATTCCCTTCCCGGGGACGCCGGACAGCTTCTTTTCCTCCATCAGATTCAACGCGGGTTCAACAGGCGCGGCTTTCAGGGTGTTCAGGTCGATCAACGGCAGATCATCCACCGGATCATGTGTTTCCTGCTCAGTCACAGGTTTCTCCAGGGTCCTGATTCCTTTGTCGTTCGCCAGTCCATATCGTTCCTGCAGGTAATAATATAGCAGCGTGGCCACCAGCGGATAGACTCCCGAACCGTCCGCCCTTCCATGAAAAAAATCAATATACAGATTGTCTTCCCAATAGCTCACAGCCCAGATGTGACCGTTGCTTTGTGGGGAAGACAAAACAGGCGCATCAGAAGAATGAATCAGCGCGACCGGTGCAGCGTTTTCTTCGTAGTAAACCTCTTTTTCATTCTTTCTGACTGAAACGCAGAAATACGGGTAGCGTTTTGCAGTCTTGTCAAGCGCAATACGCATCAGCCCTTCATCAATGCATTCGTCCATTCGCAGATGAATTCTCAGCGTATAGCTGCCAACAAAGGTGGCATAAAGCATGGTAGCATCCCCGCGTGTCACCCGCAGGCAAAGATCAGGCATCGCTTTTTCTCCTTGCAGTGGAAATCCGGATGATTTACTGTCTGTTTTCGTTTACTGTTCGTCTATGGGACTTAACGCTTTTTGCTTAGTTTTTGTGTGCTCTGGTCTCTCCAGGTGATCTGATTCCACAGAGTATTTGTATTATCCCTGCTATCCGGCCAGATTTTATCATTTCTTTATCGGAGTGATAAAGAATCCGGATTATGGATAACGCAACCTGCATGGACATTATACCGAATCAGACGGTCAGAATCAAGATGGAGTCAAGTTAATCAGTCCGGCGATCCGCCTGCAATACGAATTTCCTCAACGATGCCTGCTGTTCCTGCGATAGACAAATCCATATGAATCTTTTAATCTTTCAGTCATTCCATTGATTTAATACAGTTTCAACCTGGGCGATCAGCTTTGCTTTGTCCGGAATGATGTATGTATATGTGGAAGCAAAAATCTGATTGGAGAGACCGCCCAGTGCATACTCGGCGCTGACATTATCTTTGTCTGTGCAAAGAATAATACCGATTGGCGGATTGTCACCGGGCTCGTTTACTTCAGAAGCATAATAATTCAGATACATATTGAGCTGTCCAACAGCTTCTGGCATCTCTTCTGCGTCATCAACCGATGCCAGTCTGATTAACATGTTTATACCTCTTTCTGTGCCGACATGATTTTCTCCAGGATCTCTACAGCGCTCGCGACCATCTTCGGGCAGAATTCCGTGAACAGATGATGATCCCGGGCATACTGCACGCCTTCCGGTGTCCGGACATCACAGCCCAACAGGTCGTTGCAGAGGTATGATCCGTTTACATCCCGGAAATCGGTCAGGAACTGCTTGGTGTTTTCATAAGCTGTTTTTCTGTTCTTCGGGTCATCATGCATGAGTCCCAGTACCATCAGCGCGCCGGTGCAGGCTCCGCAGACTTCACCTTTCCGCATCCCAGCTCCAAGGCAGGTGCCAAGCTTCAGTGCCAGCTCTTCTGTGAGCCCATATTCTTCAGCGTACGCTGCAAGCACAGACTGCGAACAAAGATATCCGTCCTGATAATACTGAACCGCTTTCTCCTTGTGTGTCATTATCCGTCTCCCGTCAGCAGCATTTCTCAATCAAATCCTGAATTTCAGCAGGCAGAAGATACCACCATATTTTGTCGTTTTTGCTCTCTTCAGAATTCTGTTGTTGGATGTTGTCTTCAGCCATATATGGTACGCCTCATTTATTTTATTCAAAAGACACAATAAGCTTCTTTCCCATACCGGTTGCTAATGCTTCAAGAGTAGCAATCGTTTTCCGGGGCATTATTTGCTCATTATATCTATGGCTTCTTCGATTGTTACGGAGTCAACAAGTTCCTCCCAGACATCTTCGTTGTAATACCGGACTGTTGTTTCACCGGTCATGTAATCATTATCAAAGGTAGAGTTTGTTCCCTCCGGAATAATTACTTCAAAACCTCTTTCGAAAGCTGATTTTACTGTGCAGTCGATGCAGTAGTTTGTCTGCAGGCCAATAATCATCAGGCGTTTATCGCTCTGCTGTTCCATATATTCTCTGAATTCTATGTTTCCGAAACAGCTGTTAATCGTCTTGACAAATACTTTTTCTCCTTCCGTCGGCGCTATCCGATCGATGATATCAAAGGCTTCGTCTCCGACTGACATACCGCTGTCCGGGCCTGCGTCATGCTGAACGAAGATCACTTCAACATTGTTTTTTCTTGCGGCATCTACCAGTTGCGTTGTTCTTTCTGTGAAAGTATCAAAGGCGTACAGATCTTCGTCAACCAATCCTTTTTGCATGTCAACAACCAACAATATCATTTATTCTGCCTCCTCCTCGATTCCTGAACGTCGTTAGCCGACAATTTCAAAAAATAAAGTTTCAAGACCACAGCGTGATCCCCTTATAATGTTCGCCTCACAGTGTGATACACCTGCCCGGGCGGAGGATCTCATTCGTCTTCAACAACAATATCGAAGAGTCCCTCGCTTCTGAACTTCACTAACATTTCCAGCATATGCTTTCCGATCTTTTCCGGATCGTTATCAAGGCTGGCGCAGATGAAGCGAAGGCCGTCCGGCGTCAGAACCCGGCCATGCAGCCTGTCATCGCGGTTCTTCCTCCTTACCAGACGTTGAACGTCCGTAATACGGAGAATCACCGTAATACCGGCCTTTCAAGGTGCAGCCGGACCAGTACCTGCGGAAATAGTAGTAATCATCGCAATACCGGTTGTAGTGATAGTCGTATACAGTCCTCTTTTCAAAGAGTCGGAACCCACTCTTTTCCGCTGTTCTGCGAGAGGCCGGATTGTCCACATCCATGACCGCGGTCAGATAATCGACATTATGTGTCCGGCAGAAATACTCAGCAAACGCTTCTGCTGCTTCGGATGCATAGCCTTTACCGGTATAGGAACTGATCATCATCCATCCAAGATCATATTCATGGAGCATTTTCTGTTTACAGAAAGTAAGGGCACCCAACACCTCACCTGTTTCCCTGCTTTCAATGGCATAGCATCGCCATGTGTCAGTATCGCCGCTTTCCTCAATCATTTGGAAAGCACGGATATAACCCGGCATATCTGCCTGCTTTGCGTCAACATCCAGAAAATCCGGGCAAAATTCCATCACTTGTGGATCGCTTTTGATCATGTACAACGTGTCAGCGTCTTTCTCCCGGAACGGACGGACGATCAGCCTTGTCGTTTCAATCAGCATTTCTTTTTTTCTCCATGCTTTTTTCGTGATTGTATTTCCCGGAAAACGCTTCAATATACTTCATCGTGAATGGTTTTGGGTCACATCTGGAATTCACCAGAGACGCTTCTTCTCCATGGAGCCATGAAACAATGTCGTTCAGCCCCCATGTTGTGAGAACTTCGATACCGTATTGGCTGGCAACTTCCGCAAAGCTGCTGAAAATGGATTCTTGAATCTCTTTCGTACTGTGGTTGCTTACGTCAAATTCCGTAATCTGTAGTTCCACACCCAGACGTTTGCAATGGTTGATCATTTCTTCCATATAAGCCCGGGTTTCAGTTTCAGATCCCCAGAAATGGCACTGCATTCCGAATCCGTCGATCAACCTGATCCCGTGTTCCTGCTCATACGCTTTGATCTGATCGATTACCGTTTTGAAAATGATCTGCTTTTCCCGGTTTCCCTCGTTGTTATCATTATAGAACAGCTTAATCCGGTCCCCGAACACTTCCCGCGCCAGGCGAAAGATCTCGATATAATAATGCTTCCCTAACAATCGATACCATTCATCAATCCGAACACCTTCGTCATCGACCTCATAGACCGGCTTTCCTTCTTCCCGGAGCATCCTGATTTCGTCCGGATCTGCCGCAATCTCATTGATCAGTTCCACACTGTATGCATCCGGGTACCGCTCCTTCAGACACTGCATATAGGTTTTAATAAACAGAAATGTCAGCCTTTTCCTGTCTTCTGCGCTTCTGTTTTGCAGATATTCGGTCAATTGCCGGGGAACATGCCAGTACCAGACAATTGTATGGATCCTGATGCGCAGACCATTTTCCCGGGCAAACGCATAGACTTTGTCGGCATAGTAGAAATTGAACAGACGTGTATTGACCTCATCATCGATAAAGGCCGGTTGATCCTGATTGAAGTAGATCTCCATCTTCATTTCGTTCTCAGGCGTCACGCTGTCCAGATACCGGTCAATGAACTGAACGATCTTCTTCATCCGGCCATAGTCCAGTTGATGGTAATAGAAAGCATCCGGCGGTTTTTCCGTAGACAGATACCTGTCCCTCTTTTCTGCGAAATCATGCTCATCGCTGGTTTTCCATATCCCGATCAGGTCAATGGTCAGGTAGCTGATGCCGCTTCCGAACATTTTCATATCACGGCACCTCTTTTCCCATCTGTCTGCGCAGTTTCTCTTCCGCTTTCGTCGCGGAACCGCTTTGATGCTTTTTCTCCAGCCTGTTCCACAGCTCTTCCATTTCCGGAATACCAAGATGAATCTCAAACATCTTTTACTCCTCAAATTCGGACAGATCAAGGGCGGGTGAAACTTTCCCCTTTTTCATGTTGTCAACAGAGCTGTCCATCATCTTCAGCGTATTGGCGGATACTTCAAAAGGAGTTGTCAGTA
This sequence comes from uncultured Clostridia bacterium, assembly GCA_947166385.1. GTDB lineage: Bacteria > Bacillota > Clostridia > Christensenellales > Aristaeellaceae > Aristaeella. The sequence goes on along the minus strand of CAMVEB010000040.1, from coordinate 5,619 downwards.
CCCGCGGTTCCAATACGATCCTCTGATCCGGAAGCACAGAAACATGGTAGTATTCATACTCAGCTTCCCTCAGGGTCAGCCTCTTTTTAGAATCCAGTTTGGCGTCATATTCCCGGATTGCTGATTCCATGTTTATCCCTCCGCAATTCGCAATTATTCAGTTGCTCCACATATTTAAAAGTGGGATATCCCACAACAGTTTATCAGAAGAATGATTGTCTGTCAAATAAAGGCTTTTGTACCATACTTATAAATACAGCATCCAGCGAATTGGTAACAATACGAACAGTGCTTCTGCTGAATGGAGGGGTGCACCAAAAGCTCAAAAGCTCAGCAGGAGCTTTTGAACTGCAGAGAAAACAGATGCGCTTAATTTGATACGCTGAAAGTGCAATTTTCCAGAAATTTATTACCCACTTTATTACCCATGTATGGTATAATACATTTGGGTAATAAATCCTGATGGAAAGAGGTGCCGGATGAAGGATCTAATCACATTGGTCAATCAGCTTCGCTCTTACAGTTCGGAACGTGAATGGTTTGAATTCAAAGTAAACTGGTTTGAGCCCGCGGCGATCGGTGAATACATTTCCGCTATTTCCAACAGCGCGGCATGCATTGGTCGGAAAGAGGGATATTTCATCTGGGGAATAAACAACACGACCCATGAGATCGAGGGAACATCTTTTGATCCTGATTGCGATGTAAAAGGCGAACCTTTGAAGCATTATCTGGCTCGTCAGCTGTCTCCTGAGAATAACTTTGTTTTTTCTGAAATCACCATTGATGGGAAACGGGTCGTTGTACTGCGAATTCCTGCAGCCAAAACAGTTCCTACTGCGTTTAAGAATGAACGGTATATTCGCATCGGTTCAAGCAAAGAGAATCTCCGGAAATATCCTGAAAAGGAATCATTCCTTTTCCATGTGCTGAGCTTTGGTTTCCCGACCATTGAGAACACCCCATCCGATTATCAGGATCTGACTTTTGAGAAACTCCTGATTTATTATGGCGCAAAAGGGCTGAAACTGAATCCGGAAACATTCGTGAAGAATCTGGGACTGTTGACAGAGGATGGCAAATACAATATTCTCGCCCAGCTCCTCTCGGATGATTCGCATATTCCGATTCGGGTTTCCATTTTTACAGGAAAAACGAAAGCAGACAATATGTATTCTGTGCGGGAATTCGGATATCAATGCCTGCTTTATTCTTTGGACGAAATCCTGCGCTATGGGGATGTTCTGAATATCATTCAGGCGGACGAAACCGATCGTGTTGTAGAACGCAGAGAGGTTCCGCTGTTTGATAATGCCGCGTTTCGTGAAGCTGTGATCAATGCATTTGTCCACAATGCATGGGTCACAAAAAATGAGCCCATGCTGACAGTGTATTCCGACCGCATAGAGATACTGTCCCGTGGAACGCTTGCACCGGAACAAACAATGGAAGGTTTCTTTGCCGGGGAATCCGTGCCGGTCAACCGTAAACTTTCAGAGATTTTTCTGCAGCTGCATATCAGTGAGAAAACCGGCAGGGGTGTCCCCAAGATTACCCAGACATATGGAAGAGACGCCTATGATTTTCGTGAAAACTCCATCGTGGTTACGATTCCATTCAAGTGGATCAATGTGATGGGTAATAAACTGGGCAATAAACTGGGCAATAAATCCTCTGAATTGAATGATACACAATATCGGATTCTGTCAGAGATCAGAAACAATCCAAACGTTACAAAGCAGCAGATTGCAAACATTTTGAACAAAAGCAAGACTACGGTTGATAACGGAATCGCAGTCTTAAGAGAAAAGAGATATATTGTCCGGATCGGATCAAACAAAACCGGATACTGGAAAGTACAGGATCCGGATGAGAAGTAGTGATGATGAAATAATATATAAAGAACATAATCCACCGCATATTCATGCGATCACGCAGGATTTTGATGCTCCTTTCCTGATTGCCACCGGCGAGATTATGGACGGAGTGTTTCCTCCGAAGGCAAAGGCTATGGTGAAGGAGTTTGTTCTGAAGTATCAGAAAGAACTCAATGAGATGTGGGAAACGGAAGAGTATAAAAAGCTTCCGCCGCTTGACTGATTATTCGGGAGGGATTTCAATGTTTCACAGGGCTGTTGAATTGAAATACCTGGATGGAACAGCGCTGGAGGTGCTGTTCCAGGACGGCATGGTCAAACAATATGACATCTCCGTTCTATTTTCAAAATATCCTCAACTCAAGGCACTTGAGGACCGCGAAATATTCCTGCAGGGAAAGCTGAGCGCATACGGCATTATCTGGAACGATGATCTTGATCTGGAGACTGAGACAATCTATGAGGAAGGAAAAACAGTCCGTACTGAAAAACTGGCTGCTAATTTGCTTGTCGCGCAGGCAGTTGCCACTGCCAGAGCTCAGAGCGGTTTGTCTCAGACCCAGCTGGCTGCATTGACCGGTATTGATCAGTCCGATCTGTCCAAAATTGAAAGAGGAGTTTCCAATCCGTCTGTATTAACATTGGAACGTATTGCCAAGGCGCTCGGCGGCAATCTCCAGATCAGTATCAAATTGCCCAGTGCGTCATAATTACAGATTGTTGTCCCGGAAAAACGGAAACTGTATTTGTGAAAGGACAGGCTATGCGATACAGAGTCCAATTCCTTCTGATTTTGGTTGTTGCTGCGGTAATGCTGGCCGGATGTGCAGCCGGAGAAAGCAACATGTCATTCATGGAAGGTCTTGCATATGACGAGACGGATCATACCTGGACAACGAACGATGAGACCTTCCAAAAACTGGTCAGAATCATGCGACAGGAATGTGCATTTCCTGATACAGCAAGCGGAGTATACCTGCTTGCCACGGATGAAAGTGTGGTCTTTTTACGTGGTGTCAATTCCGTTGAAACGGACGGGGAAACCCGAGTAAACGCATATACTGTCTTTGAGATCGGATCGGTCACAAAGACGTTCACGGCTGCAGCTGTCCTGCAGCTTTGGGAACAGGGAAAACTGAATCTTGACGATCCGCTTTGCAAGTATTTCCCGGAATATGAAAAAGGCGCGGAGATAACAATTCGCCAGCTGCTGCACATGCAGTCCGGACTCAGGCGGGAATTCTTTCCGGACGAAGCGTTGGAGAACGATCCTGAACTCATGAAGAAATACTATACAGATGGGTTTTCCGACGAGGAACTGCTCACAGCCCTGTATGATGAGGAACCTGAATTTGCCCCGGGAGCGAAATATGAATACAGTAATGTCAACTATACACTGCTGGCAATGATCATTGAGAAAACCACGGGCAAAAGCTACGGAGAGTATATCAGGGAGCATATCTTTTCCGTTTGCGGTATGGATCATTCATACTCCATGGAGCCGGGAGGACTGACAAGTGTTCCTGAACCGGTTCCGGAAGGGATGTATCCCTTTGACTTTGACGATGTATTTCCGACTGGATACATGACCAATCTCAGAACCGCGCGAGGAGCCGGTGATATTTATTCCTGCGCGGCCGACCTGCTTGCCTTTGACAGGGCACTTGCAGACGGAACGTTGTTAAGCCGGGAATCACTGGATGAAATGTTCAACACGGAGAGCGGGTATGGATGCGGATGGGTGAGTGTCGGGCGACGTGAACCTGCTTATCTGCACAGTGGGGGAACACCATCCTATATATCGCATAACCTGTACTGCCAGACAAAGAAATACGGTAATCTGTATCTGATTATCCTGAATCCCACTGTCCGCAATCCATCGCATGCGGAAAATATCATGAAGCATCTTCTGATGAATTACTGATTCCCGAAACACTGCCGCTTGAAGGCACCTCCAAAGGATCGTATTCAGGGCAGTGCTGAGGTGCTGCTCTTTTTTCTTGTTCCGGCAACTGATCTGATCGTCGATGTGAACAATTCGGATCATCCGAACTGTTCATAGTTGGATCTTTCGAACAGTTCGTCCTGGCTATGTGGTCGAGTTTGCAACAAAATTATGAAGCTGTGTTCAAACCGCTGAAGCCTGATATTTCCTTCATCATCTGTTTCAACGCGTACATGATACGTACGTTCATATTATCTTTTGCATTTCGCTGATTGGATTCCCCAGATAATGCAGCCTGAAAACAAGCCAATAAAAACTTTTATAATTACATACCCAGGTATGATAATCAATACCGCAACAACAGCAAGAAAGAAAAGCCATGGGGCTTATGACCCTGACATCATAATCTCTATTTTCACTTGTATAATTCTTGATTCTGTGGTATTATAAATTCGACTTTAGATTAACGCTTAATTTGGAGGATGGCATGAATTATATACATCGTGAATTGGAACGAAAGTTTGCAGAAGCGAGTCAATTTTTCAAAGCCGTGCTGGTTATCGGCGCACGCCAGGTAGGGAAATCCACGATGCTCAAACACATGGCGCAGGAACAGCACAGAACGTTTGTTACATTGGATAACGATCTCGATCGGGAATTGGCAATCACAGATCCTGTTCTGTTTTTTCAGACATATAAGCCGCCTATTCTGATCGATGAAATCCAAAAAGCGCCGACCCTGCTGAACCAGATCAAGATTATGTGTGATGAAAGCGATGAGCGGGGACGCTTCTGGCTGACTGGTTCCCAGAGAAAAAAACTGATGGAACGGTCTCAGGAGACGCTGGCCGGCCGCCTGGGTATTCTGCGTTTGTACGGACTCTCTCAGCGGGAAAAAGCCGGTTATTTGAATGCATCCGCATTGGATTTTTCCATGTCCCGCCTTCAGGAGAGGCAGGAGCATATGCAGGAGAATGATTTGCAGAAGGTCTTTCAGCATATATGGCAGGGTGGATTTGCCGACATTCAGTCCGCGTCCGCGGAGATGGCGCAAGCCTGGTATCAGTCCTACATCGACAATTATCTGATGGCTGACGCCATAAATGACGAAGGGATCAAGGATGTTGTCGGCTTCAAGCGGCTGATTCGTGCCTGTGCTGCACTGGTCGGGCAGCTTGTCAACTATCATACTTTGGCAGAAGCGGCTGCAATCTCAGAGCCTACTGCAAAAAAATGGGTTGGCATTCTTCAGGATATGGATGTTATCTATCTGCTGGAGCCTTATTCCAACAATGAATTGCAGCGCTTGGTGAAAACGCCCAAGCTGTATTTCTGTGATACCGGGCTTTGTGCTTATCTGAGCCGTTGGCTGACGGTTGATACGCTACAAAGCGGAGCAGCAAATGGTCATTATTTTGAAAACTATGTTGTGATGGAATTGGTGAAGAATTATGCCTATGCCCCGCAGCAAGCTCTTATTTCGTTTTATCGGGATGACAAAGCCAAGGAAATCGATGTGTTTGTTGAGGAAAACGGAAAGATTCACCCCCTTGAGATCAAAATGAGCGCAAATCCGGATAAGAAGGAGACCCGCAAATTTGACGTGATTGAGAAAACCACTCTTTCACGCGGGAAAGGCGGCATCGTCTGCATGGTACAGCATCCATTCCCTTTGAATGCGGATGACTTGCTCATTCCGTCAAATCTGATTTGACATTCTTGTTATTGTATCTTCATTGATGGTAACGGGGATTATGATCGGTTCTGTTAAGGAATAAAAGGGAGGCATGTCATGAG
>CAMVEB010000039.1 GCA_947166385.1 uncultured Clostridia bacterium | reverse complement strand
CCATGGACAGGGCCGTGCCCCACTGGCCGGCGCCGGTCTCGGTGGTGACGCCCTTCAGGCCCTGCTTCTTCGCATAATAGGCCTGGGCGATGGCGGAATTCAGCTTGTGGCTGCCGCTGGTATTGTTGCCTTCAAACTTATAGTAAATCTTTGCCGGGGTCTGCAGCTTCTCCTCCAGACAGTAGGCCCGGACCAGGGGCGCCGGCCGGTACATCTTATAGAAGCTCAGGATTTCCTCCGGGATGGGATATTCCCGGGTGTCGTTATCCAGCTCCTGCTTCACCAGGTCCTCACAGAAGACGCCGCCCAGCTCCTCCGCCGTCATGGGCTGATGGGTTCCAGGATTCAGCAGGGGGGCGGGCTTGTTCTTCATATCCGCCCGGAGATTGTACCAATACTTCGGCATCTCGTTTTCATTCAGATAGATTTTGTAGGGGATTTCCTTGTTCGCCATATGATCGGCTCCTTTCTTTTTCCGGGACATAAAAAACCTGTCCCGGCTTTCTTTTGCTGGGACAGGTGTGAAATCATACCTGCGGTGCCACCCGGCTTGGCGCTTCGCGCCCACTCGATGCGTACTGCATACGCCGGCCTTTGTTCACGGAGGGCCGCTCCGTCTCGCATACTCGGCAGGGCCTTTCTGCTCGCCCTCAGAAGTCCATTCCCTTTCCGCTTCCCTGCCGCTTTCCCACCGACGGCGGCTCTCTGTGAAGGAGATCCCGGAAAAGTACTCACTCTTCTTCAACGGTTTAGTAGAGCATACCACCGCCGGCGGTTTTCCGCAAGAGGAAAATTGTTCTTCCGTTGTATTTCTCCTGTGATCCCACCGGATCAGAAGAACGAGAAGTCCTCCGGCCGGGCGGTGAAACCGATGCGGCAGGAAACGGAACCGCACTGGAGGACATTGGCGTAGAACTCCAGGGAGCCGACGCGGAGCATCAGATGCTGCAGGGGCTGGAGCGGGACCTCCGAGGCGAGGACGGCAAACCGTTCATCCTGGGAGACCTCGGTCAGCCGGCCCGGATGGGACTCGGATTCCACCGCCTTCCCATCCAGAACGAAAAAGAGCACGTCCACGGGAGCCGGGAGGCTGCGCCAGGTGATTTCCTCATCCGCGCCCTGCAGGAGATAATCCCCGATGCCGGCGACGCGGTAATACTTCATTGTTTCCCGGGCGCCTTTGGGCATGAAGGTTTTCTCCTCCAGGATATCCAGCCGGCCGGAGATCAGGCGGCGGGTGCTTTCCGCAACGAAGATTTCCCGGCCCAGGCAGAGGGACTGCAGCCGGCCGGCCAGATTGACCGACTCGCCCATGCAGCCGTATTTCATCTTCTGATCCGAGCCGATATTGCCCACGACGGCCGGGCCCGAACTGATGGCGATGCCCATCTCCAGATCCGGAAAACCATGATCCCGGTTCCATTCGTTCACCCGGGCCATGGCGTTCTGCATCTCCACCGCGCAGGAAACCGCGGCCTCCGCGTGATCCGGCATATCATTCGGCGCACCAAAGGTGACGAAAATGCCATCGCCCAGGAACTCGATCACCGTCCCGTGGAAACGGTTGATCGTCTCGGTCATGATTTCCAGATAATGATTGAGCATGAGGATCAGGCTGTCCGGGGAGAAACGGGTACTGAGGGCCGTGAAGCCCCGCAGGTCGCTCATGAGGATGCTGACCTCCCGGGTGGTTCCGCCCTGTTTTTCCCCCTCCGGGGTCGTCAGGACATAATCCGCGATCTCGGGAGAGGTATAGCGCCGGAAGGCGGAGCTCACTTTCGTCAGCTCCGTGATATCATGGATCACGATCAGGATCCGGCCGGAATCCTCCGACGCGGTCAGGGTCACATGCAGATGGAAGAGGGCCCCCTCATTATTCACATACTGCACCATGGAATGGAGGGATTCCTTCTTCTCCATGACCCCGTCGATGAAAAGCTGGATCAGGGCGTCGTTCCCTTCCACGAAGGGGATCGCGTCCCAGATTCGGGCCGAATGCTCGACGGAAGGGCCCTCCTCGTACTCCTCCGAGAGACCCTCGAAATCCCCCGAGATGCCGAAGAGCTTCTTCGCCGCGGGGTTGGCATAGATCAGCTCCCCGCCGATCCCGGTCAGGCAGACAGCGTCCTCCATGTTCGTCATGATATAACGGATCCCGTCCAAGAGTTCCTGATTCATTGTTCCTCCCCCTCCCGGGACAAAAGTTGCCGCAGATATTCCACATCCCTGATGACCGGGTCGCCGTGGTACATCGGGCGGGTATACTCGATGACCAGGGCCGCGTCCGGCGCGTCATGAACGATGCAGGGAAGAAGGGCCGCGAGATCCAGCACGCCATCACGCAGGCGGTTATGCAGATCATGGGCGCCGTCGTTGTTATGCAGATGGAAGCCCCCGATCTGCCCCTTCAGATCCCGGATCAGGCGGGGGAGATTCCACCGGTTGGCGCATGCATGGCCGACATCAATCAGCACCGGGAAATGCTCCGAACGGCAGAGATCGGTAAACTCCTGCTGATCCAGGAGCTGGGTTCCGTCCTTCCGGATGCCGGTATTCTCCACGAGGATTTGGACACCGGAGAACATCTCCCGCATATCCTCCAGATTCTGCAGCGCGGTTTGCAGCATGATCTCCTTCCGGCCGGGCGGAATGACCCCGTTGTTCAGGTGAAAAACCATGGAGGAAGGCTTCAGGAGCCCGGCGAACTTCTTCGTCAGGCGAAGATGGTACATTCCCTCCTCCCAGGCCGCGCTGCCCCGGGGCGCGGAATGCTCGACGCCCCAGACCGGCTCATGGAACATGAGAGGGCCGGAACGGAAAAGATCCAGATTCCGGGTCAGATTCTCCTCAAAATCCGGGAGATCAAACATCATCGTCAGCTCAAAACCCAGGGAAGGGCCGAAAAGCTCCCGGTAGACGCGGGCCGTTTCCAGCCGGGCGCGGGGCAGCACACAGGTATCGATATAAACGGTCATAATTCCTCCGAAAGGACAGGGGGACGGTTCTTCTTCCGTCCCCCTGTCTCCTCTGCCATATTCAGAACAGTGCTGACGCCAGTCAGGCATCCGCGGCCGCTTCGGCACATGCCTTCACATAATCCGCCGTGAGCCTCCTGAGCCGGTTGGAAAGATGCGCCAGGATCATATTCACCTTCATCGGGTTCGTCTCGAAGAGGGTCGTCAGATCCTCGGCCCGGATGAACTCCAGCATCGTTCCCGGCTCCGCGACGACGGCCGTCGCGCTGCGCGCCGTCTCCCCGAGGATGCCCATCTCGCCGAAGAAATCGTTGGTATAGAGCTGGGTCAGCTTCGTCTCCCCGGGTTGGCCGTAATTCGAATAAATCGAGACAGAACCGCCGTGGATCTGGAACATAAAGGTGCCCTCATCCCCCTCGCGGAAAATGATCTGATTCTTATTAAAGGATTTGACCTGCAGGGACGGCTCAGAAGCCTGCAGCGTGCCCTCGACGGTGCAGCCGATCAGCTTGCTGCTGAGGGCACTGTCCTCCCTGTACTTCTTCAGCCGGGCGAAGAAACCTTCCTTCTTCTCGGCGCCGGCTTCCTTCTTCTCCTTGATAAACGCCTGTACATCATTATAGGCGGCGGTCAGCTCGCGAATCCGATCCCCGATCTGATTGAACAGCTTCAAAATCCGATCCGGCTGCTCCTTGAAGAAATCATTCAGATCGGCAGCGGTCAGCTCGATCGCGTGGAGCTCGTCCTCCGCCACGACCGTCGCACTGCGGGGCCACGCCTCAATAATGGAAAGCTCCCCGAAATACTGACCGGGCTTCATATCCGTCAACTTCCGCTGATCCGCCTCCCCGTAATGAAGATAGATCCCGGCGGTACCCTTGCAGATCTGGTAGAAGGTATTCCCCAGATCTCCTTCGCGGAATACGACTGTGTTTTTCTCAAAAACCTTCTCCTGCATATAAACCTTTTTCCTCCCTTACATAGCCGGAACAGCGGGGATGGCCGCGCCAACCCTGCCCCATGTGACAACCGTTTCTGTGGTTCCGATTTTATTCGCTTTGGATGGTTTTGTCAAGCTATATTCCCCGGAAGGAGAACGCGAACTCCAGCGGCGCCGTGACGGGCAGAAGGTATTCCTCATGCGTACGAGCTCCCCAGCTGTCATCCCCGCCGATGCCCATCTGGCGCGCGCTCATCTTCAGGACGGTAAAGTGGACCGGAGGGAGCTCCTCCCCATGGGCGGCATTCTCGATTTCATGCGGGGTCCAGGGCAGGGCGGAAAACTCCCCGCCGTTCAGCCAGAGCTTCAGGCCATGGCCCCGGGCGTCCGTGATCTCCGCCCAGCGCACGCCGGTCCGGTTGCCGCACTCCTGCGGGAGAAGATAGGGCGTCATGTTTTCCTCCACCCGGTAATCCCACAGGCCCAGGCGCGCGCCGCAGCGGCGGTCCGTATAGTTTTCCTGCGGGCCGAGACCGAAGAAGCGCACCCGGTTCTCCTCCGCGTCCAGCTTCGCGATCATGCCGAACTCCGGCAGATCTCCCAGCGCCGGCACCGGATCATAGCTCAGGCGCACATCCACCCTGCCGCAGGGGCGCACGCGGTACTCCACCAGGCAGGAAGCCCGCGGAGAGGTCGGCAGATCATAAACCACGGAGAAACTGACGGAGCCGTCCTCCTCCCGGACGGGGCGGACCGCGGCGTTGCGCTTCCGCGTTTCCGGATCCAGCCCGGCCATGGCATAGAGCGAGGCGATCTTCCACTGGGCATAGCGCTGGGGCATCTGATTGCCGTAATCATTATTGGTCGGGGCACGCCAGAAATTCGGCGCGAGCGGGGCCTTCAGCAGCTCCCGGGCTCCCCAGCGGTAGGAATCCAACAGGCCTGTGCGGCGGTTGAAAATCACCGAGAAGGACTCCCCGGTAACGCCGATATTCCAGGGGGAATCATACACTCCGAGATCCGGCTTCGCCGCCTGGCAGGGCTTCTGCCCCTCCACCTTCCAGACGCCCTGGCCGAAGGCGATTTCATGACCGGCATCCGCCCAGGCGGTATCCTCCTTCAGGAGGAAACGGACGGTGACCGCGTATTCCCCGGGCACCGACTGCGCGCCGAAGGGCAGCGGAATCACCGCGGAAGACAGCGGGGGAACATCCGTATCCACGGCGCAGCGCCGCACCAGCCGGCCGTCCCGTTCCAGCCTGGCCTCGCAGCGGAAGGCGGAAGTCGGCGTGAACATATGGCGGTTGACAACCTCCATGCTGTCCGCCGAGGGCTTCACCACGATATTCTGATAGCAATACTTCACTTCCTGGAGCTTCGGGGTTTCCCGGCCGTCGGCGAAGACGATGCCGTTGCCGCAGAAGATGCCGTCGGTGGGCCGGTCATCCCAGTCGCCGCCGTAGAGCAGGGTTTCCTGCCCGTCCCGGCCGCGGGAGACAAGCGCCTGATCGATAAAATCCCAGATAAAGCCGCCCTGGTACAGCTCCTCCTCATACGCCATCTCGGTATACTTATGCATGGCGCCGTTGGAATTGCCCATGGAATGGGTATACTCACAGAGGATGAAGGGCTTGTCGCGGTGCTCCTTCAGATAGGCCCGGATCCGGGCCGCGGGGGTATACATCTCCGACTCGATATCGGTAATCTCCCGGATGCGCATGCTGCTTTCCACCTGGTGGTCGCCCTCATAATGGATGGGGCGGGACGGATCCAGGCGCTTCATCTCGCGGCTCATGGCCAGGATGACGGTGCCGGTCAGGCTTTCATTGCCGCAGGACCAGATCAGGACGGAGGGATGGTTCCTGTCGCGGCCCACCATGGAACGGACGCGGTCCAGCAGCAGGGGTTCCCACTCCTCCCGGTTGCCGGGGAAGATCTCCTCCTTCGTGATGCGCCCCTGATACCACATATCCCACATGCCGTGGGATTCCATATTGTTTTCATCAATGACATAGAGGCCCAGCTCGTCACAGAGGCGGTAGAGGGCGCTGTGGTTCGGATAATGGCTGGTGCGTACGGCGTTGATATTATTCCGCTTCATCAGGATCAGGTCCCGGCGGATCTTCTCCTCGGTCACGGCGCGGCCTGTTTCGCCGCAGAAATCATGGCGGTTGGTCCCCTTGAACACCACGCGGACACCGTTCACACGGATGACGCTGTTCACAATTTCAATCTTCCGGAAGCCAACCTTCCAGGGCACGATTTCCTCCGTGCCGCCGGAAGCGGAAAGGCGGACCTCCAGATCATAGAGGAACGGATCCTCCGCCGACCAGAGGCGGGGATGATCCAGCGAGAGCGTGCCGGCGGCCTCCGTATCGCCGGAAACCTCGCCGAGCGCCTCGGCCAGGACCTCGCCCTGCCGGAGGAGGCGGACGGACAGGCGCGTGTCCGCCGGAGCGGAAACACGGACCTTCCACCGCAGGAGGCCTTCGGTCATCGACGCGTCCGGCTCAGCCAGCACCTGCAGATCCCAGACATGGGCCTCGGGCACGGCGTAGAGAACCACGCTGCGGTAGAGCCCGGAGAAGCGCAGGAAATCCTGATCCTCCAGCCAGCTGCCGGCGCACCAGCGGTAGACCCGGCAGGCCAGCTTGTTCTCCCCGTCGGTCAGGGCATCCGTGAGCTCAAAATCATGAGGGGTGAAACTGTCGGAAGAAAAGCCGATATATTTGCCGTTCAGCCAGACGGCCACACAGCTCTCCGCCCCCTGGAAGGAGACAAAGACACGCCTGCCGCGCATCGCCTCCGGCAGGCGGAAATATTTCACATAGCAGGCGACCGGATTGAAGCGCCGGGGAAGCTCCCCGGGCATGATCTCCGCCTGCGCGTTCCAGGGATACTCGGTATTGCAGTACTGCGGGACGCCGTATCCCTCCATCTGGATATGCGCGGGGACCGGAATGTCCGCCCAGCCGGAGCAGTCATACTCCGGCTGCTCAAAGCCGGGGATCAGCTGGCCGGGATTCAGGGCATGGAAAAACTTCCACTGCCCGTCGAGGCTCAGGCGCAGGGACGACTCCCCGGCCGCCTGCTCCGCGTCGGACAGATAATAACTGTGGTCCGAATGCGCATCCAGCCTGTTCTCCCGGAAATAACCGGGATCCTTCAGGCGGTTTTCATCAAACATCTGCAGGTCCACCTTTCCGATTGTTTTTTACTGGCTCCAATATACCACAAACAATCCCGGAAAGGCAATCCGCCGGCGGTTTTTTACTTCTTCCACTTCTCCCGGATCAGGCGGTCCACCAGCGCCACCAGGAATGCCAGGGCCGCGGCGCCGATCGCCCAGGGCAGGACCTTCCAGGCGAAAACGGCCATATCCTTCATGAAAGACACCGTTTCCTCCCCCAGGCTGTATCCCGCCGGGGCGGCTTTCTCCGCGGGCGCTTCGGTTTCCGGGGCTTCGCCCGCCGCCAGGGACAGGGGCGCCTCATTGACCTCCGCCGGGGCGGCCGCCTTCGCGGCCGGGGCCGACGTCATCTGCGGCCGGGGGACGGCCGTCGGGGCCTCCTCCGGCGCCGCGCCCAGCGCTTCCGGCGCCGCAGCATCGGCTGCCCACGATTCTTCGGCTTCTACGGCTTCCTCCGCTTCCCACGATTCCTGCATCAGGTCCGCCAGAACCTGGGCATCCTCCGCCGGGGCGGCCGCGTTCGACGCGAGGGAACCCGCTCCCGAACGCACTTCGGAATTCACCTGATTCTCCGCGGCGGACGGCGTCCGGCTGCCGTCCTCCCGGGGGTTATTCCGGGTCAGCAGCGTGCCCGCGATCAGGAAGACAAACACAGCCGCGGCGCTGAGCACATAGCGCCACTGACGGCGGGACTCCTTCGCGGCGGGCTTCGCCTCCGGCGCGGCCGGTTCTGCCTCCGGCGCGGCCGGCTGCTGAGCAGCCGCTTCCGCCCGGATCCGTTCCGTCCAGCGGGCATGAAAATCCTCCGGAACAGGCGGGGTTTCGTCCGCCATCCGCTTCAGCTCCAGATCCAGGTCCAGATCCAGATCCTCCCGGTTTTCCGCAGAAAGAAATTCAGAAACGGTATCCGTTTCCCGATGGTTCTGCTTCACGGCCGATTCCTCCTTTCACTTCTTTGGACGCCGGTTTCCGAAAAAAGTTCCCGCTGTTCCGTCATCCATTCCTTCAGCCGGGCCTTGGCCCGATTTACCCGGCTTTTGACCGTTCCCTCGGAAACGCCCAGCTGTTCAGCCGCCGTCTCGTAGGGCACCCCTTCCAGCTGGGTCAGGACCAGGGCCTCGCGCTGATCCTCCGGCAGGCGGGCGATGCATTCCCGCAGGCGCCGGTGCTCATCGGCTGCGATCACGCGCTCCTCCGTGCCCGGATCCGGATCCGCCGGATCGAAGCCCTGCTCCCGCAGGGGCTCGATGGATTCGCTTTTGTCCCGCTTCTTCTTCCGCAGGTAATCCATGCAGCAGTTGGCCGCGACGCGGTAGACCCAGGTTTCAAAAGCGCAGTCGCCCCGGTATTTATCCAGGCCGCGCCAGACGCGGAGCATCGCCTCCTGGCCGCAGTCTGACGCCGCCTCCCTTTCCCCGACATAATGCCAGCAGATCCGCCAGATTTTCTGCTCCAGCGGGGTCATCAGCTGCTCAAAGGCCTGCTGATCCCCGCGGGCGGCCCGCCTGAGCAAAAGCTCGTCCAAATGGTTTCCCTCCCCTGCAAGATCATGGTTCAGCGCCGAAGGCGCGCTATTGCATTCCGTATGGTCCTATGATAGCATAGCAGCAGAATTTCGCCAACTCCGGACGGAGAAACTACCGGGAGGTGCATCATGATCCAGACGGAGAATACCGCGATTGTGCTCCGCCATGTGAACTACCGGGACAACGACCGGATGGTCACGCTGCTGAGCCCCTCCCGCGGACGGATCGAAGCGGTGATCCGGAACTGCCGCAAGCCGAAATCCCACAACCTGAACTCCGGGGAGCTGTTTGCCCTCGGAGACTATATGCTGATCGAAACCGGGGGGCACATGACCGTGACCTCCGTGCACCTGATCGAAACCTTTTATCCGCTGCGCACCAGCTATGACCGGCTGACCTGCGGGACCTACCTGCTGAGCCTGGCGGAAGCCGCCGCCGAGCCGGAACAGGAACAGCAGGAGCTGTTCATGCTCCTGCTGCATACACTGTCACGGCTGGCCTTCACCGACCAGGAATGGCGCCCCCTGCTGTCCGGGTTCCTGCTGCACTTCTCCGTCTGCCAGGGATTCAAGCCCCGGCTGAACCACTGCGTGCTGTGTGGCAGACCCATCGGGGAAGAGACGCCCGTGTTCTTCGACCCCGCGGAGGGCGGGCTGTGCTGCCGGGACTGCCGGAGGACCCGGGAACAGATTCCGCTGTCCGCGGAAAACGTCCGCTGGATGCGGAAAGCCCTGCAGAGCGGGTCCGCCTCCTGGGTCAACACCCCGGACGCGCAGGCGCCCTTTTCCGTGCTCCGCGCCTATGTGGAGCAGCGGCTGGGCCGGCGCATCCGCAGCGCATCCCTGCTGCCGGAAGGAGACTGAATCCCCTGCCCCGCGGTTATCCCTTCACGACCATGCCCAGGATTTTCCGGCTGCGCTCCAGGAACGCGGTGATCTCCCCGGCCTCCAGGGGCTGGGCCGCCATCCGGGCTAAATCATAGACCTGGCTGCAGAGCATCTTGGTCGTCTCATCCTCCGGATCCCGGGCGGCCAGGGCCTGCACCGTCTCGTTGCGGCGGTTCAGAACGAGGGTGAAACTGTCCGGGATCGGGAAATCCTGGCCGTAGAGACGGCTCATTTCCTTATAGCGGCGCATCTGCTCATCCTCGGTCACCATGGCGGTCATGCCCGCATCGCCCAGAGACTCCAGCTTCACCTCGAGATTCTCCCTGCCGAGGGCCGCGCGGAAGAGGGACTGAAGCTTCTCCGCATCCAGATCCTTGCCTTCCTCAGACTCCTCCTTCAGGCCGTCGATATCCGCATCCACCCGGGCAAAGGTGACCCGGTCATCCTCGCTGCCCTGGTACTCCATGAAGGACATGAAGTTGCCGTCGATCAGGGTGTTCATGACCGCGACCTCGATGCCCCGGTCGGTATACAGCTTGACGGAAGCGGCCTGGCGCTTCTCATCATTGGTATAGTAAATCTTCTTCTCCGTCTTATCAAAATTCGCGGCGCGGTACTCCTCCACGGTATCGTACTTGCCGTCGGTCTTCTTCAGCAGGATGGCGCCCTTCACCATGTCATAGAACTTGCTGTCCTTGATGGCGCCGTACTTGACGAAGGGAGCGATATCATCCCAGTAGCCCTCATAGGTTTCCCGCTCGGTGTTCATGAGGCTGTTCAGCTTGTCCGCCACCTTCTTGGTGATATGCGCGCTGATCTTTTTCACATAACCGTCATTCTGCAGGAAGGAGCGGCTCACATTCAGCGGGAGATCGGGACAGTCAATGACGCCCTTGAGCAGCATCAGGAACTCGGGAATGACTTCCTTGATATTGTCCGCGACGAAGACCTGGCCCGCAAAGAGCTTGATCTGCCCCTCGTGGGTGCCGAAATCGTTTTTCAACTTCGGGAAATACAGGATGCCCTTCAGATTGAAAGGATAATCCACATTCAGATGGATCCAGAAAAGCGGATCCTCAAAATCCATAAAGACCTTGCGGTAGAAGGATTTGTATTCCTCCTCGGTGCAGTCGGAGGGCTTCTTCAGCCAGAGTGGAGCGGTATCGTTGATCTGCTGGGGCTTGGGGAGCTCCATGACCTTCTCGGTCTTCGGGGTGCCGTCCTCATTCTTCTCATCGCCGACGGGAACTTCCTTCTCTACGGGCTTGGCGTTGACATCCTCCAGGAAAACCGGGTACGCCATATAGCCGCAGTAGCGGTTCAGCACCTCGCGGGCCTTCCAGGTCTCCAGGAATTCCTTATCCTCCTCCGTGATATGGAGGATGATGTCCGTGCCGTGCTGCGGGCGGGAACCGGCGGAAATCTCAAAACCCATCCCGTCCTCCGAGACCCAGTGCACCGCCTCGGCGCCTTCCGCGCAGGAGAGCGTCTCGATCTCCACCAGGCTGCTGACCATAAAGACCGAATAGAACCCCAGGCCGAAATGCCCGATGATATCGGCCTTCTCCTCCGGCTTATCCTCAAACTGCTTCATAAACTCGCTGGCGCCGGAGAAAGCCACCTGGTTGATATACTTTTTCACTTCCTCCTCCGTCATCCCGATACCGGTATCGGAGATGCGGATGGTCTTCTTCTCCTTATCCACCGCGACGGTGACCTTCATCTCCTCCCCGCTGTCAGGATGCAGCATGCGGAACTTGGTGATCGCGTCGCACGCGTTGGACACCGCCTCGCGCAGAAAGATATCCTTATCGGAATACAGCCAGCGCTTGATGACCGGCATGATATTTTGCGCATCGATGGATACGGAACCTTTTTCATTCTGGATTGCCATTGCTCTGATACTCCTTTGCATCCCGCGGGTGCGCGGGCTTCTGCATATGTTTACGCCCCTATTGTAACACCCGGATATGCCAAAAGCAAGTAAAAATTAGCACTCGCTCAATGCGAGTGCTAACAAAGGGCGCCGGGGGCCCTTATTCGTTATCATCCAGATCTTCCTCCAGGAGGGCCATGTCATCCTCTTCCTCCCGGGACTGGGCGGCGAGGGCGGACTGCTCCTCCTCGGTGATCTCCTTCGGGGCGAAGAGCTCCGCCCGGAGCTTGCCCTCAATCTCCGCGGTAAGCTCGGGATGGCTCTTCAGATAAAGACGGGCGTTATCCCGGCCCTGGGCAAGGCGCTGCTCCTGATAGGAGAAGAAGGCGCCGCTCTTGCGGATGATCTCCTTTTCCACCGCGAGATCCAGGATCGTCCCCTCCGTGCTGATGCCCTCGCCGTAAATGATATCGAACTCCGCGATCCGGAAGGGCGGAGCGACCTTATTCTTCACCACTTTGACCTTGGTGCGGTTGCCGATGACCTCGGACCCGTTCTTCAGCGCTTCGCCCTTGCGCACATCCAGGCGCACGGAGGCGTAGAACTTCAGGGCGCGGCCGCCGGGCGTCGTCTCCGGATTGCCGTACATGACGCCGACCTTCTCCCGCAGCTGGTTGATAAAGATCGCGACGCAGCCGGTCTTATTGATAATGCCGGTCAGCTTGCGGAGGGCCTGGCTCATGAGCCGGGCCTGGAGGCCCACAAAGGAATCCCCCATCTCCCCGTCAATCTCCGCCTTCGGGACGAGAGCGGCCACCGAGTCGATCACCACCACATCCAACGCGCCGCTGCGCACCAGGGCCTCGGCAATCTCCAGGGCCTGCTCGCCGGTATCCGGCTGGGAAACATAAAGCTCATCAATATTCACGCCGAGCTTTTTCGCGTACAACGGATCGAGCGCGTGCTCCGCGTCGATAAAGGCGGCAATGCCGCCCGCCTTCTGCGCCTGGGCGACGACATGCAGGGCCACCGTCGTCTTCCCGGAAGACTCGGGCCCGTAAATCTCCACAATCCGGCCCCGCGGGATCCCCCCGATACCCAGGGCGGCATCCAGCGTCAGACAGCCGGTCGGGATCACGGGGATATCCTTCCCGATCGCGTCGCCCCCCAGCTTGATCACGGCGCCTTTGCCGTACTGCTTATCCAGATCCGCCAGCGCGTGCTCCAGCGCCTTCAGCTTTTCCTCCTGCAAGGTTGCCCCCTGATTCTCCTTCTCCGCTTTTACCGCTTTCTTCGCTGCCATTCCACTCATCCTTTCATCTCGCACATATCAGGTCGCACGTATCAGGGATATTCCTGTGGAAGTATCGTATCACCCGGTTCCGGAAAACTCAAGGGGAACAAAAAATCTTTTTCACAAAGCTTTTCAGCGGCAGTAAGCCCGGCGGATCCCCGCCGCGTCCGTCGTCATGACGGCGCGGACGCTGCCGGCCTCCGCGCGGATGGACGCGGTCAGCTCCGGATAGCGGAAACTGCGGCGGAAGCTCTGATCCGCGTAGAAAACCCCGTTTTCGACGCGCCCGGTATCCCAGGCCTCCAGGTTGTCCATCGGGGTGGCCTTCGCGGGGAAGAGCGGATGCTTCTCCTGCAGGCCGCCGATCCGGAAGCGACCTTCCGACGGATCCTCTTCCGCCAGGAGCTTCGCCTTCTTCCGGCCGCAGGGACAGATGACCGTCAGGTTTTCCGGCTTCAGACGGGAGAGCGCCACCGCCACGGCTTCCGGATTCACATCCAGGCCGGCATAACGGCAGCCCATCTTTTCCGCCGCGGCCAGGGTAGTGCCGCTGCCGCAGCACAGATCCACGACCAGGTCGCCCGGATCCGTGACCGGAAGCAGGAGCCGCTCCAGCAGCTTCAGCGGCTTCTGGGTCGCATAGCCGGTACGCTCGGGATCCCGCTGCTGCAGATGGCTGATATCCGTCCAGACATCCCCCGGATAAACGGGCTCATCATCATAATAGCGGTATTCCTTGCCGTTGGAAACAATGCGGGAGAACATCCTCCCCTGCTCATCCCGGCCGCGGGCCATATGGTTCCGCCTGCCCTCCTCCCGGTTGACCGGGACGCGGGTCAGGTCAAAACGGTACTTATTCCCTTTTGCGTAAAGAAGGATCACATCATGCTTGCGGGAGAAATGCCGGCGGGAACGGCCGCCGCTTTCATAGCCCCAGATGATCTCATTCAGGAAGCGCGTTTTGCCAAACACCACGTCGCACAGGAGCCGTGCCGGGGCCGCCATCCGCCAGTCCAGATGCAGATAGAAGACGCCGGTATCCAGCAGCAGGTCCCGGGACACGCCGGCCAGTCGGCGCAGCAGGCGCAGGTATTCCTTCTCCCCGGTATAGCGGTCCTCATAGGCGGGGTAGCGCGGAGCGGGGCTGCCCGTCCGCCAGCCGGCCTCCCCGTAGGGGCGGCGGCGCATGAAGCGCTCCCCCGTCATGAAGGGCGGATCCAGATAAACGCACTGGGCCTTCCCCGCCAGGGCGCGGAACGTCTGCGGCAGGGACATCACATTCCCGCACTGCAGCAGGTTTTCTCCCGAACCGAACACTTCCTTTTCGATCCCGATCTGTTCGAACATGGCAAAATCCTCCCGGTCAGCTGATCCGGCATCTATTTTCCTGTGTTTCCCCAAAATGTGTTTCTCCAAAAGGAAAGATACCACAGAAAGCGCCTGTTTTCAATAGACTGGAAAAGATCCGCCCGGTACAGGCGAAAAACATTCCGAAAAGCCATCGGGACAGTTGACAAGCCTGTTTTCCCGTGATAGAATACGTGCAATTTCATACAAGGCGATGACGAAGACGGAACAGCGGGAGGCCCCGCAGAGAGCCGGACTGGGTGTGAACCGGCGGGCTGAAGCTTCATCCCATCCCTTCCGAGCCGGAAATCCGAACGGCAGCGTCAGGCAGAGGGCCTGATTCTCACCCTGTAGGCGTTTCCCGTGAATGCTGCGTCAACGCATAGGGCATGAAAGTGCCTGAAGAGGTGCGGAACCTCCGCACAATTTGAGTGGTACCGCGAGTCAGCATGACCCGTCTCAAAGCAGAGACGGGTCATTTTCATTCCCGAATTCCCTGAACCCGAAAGGAGACCAACGACATGACGACTCAGACCGATCTCAATCAACTCAGCGCCATCGCTTCCCGCCTGCGGGAAATGCGGGAGATCCTCGGCTGGACCCCGGAGGAAATGGCGGAGAAGACCGAAGTGTCCCCAGAGGAATACCTGACGTATGAAGCCGGCCGGACGGATATGCCCTTCACCTTCATCTACAAATCCGCCCAGGCTTTCAACATGGAGCTGACCGAGCTGCTGGAGGGGCACAACGCCTTCCTGTCCTCCTATACGGTGACACGCCGCGGCAAGGGCGAATCCACCGCACGGGAAGAGGGCATCGCGATCTCCAACCTGGCGCCGAAATTCAAGGACAAGATCGCCGAGCCCTACTGGGTGCGCTATGAATACTCGGAGAAAGCCCAGAACGAGCCCATCCACCTGGCGACCCACCGGGGGCAGGAATTCGACCTGGTGATGCAGGGGAGCCTGAAGGTCCAGGTCGGCGACCATACCGAAATTCTGCACGAGGGCGACAGCATCTACTACAACTCCTCCCTGCCCCACGGCATGATCGCCGTGGAAGGCGGCGACTGCGTGTTTGTCGCGGTCGTCCTGCCCGGGGAGGCTCCGGCTCAGGAGCCGGCGGCGCCCGCCGCTCCGGTCCGCCCCGAAGGCTCCGCGGAAACGGAAAAGGCGCCCCGCCTGATCGCCGAGAAATTCATCGACGCCACGGAGGACGCGCAGGGCCGGCTGACCGCCATCCGCTTCCCGAACGCGGAAAGCTTCAACTTCGGGTTCGACATCGTTGACGAGATCGCCCGGAAGTATCCGGACAAGCTCGCCATGCTCTATGTGGACCGGAACCACGAGGAGCGCCGCTTCACCTTCAAGGATATCAAGGACGCCTCCAACCAGTGCGCCAACTACTTCACCTCCCTGGGCATCCGCCGGGGGGACCGGGTGATGCTGGTGCTGAAGCGGCACTACCAGTTCTGGTTCTCGATGGTGGCGCTGCACAAGCTGGGCGCCATCGCCATCCCCGCCACCAACCAGCTGAAGGAGCATGACTTTGAATACCGGTTCAACTCCGCCGGCGTCAAGGCCCTGATCTGCACCGCCGACGGGGACACCGCGGAGATCGCCGAGCGCGCCGCGAAAAAATGCCCCAGCGTGCAGACGCTGATCCTGGTCAACGGCACCCGGGAAGGCTGGCACGACCTGAACGCGGAGTATCCGCTGTTCACGCGCCGCTTCCACCGCCCGGACGACGCCTCCTGCGGCAATGATCCGGCCTTGATGTTCTTCACCTCCGGCACGACCGGCAACCCGAAAATGGCGCAGCACAAGCACACCTATGCCCTGGGCCACTATGTGACGGCGAGATACTGGCACTGCTGCGAGCGGGATGGCTTGCACCTGACGATCTCCGACACCGGATGGGGCAAATCCCTGTGGGGGAAGCTGTACGGGCAGTGGATGTGCGAAGGCGCCGTGTTCGTCTATGATTTCGACCGGTTCGACGCGGCGGACATCCTGCCGATGTTCAAAAAGTACAACATCACCACCTTCTGCGCTCCGCCGACAATGCTGCGGATGTTCATCAAGGTGGACCTGTCCAAGTACGATCTGTCCTCCATCCATCATATGACCACGGCCGGCGAGGCCCTCAACCCCGAGGTTTTCCGCCAGTTCGAGAAGGCGACGGGGCTGCAGATCATGGAGGGATTCGGCCAGACGGAAACCACCCTGACCATCGGCAACCTGTTCGGCGGGGTGCCGCGTATCGGCTCCATGGGCAAGGCCAACCCGCAGTACGACGTGGACATCGTGGACCCGGAGGGCAACCCCGTGCCCAACGGCGAAGTGGGCGAAATCGTGATCCGCACCGGGGATTCCGTCCCCTGCGGCCTGTTCCGCGAATACTACCTGGACGGGGAAAAGACGAAGGAAGCCTGGCACGACGGCCTGTACCACACCGGCGATACCGCCTGGCGGGATGAGGACGGATACTTCTGGTATGTGAGCCGGATCGACGACGTGATCAAGTCCAGCGGCTACCGGATCGGGCCGTTCGAGATCGAAAGCGTCATCATGGAGCTGCCCTATGTGCTGGAATGCGGCGTATCCGCCGAGCCGGACGAGATCCGCGGCCAGATCGTCAAGGCCTCCATTGTATTGGTCCCCGGCACCGAAGGCACCGAGGACCTGAAGAAGGAAATCCAGAACTATGTGAAGGCGCACACCGCCCCGTACAAATATCCGCGGAAAATCGTCTTCCGGGAAGAGCTGCCGAAAACCATCTCCGGCAAGATCCAGCGGAATCTGCTGTAAGCTGTTACGATGCCACCTGCCCCCTGCGGCGGGTGGCTTTTCTGACGGCTTTTTCGATCTCCACGACCGGGATCACGATCAGCGCCAACCCCAGCGCCACGCCGTACTCCGCCAGGCTGATCTGCCGGAAGGAGAAGGCCGTGTTCAGGCCGGGGATGAAGATGACCGCCGCCGTGACCAGCAGGGAGAAGGCCAGCGTCCCCCACAGCCAGACGTTCTGCTTCCGGAGCCTGAACAGGGAAGCCGCGCGGGAGCGCATGTTGAAGCTGTGGAAGATTTCGATCATGCTCAGCGTCAGGAACGCCATGGTCATCCCGTCCGCCGACGCCAGAATCCCCCAGCTGCCGCTTTCCATCCGGATGCCGGCAAAATAGCTGAACACCGTGACCGCGGCGATCACCAGGCCCTGGAACGCGATATCGAACCCCAGGCCGCCGGCAAAGATGCTCTCCTTCCGGCTGCGGGGCGGACGCTGCATGACATCCTTCTCCGCGCCTTCCATCCCCAGCGCGATGGCCGGCAGGGTATCGGTAATCAGGTTGATCCACAGGATATGGACGGGTTTCAGGATGGTGAAGCCCATCAGCGTCGCGGAAAACACCGCCAGCACCTCCGCCAGGTTGGCCGAGAGCAGGAACTGGATGGCTTTCCGTATATTGTCATAGATGCGGCGGCCTTCGCCCACGGCGGAGACGATCGTCGCAAAATTGTCGTCCGTCAGGATCATATCCGCGACCGACTTGGTGACATCCGTGCCGGTGATGCCCATGCCGACGCCGATATCCGCGCTCTTGATGCTCGGCGCGTCGTTGACGCCGTCTCCGGTCATGGCCGTGACCATGCCCAGGTTCTTCCACGCGTTCACAATCCGGACCTTATTCTCCGGCTGCACCCGGGCATAGACGGAGTAGCGGCGCACATCCGCGGCAAAGGTTTCGTCCGGGATCGCGTCCAGCTCCGCCCCGGTAATCGCCATCTGCCCCTCCCCGAGAATGCCCAGCTCCCGGGCGATGGCCGCGGCGGTATCCTTATGGTCGCCAGTAATCATGATGGGACGGATGCCGGCGCCGCGGCAGCGGCCGATCGCGTCCTTCACCTCGGGCCGGACCGGATCGATCATGCCGCACATCCCGATCCAGGTCAGATCCCGCTCCAGCGTCTCCGGGCTGTGATCCGCCGGCCGCTCCTCATACACCCGCTGAGCGGCCCCCAGCACCCGCAGCGCCCGGTCGGCCATGCCCTTGTTTTCCGCCAGGATCCGATCCCGTTCTTCCCGCGTCAGCGGAACGGCCGCCCCGTCCCGCCAGATCCGCGTGCAGCGGCGCAGCACCTCGTCCGGCGCGCCTTTCGTAAACTGGATAAAGCCATGGCCGGCTCCGGCCCGGTGCAGCGTGGTCATCATCTTGCGCAGGGAGTCAAAGGGCGCCTCGTCCACCCGCGGAAGCTCCGCGGCCAGCTCCTTCTTCGGCAGGCCATGCTGATTCGCGTCGTTCACCAGCGCGCATTCCGTGGCCTCGCCCACCGCTTCCCCTTCCTCGATCTCTGCATCGGAGCACAGGGCCATCGCGGTCATCAGCAGCTTTTCATCCCCGGTCTTCTTCTCCACAACGGTCATCCGGTTCTGGGTCAGGGTCCCCGTCTTGTCCGAACAGATCACCTGCGTGCAGCCCAGGGTCTCCACGGCGGTCAGTTTCCGGATGATGGCATGGTTTTTACTCATCTTCGTGACGCCGATGGAGAGCAGCACCGTCACCACCGCGCTCAGCCCTTCCGGAATCGCCGCCACCGCCAGGGAAACAGCGATCATGAAGGTATCCAGCACGGCCCCGCCCCCGTTGCGGACGAGGTTGACGATAAACACAAAGGCGCAGATCACGAGGATCATCGCGCTCAGCTTGCGGCTGAGCTCGTTCAGCTTCAGCTGGAGGGGCGTCTCTTCCTCCTTCGCCTGCGCCAGGGCGCCGGCAATGGCGCCCATCTCCGTATCCATGCCGGTCCCGGTGACTACGGCATGCCCCCGGCCGTAGGTGACGACAGAGCCCATATAGACCATGTTCGCCCGGTCGCCGAGGGAGACCTCCCCGTTCGCGCCGGGAGCAAGCGTATCGCTGGTCTTCGCGACATCCGTGCTTTCCCCGGTCAGCGCTGCCTCCTGCGTCTTCATCGAGGCGCATTCCACTACCCGGGCATCCGCGGGCACGGCATCCCCGGCCTCCAGCACCAGCAGATCGCCCCGGACAACCTCGTCGGCACGGACGGTTTTCTGATGACCGCCCCGGATCACCTTCGCCGTGGCCGCGGCCGCCTGCTGCAGCGCCTCAATGGCGGCCTCCGCCTTGCTCTCCTGGTATACGCCCAGGCACGCGTTGATCAGAACCACGGCAAGGATAATCACCGTATCCGTCAGACTTTCCCCGGCGTAGACAGCGGTGACCGCGCTGACGGCCGCCGCGATGATCAGCACAACCGTCATCGGATCCTTCAGTTCCCCGAAGAATTTGCGCAGCAGGCTTTCCTTCTCGCCTTCCTTCAGGCGGTTCGGCCCGTCCCGCCCCAGCCGGGCGGCGGCCTCCGCGTCAGAAAGGCCCTCCATCGAGGACCCGGCCTGCGCGAGCACTTTCTCTTTCTCCTCCAGATACGGTTTCATGGCGCTTCCTCTTCTTTCCTTCCCTGTTTCCCCCGCCGGGGGATGTTCCTGCCCCGGCGTTTTCCGGATGATCTATTATAGACCAATCACCCGCCGGACACAAGGATGAATCCGCCCGGGACGCGAGCGTTCCGGTTCCTCAAATTCACCGCAGAAGACCGTTGTCAAAAGTCCCAAAAGCAGGTAAAATAGGATACAGGTTCCCGGCGGGGAGGAATGAAAAGGGGCTGTTGAAATGAGCCGTCTGAAAAGATCATGGATTGTCCTGGTGAATGTAGGCCTGATGGCTGCCATCCTGGTCTTTGTTGTGCTGTATTCCAACCGCGAAAGAACGGAAAACTATGAACACCAGGTGGAGCATTTCGTCAACACCACCGTCGCCATGGAACGGGTGACGGGAAACTACCTGGAAGGGGAACAGGGCATCTGTGACAACTGGGCGCAGTATATCAACAGCCAGGATCTGACGCTGGAGGAAGCCGCGGCATATGTCCGGGCCACCCACGCGCAGGCGAACACGTCCGCCCATCTGATCGACGCGGAAACGCTGGAAGGCTTTTCCACCCGGCCGAAACTGAACTCCGGGGATGACTACGGCGTTTCCTATCAGCGGATGGGGCTGATCGGGGACGGCGCCTGGATTTCGGATCTCGGCACGGCGATCAACATCTCCCGGACCTATACCAATCCCATCAACGGGGAACAGTCTCTGGCCTTCTGCAACCGGATCACGGTGCGGGACGCGGAAACAGGAGAAAAGAGACCGGCTTACCTGCTGCGGATCGTTCCCACTTCCAAGCTGGCCGAAAAATGGGTTTTCCCCCAGGCGGAATACGCGCACGAGGAATTCTCCATGATCGACGCGGAAGGCAACTACATCATCCGGGGGCGATCCTTTAAAAATTCCGGTTTCTTCGAATACTACAAATCCTATAACCAGCCGGGCGTCGCGGCGCAGCAGGAGCTGTTCGCGGATATCCTGTCCGGCACGGGCTCGTTTCTCATGCAGGATTCCAGAGGCAGGGAACGCATTGTCGCCCACACGCCCATCACTTCCACAAAAGGCTGGGTGCTGCTGAGCACCGCGCCGGTCAGCGATCTGAACGCGAACACGGTGGACTGGCTGCTGGTCGGAGTCGTGACCGCCGGATTGCTGCTGCTGCTGGCAACGGACTTCCTGTATATGCTCTCCTTCAACAAAAAGCTTCGGGCGACGGCCCGAGAAGCCGAATCCGCCAACAAGGCAAAAACCGATTTCCTCTCCACCATGTCCCATGATATCCGCACCCCGATGAACGCGATCATCGGCCTGACCACGATCGCCGAAAAGAACCCGGATGACCGGGAAGCCGTGAAGGAAAGCCTGAGAAAGATCAGCCTGGCCAGCAACCATCTGCTGACGCTGATTAACGATATCCTGGATATCTCCAAGGTCGAGAGCGGAAAACTCAGCCTGAGCCCGCTGACCTTCTCCATCGTGGAAACCGTGGAGAACCTGGTGAACCTGTCCCAGCCCATGATCAAGGAGAAAAACATTCATTTCAACTTCCGCATCAACCGGATGGAAAAGGAATACCTTTACGCGGACCAGCTGCGGCTGAACCAGATTTACATCAATATTCTTTCCAACGCCATCAAATACACAGAGCCGGGCGGGCAGGTCTCCGTGGATCTGCGGGAGGAGGAGAGCGAAAAGGAAGGCTGCGTTCAGCTGATTTACCGTGTTTCGGACACCGGAATCGGTATGACGCCCGAATTCATGGAAAAGATGTTCGAGCCCTTCTCCCGGCAGACGGACAGCCGGGTCAACAGCATCCAGGGAACCGGGCTCGGGCTTGCGATTACCAAGCAGATGGTCGAACTGATGAACGGAACGATCGAATGCCAGAGCGAACCCGGAAAAGGGACGACTTTCACCATTACGCTGGACATTCCCATCGCCGAAAAGCAGCTGGAAGAGATGCGGTTCGACGCGGTGGACGCCCTGATCGCGGACGACGACCCGATCCTGCTGGATACCGCGGCGGATACGCTGGAATCGCTGGGGATCCGTGCGGAACGGGCAAACAGCGGACGGGAAGCCCTGGAGATGATCCGCCGCCGGCACGAAACCGGAAAGGATTACGACGTTGTCATTCTGGACTGGAAGATGCCGGATATGGACGGTTTCGAGACCACCAGGCTCATCCGGGCGGAAGTCGGCGCCGGAATTCCCATCCTGCTGATCTCTGCATATGACTGGTCCGACATCGAAGACCAGGCGAAGGAAGCCGGCGCGAGCGGATTCATCAGCAAACCGCTGTTCCGCTCCAGGCTGTACGATAAAATCCATGAACTGTTCGGGACGGAAGCAAAGTCCGTCGAGCCGGAGGACAATTATGCCGATCTGGCGGGACTGAATATCCTGGTCGCGGAAGACAACGACATTAACTGGGAGATCATCTCCGCCATGCTGGGGATGTTCGGCATCACTTCAGAACGGGCTGAAAACGGACGAATCTGTGTAGAAAAAATGGCAGAAGCCAGGGAGGGAAGTTATGAGCTGATTTTCATGGATATTCAAATGCCGGAAATGAACGGTCTGGACGCGACGCGCCAGATCCGCAGGCTGGAAAACAACAAATGGGCCTCTTCCATTCCCATCATCGCCATGACCGCCGACGCCTTCTCCGAAAACATCGCGGAATGCCTGGCGGCAGGCATGAACGGACACATTGCCAAACCGGTCGACATGAAACTCGTGATCAAAGAAATTCGCAGAATCAAGGAGGAAAAGAGAAAATGAGAAAAATGCTTTGCGTCATCCTGGCCGCCCTGCTCGCTGTTGTCCCGACAGTCTGTATGACCCGCGCGCAGGCGGAATCCGCCGGCGGATTTCAGCCGAGGCTGGATCCAAACACCAGCTGTCAGATCTCCGTGATCGGAAGCTATTCCAACTTTGAGGCGCTGGAAGCCGAATTCGACAGATTCAATGAGTTTTACCCCGATGTGGAACTGAGCTATACGAAGCCGGATGATTACAACAAACTGCTGGGAACCGTGCTGGAAGGCAACGATGCCCCGAACATCTTCTTCTCCTATCAGTGGATGTGCGGAAATGAAAACTATCAGCAGGTATGCGATCATATGGAGGATCTTTCCGATCCCCAGCTGGGCCTGGATCTGGACTGCCTTCGTCCGGGCCTGCTGAACCGTGAGGCGGACGGGCAGCTGCTGATGGTGCCGATTTTCGCCAGAAACTACGGCATGCTGGTCAACAACGATCTGTTCGCGAAGGAAGGACTTCAGGTTCCCACCACCTGGGAAGAGCTGCTGGCGGTGTGCGAGGCGTTCCGAGGCAAGGGCTATGCCAGCCCCATGATGGGCTACAGCGCGGACGCTTCCGGCTGCCTGATGAATACCCTGGTCTATCCGGAGACTGTGGCCGCCCTCGCCGGCGATTCCGAAGCGCTTCAGAAAGCGAATGAAATGGATCCCTCCGCAGGGGAATACCTGCGCGCGGGACTGGAGTCCATGATGCAGCTGATCGGGAACGGTTCCATCAATCTGGAAAAATGCGGCGAAATCAGCGACAACTATACGCAGGTCATTCTCCGGTTTTTTGAAGGGGATGTCCCCATGATGATCTGCACGGGCGATACCGTGTCCGGGACCGGAAAGCGGGAAAGCCAGTCCGAGGCGTTTTCCAAGGCGCCCTTCACCTATTCCTTCGCCCCCATTCCGCTGTCAGAGGCCGGCGGCTACTTTATTGACAGCCCCTCCATCCAGTTCTCCGTCAATAAAACCTGCGACAATCTGGACATGACGAATGAGTTTATGCGGTTTCTGATCTCCCGTCAGGAACTGAACAGAATAGCTTCCGTGAAACGCCTGGTGACGCCGACGACAGACCTGTCCTTCGACGCTGTGTACGCGCCTTTCGGCCAGGTGCCCGCCGAGCGGATTCTGTCTCCGGAAGTCATCGGGATCACGGATTCTCTTGCCACACAGATCCGAAACGCGGCATATCAGGTCGGAACCGGAGCCATCACCATTGAGGAAGCGGTCAGCAAGTACGGATCCTTCTGAGCCATCAGGCCCCTGCGCTGCAGGGGCCTTCTGAAACGCTTCCGGACGCTGCCTTATCGTGACTTTTCGCTGCCGATCCGGAATGAACAGAATATCGGAGCCCGGATAATGATACAGACGATTATACGCAGGTTGTTGCATACATCAATGAGGAATTTACACGGATTCAGGAGGAAGAAGGCCAGGCTTTGACAGGGCCGGGAATTAAAAATGGCACTGAGAATGGCACTGAGAGAATTCCAGAAGCAGCAATATATTTATGAAAAACTATAAATAAAGAGAGCAACAGCGGAGAAGAGCATCATGACGAAAAACTTTGCTGAGGTAAAACTGTTTCAGGTCAAGCCTGACAAAACTGAACAATTTGAAGCAATGGCAGAGAGAATGTCGGCTGATCAGGCAAAATTGGATGGCTGCATTTCCATCAGGTATATCAAGAGATTCTATACCATAGACGGAATTGAACTGGGCAACCCTCCAAGAGAATTAACCAAAGTTGTCAAGTGCGTAAAATACTATTCCTATTGGGAGTTTGATTCAAAGGAAAACTACGGCAAAGCCATCAAGCAGTTTTTTGACTGCTACATGAAGGATTTACAAAAGCTGTTGATTTCACCATTCGATATCAGTCTGGGATACACATTATAGGAAGCGAAAACTTGCTTTTGCTTTTGAAAAGTCTGCCTGCTGACGGAGAACAGCGCTGACTTCTTCGGTGAATTTCTCCGGATGATCACTGATCAGCATATGTGTGCTGTCAGGGAACTGTACTGCCCTGTATTGCGTTTTTACATGATCCCTGTACCAGTTCGACAGTTCCGGTGAGAACAGGGAACCGGGATCTGCGTAGAAATAGGTAACAGGTACCGTGATCTGTTCCACAGCAGACCGGTTATCCTGCAGTTTCATGGATTTGGCCAGGCTTTTCAGAACCGATTCGTCACACTCCGCCAGTTTCTTTTTCAGCGGTTTGCGCAGCAGAAAGCCAGGGATTTTTTTCAGCCTGGGAATACACTTCATGGGAACTGGTCCAGCCGTGCAGCATGACCAGCGTATCCGGGCCCCGGCCCTTATCCTCATAGTACAGCTTCTGTCCATCGCTGAGTGTCAAATAGCTCATATGGCCTCCTCTAAATGTTCTCATAACCGTTCTGTCCATTATTATATCCCGCAATATCCGGTTGTCCAGTGTCCGCGCAAAAATGAAATCTGCCTCTTCGGCGGCTGCCGCCTGCACCCTATTTGGTTCCATGGAAGATGTCATCCCGTTGAATCCGTGTTTTTTGTCTGGTATAATATCATACAGATTTCCCGGATACGTTTCCTGCCGGGGCATGAATGGATGGCAATTCCGGCAATAAAGATTGAAACTTCTTATGTCGACGATGAAAACCGCAAGGAGGAAAAATGAGGTACGAACGAATCAACATCTGGGAGGAAAACGAATACAGTTATTCCGCAGCTTTCGGCTTTCGGCCAAATTTGCGGACTTATCTGCATGAGGATACTGATGCGAAGCCCTGTGTTCTGGTGATCCCAGGCGGTGGATACCGGATGGTATCCCCGACAGAAGGGGAAATCGTCGCAAAATGTTTCAACAGCAAAGGTTACCAGGCTTTTGTCGGCACCTATACAACCAATTTCCTGGGACTTGAGCCTCTCAGGCTGCAGCCCCTGAAAGACATTGCCAGGATGGTCCGTCTGATTCGCGCCGGAGCAGATGAGTTTCATGTGAATCCGGATCAGATTGTGCTCTGCGGTTTTTCTGCCGGCGCACACCTGTGCGGTTCCCTGTGTGTTCACTGGCAGGATATACAGGACAGCCTGTATCCTTCCGTTTCCGCCCGTCCCGATGGCGCGATTCTTTCCTATCCGGTGATTACATCAGGAGAATCCGCACACAGGGACTCCTTTACTGCCCTTCTTGGAGATCATCCGTCCGAAGAAGAACTGACCTATATGTCGCTGGAAAAACAGGTCACAAAAGAAACCTCCCCCATATTCCTCTGGCAAACTGTCACAGATGAACTGGTACCGGTGGAAAACAGCTATCTGATGGCAATGGCCCTGAAAAAAACAGGCATTTCCTTTGAACATCATGTGTTTCCCAAAGGGAAGCACGGCCTCTCCCTGGCCAATGAAGACTGGGCGGAAGGCCGTTTCGGGGAACCGTATGCGTTGGAGCAGATGATGGGAATTGCAGACGCGGTAAAGAACGGAGAAATTGAGGTTCCGCAGGAAGCCCTGGGATTCCTGAACTTCTTTGTTCATCCGGAGGCTGCGGATGCTTCCGTTTTCCCGGCCAGCTCTCCCGTGAAAGAAGTTTCCGTCTGGCCGGATCTGGCAGACGTCTGGATGCGGGAAAACTGCTTTTAATTCTTCATGCCGACTCCGGAGTGCCGGTTATGTAAGGATCCACTGTCCGGGTGAAATGAAGGCGGCAGAATGCTGATTCTGCCACTTTTTTTTCGAAAAAACGAAAAATCACCTTACGTCAGGTATTGCTTGTGACGTAACGTCATATCGTAGGATGGCGCTGAAAGGAGGTCGGGACTATGTCACAGTACACCACCGGAGAACTGGCCAAAGCGTGCGGTATCACAGTCCGGACAGTTCAGTTTTACGACCAGAAAGGGATTCTGGTTCCGAGCAGCCTGACCGAGGGCGGCAGGCGGCTGTATTCCGAAGAAGACCTGAAGATGATGAAGATCATCTGTTTCCTGCGGGATATGGGGCTGTCACTGGATACCATCGGTCAGCTGCTGAAGGAAGAAGATCCCGGCAGCGTTATCTCTATATTGCTGGAACAGCAGGAACAGCTGCTACAGGCAGAGATCAACGAGCGTCAGGATAAACTGGATCGGCTTGCTGACCTGAAAAAGGGTCTGAAGGATGCTTCGTCGTTCTCCATCAAAACCATCGGTGACATAGCGACTGTTATGGAAGGAAAAAAGAAACTGAGCGCGGTGCACAGGAACCTGATTCTGTCCGCGATTCCGCTGGGCATCCTGCAATGGGCATCCATCCTGCTTTGGATTCTGAAAGGAATCTGGTGGCCGTTTGTTGTCTGGGTGGTGCTGGTGATTCCTTATGGAATCTGGGCCACCCGGTATTATTACCGGAACACCGCTTATATCTGCCCGCAGTGTCATGAAGTGTTCAGGCCTGCATTCAGGGAAATGCTTTTTGCGAAGCATACCCCGAAGACCCGGAAACTGACCTGCACAAAGTGTGGCCACCATGGGTTCTGCGTGGAAACCTGGGGAGGCGACATAAAATGAAGAACTGGAAAAAAGCGTTGCAGTTCGCCCTTTGTCTCCTGCCCATCGGACTGATCGGAGGGTGGTTTGCAGCGGAAATGACTTTGCCTTCCGTACCCCCGGACCTGCTGGAGACCGCGGTTCAACAGGTTGGCAGCCTGACAGCTGTAAAAGCTTTCATGGCTGTATCAAGCGCTGTTTATACAGTTCTTTGCGGTTTCTTCGGCTATATTCTGGCTGAAAAGATCGGCCTGATGCGTCCGTTCCGTTTTCAGAAATCACCCCTGATCCGCGTACTCCTGATTTCCGTGCTTGGCGGCGCGATCCTCAGTCTGGACGCATGGACTTTTGCAAATTGGATACCCCGGCTGAAAGACTCATATGCATCCGCAGGATCGTTTGACGCGGTAACCTGGATTGCCTCAATCCTGTACGGCGGCGTTACAGAAGAAATCATGATCCGGCTCTTCCTGATGAGCGGGCTGGCTCTGCTGGGCTGGAAACTGTTCTTCCGCAGTGAGGAACAGGTACCGGTCAAAGTGCTGGTCGTTGCCAATATCCTCTCCGCGCTGGTGTTTGCCGCAGGACATCTTCCCGTCACAGCCCAGACATTCGGCACCCTGACGCCTTTGATCCTGCTCCGCTGTTTCCTGCTCAACGGCGCAGCCGGGCTGCTGTTTGGACGCTTCTATCGGAAATATGGCATCCAGTATGCCATATTGGCACATATGCTGTTCCATCTTGTCAGCAGAACGATCTGGCTGATCGCGATTCCATAAGGGGCAATTGTGGAAGGCAGCGAAATCATTCTGAGGCTATTTCTCAAACAGCTTCAGCAGCGCCATTTTTTTCTTTCCGGCATCTCCCGAGTAGGGATGCTCGCGCAGCGACAGGTTCCAGCGGGTTCTCCCTTTCAATACGGTCTGGGGGTGCGTGAACTCCCGGAATCCCCATTCACCGTGGTATGAACCCATGCCGGAATGCCCCGTCCCGTTGAACGGAACGCCCTTCACCATCATATGAATGCAGACTTCGTTGATGCATCCCCCACCGTATTGCTGCGTGGACATCACCCGCTCCGCCCACTTCATATCAGAAGTGAAAATGTACATGGCGAGCGGATGCTCCCTCCCGGAGATGACTTCCATGACCCGATCCGCTTCTGTGTCCCTGAATGGCACAACGGGCAGAATCGGGCAGAAAAGCTCATGCCGGACAATCTCCTCGTCCATGGTTACCGGATAGAGGATGGTCGGCGCAAAGCGGTTTGTCTCACGGCAGCCGGCGCCGCCGAAGATCACCCGGTCCCTGTATTCGCGGGTCAGCCTCTCACACTTGTCGTAGACAGCGCCGGTAATCAGCTTCGGGTACTCGCTGTTCGTTTCCGGGTGCTCTCCGATCTGCCGGATGAATGATGCTTTCAGTTCGGTCAGGAATTCCTCCGCAACCTCTTCCGCCACAGCGATCTGGTTGATATTGATGCAGATCTGTCCCGCGTTGCAGAGCTTGAAGAAAGCAATCTTTCGGGCCGCATCCTGAAGATTCGCATCCTTTCGGATCACGCACCAGTTGCCGGTTTCTCCGCCCAGTTCCAGGGCGACAGAAGTCAGGTAATGAGAAGCGGCTTCCAGGACATGCCTGGCCACCGCCGGAGAACCGGTATAGAAAATCTTGTCAAAGCGTTCCGCCAGGCACATGTCAGCCACGTCATGCCCGCCGTCAATCACCGTCACATATTCTTCCGGAAAAGTATCGGCAACAAGTTTCTGCAGTGCGCGGGTGCTTGCGGCAGATTTGGAGCTTGCCTTGATCACCGCTGTATTGCCGCCGCAGATGCCGGCTGCCAGCACCCCCAGCGTCAGCAGCATGGGGAAATTGAACGGGCTGATGATCAGAGACACGCCATAGGGCATTTTGTACACAGTCGTGCGCGTGCTGGGAAAGCACATCAGGCCGCTGAAATGCTTCTCCGGTTTTGCCCATCTTTTCAGACCGCGAAGTATTTCATTGACCTCCACAATGATCGGCCCCAGATCGCAGAGATAGGCTTCCACAGGGCTCCTGCCCAGATCCTCATACAGCGCTTCCTCAAGCATTTGCTGATGATCCAGGACGGCCTGTTTCAGCTTCTTCAGCTGCGTGATCCGCCAGTTTACATCCAGCGTGGCTCCGGTGCGAAAAAAACGCCTTTGCGCCTGTACGATTTCGTGCACTCTGTCCTGCGTATACGGCATCGTCAATACCCCCTCCTGATCTGATCAAGCAGCATCCTGATTTCACTGTCGGTGAGGGTGCGGGAGTGTGGCTGCTATGACCATTGTATCTATGCATCCCTCCGTTACGATTGAAGGACATCGATATGCTGAAAGCTGACAGCATTCTGATCAATGTCGATCAGGAGAAAGGAAGCGCCTTCCAGCCCTGCTGCTGAAACCGAAACAACATTTCCCTTCACGAAATTCTGATGGCAATGGCCAATCACAACAAGATCGTATTTTTTGATGCCCTCGCTTTGACACGCCATCTGAGAATACTGCTATTTTCATGGACTGTTCCTGCCTTTTCCGGATTTTTTTGTCTGGGTTTTCCCTGCCGCCGAAACGGTCGGCCTTTCCGCGCGCAGAACAGATTTCATCTTTTATTATTCCACTCATCCCTTCTTCATGATAGCGTTCCCGTTTTGTATTTTGTTCCTCTCCCCGTTCCGGAAACCATGATATAGCCCTTATTAACCAATTTGTTCAGAATAGTCACCGTTTTCGATTTGCCAAAGCCGGTAGCTTCCACGATTGCGGAACTTGGCAATTCCCTGTTTTTCAGTAATGCGAATACTTTCTGCTCATCAGGCAGTAAATCACTCTTTTCCTGGAAAACCGGCAAAACAATGCATATTGTGTTTTCCCCGACCGTGAACACAGGTTTAATCATACTGCTCTGATAGGTATCATTGATCCTGCGTATTCCTGTTCCGATTTTTTCGATCATATGGAGCCTGTAAAACACATTGCCAATAATGGGATTCCTCAGAATTGATATTCCACCTCTCATGTATTCCTCCTCGCTGACGCCCCTTGGCAAACCGCCCGGCGATGTGATCCGGATTCTGTCCTGAAACATCGCAATGTTTACATGTGAATCAATGTCCCATGTTCTGTGAACAAGAGCATTTGCTACTGCTTCCCGGAAAGCTTCCTCCGGGATCAGGGATATCTTCTCCCTTGTGCTGCCTTTGATCTGTTCATACTCATAGTATTGACGGAACATATCCAGAGCCTGATCGAATTGCTTCAGGATAGAAACATGTTCCACCGTTTTCCGGTCGAGAATAATGCTGATATTATCTCCAAACCGCACCATGTCAATGCCGCAGAATTTATTCCGATCCGCGAGCAGCTCGCCCGCCTGATTGAAACCAGGCCCTTCCTGGTATAACTCCAGCGTTTTCAGTGTGTCTTTGGAAAAGGAATCAATATGCAGTTCAGCAATGAGTTTATCTTCCAATATCTGAAATGAAAGATCCTGATCCGAAGCCGGCAATTCTTCAAAAGAAGAATTCTGTCCTTCCAGAATCAGCCGGTCCAGTTCCAGGCGATCCACCGCAATCGTTGCGGTATCGTTTCTCCTGTAAGCTTTTGCCTTATACAGGTACGGCTTATGCAGACCTTCCTGTACTCTCAGTATAATTACAGATGTTTTTTCGTTAATGCTCAATGTGTATTCCGGAACTGGGTCAATACTGTCATTGATACGGTTTTCAATATCCAGACAGGCTGCTTTGGAATCCGGAATCCCGACGATTCTTCCGTCATCTGCAATTCCAAATACGATTTCTCCGGAACCATAATTGGCAAACGCGCTAACTGATTTTAAAAAAGTATTGGCGATTGATTCCTTATATTCCAACGTCCGTGATTCTCTCATGCCTGTTCCTCCTGCGTCTGATCCGGGTATACTATACCAGCAATCGGCCGAAAAATCAAACGCAAAATTTTGCGTTCGAATTTATTTCCGTTTTCAGATAAAACATGACAGCAGAACCGGAAGATTCCGAAAGATGCCTTGCAGGATTACCGGGTGAGATAAGTGAATTGTCAGACAAAAGCTTAGCAAGCAGGTTGAATTCTCCTTTGCTGTTCTTCAGGCCCAGATTTTTGATGAATGTCTCCCGCTTCAGAACAATACCCTTTGATCCATAATAACCGAACAGTTTTGAAAAGAAGCATACCTAGGCACGACCCTGATGAATAACCATATGTCCGGAGATTTTCCGGTGCTGAAACCCGGCCTGAACGGCATCAGCTGGTCCGGGAATGTGACGAACGTTGTCATTTCTCCGAGATGGCGGTACCTATAAAAAAGGAGGCT
Organism: uncultured Clostridia bacterium; assembly: GCA_947166385.1. Lineage (GTDB taxonomy): Bacteria > Bacillota > Clostridia > Christensenellales > Aristaeellaceae > Aristaeella. The sequence continues at coordinate 4,461 of CAMVEB010000039.1, read as the reverse complement.
GTTAAGCCTCCTCGACCAGATCACGAATTCGGACACCGAAGAATCTGGCGATATCTTCGATCAGTTCTTCCTCCGGTTCACTGAATCCGTTCTCCCAGTTGCTGCTGGTTCCGCGCATCAGGCCGAATACCTCATCGGTGGCAGCTTGTGATAGTCCACGACTTTCGCGCAACTCACGGAACCTTGTTTTGAATCCCATGGGTATCACTCGCTTTCTTATTAAGTTTTGTTCGGTCTGTAAAGTTCCAACCTTCTATTCATATATTACCATACAAAAGCCTCTCAAGGCAAGAAATATAAAGGAGGTGAGCCTTTGTGATCTGCGTTTATCCTGCTGACTGTACCGACTTCTCCACGAATGGAAACGGAACCATTGAGCCGTCTTCCGCACAGGTGACAGAAACCCTGAATGGAGAATACGAGCTGCAGCTGGTGCATCCGATCGATGATGCGGGAAAATGGCAGCGACTGGTGGAAGGCTGTATCCTCCGTGCTCCGGTTCCTGCGGCTACTACTCCCCGGGTGCACTTTTCCGCGCCGGGTGATGACAGCGGGACTGAGATCTATCGTATCCATACGGACTTCCCCGGAGCGGAAACCCGGAAAGGAACCCTGAACCTGCGCTCTGGTCCCGGCAGGAACTATAAGATTCTTGCGGCCTATAAGAACACTCTGACAGTTCAGGTGATTGAAATCGCATTATACCAAAAAGTTGACAGATTTGCTATAATTTATTTGACTGATATGCTTTTAATTATTTGACATATTTGTACTTTGTACTTTTTGTACTTTATTACCCAGATCAAAGGTAATAAAGTATAGCGCAAAAGCCTTTACGCCTTATTTCAAAGGTTCCGGAGGCTCATGTACCCTTGTACACTTTACAATCAGCATTTTTCTGTCTCCTCGGGTATGCTTAACTGCAATGATACGGTTTTTTAATCTATGCCCATCAAAAATAATGCTCCATCAGGCGATCCACCCATTCGGGAACTGTAGCATCTTTCCTGTCATATGCCGGATAATACGGCTTTATATCCAGAACCGGTGTGCCGTCAACCGCATCCAGCCCTTTTACAACGAGCGTATCATCTGTCACAGCTATGATTTCCACGGAAGTAATCCCGATTTGGTTCGGCCTGTTTTTCCCCTTTGGGAGAAGATCCCAACCAAAGGCATATTCCTCATAGAATGAATCCCTGTCAGGAATACCGCGCGGAACATCCTTTCATTCTCTTGACAGCTTCGATTTCGGGATTATAATATGTGCCGAACAAAGGAACAGCGATCCAATAAACCACCGTCCCTGTGCTCGATGAGACATCACCATCGGATGGGCGGCAGACCGCTGGATCATACAGAACGGCGTCACGGCTCATCATGGATACATGGTGGGCCTTTTCATATGAAAGGATGCGATCAATGACTATGCAAACGCTTCTGCTGATTGCGGTTGCCCTTTTCTCCGGATTGCTGATGACCCGTCTGTTTGATAAATTTCATCTGCCTGACGTTACCGCCTACCTGGTGACCGGTGTGCTGATCGGTCCCTGCGTCCTGGGACGGCTGGGAATTCCGTGCCTGGGTTTCAATACCTTTGAGCAGGTGGATTCTCTTTCGATGATCTCGGATGTGGCCCTGGGCTTCATTGCCTTTGCCATCGGCCATGAGTTTCGCCTTTCCGCCCTGAAGCAGACGGGCAGGCAGGCGACGGTAATCGGCATCATCCAGGCCTGCTTTGCCACGCTATGTGTGGACGCGGCGCTGATCGCCCTGCACTTTATCATGCCTGACCTGCTGTCTATGCCCGTGGCTGTGACCCTGGGCGCGATCGCGGCGGCCACCGCCCCGGCCGCTACCCTGATGGTGGTCCGCCAGTACAAGGCCAGGGGGCCGGTGACGGATGTGCTGCTGCCGGTGGTTGCCCTGGACGACGCGGTCGGCCTGGTCATCTTTGCCGTTTCCTTCGGTATCGCCCAGTCTCTGAAGAACGGAGATACCGATATCGCCGCCCTGATCCTGGAGCCGTTCATGGAAGTACTCCTGTCCCTCGCCCTCGGCGGACTGGTGGGTCTGGCGCTGACCTGGCTGGAGCGCTTTTTCCATTCCCACCGGAACCGGAATGCGCTCATTGTCGGCAGCGTCATCCTGACGGTTGCCGTCAGCCAGCTGAAGATCCCGGTAGGTTCCTTCTCCTTCGGGTTTTCCTCCCTGCTGGTCTGCATGATGCTGGGCACGGTGTTCTGCAATTTCTGCCCGCTCAGTGAGGACCTGATGCTGCAGGCGGACCGCTGGTCCGGCCCGGCTGTTACCCTGTTCTTTGTGCTCAGCGGCGCGGCGCTGAAGTTTGAGGTCTTCGGCGATCCCGCTGTGCTTCTGGCCGGCGTAGTATATATCGTTGCCCGGTCGCTGGGTAAATACCTGGGTGCGGGCCTGTCCTCCTCCATGGTCCACAGCCCCGAACCGGTCCGGAAATACCTGGGCATCACGCTGCTGCCCCAGGCCGGCGTGGCCCTGGGTATGTGTGCCACAGCCTACCGGGTACTGGGCGGCTCCGACGGCACGCTGGTCCGGAATATTGTCCTTTTCTCCGTGCTGGTCTATGAACTGGTGGGGCCGAGCCTGACCAAGTGGGCCCTGACCAGGGCCGGGGATATCCGGAGCATGCCGGATGAGGTCGCTTCCCGCCGGACAAAGGAAGTGCGGGAGGCTGCCAAACCGGTTCCCGCAGCCTTTCGGAAATAACCTGCCGGTTTTCTCCAGGCTTGGATGCCATACTATATGTTGCAGAAGCTTTATATAAAAAGTACAAGGTGGCATAGTTCAGCCAGCAGAGCACATCGTTCACATCGATGGGGCAAACGAAGGAAGCGTCTCCCCAGTGGGGAGTGCCGCAGGCAAGCGCCCTGAGTTTGTTGGCGCGAAACGAGCGGCGAGCCCGCTCCAAGGGCGAGCAGCGACGATTGAGCGAACGGAACACTGGTTCGAGTCCAACTGTCACCACCACTCGGAAGTCCTTGTAGATCAAGGACTTCTACTTTTTTATCCCCCGGCATCACTGCCGAGGGGTTCACTTTTTTCAGGGTTCACCTCGGCGACGTGAACGACTCGTGCCGCCATTCCGTTCACACGGTCGTCTGGCTCAGTTGCCGGAAAATCGGGGTGGCTCGCTTGGTGGAAAACGAATAAAGCCACCTGCCCGAAACGGGTAGATGGCCTGTACATATTCAGGAAACTGTATTATCTGATGATTTTTACATACAGATGATCATCAGTGCCGCCATAGTTTGTTATTTCCTTGACAAAAAAATAGCCGTAACGTTCATACAACCCGACATGGCTGGACGGAATATAGCTTTGGCTAAATCCGTTTTCTCTGAGGTAATCATTGGCACAGGCGATGAGCTTCTCGCTGACTCTGAGCCCGCGATATTCTTCAGAAACAAACACTGTCGAGATCCACGGAAAAAGATCCGGCAAAGGATAATAGTCCTCTTTCAAAGCAGAAGCCATTCCGATGATCTGGTCATCTTCTACTGCAACAAACATCGATTCCCAATCGGAAAAATCCCATTTGCTGATTTTTTCAGCTATATGATCCTTCACTTCCACCCAGGAGCAGTTTTTGACAAAGGACAGCAGTTGATCTGCAAGCGGCGTTCCGTGATCGACCTTCCTGACGGAAAAATGATTCAGCAAACGCCATCCGAAATGATTTTCTACCAGAGCGACCGTCTCGTCAACAGTTCTGCTGTCATCACGCTCCAGCCAGAAATAATCACTGTTCCTGATGTAGTTATAACGATCAATATTCAGCGAATACAAAGTTTCATTGCAGGTCGCTTTTGCCTTTTCATAATCTGACGCGCTGTAGATAAAATCCCTGAACGCCTGATGATCCGGACGGCTGATATATGCATCCACAAGATCTGTGGGTTCTTTGATCAGGAATGCGATCCGGGAAGGATCAGTGATCTTTGCGGCCTGTTCGGCAATCAGATGAATATCGCACAAAACGACACGATCCTGAGAAAGCTTAATCAGATCCAGCAGCACATAGTCCAACTGTTCCCTTGAGTTGCCAAGAAGCCAGCTTTTGTATTCTTCGACGCTTCTGCCAAAAAATTCGTCCGCATCCCTGAAGCCCTTATTCATGTTTGGCTGATGTGTTTCATCGGACATCAACTGATGAATTGTAAACTGGTCATCAATGACATAGACCGGGATGTTGAACTTTTTCCCCAGCGCCCGAGTGATCGTTGTCTTTCCGGCACAGGGCGTACCTGAAATGAAATAGACATTTCTCAGGTTTTCTTTTATTACATTGTCCTGGAATATCATTTTGGTTTTCTCCTTATAAATAGTTTTCATTTTTCGAATGGGATCGACGCATGAAACTATTAATAACAGAAACCCTGTGCGAATTGGAGGCTGCGCTGCCGCGGGATCTTCCATGTACGC
>CAMVEB010000038.1 GCA_947166385.1 uncultured Clostridia bacterium | reverse complement strand
TGAGCCCGGCGGGATTCGAACCCACGACCTTTTGATTCGTAGTCAAACACTCTATCCAGCTGAGCTACGAGCCCACACACTGCCGTGACAGCTCTAGTATGATAGCACACTCAGCAGAACGTGTCAAATATTTTTTTTCGCCTTTGACGAAATCCCCTTCCTTCTGGTATGATCGTGGCTGGAAACACAGGCAGAATAAAACAGGACAGATGGGGCAAAAAAAATGAGAACCATCACACGGGATCAGGCGAAGCAGTTCATTCTCAGCCGGCAGGGCCTGCTGGGCAGCCATCGCTTTATTGGAAAAGAAGGCGCTTATCAGTATGTTCGCCGGGCTGGGTGCATCCAGTTTGATCCGGTGGATGTCTGCGGAAAGAACGCGGAGCTGACGCTGCAGTCCCGGGTCAGAGGCTTCCGGAAGCAGATGCTGCACGATCTGCTTTACCGGGATCGCCTCCTGGTGGATTATTCGGATAAGGAGCTGTCCATCTGGCCCGCGGAGGACTGGCCGTATTTCTCTGGCTATCGGGAACGGAGTGTGGCGCAGGGCAGGCGCTTTGCCGGCATTCCTGAGCTGGAGGAGCAGGCAATCGCCTACATCCGTGCCCACGGCCCCGTCAGCAGTGACACCCTGCCGATCGAAGGCAGGATCTTCTGGCATTCCTCCATGCACTGGAGCGGCCATTGGAGCAAGGAATCCCCGGCCGCGCGTTCCGTTCTGGAGCAGCTGTATACAGACGGAGTTCTTTTGATTCATCACAAGAGCGGCTCCCGCAAGTTCTATGACATGGCGGAGAAATACCTGCCTGCCGATCTGCTGCATGCCCCGAACCCCTGTTGCGACGAATCTTCCCTGCTCGACTGGCGTGTCCGCCGGCGGATTGGGGCCGTCGGTCTGCTCTGGAACCGTCGCTCGGATGCCTGGCTTGGCATCCCCATGGATTCTCCGCAGCGGGAAGCTTCCTTTGCCCGGCTGGAAGCCTCCGGAATCATCGCGCCCCTGCAGGTGGAAGGGATCCGTTTCCCGCTCTTTATGCTCTGTGAAGATGAGCCGCTCCTGGCATCCGTCCTGGACGGTACTCTGGACAGCAAACCCCGCCTGGAATTCCTGGCGCCGCTGGATCCGATGCTCTGGGACCGGAAGCTGATCGAAGCCCTCTGGGGTTATCATTATTCCTGGGAGATCTATACTCCTGCCGTCAAACGCAGCTACGGCTATTATGTCCTGCCCGTTCTCTGGGGGCAGGAGCTCATCGGGCGGATCGAAGCCGCCACCGACAGGAAACAGCACCTGCTGACGGTGAAAAACATCTGGTATGAGCCGGGTATCAGGCAGACAAAGAAGCTCGCTGGTGCCATGGAGTCGGCGGTCCGCCGACTGGCCCGGTTCAACGACTGTCCCGACTGGCTGATCCCAGCGGTGTAATGACATCAATGGAGGCGATCTGTAAAATGAAGTTTGACCTGAACAATCTGCCGGATCTGGATTCTCTGGATCGGGATTCCCTTCGCGCCCTCTTCCGTCAGCTGGAAGAGTTTTACCGGGAAGTCGATGCCCGGGAGCCCGATGAGGTGGAGAGTGAAGAATATGATGAGTGGCTGGAAGACCTGGAGGAAATTCAGGATCTGATGGACGATATCACGGACAGGCTGGAATAATTTCCAGGATCGCGTCCGGCACCGCCGCCGCGGTATCCCCCGCGGTCATGCTGATATCTCCCATTCTCGCGGCGGCGATTTCCCCGGCCCGGCCGTTGATCCAGGCAGCGCCGGCCGCGGCTTCCGTCAGCCGGTCCGCGTTTGTTGCGGCCACAGCAGCCAGGATTCCGCTCAGCACATCACCGCTGCCGCCGCTGGCCATCCCCGGTGTCCCCCGGTCGGTCAGGAAGGTTTTCGTTCCGTCCGTAACGATCGTCGCCGGCCCTTTCAGCAGCAGCACGGCCCGATGCTTCCGCGCGAACTCTTCCGCCAGCGGAATCGGATTGTTCCGGATCTTTTCCATCGTTTTCCCGCTCAGGCGGCAGAATTCCCCGGGGTGTGGCGTCAGGATCACCCGTCCTTTCGCCTCCGCGAGTCCGCCGCATTCATCCGCCGCCAGCGCGTTCAGTCCGTCCGCGTCCAGGATTAGCGTTCCCTCGTAGTTCGCAAGCAGCCAGCGGACTGCTTTTTTTGTTTCCTCGGTGTTGCCGGCGCCCATGCCGAAGGCCGCCGCGCGCGTTCCCCGGACTGCCTCGCGGAACGTCTCCTCCCGGAAAACGATCTCTCCCGCTTCCTCGTCCAGCGGGAACAGTGTCGCCTCCAGAATCTCCGGGATCATCCTCTCGCACAGGCTCCGCGGCGCGCATACCCGGGCAATCCCGGCCCCCGACCGCATTCCGGCGTTGGCCAGTGCGGCCAGTCGGATCGCCCCCGAATACCGCAGCGACCCGCCGATCAGCGCGATGGTTCCGTAGTCACCCTTATGGCTGAAGTGCTTCCTCGGCGGAAACAGCGTGGCCGCGTCCGCTCCCTCAAACAGCTTCATGCCTCTTCCCTTGGGCGGAATCCCGATATCCACGCAGATCTTGTCTTTCATCAGGTCGCCCGCCATGTTCAGGAAATGCCCGGGCTGCCAGCTCCCGATGCAGACCGTCAGGTCGCTCCGGACCGCCTCTTCCGCCATGCCGGTATCACCGTTCAGTCCGCTGTTAATATCCGCGCTCACGACATAGGCGCCGCTTTCATTGATCAGCCGGATCATCCGGGCAGCTTCCCCTTCCGCCTGTCCGTGGAATCCGGTGCCGAAGATGCAGTCAACCACCGTCCCGTATCCGCTCAGGCTTCCTGTCTCCGCCCATTTCCGGACGGGGATTTTCTTTGCCGCGCAGCAGTCAAACCAGAACTTTCCGTCTCTGCTGAACTTTTCCTCCTCCAGCAGGATCTCGCAGACCATCCCCTCGTCCGCCAGCATCATCGCCGTCACAAATCCGTCCCCCGCGTTGTTGCCGCTCCCGCAAACCACCGCCACCGGCGGTTTCCAGTCCGCCGCCCGGAAAATCCCCTCCCCGGCCCGGCGCATCAGTTCCATCCCGGGCACAAAGGACGAGATGGCAATCGCGTCGCTCATCCTCATCTCACCGACGGAAAGAATATCCTGCATATCGCTCCCCTGCCTTCCGAAATCTCATTCTTCCTTTGGCTCAAGCATACTCGCATTCCGCCGTTTTGAAAAGCCTTTTCCGCTTTGAAAAGTGCCGGGCGGACGGCTGTCCGGAAAACCCGATGAATGCTCTTGACAGGATTGTTTTTTTGTTGTATTAATTATCCAAAGTACAGCAAAAATACTGTACTTTGGAGGAGGTCATTTTATGTCGCTCACTTTCCAGCCTATGATGGAAAGCCGCCCGATCCGGGAGATCGCTTATGAAGTTCTGAAGAAAGCCATCATCACTGGGGAAATTCCCGCCGGTGAGAGAATTGTCGAAACCGAATATGCCGACCGGCTCCACATTTCAAGAACCCCGCTGCGCGAAGCGCTGCGCAAGCTGGAGAGGGACGGCCTCGTGGAATATGTCATGCGCCGCGGCGTCGTTGTCCATGCATTTACCACCGAGGATGTGGACCAGATCTATACCATCCGGAACTCGCTGGAGATGCTGACCCTTCCTTATATTATTGAAAATGCCACGCCTGAGGATATCGGTGCGCTGCGCCGCAAACTCATCGAGATGGACCGCAAGATGGAAAAGGACGATGTGGAAGGGGTTTCTCCCCTTGCCCGTGAGTTCCATACCATGCTCACCGCCATTTCCGGCAAGAACCGGATCCTTCGCGTCATCGAGGGTCAGGATGAATACATCCGCCGCTTCTCCGCCATGGCCATCCAGCAGGAGGATCGCCGCAACGCTGCCCATGAGGAGCATCACATGCTCGTGGATCTCGTCGAAAAGAAGGATCTTCCCGCTTTCGAATCCCTGATGAAGCAGCATATTGAGCGCAGCAAGGAGTGCTGCCTGGCCGCCATGTACGCCCGCCAGCAGAAACTGGACGAAGAATCCGAAAATTAATTCTTGCTTTTTGCCTGCTGCTGTGATATGATCGTTTGGCTGATTTGTAAGGAGGTTTGTTCTCATGGTTACTGTGATTTCCGTTGTGCTCATCATTGCGGCACTGTTCATGATTGTTACTGTCCTGCTCCAGTCTTCTGATGATGACGGCATCGGCGCTCTGTCCGGCCGCAGCAGTGACAGTTATTTCAGCAAGTCCAAGGCCAAGACGTTCGAAGCCAAGCTCGCCCTCGGGACGAAGATTGCCGCTTCCGTCTTTGTGCTTCTGTCCATTCTGCTGCTGATTATCAAGTAAGCGTACCGCAGCAAGTCAAAGGCTGTCTCCCGTGAGACAGCCTTTTCTTTGTGCTTTATTCCTCAATTCCGTTAATCTTGAACCGCATCCGCTGGGGCGGAATGCCCTTTGCCTTTCCTTTCTCGTACATTTCCTGCATCAGCCTGGCTTTGGCTACCCGTTCCGTGACCTCCTCCGAGGAGACGCGGACGTTCAGCTCCGCCCATTGTTCGTCTTCGCACACCAGCATATACATGGCTGGTTCCGAGCTCCGGTCCACATGCCAGCGGATCCGGATCAGGTCTTTTTCTTCCGTCATGTCTGTTATCCCCTGTCATTTATATTCGGTGATCAGAATTTTTCGCGCAACATTGACGCATTCCGGAATGCCCGCGCCGCTGGCCAGGTCAGGCCGTCCGCCGCCCCGGCCGACCCGCCGGATCAGCTCGCTCATGTCGATCTTCACATCCGCCGACCGGGCGAACGTCAGCCGTTCCCCGGCGGCCAGCAGAAGCAGCCTTCCCTTCTCCGCAATGTATTCCGACACAGCCGCGGACACAGCCCGCGCGTCCGCCTCCTCCGTGATCACCGGTGCCAGCGTGATACCCCGCAGATCTCCGCTGTTTTCCGCCGCCCGGAATTTCTCCAGCAGCTCCCGGGTCTCAAACCGGTTCGCCTTCCGCTCTGCCTCTGCCAGCCGGCTCTTCAGCTCGCTGGCTGCCCGGCTCAGCTTGTCCACAGGGCAGCTCAGCGCCGCCCCGGCCTTGTCGGCGCACCGCATGTATTTCTGGAACAGGGCGGCCGCTCTTCCGCCGCAGACAAAGGAAACCCTTGCCTTCCCCTTGGCCGGAATCACAGACAGGATCTTGATCAGCCCGATCCGCCCCGTGGAGGAAGGATGGGTTCCGCCGCACGCGACCATCTCAAAGTCCCCCATCGCCACAATCCGCACATGCTCGCTCACCGTCGGCTTTTTCCGCAGCGGCAGCCGTTCCAGCTCTTCGGTTTCCGGAAACCAGCACCGGATCGGCGCGTCCGCCCGGATCCGCTCGTTCACCGTATCCTCCAGCATCCGGATCTCGTCCTCAGTCAGGTGGGTCCGTTCCTCCGGCAGCTGCACGTCAATCGTGGAATCCTCCAGCCCCAGGTGCAGTCCGATCGTTGTTCCCTGCAGCTTTTCCCAGATCGCCCCGGCCAGCATATGCTCGCCGCCGTGCTGCTCCATATGATCCGTCCGGCGCTTTCCGTCAATGATCCCGTGCACCGCCGTGCCTTCGGGAATCGGTTTGTCCACCGTGTGCCAGACTTCCCCTTCCCGATCGCTCTCCACGTCGTTGACCGCCGCTTCCCCGCCGGCAAAGGTGATCCTGCCCGTGTCGAAGGGCTGCCCGCCGGAAGTCGGGTAAAAAGCGCTCCGGTCCAGCGCCGCTTCCCAGGTCCCCTGTTTCTTTCCTTCCCGGATCCGGGTCACTACTGCGTCAAACTCCCACAGATATGCATTCTCGTAGTACAGCCGTTCTGTCATTCTGTCTCCCGCCTTTATGCCATGTTCTCCGGATGAAATCCCGCGTCAAATTCTTCTGCTGTCAGGTATCCCAGCGCTGTGCAGGCCTCCTTCAGGGAGATCCCTTCCCGGTAAGCCTTCTGCGCCGTCTTTGCTGCTTTTTCATAACCGATGATCGGGTTCAGCGCCGTTACCAGCATCAGGGAACTGCGCACGTTCTCCGCCATTTTCTCCCGGTTGGCCCGGATCCCGCCGGCGCACCGCTCGTTGAAGGACCGCATGCTCTCCGCCAGCAGCCGCGCGCTCTGCAGAAAGTTGTATGCGCACACCGGCATAAAAACGTTCAGCTCAAAGTTTCCCTGGCTGGCGGCCATTCCGACGGTTACGTCATTTCCGATTACCTGGGCCGCCACCATCGTCACCTGTTCGCACTGCGTGGGATTCACCTTCCCCGGCATGATGGAGGACCCCGGTTCGTTCTCCGGAATGGTAATCTCCCCCAGTCCCAGCCGCGGCCCGCTGGCCAGCCATCGCACGTCGTTGGCAATCTTCATCAGGTCACAGGCCAGTGCTTTCAGCGCGCCGTGGGCGAATACCATTTCGTCCCGGGAGGTCAGCGCGTGGAATTTATTCCCCGCCGTCACAAAGGGAATCCCCGTCAGCTCCGCGGTCTTCTCCGCGCTCAGCGCGTCAAATCCCTCCGGCGCGTTCAGCCCGGTACCCACCGCCGTCCCACCCAGCGCCAGCTCCCGCAGCGGAAGGCCGGCCGCACGGATCATTTCCGCGTCTTTCTCCAGGCTGGCCCGCCAGCCGGAAATCTCCTGGGAAAACCGGATCGGTGTCGCGTCCTGCAGGTGGGTTCGCCCGCATTTCAGAATGCCTTCGTTTTCCTTTTCCAGCCGGCGCATTGTCCCTGTCAGTTCTTCCAGCGCCGGCAGGACGTTTTCCTCCAGGGCCGTCGCCGCGGCGATATGCATCGCCGCCGGAAAAGTATCATTCGACGACTGGCTCATATTCACGTCGTCGTTGGGATGCAGCAGTTTCTTCCCGGCGATCTCGTTTCCCCGGTTGGCAATCACTTCGTTGACGTTCATGTTACTCTGGGTGCCGCTGCCCGTCTGCCACACCACCAGCGGAAAATGCTTCCGCAGTTTCCCGGCCCGGATTTCTTCCGCGGCCAGGCAGATCGTCCCGCATTTTTCCTCGGTCATCTTTCCCGGCTGCAGCGCACGGTTCGCCCGGGCCGCTGCCTCCTTCAGCACGGCAAAGGCGCCGATGATCTCTTCCGGCATCGGTTCCCGGCCGTTTCCGATGGGAAAATTTCTCCGGCTCCGCTCTGTCTGCGCGCCCCAGTACCGGTCCGCCGGCACGCGGATCTCGCCCATGGAGTCCCGTTCGGTCCTGTATTCCTCTGACATCTGCCATGCCTCCTCTTTCTTTTTAAAAATACCATCTTTTCGTTCTCAGTTCAACTGTCTGCGGGCATTTGACGAAACCGCCGATTTCCGTATAATTGAAGGAGAGAATAATAGATAAGAAAGACATCATCAGGAAGCAAAGACCCGGCAACAGGAAACCGGTCCCAGCAGATCGGTCCCCACCAGATTCAGAAAGGAGCGTGCGTACATGGATCTGCCGCATTCGTCAGCCGTGGATCAGGAGGATCCCGTCCAGGCCCTCCGGGCCCTGCGTATGGCTTCTGTCACGGATGCTCCGGTGGATCCGGAAGCGGAACAGACCCTGCTGCGCCTGGGCCCGGCCCTCGTCCGTTCGGAGCCCGAACTGGTCCGGGATGAGCTGATGACTCTCCTGTGCGGCCCCGGTGCCGGGCGGATCCTCCGGTCCTGTCCGGAAGTGTTTGCTGCGATCATTCCGGATCTTGCTCCGATGATCGGCTATGACCAGCGCAATCACCATCATTCCTATGATCTCTGGGAGCATACGGTCCAGGGTGTCGAGAACATCCCTCCGGAGCCTGCCCTGCGCCTCACCATGCTCCTCCATGACACCGGCAAGCCCGCCGTCCGTACGTTGGATGCGAAGGGAGAGGCCCATTACGCCGGCCACCAGGCCGCATCCGCGGAAATCGCTGCCCGCGTCACGGAGGCGCTCCGCCTGGATCGGGAAACGGCCGACCGTGTGGTACGTCTCGTCCGTTATCATGATATTCGCCTGCGCACCGATTCCGGCGCGGTCAACCTGGACCGGCCCTTCCTGCTCGACCGGCTCAGCCGCTTCGGTGAAAAGGATCTGCGCGCCCTTTTTGAGATTCACCGGGCCGACCGCACCGCCACCGGCTATTCTTCTCCTGAGCGGGAGCAGCGGCGCATGGAGGAACGGATGGCTGCGCTGGACGCGCTTCTCGCCGATTTAACAAAAATTTAAGAATTTTGTGAAAAAACAGGTTGTCATTCCCTTTCTCTTGTGATAGACTATAGCAGTTAACCCTGGTTTGCCTCCGGGCGGCTGCACGCGTTATTCCGCGCGTGTTCCGGCAGCAAATCAACCCGTCTCTTTTCTGGCACCGTCCTGCCGTTCCTTCCAATGCGGCCGGGTGGTGTTGTTGTGCGCTTGCTTTCACCTGGCGCGCAGCGCGGAGTCGTGTTTCACCCGGTCCGGTCGGGTTGTCGGGCCCGTGTGAGCTCACTTTTTCATAACATACGGAGGTGTATTAACCACATGGCACGCATTGCAGGTGTTGACCTGCCCAGAGAAAAGCGCGTTGAAGTCGGCCTGACCTATATTTACGGCATCGGCCTGACCACTTCGCAGAAGATGCTCGCGGAAGTCGGCGTCAATCCCGACACCCGGGTAAAGGATCTCTCCGAGACCGAAATCAGCAAGCTGCGTGATTATATTGAGCATCATCTGAAGGTGGAAGGTGATCTTCGCCGTGAAGTATCTCTCAATATAAAGCGCCTCATCGAAATCGGCTGCTATCGCGGCGTCCGTCATCGTCATGGCCTGCCCGTCCGCGGACAGAACACCAAGCAGAACGCCCGCACCCGGAAGGGTCCGAAGAAGACCATCGCCGGCAAGAAGAAAGCCACCAAGTAAGCTTCTACTGAATTGATTCCCGCTTGTCAGCGGGTTACGGAGGGAGAAAATCAATGGCACCTAAGCAAAAGCTGAAGAAGGCTACGCGTAAACGCCGTGAGCGCAAAGTCGTTGAACGTGGCGCAGCGCATATCCGTTCTTCTTTCAACAATACGATTGTGACCATCACCGACACCCAGGGCAATGCTCTTTCCTGGGCCAGCGCGGGTGGTCTGGGCTTCCGCGGCAGCAAGAAATCCACTCCTTTCGCCGCGCAGATGGCTGCTGAAACCGCCGCCAAGGCCGCGATGGAATACGGCCTTCGCACGGTTGAAGTTTATGTCAAAGGCCCCGGTTCCGGCCGTGAGGCTGCTATCCGTTCCCTGCAGGCCGCCGGTCTGGATGTGAACATGATTAAGGACGTGACGCCCATTCCCCATAACGGTTGCCGTCCGCCCAAGCGCCGTCGCGTGTAATTGAAGGAGGACATACAGAAATGGCAGTAAATAAACAGCCGATCGCCAAGAAGTGCCGGAGCTTCGATATTTCCCCGGCCGTCATGGGCTATGGCAATAAAAAGTCCAACCGCAATCCCGGCGGAAACCGCCGCCGTAAGGTCTCCGAATACGGCGCCCAGCTGCAGGAAAAGCAGAAGGTCAAGTTCGTATACGGCGTCCTGGAAAAGCAGTTCCATAAGTACTATCTGAAGGCCGCCAACATGAAGGGCATCACCGGTGATAATCTGCTCCAGCTGCTGGAGTTGCGTCTGGACAACGTGGTGTTCCGTCTTGGCCTGGCCAAGACCCGCCGCATGGCCCGCCAGATCGTGACGCACGGTCACATCCGGGTCAATGATATGAAGGTGGATATCCCATCCTACCAGGTCAAGGTAGGGGACAAAATCACCCTGCGCAAGCGCAGCGAGGAAATGGAAATCTTCAAGTCTCTGCGGGAAGGCACCGGCACACTGACGCCCAAGTGGCTCAGCTTTGATGCCCAGAACCTGGCCGGCACCGTAGCCGCCATGCCCACTCGCGAAGATATCGACCTGCAGGTCCAGGAGAACATGATCGTCGAGTATTACTCCCGTTAATGATGAACGCACGACTCAATTGAGGAGGGTAAAACGAAATGATCGTCGAAATCGAAAAAGCCCGCATCGAATGCGTCGAAGTTGGTCAGAACGGTTCTTACGGCCGTTTCGTGGTGGAGCCGCTCGAGCGCGGTTTCGGCCACACTCTGGGCAACTCCATGCGCCGCGTGCTTCTTTCCTCCCTCCCCGGTGTGGCAGTCTCGTCCGTACATATAGACGGTGTACAGCATGAGTTCTCCACGATCCCGGGAGTCAAGGAAGATGTCACGGAGATCATTCTGAACCTGAAATCCATTGCCTGCCGGATGTTCGCGGAAGGCCCCAAGCAGCTGAATATTGATGTGAAGGGTCCCTTCGAACTGAAAGCCGGGGATATCAGGACGGATGATGAAGTGGAAATCGTGAATCCGGATCTGCATATCGCCACCCTGAATGAGGATGCGCATCTCCAGATGCAGCTGACTCTGGATCGGGGCCGCGGTTATATCAGCGCCGATAAGAACAAGTCGGCCACGACGCCGATCGGTGTCATCCCGATTGACTCGATCTTCACCCCCGTGAAGAAGGTCAACTACATGGTGGAAGACACCCGTGTCGGTCAGATCACCGACTATGACAAGCTGACGCTTGAAATCTGGACCAACGGCACGCTGAAGCCTGAAGAGGCAATTTCCAGCGCCGCCAAGATCCTGAACGAGCACCTGAATCTGTTCATCAGCCTGACCGATCAGGTCATGCCGGTCAGCATGATTCAGCCGGAGGACGATAAGAAGGACAAGGTTCTTGAAATGACGATTGAAGAGCTGGATCTTTCCGTCCGTGCCTATAACTGCCTGAAGCGTGCCGGCATCAACAGCGTTGCTGAGCTGGTGCTGAAGAATCAGGAAGACATGATGAAGGTTCGCAACCTTGGCCGCAAGAGTCTGGAGGAAGTGGAGCAGAAGCTCAACGGACTCGGACTGGGCCTGCGACCCAATGAAGACTAATAGTAGGAGGAAAACCCCATGGCTAACCAACGCAAGCTGGGTCGCACGGCTGATCAGCGCAAGGCGCTGCTTCGCAATCAAGTGACCAATCTGATCTGGTACGGCCGCATCGAGACGACCGAAGCCAAAGCTAAGGAAGTCCGCCGGATCGCCGACCGGATCATCACGCTGGCTGTGCGCGAATGCGACAATACGGTTTCCGCTACCAAGGAAACCCATAATGACAAAGGGCAGTTGGTCACGCTGGATGTCGTCAATGACGCTCCTTCCAAGCTGCATGCCCGCCGTCTCATGATGGCCTATCTCTATGACCTGAAGGAAACCAAGAAGGACGATGAGAACAAGGCCGAATACAAGGAGCGCACCAAGGACAACAAGCATCCCGTGGTGGAAAAGCTCTTCCGTGAAATCGGACCCAAGTACAAGGCCCGCAATGCGGAAAAGAACTGCTCCGGCGGCTACACCCGCATCTACAAGCTCGGACCGCGCCGCGGCGATGCCGCCGAAATGGTCATTCTCGAGCTGGTCTGATTCATTTTACCAGGCACATCAAGCAAATCATTGCGTCCTCCCCTTGCACAAGGAGGACGCATTTTTCGAACAGAAGGAGTTGCGTTATGCAGGCTTTGTATTCTGATCAGTCTTACCTCACGGTTCATCAGCAGCTGCGCCGCCGCCTGGCGGTGCTGGCTGTTGTTTCGGTGCTGCTGCTGGCCGTCTTTGTCTATGCCGCAGTCATCCGGACGGAATGGCTGGCCATGGCGGCCGCCTGCGTGCTGGGGTTCTTTGCCATCTTCTTTGCGGAGATGTTCTGCCTTCCCCTCGCCCGCTACCGCCGCCTGATCCGTACCGCCCTGCACGGCCGCAGCCATACCCGGACGATGGAGTTTGTCCGCGCCGAGCCGGATCTTTCCTCGGTAGACGGCGTTTCCTGCCGCAGCCTGATCTTCCTCGGCGATCCGGATAAGCATGGCACCCGGGAGCAGATGCTCTACTGGGACGCGGAAATTCCGCTGCCGGCCCTGACCCCGGGGCAGGAGGTCACCCTGCAGTATACGGACAGGACGATCATTGCCCTGCAGACGGAAGCTCCGTCATCCCCCCTTTGATCAGATAGAACAAAGTCGATCCGTCGACGGTCACGGCATCATGCACGCCGTCCCAGTCGCTCAGTGTCACTGTATGCGTTCCGCCGCTCAGCGTGCGGAACGTATATTTTTTATACGGTTCTTTCCAGGCCGCGCCCGCCGGCAGTTCCCCGCTGAAGGTTACCGTCAGCAAACGCTGGTAAGCCGCTTCAAAGGTGCTGTACTCCATCTTTTCCCCGTTCAGCCGGCATTCGCGTCCTTCGCCGCTCGCTGTGTCGCTCTCTTCCGTTTCTGCCAGCGTGTATTCGGAGATCTCCCCGTTTTCTTCGACGGTCAGGCTCTCCAGCGATGCAAGCGGAGTCAGCACCGGATACCGGGCTGCGCTTTTGACCGGCGTCGGATCGGTCAGGGCCGCCAGTGTGAAATGGCTCACGGTAAAGATCTCCTCCCCGTAGCGCACATAGTCCGCCGCCTCGTCCCGCGGCTGCCCGATGTACAGCCGCACAGTGCTTTCGTCGTGCTCCTGCACATCGTATACGCCGCTTTCTCCGACAGTGCCCGTGCTGCCCGCCGCCATATGGATCTCCAGCGTCTTTTCCGGTTGCTTCAGTCCGTATTTTTCCAGGTTTTCCGCGGTTGCCGGTGCGGTGTATACGCCCAGCCGCAGGTTCCCGGCGCTCTTTTTCAGATTGCTGATCGCTTCCTCATCCGCGGGATAGTTGAACGGCGCGGTAATCATCCAGTTCGTTCCCGCATCCCGGTCGGTGATCTTCCCCCGCAGCTGCCATTCGGCGATCTTCCCGCCTTCCCGGTCCGTCAGCGTGATCCGGTCCAGCAGCGCTTCATAGATCTCGGGCTTGGGCACCGGGTGCAGCAGCGCGTATTCCATGTCCAGATCTTCGGCGACCCCGTTGCTCACGGCGTACAGTCGGTCATCCCCTTCAACGGTCATATACCGCCGGCTTTCCTCCATCCCGGTATCCCCGCCGATCCGCAGCGTCACCTGCTTCCCGTCCGTATAGACGCCCGTCACGGTCACCAGAGGATACTTCAGCCCGAAGTCTTCCGGATGCTCCCGGTACACCTCCGCATCCTCGCTCAGGATTTCCTCATACCGCAGCTGCGTCAGGCTCTCCGTCAGCTTCCGCGCCTGGTTTTCTGATACGGTCCATTCCCCGCCCTCCGGCATCAGCTCCCCGTTTTCCGTCCGGATCAGCGTCCAGGGCTCTTCGCCCCGCCGCTCAATCGTCACGGAAACCAGCTCCTCCGCCTCCCGCGAGACGAGCAGTCCGGAATAGTCTTCCTTTGTCAGCGGTTCCGCCGGCGGCTTCCGGCTCAGCAGCACCGCCGCGGTCACGCTGCCTGCCAGCAGCACCGCCGCCGCGGCCAGCCAGACCCGTTTCCGGCCTCCCCGGTGTTTTCGTCTTTCCACTTTCTGCATCGTTTTATTTGTTCCTTCTCCGTCCCAGCACCAGCAGTGCCGCCAGCAGGACGCCCAGCGGCAGCGCCGCCACCAGCACCGCCCCGGGCCCGATGCTTCCGGGTCCGAGTGCCGGCCGGATCGCTTCCCGTGCCAGGATGCTCAGGTCGCTGCTCTCGGTATCCAGCAGGAATTCCGTCACCCGGATCACCAGCTGCTGGCTGTCCGTCATCGCGTATACCTGACTGTCTGTCATCGCCGCCGAGCAGCCGATGATGAACGCCCGGGAGATGTATCCGTCCGTCGTAACCCGCCTGGCCTGCAGTGCCAGGGCAAACGGGCCTTCCGGATCGTCTTCGCTTTTCTCCATCTGGGTGCTTTCCCCGGTCAGCACCTTCAGGTAGGTGTCTTTTCCGCTCCGGATTACCGTGCCCGCCGTCAGGTTCCGATCCGTTTCCCCAATATCCTCAAAGCACCGGCTTCCGGGCAACAGCAGCCGGTCCGCCCCGCTTTCAATCAAGTCGATCGTGATATCCGTCGAGCACATTTCCGGGATTAGGTAGGTTCTGTTTCCGTTGTAGTAGGTCCCGGCGGCGTCCCGCTCTGCCAGCACGATCCCTTCCCGCGGAAGAAAACCATAGCTGCGCAGCAGCGCCGCGTATCCCGGCATCCGGCCGATGGGATCCGAATAATCGCAGGTAAACAGAAAGCTGCCTCCCGCCGCCGCGAAATCTTTCACCTTCTTCAGTTCCTCATCGTTCAGATCCCGCTGCGGGCTGAAGAAAATCAGCAGATCCTCGGGATCCGGCGTATAGTCCGGATCAGTCAGGTTCGCGTACGTCACCTCAAACCGGTTGGCGCTCAGCAACCCCTCAAAGTGCTGCAGCGTCTCCCGGTCAAGTTCTCCGTGCCCCTGCACGATCACCGCCTGCGGCACCCGCTCCCGGCTCACATAGGAAATCGCGTTGGTGATGCTCCGTTCGTAGGTCCATCCTGCCTGGCTGTAATCCCCGGTTTCCGTGTCCATCGAAACGCTGACGAAGTCCTCTGCCCCCAGGATCCGCCATCGTCCCGTCTCCTCACACCAGACGATCAGCGAGTCCTCCCCGGGCGTTTCCCGGTCCGTGGTAAAGCGATTCAGCAGAGCCGGGTTCAGGCTGGGGTCCGTCTGTTCCCAGGTCACCATTTTGCTCGCCGCGGCATAGCGGTTCAGCAGCTCCGCCAGCGGTGCGTCCTCGTTGCCCTTGCGGAACAGCGCGTAGATATGTACTTTTTTATCCAGTTTTTCCAGCGTATCCCTCGTGACCCCGCTGTGGGTGGAGATGCTGTTGAAGGAATAGTCCTGCCGCCATCCGTTCCGGTTTTCCAGGCTGTCCGCCGCGATGCACAGAGCAACCAGCGATGCCGCCAGCAGGATCATGATCAGCGCGGATGTTATCCCGTATTTCTTCTTCAACATCCGTCACCTCCCGACCCGTTTCCTGTCCAGGTGGAACACCGTCAGTGCCAGGAACAGCGCGATCACCGCCAGGTCAAAAATGATCCCCGCGAAGCTCAGCTGCCCCATCAGAAACGCCTCGTTCCGCCGGTACAGCGAACAGAACCGGAGCCCCGCGGCGATCCATTCGATGTGAACCGCGCTTTCCAGCAGGTCCAGGATCCACAGCAGGAAATTCGCGCCGAAAGCCAGCACCGCCGCGATTACCGGCGTTCCCGCGCAGCCGCTCAGGAACAGATCGATCGCCGCGAACGCGCATCCCTGCAGCACGAATCCCAGATAGTTCACCGCCAGTTCCATCGGGTATACGGTTCCGTACAGTCCGACGATCAGCGCGTAGAGCAGCGTCAGCGCCGCTGTTGCCAGCAGCACCGTCACAGCCGCCAGATATTTGCCGCCAACAATCCGCGGCAGCGAAATCGGGCTCGTCAGCAGCAGCTGATCCGTTTTTTTCTGTTTTTCTTCCGCCAGCAGCCGCATCGTCAGCACCGGGCACAGCAGCATCCACAGATAGCTCATCCCGCCGATGAAGGTAGGCAGATCCCCGCTCCGCTGGCTCAGGATCTGCAGGTAGAACAACACCGAGGAAACCGTCAGGAAAACGCCCAGGTAAACATATCCCGTCGCGGTGCAGAAGTATCCCTGCATTTCCCGCTTCCAGACTGCTTTCATCCGGCTTCCTCCTCCGTCGCTCTCAGGAATACCTCCTCCAGCGTTTCTCTTTCCTCCCGCATCATCCGCACACACAGGCCACTGTCCGCCAGCATCCGGAAGATCCGGTCCATCGCCGCGCCGCGGTCTCCGCCCGCTGCGGCCGTAATTCGTGCCTCCGTGACGCCGCTCTCTTCCGCCGGCAGCCTCTCCGCGTCTGTCACGCCGTCCAGGTGCCGCAGCGTCCGCATGATTTTCTCTTCCTCCCCGGCAATCCGCAGCCGCACCCGCAGGGTGTCCCCCTCCGGTTCCCCGGCCCGTACGTCCCGTACCATCCGTCCTTCTTCCAGGATGATCACCCGGGAGCAGGCCTGCTGCACTTCGCTCAGGATGTGGCTGGAAAAGATCACCGTGTGATCCTCGCTCAGTCGGCGGATCAGCTGCCGGATTTCGACGGTCTGCCGGGGATCCAGTCCCACCGTCGGCTCGTCAAAGATCAGCACTTCCGGTGCCCCGCACAGAGCCTGGGCAATCCCGGCCCGCTGCCGGTATCCCTTGCTCAGGTGCCCCAGCACCCGCCCGCGCACCTCTTCCAGCCCGCACAGGCCCAGAATCTCGTCCACATGCCCGCCGATGGCTTTATTCTTTACTTCCCGCAGTTCGCATACAAACCGCAGATAGCTCACGACCGTCATCTCGTCGTACAGCGGCGGCTTCTCCGGCAGATACCCGATCATCCGCTTGCATGTCCCGGGTTCCTCCATCATGTCCTTTCCGCCAATCCGTACGCGTCCCCCGGTAGGCGGAAAATACCCGGTCATCAGGTTCAGCAGCGTGGTTTTTCCCGCTCCGTTGCGTCCCAGCAGTCCGACCGTTTCCCGTTCGCCGATCGTAAAGGAGATCTCCCGCAGGGCCGTCAGGCTGCCGTATTTCTTGCTGACTTGTTCCAGTTCAATCATGCCCCGCGCCTCCTTTCGTCCCTGTCATTCTGCATGCAATAAAGGGGCTTTTCTCAGCCCTTCAGCACCACATTGCTCTCTCCCAGCGCCTCTTTCATCCGCACCACGCACGCCTCCGTCCCGTTGCACCAGTTCGCTCTCGGACACAGCAGCGTCATCTTTTCCGCCGGGATATGCATATACACGGGGATATCTCCTGCCTCCAGCGCCAGCATCGCGCTGGCCCGGTCCATGTCCTTCCGTTCCAGCCGCAGAAACAGCTTCTTCTCCGCGCGGGCGGCCAGCTGTGCGTCTGTCAGCTGCTTCCCGTTCTCTGCCGGTCGCTCTTCCGCCCGTTGCGGTTTCCACTCCTCCAGCCGCGTCACACGTTCCGCCAGCAGCTTCGGTGCTTCTTCCTCGCGGACGCTGATCTTTCCGCTGA
The DNA here is from genome assembly GCA_947166385.1 of uncultured Clostridia bacterium. Taxonomy (GTDB): domain Bacteria; phylum Bacillota; class Clostridia; order Christensenellales; family Aristaeellaceae; genus Aristaeella. The sequence continues at coordinate 23,139 of CAMVEB010000038.1, read as the reverse complement.
TCACCACCGCCGAGTCTTCCTGCAGCAGCGGCTGATATTTCTCATACACCCGTGGGAAGATCAGGCATTCGATCTGCCCGGTCATATCTTCCAGTGTCGCGAAGGCCATCAGGTCGCCCTTTTTCGTCGTCTTGCTCTTGACTTCCGTCAGGATTCCGCCCATGTCAGCAGTCCGGCCGTCCAGATCCGGCTCTTCTCCGCCTTGCCCGGCATTTTCCAGCATCGCCGTTGTGAACGTCATTCCCTGCAGCACGTCGCGGTAGTCGTCCAGCGGATGCCCCGTCATATAGACGCCCACGGCTTCCTTCTCCATCTGCAGCTTCACCCGGGCCGGCCAGTCCGGCAGCTCAGGCATCCGGATCTCGTTGCGGAACAGATCCCGCTCCTCTTCACCGAACATGTCAAACAGGCTCACCTGCCCGTCGACGTTCTTCTTTCGCGCGGCCTGGTTGGCGTCCATCGCCTGCTCGTATACCGCCAGCATCTGCGGCCGACTGGCACCCATGGCGTCAAAGGCTCCGGCCCGGATCAGGTTCTCCACCACGCGCTTGTTGCATTCCGTCGTGTCCACCCGCGCGCAGAAGTCGAAGATATCCCGGTATGGTCCCTTCTCTTCCCGCTCCCGCCGGATAGCGTTCACGGCGTTCTCGCCGACGCTTTTGACTGCCCCCAGTCCGAACAGAATGGCGGGTTTTCCGCCGGCATCCCGGTCCACTGTGAATTTCCACCGGCTCCTGTTCACGTCCGGCGGCAGCACCGCGATGTCCCGTCCCCGGCAGTACTGGATGTATCCGGCGATCTTTCCCGTGTTCCCGTAGACGCTGTTCAGCATCGCTGCCATGAACTGCACCGGATAGTACCGTTTCAGCCAGGCTGTCTGCATGGCCACCACGCCGTAGGCCGCCGCGTGGGATTTGTTGAACGCGTAGCTCGCGAAGGAGATCATCTCGTCATAGATTTCGTTGGCTACGTTCTCCGGCACGCCGTTGCGTACGCACCCGGGCACCGTCACCCGGCCGTCCGCGTCCACGAGACCGTGTACGAAGATCTCCCGCTCCTCGTTCATGACCTTATGCTTCTTTTTTGCCATCGCCCGGCGCACCAGGTCGCTCCGTCCGTAGCTGTATCCGGCCAGGTCGCGGACGATCTGCATCACCTGCTCCTGGTACACCATGCACCCGTACGTCACGTCCAGGATCGGCCGTAGTTTCTCCGTCTTGTACCGCACGCTCGCGGGGTTCATCTTTCCGGCGATGTACCGCGGGATGGATTCCATCGGTCCCGGACGGTACAGGGAGATCGCCGCGATGATGTCCTCAAAGCAGGAGGGCTTCATGTTCGTCAGGAATCCGGTCATCCCGCCGCCTTCCATCTGGAACACGCCCTCGGTATCGCCCCGGCTGATCATTTCATATACGCTCGGGTCATCCAGCGGAATCTCCTCCGGCGTCATCTGCACCCCGGCCTCCCGCATCATGTCCAGCGTATCCCGGATCACCGTCAGCGTCCGAAGCCCCAGGAAATCCATCTTCAGCAGCCCCAGCCGCTCAATCGTCCCCATCGGGTACTGTGTGGTAATCACCTCGTCGTTCCGCTGCAGCGGCACGTATTCCATCACCGGCTTCCCGGTGATCAGCACGCCGGCAGCGTGGGTCGACGCGTGCCTGGGCATGCCTTCCAATGTCATCGCCGTGTCAATCAGCTCCCGCACCCGCGGCTGCTCGTCGTACATCTGGCGCAGCATCGGGCTCAGGTTCAGCGCCTTCTCCAGCGTCATCCCCAGGTCCATCGGCACCGCCTTGGCCACAGCGTCTGTCTCCTGGTAGCTCATCCCGAGCACCCGGCCGACGTCCCGCACCACGCCGCGGGCCGCCATTGTGCCGAAGGTGATGATCTGGCTCACGTGGTCCGCTCCGTATTTCCGCGCCACGTAATCAATGACCTCCTGCCGCCGTTCATAGCAGAAGTCCACGTCGATATCCGGCATCGTCACGCGTTCCGGGTTCAGGAACCGTTCAAACAACAGCTGGTATTTCAGCGGATCCAGCATCGTGATGCCGAGGCTGTAGGCCACGATGGATCCCGCGCCGCTTCCGCGCCCCGGCCCGACCATAATCCCGTGACTCTTGGCATAGTGGATGAAGTCCCATACGATCAGGAAGTAGTCCACGTAGCCCATGTGCTCAATCGTGCTCAGCTCGTACTCCAGCCGCCGGTAGGGTTCGTCTTCCTCCTTCGCGTCCGGGTACAGCTTCCGCATGCCCTCGCCGCACAGCCTGCGCAGCATCTCCTGGGCGGTCTCACCCTCGGGCACCGGATAGTGCGGCAGCCGCGTTACGCCAAATTCAAAGGACACGTTGCAGCGGTCCGCGATCTCCCGCGTCCTGTCAACGGCGTCGGGCACGTTTTTGAACAGTGCCCGCATCTCCTCTTCGCTCTTAACGTACAGCTCCCCGGTCTCCATGCGCATCCGCTGTTCGTCCGCCAGCGTCTTCCCGGTCTGGATGCACATCAGCACTTCCTGTGCCGGCGCGTCCTTTTTTTCGAGATAGTGGCAGTCGTTCGTCGCCACCAGCGGCACATCCATTTCCCGGGCAATAGCAATCAGGCGGGGGAGAACTGTCTTCTCCTCCCGCAGATTATGGTCCATAATTTCGATGTAGAAGTGGTCTTTCCCGAAGATCTCCTGCATTTCGCGCACGTAGGCGTGGGCACTTTCGTCCTGTCCGTTCAGCAGCATCTTCGGCAGATCGCCGCTCAGGCAGGCGCTCAGACAAATCAGCCCTTCGTGGTATTCCCGGATCAGATTGTAGTCAATCCGGGGCTTGTAGTAGTACCCCGTCAGGAATCCTTCGCTGATCAGCCGCATCAGGTTCTGGTATCCCGTGTTGTTTTCGCACAGCAGGATCAGATGGCTCATTTCCCGCCCCGTGGCGGATTTGTCCGTCCGGTCCCGGCACACGTACGCTTCGCATCCGATGATCGGCTTGATGCCCGCGTCGTTCATCGCCGTATAGAAGTCGATCGCGCCGTACAGTACCCCGTGGTCCGTAATGGCGCAGGAATCCATGCCGAGCTCCTTCAGTCTTTTGACCAGCGAGGTAATCCGGCAGGCACCGTCCAGCAGGCTGTATTCCGTGTGCAGATGCAGGTGTGTAAAACTCATAGATTCCCTGTCCTTGTTTTATTCGATACTGCTGATGATTTCCTCCGCCAGCTTAGCTGCGCTCTTCTTCGCGTACCAGAAGCAGATCTCCTCCACGGTATCCCCGTCCTTCAGCACGAATCCGATGCACTTCATGCCTTTCTCCGGCGGATCTTCCGGATCTGTCAGCCGGTAGACAATCATGTCGATGCCGTTGATCCGCCGCAGCTCCACATCCGTTCCGTTATTTCTCAGGGATTCCGCCACCTCGGGCATTTCCCACCCGTTGGCTTCATAGCTGAAGAAAAGGATATCCAGCCCCAGCTCGTCCGATACATAGGCAAATTTCGCCATGTCCGGATCTGTTCCCGGTCCGTCGTAGATCATGCCGTCCGGAATCTTGATGGTATACCCGCTGTCCGGCAGCTGAACGGTCTCATCCGCCAGCGCGCAGTTTCCCGCCGCGAACATCAGGATCATCGCCAGCAGCATGCACATCCATTTCTTCATTGGGTGGTTCCTCCTCCGGTCTGTTGTATTCTTCCGGGTAAACCGTCAATAGTATTTTACCACATTTTTCATCAGCAGCCTATAGGCTCCCAACGTCAGGGCTGCCAGGATCACGCCCAGCACCGCGAACACCGGAATCATTTCCCATCCGTTGCTCAGCATCAGGTAGCTCAGCCCTGCCAGTGCCGCCAGCACGCCCCAGGATACCAGCATGGAAATCAGTACGCCGAAGTTCTGCTTCACCGCCTCCTGCTCGGTCACCCAGTCCAGTCTCGGTTTTTTCACATCCCGGCTCAGCGCCAGGCAGGCGTTTCCGAAGCTGAACAGCAGGCAGAGGATCAGCGCCAGGATAACCTGAACCGTATATCCGGGAATAATCACCGCCATTGCGATCGACGCGGCAACCAGGCCGATGGTCATCAGCCCGAACCCGACGGCCAGCTTGGCATGGATCAGCGTTTTCGGCGAAACCGGCAGCGCCTTCAGGAAATCATGTCCCTTGCCTTCCCGGGTCACCGCGGTACTCAGTGCAGGATTCATTCCAGCCATGTAGGCCATGACCGCCGCCATGATGCACATCACCACCGCAGGGCTCAGCTGGGTGAACAGGGTCGTCAGTCCCTCGCCGTTCTCGCTGGCGCTCTTGCCCGCCATCGCGCCGATCATGATCGTCATCAGCAGCGGCATGAAGGCGATCGGCAGGATGTTTGTCGCGTAGGAAGGCACCCGCAGGATCTGCTTGAATTCCCGCATGACGTTGGCTTTAAAGGCGTTGCCTTCCCGGATGGACCCCTTCTGGATGCCCTTCTTGCCGGATACCGTCGGTGTTTCTGTCTGCAGCAGGCTCAGCTTCCGGTAGAAGATGCCCAGCACGCCGATCACCGCCGCGATCGCCGCCAGGCTCACCGCCGCGTACAGTGCCAGCATGCCCCAGTCGCCCAGCAGTCCCCTGGTCGCCCACGCGGCCGGTGGGAACATCGTGCTCATGCCGCTGATGCGCGTGGCATTGTCCGTAAAGAATTTCTCGACAGCCGCGTTGGCATCTTCGCTGCCGCCGGTAATCCCGCCGACGTTCATCATCACAATCATGTAGGCAACAAACAGCAGGATCCCGCCGACGGTCATGATCAGCTCCCGCCGCTTCCACAGGGCGGAAATACGGATCAGGAACGCCGAGATCACCGATGCGATGGAGATCGGCAGGATGGCGACGATCAGCCAGGTTACCACCATCCGGAGATAGAATCCGATGTCAGCGCCTACCCGGTTTCCGTACAGGATGCAGGCCGGCAGGATGATCACCGCGTCAATCAGCGTCTCGCTTACCCATACCTGTACCATCTTTGAGGTCAGCAGCAGCCGCGGCGTCACGGGCATCGCCGCCAGGAAGGCGTTGTCCCGTCCCAGGTACAGTGAACTCATGATGAAGAAGAATGCCATCAGCAGAGTGCCCGCTGTGCTCAGCATCACGGCCAGGCTCAGCAGCAGATCCGGTGCGCCCATTCTCATCAGGATGTCCAGCGCCCTGGTCTCAAGCAGGAACAGGATCACGCCCAGATATCCGATCAGGAACAGGATCGCGATGAACATCCCGATCGTCCGTCCGCGCTTCTCTGTCAGCGCGGTTTTCAGGTTGCGGGGCTTCAGGTCGGCGTACCGGCTCAGAAGATTCAGCCGCAGCAAGGCAAAGAATTGAGTCATTTCTCTTCGCCTCCGTCATCCTCGGTCAGTTCCAGGAACAGCTCTTCCAGGCTTGCGCCGACCTCGCCGCTGCGCAGTTCTTCCAGGGTACCGACGGCCTTCAGCCCGCCGTGCGCGATCACGCCGATGCGGGTACAGAGCTTCTCCGCCACTTCCAGTACGTGCGTGGAGAAGAACACGGTGTTCCCCTCGCGGCAGTGCCGCATCATCTCTTCCTTCAGCAGGTGCGCGGCCCGGGGATCCAGTCCGCCCAGCGGTTCGTCCAGGATCCATACCGGCGGGTTATGAATCAGAGCGCCGATCACGACCAGCTTCTGCTTCATTCCCTTACTATAAGAACGAACCTGGTTGTTGATCGCATCCCCCAGGGAGAAAATATCCAGATATTTTTCGATATGCGCCTTCCGTTTGGCCTGGTCCACCTGGTAGATATCCGCCATGAAGTTCAGATATTCCATCCCCGTCAGCCGGTCATACAGGTCATTTCCGTCCGGCACGAAGCCAATCATCCGCTGTGCCTTCACCCGCTCCGAATCCATCCGGTACCCCGCCATCGTAATGGTGCCCTCGTCCGGTGTCAGCACGCCGGTCATCATTTTGATGGTGGTGGTTTTGCCAGCGCCGTTGGGCCCGATAAAGCCGAAAAGCTCTCCGCCTTTAATCTCCAGGCTCAGGTCGTCCACCGCCTTGGTGTTGTTCTTTGCGTAGGTTTTTGTCACATGCTGTAACTCGATCATGTTCTTCCTCCCCGCCGGTTCCCCGGCCTCCTTCTTCTTTGTCCGACATCAGGAATTTTACCACAACCCACGGGACTTGAAAACATCTCATCCGGCAAATTAGTACGCACTTATCCTCTTTTCCCGGAAAAATACAGACGATACACAAAAGCGCCGCAAAACAAAGGAACGGCTCTGTTCGTTTTCCTTCCGTAAAACGACAAAACCGTCCCTCAATTCTGTTAACCAGCTAAAATAAAATCCGGCCGAAGGGGCCGAAGCTCTGATGACTGCCAGTGGCAGAAATTTCATCAGAGCTGAGATCAATCGAAACAAGCAATCTGTCCTGTGGACAGTTGCGCCGATTGAGGTTGCGGAAATGGGGGGCGCTTATACCGCCGCTGCCAGTGGCAGATGAAGGCGGGATAAGCGTTAATATACGGAAAGCCCCCCAACATTACTCTGCTTTGTAAATCCTGATTGACAAAGCCCCGTCATCATTGCTCGTCGCGTCAATCCGGATCGGGAAATCATAATCATTCCTGAACCGCAGGTTCAGCTTCGCGTTCCCCACCGCCGCGTCGCAGTGAATCGGCAGGTAGCTCGCGCCGTTCCCGCCGTGCGCGTGCCGGTACAGCACCTTCAGCTTCGGCAGCTGCACCAGCACATTGTACAGCGTGCTGGATACCTGGCAGGTTCCGCCGCCGTATCCGGCCACCGTCCGTCCGTCAATCAGCACGCCGGCCTGCTTGTATCCCTTGCTGGCGTTGTACCGTCCCATCACCTTGTTGGCGTCGAAGGTCTCCCCGGGCTCCACAACCCGGCTGATATACCCGCATCCCAGTTTGATGTTGTGGATCCGGTTCAGGTTGGTCTCCGTCTGCGCCATCTTGTAATAGCTCGTATAGGCCGCGATCGGGCAGTCGTCAAAGATCACTTCGTCCGCGGGCGATACCGGCTTCAGGTCCGTCAGTTCGTTCGGGTCGATGTATCCGTAGCTGCGCATGTAGTTCACCATCGCCCAGCCTTCGTAGAACTGCCAGATCGTGATCTTCGTTCCCTTTTTCAGGATCACCCAGTTGTTCCCGTCGTCCCCATTGCTGTGGTTCGCGTCCATGGTCTTGCGCACGTGGCATTCCGTCGCCGTCGTGGCAATGTAGTTGTGCTTCTGCATGTTGAACGGCGGTGTGTTCACCGGATCCACCGGCTTGATCTCGTTCAGGTTCACCCATTCCCGCTTGATATAGCCGATCTTCTTGTCCTTCCGCACGATCAGCCACTGCAGCCCGACATACAGGATATCCACGTTGTATACCGAGTACCCCGTCGCGGACATCACGCGCTTGCTCTCCACGTTCATCTCCGAGAAGATGCTGTAGTTCGGCCGGATCGCGCAGGTATAGATAGCCGGCGAGCTGGTGTTGAAGTCTTCCTTCCGTGGTTCCGGCCATACCTTGCCCGTCACCTCGTACATGCTGTCGTCTTCCTCGTCCAGCCGTTTGATCTCATCCTCTTCCTCTTTGGTAATCTCCGTCTCGTCTTCTCCCAGCGGTCCGATATCCTCATCGTCCTCCTCGGCCAAAGCATAGCAAAGCCCACCCATCACCAGGCACAGGCATAACCACAGGCTCAGAAAGCGCTTCATGCGCACATCTCCCTTCATTCTACCCTCCTATTATCCCCGTTTTCCCGTTCCCTGTCAAGAATTCGCAAAATCTTGTGTTCCCCTTCCCATATCCCCCCATTTTATGGTATCATGAGAAAGCCTGCCGGGCTCGGAACAGGGTATCCCGATGTCCCGCCCCGCATGACCATCAGACAAGGAGTGACCCCATGGCATCGCAAACCTATAACGCCGGGAACATTCAGGTCCTTGAGGGCCTCGAGGCTGTCCGCATGCGTCCCGGCATGTATATCGGAACGACTTCATCCCGCGGTCTCCATCATCTCCTCTGGGAGATCGTGGATAACGCGATTGACGAGGCTTCCAACGGCTTCGCTGACGAGGTGACCGTCACCCTGCATAAGGACGGCTCAGCCAGCGTCTGGGATAACGGGCGCGGCATGCCGGTAGATACGCACCCGACTCTCGGCATCCCCGGTGTCGAGGTGATCTTCACCGTGCTGCACGCCGGCGGCAAGTTCAATAATGACAATTATGATTATTCCGGCGGTCTCCACGGCGTCGGCGCCAGCGTGGTCAACGCGCTCAGCCGCTGGCTTACGGTCGATGTCTTCCTGAACTGGAGCCATTACCGCATGGCTTTCACCTCCGAGCCCGATCCGGTCACCCATAAGATCGCCGCGGGCAAGCCCACCGGCCCGCTGGAGCTCCTGGGCAACACCCGCAAGAAGGGGACGCTCGTCCGCTTCCTTCCCGATGATCAGATCTTCGAGGATGTCCGTTTCAACACGGAGACGGTCGCCCGCCGCCTGCAGGAGCTGGCCTATCTGAACCGCGGCATCCGCATCACCTTTACCGATGAGCGTCTTGCCGATCCGGAAGCCCGCACCCGCGTCTTCTGCTATGAGGGCGGTATCTCGGATTATGTCCGCTATCTCAATGCCGGCAAGAACGCTCTCCAGGAGGATATCATCTATCTCGAGGGCAAACGGGATACCGTCATTTGCCGCGCCGCGATTCAGTATACCGACGGGTTTACCGAGTCCCTCTTCTCTTACGTCAATAATATCAACACCCCGGAGGGCGGCTCCCACGAGACCGGTTTCAAGGCCGCCTTCACCAAGTGCTTCAATGATTACGCCCGCCGCGTCGGCCTCCTGAAGGAGAAGGATAACAACCTCTCCGGCGAGGATTTCCGCGAGGGCCTGACCTGCGTCCTGACCACGCTGGTCAAGAATCCCCAGTTCGAGGGGCAGACCAAGGGCCGCCTCGGCAACAGCGAGGTCCGTCCCGCCGTCGAGGCCATCATCTCCCAGCAGCTCATGGACTGGCTTGATAACCTGAAGAATCAGGAGGTCGCCTCCGCCATCGTGACCAAGGCGATCCGCGCCGCCCAGTCGCGGGAGGCCGCCCGCAAGGCCAGGGATAACGTCCGCAAGGCCAGCCAGCTGGAGGCCGCTCCCCTCGTGGGCAAGCTTTCCTCCTGCACCGGCCGCAAATGGGAGGATAATGAGCTCTTCATCGTCGAGGGCGATTCCGCCGGCGGTTCCGCCAAGCAGGGGCGCGACCGGCGCTTCCAGGCCATCCTTCCCCTCCGCGGCAAGCCCCTGAATGTCGAGAAAAAGCATCTCGATCAGGTCCTGGCCAATGAGGAGTTCCGCTCCCTGATCACCGCCCTGGGCACCGGGATTGACGAGGGCTTCTCCCTTGGCAATCTGAAGTACGGCAAGGTCATCATTCTGTCCGATGCGGATCAGGACGGTGCCCATATCCGCGCCATCCTGCTCACTTTCTTCTTCCGTTATATGAAGGATCTGATCACCGGCGGCCATGTCTATATCGGCATGCCCCCGCTCTATAAGGTGCAGAAGGGCCAGCATGTCATCTACGCCTATGATGACAAGGAGCTCGCGAAGGCGACGCGTTCCGTCGGTAAGGGCTATACCCTCCAGCGCTATAAGGGCCTTGGGGAGATGAATCCCGAGCAGCTCTGGGAGACGACCATGGATCCCTCTCAGCGCAAGCTGATGCGCGTCTCCATCGAGGATGCCGCTCTGGTCGACCGGCTGACGACCGTCCTCATGGGCGACAAGGTCGAGCCCCGCCGGGATTACATCACCGAGCATGCCGATTTCAACAAGGAAGACACCTTCGATGAGAAGCTCGATCTCAGCAGCCGTTCCGCTGCTGACCGGAAGGAGGCGTAATCCGTGCCGAAGCGTAAGGAATCCGATAAGCCGATCGTGAAGGATGATCCCTCCCGCATCATCGAAATCAACATGGAGGACGTCATGCACAACAGCATGATGCCCTATGCCGAGCATGTCATCCTCGAGCGCGCGCTTCCCCGCGTGGAGGACGGCCTCAAGCCCGTCCAGCGCCGCATTCTCTACACGATGATGGAGCTGGGCACGACGCCCGATAAGCCTCACCGCAAGTGCGCCCGTATCGTCGGCGACTGTCTCGGTAAATACCATCCCCATGGGGATTCCTCGGTCTACGGTGCCCTCGTCCATATGGCGCAGGATTTCTCGATGCGCTGCCCCATGGTCGACGGCCACGGCAATTTCGGCTCCATCGACGGGGACGGTGCCGCCGCCATGCGGTACACCGAAGCCCGTATGACGCCCCTGGCCATGGAGATGCTTCGGGATATCGAGAAGGATACCGTCCCCTTCCGCCTGAATTTTGATGATACCCTGAAGGAGCCGGATATGCTCCCCGCCCGCTTCCCGAACCTGCTGGTCAACGGGGCCAACGGCATTGCGGTCGGCCTGGCCACAAACATCCCGACCCATAACCTCGGCGAATCCATCCGCGCGGTCATCGCCCAGATGGAGAATCCCGATATCACCCTCGATGAGCTCATGAAGATCCTCCCCGGCCCAGATTTCCCGACCGGCGGGGTTCTCCTGAATAACGAGGAAATCCGCCGCGGCTATGAAACCGGCCGCAGCAAGCTGACGCTCCGCGCCCGGGTCCATGTGGAGGACGGAACTTCAGGCCGAAAGCTCCTGGTGATCACCGAGGTTCCCTATCAGGTGAACAAGGCCGCCATGCTGGAGAAGATCCTGAAGCTCAGCGAGGAGAAAAAGGCAGCCCTCGGTGGCATCTATGATATCCGCGATGAGTCTGACCGCACCGGCATGCGCGCCGTCATCGAGCTGAAGAAGGATGTGGATCCTCTCCGCGTCCTGGCGTATCTCTATAAGTATTCCGACCTGCAGATCACCTTCGGTGTCAACCTTGTCGCCATTGCCGGCGGCAAACCGGTCCTCCTGAACCTGAAGTCTCTGATTGCCGGCTATATCACCTATCAGAAGCAGGTCGTCACCCGCCGCACCGAGTATGAGCTGAAGCAGGCCAAAGCCCGCGCCCATATTCTGGAGGGTCTGATGGTTGCGCTGGATAATCTGGATGAGGTCATCGCCCTGATCCGCGCCAGCAAGAGCCCGAAGGAGGCCCGCATCGGCCTCATGGAGCGCTTTTCCCTGACCGAGATCCAGGCGCAGGCCATCCTGGATATGCGCCTCCAGCGCCTGACAAATCTGGAGGTCGAGGCGCTCCGGAAGGAGTATGCCGATATCCTGAAGCTGATCAGCCGCCTCGAATCCATCCTGAAGAGCGAGCGCAAGCTGCAGGAAGTCATCCGCAAGGAGATGGAAGCTCTGGCGGATCAGTTTGCCGATGAGCGGCGTACGACGCTGGAGACCCCGGAGGACGCCCCGGTGGAGCTGCCGGATAACGCCCCCGTTCCCGAGGATGCCGTAGTGCTCTATACCAATGGCGGCTACCTTAAGCGCGTTCTCCCGGCCCAGCTGAAGCGGACGCCCGTCCCCTCGCCGGAGGAAAGCCTGGAGGATTCCGCCCGTTTCCTCTTCCAGACGACCACGGCGGAAACCCTCTATATCTTCACGGACCTGGGCAACTGTTATCCCGTCCAGGTCGGGAAGCTCGCGGAGAGCAAACCCCGGGACCGCGGCCAGCTCCTCTCCGGTGTCCTCATGGGCCTGGAGGACGGCGAGCAGGCGCTTTATATGCTCACCGCTGATTCCGCGTCCCTGAAGCAGATGCCGGACTTCCTCTTTATTACGAAGAACGGCATGATCAAGCGCACCGCGGCGGCGGATTATGATGTCCGCTCCCGCAAGTATCCGGCCCTCTCCCTCCGCAAGGGAGACGCCCTCCTCGCCGTCTGCCAGGCCTCCGCGCAGGAGGATCTCCTGCTCATCACCCGCGGCGGCATGAGCATCCGCTTCCCGCTGACCGGTGTCCCGGTCCAGGGCCGCGTCGCTTCCGGCGTCCGTGCCATGACCGTGGAGTCCGGCGATGAAGTGCTCTTCTTCTCCCCGCTGGCTGAAAACGACGAGGTCATCCTCTTCTCCGAGCGCGGCTGGGCGAAGCGGATCCCCCAGCTGGATTTCGAGTCCCAGAACCGGGGCGGCAAAGGCGTTCGCTGCTTCTATTTCAATAAAAACGGCTCCAACGGCCGCCTGATCGCCGGCTTCGCCGCTGCTCCCCGCAATGTCCCGACTTCCCTCCTGGTCACCCAGCTTCGTTCTCCCCAGACCAAACTCAGCAAATCCGAAATTCTTCTCCAGAACCGCCAGGGCAAAGGCATGCCCTATGTCATGGCCATCCTGGATGACGTCGTCACCGGCCTCATTCCCCTCCCGGAAACCCCGCCGGCAGACACAACGAATAATTAGATATCATTACCCTAAACCAGTATTAACTCCCTAACAAATGGAGACCGAAGGGGGTTTGGGGGGCGATCGGAAAGCCCCCCAATATAAAGAAAGGAGCTTATCAAAATGGCAAGACAGAACTTTGGCGGCTTCGGAGGAGGCGCCAACATGCAGCAACTCATGCGCCAGGCCCAGAAAATGCAGCAGCAGATGCAGGAAGCCCAGGAAGCCCTCGATCAGGCGGAATACGAAGCTTCCTCCGGCGGCGGTATGGTCATGGTAAAGGTCACCGGCAAGCGGGAGTTCACCTCCATCACCATCGACCCCCAGGTCGTGGATCCCGATGACATCGAAATGCTCCAGGATCTGATCCTGGCTGCGGTCAACGAAGCCCTCCGCAAGGGCGAGGAAGCCCGCGAATCCGCCATGAGCCGCGTGGCTCCGGGCATCGGCGGAATGGGCGGTCTGTTCTGATATGGGCGCCCAGATCGAACCCATCGAAACCATGGCCGCGGAGCTCCACCGGCTCCCCGGCGTCGGCCAGAAAACCGCCATGCGCTTTGCGTATTTCATCGCCCAGATGCCCCTGGAGGATGTCCGCAGCCTCTCGGTGGCCCTCTGGGAGGGGCGCAAGGCCATCCGCTTCTGCAATGTCTGCGGCAATTATGCCGCCGGAGACCTGTGTTCCGTCTGCGCGGATCCGTCCCGTCATAACGGCCAGATCTGCGTCGTCCGGGATCCCCGGGATGTGGCGGCCCTGGAGCGTACCCATGAGTACGCCGGCCTTTATCATGTCCTCCACGGCACCCTCTCCCCGATGGAAGGCGTCGGCCCGGATGATATCCATATCAAAGAGCTGATGTCCCGTCTGTCCGCGGAGCAGGTTTCCGAGGTCATTCTGGCCACCAATCCCGACGTGGAGGGCGAGGCCACCGCGTCCTATATCGCCCGGCTTCTCCGCCCGATGAACATCCGCTGCACACGCATCGCCCACGGCGTCCCCGTCGGCGGCGATCTCGAGTACACCGATGAAGTCACCCTCCTCAAAGCCCTGGAAGGACGGCGGGAAATATGAGTCCTGAATTCTATCTCCTCCTTGCCTGTCTGGTCCTCCTGGTCGTGATCCTGGTCCGCCAGATCACCCAATCCCACCGCCTGGAAAACGACGCCCTCCGCCAGGAGAGCGACCTGACCGCCCTTGGCAATCAGCTCCTCGACGAGCTCGACGCCCAGCGGGATGAAACGGTCACTTCCCTCCAGGCAGCCAATCAGAACCTGGTCTCCACCATGTCCCAGATGGGCCAGTCTCAGACGTCTCTCCTGGAGAGCATGCAGCGCCAGGTTCTGCTTTCGACGCGCAATCAGGAGGAGAAAATCAATTCCCTCCGTCTCGAGAATGAGCGCCAGCTCTCCGAGATGCGGAAGACGGTGGATCAGCGCCTCTCTGAAAGTCTGGATAAGAAGCTGGATGCCAGCTTCGCCCAGGTCAGTGAACGCCTGGAATCCGTCTATAAAGGTCTGGGCGAGATGCATTCCCTGGCCGCCGGTGTCGGCGATCTGAAGAAGGTTCTCACGAATGTGAAGACCCGCGGCATCTGGGGAGAGATGCAGCTGGCCAACCTGATCCGCCAGGCCCTGGCCCCCGGCCAGTATGAGGAAAATGTAGCGGTCGTCCCCGGCTCTTCCGAGCGCGTAGAGTTCGCCATTCTCCTCCCGGACCGCACCGGCAGTCTGGTCTATCTCGCGGTGGACAGCAAGTTTCCCCAGGAGGATTATCTCCGCCTGGTTGAAGCTTCCCAGGCCGGTGACGCCGCCGCGGCCGAGGCCGCCCGCAAATCGCTCCGCCAGCGTCTCCGCGCCGAGGCGAAGAAGATTTCTTCGAAGTATATTTCCCCGCCCCATACCGCGGATTTCGCCGTCATGTTCCTGCCCATCGAGGGCCTCTATGCTGAAGCCCTCCAGTCACCGGATCTGGTGGAATCCCTCCAGCGGGAGGAGCGGATCGTTCTCGCCGGCCCCGGCACCTTCTCCGCCATGCTCAACGCCCTCCAGATGGGCTTCCGCACCATGGCGATCGAGCAGCGCTCCGGCGAGGTCTGGCGCCTTCTCGGTGAAATCCGAACGGATTTCACCCGCTTCGCCGAGATCCTGGAGTCCACACGTCACCGCCTCGATCAGGCCGGTGAATCGATCGATTCCGCCGTATCCCGCACCCGCACCATCCGCCGCAAGCTCGACGGCCTCGAAACTCTTCCCGAACCTCTTGACTTTCCGTCCCAAAACCTTACAATGAAAGAGGAAGACTAGGATCGTGTCCGTTGCTCGTTTCCCCGAAGAGAAGTGGGGGTGTTGGGGCGAAGCCCCCACCGCTTACTTAATCCCCGTCTCCGCTCAAGACTACAAACATCATAAATCAACTAACTGAGCGGAGAAGGGGTGTAGGGGAAGAGGTATTCAAAACGAACTGATAGGAGGAATTTCAATGTCAATTAAATCAGAGGTTTGGGGAAAGTCCCCAAAAGGCAAAGATGTTCATAAGTTTACAATGACGAACGCCATGGGCGCCTCCGTCTCCGTGATCGAGTGGGGCGCTATCTGCACCTCCATCATCGTCCCCGATGCCGGCGGCAACATGGATGACGTCGCCCTCGGCTTCGATTCCCTGGACCGCTATATAGGGCCCCATGGCTGCTTCGGCGATACCGTCGGCCGCTATGGCAACCGCATCGGCGCCGGCAAGTTCTCGATCGACGGCGTCCCCTATCAGGTCGCCCTGAACGACCACGGCATCAACCACCTCCACGGCGGTAAGGTCGGCTTCTCCGCCCATTTCTGGACCGGCACACCAAAGGAGGGCGACCATGAGGATTCCGTCTCCTTCCACCGGATCTCCCCCGACGGCGAGGAGAACTATCCCGGCACCCTGGATGTCACTGTCACCTATACCTGGAATGATATGTGCGATCTGATCATCCGCTACGAAGCCACGACCGATAAACCCACCCTCTGCAACCTGACCAACCATACCTATTTCAATCTGGCCGGTCATGCTCACGGCACCGTGAAGGATCACGTGGTCTCCATCGATGCCGATGTCATCACCAAGGTGGACAGCGGCCTCATTCCCACCGGCGATTATATGGCGGTGGTGGATACCCCCCTGGATCTCCGCGACGGTCTCCTGATCGAGGAAGGTCTCGAAGTCATGGATTCCTGCCCCCAGATGATCCCCGCCGGCGGCTACGATCACAACTTTGTCCTCCGCAAGGGGGAAGCCATGGGCTTTGCCGCCAGCGTCTGGCATGAAGAGTCCGGCCGCTACCTGGAGGTCCTGACCGACCAGCCCGCCGTCCAGCTCTATACCGCCTGCACGACGAATCAGAAGGGCGGCAAAGGCGGCGTTGATTACGGCAAGTATTCCGGCTTCTGCCTGGAGACCCAGCATTGCCCGGATGATCCCAATCATCCCAATTTCCCCGGCACGACGATTCTCCGTCCCGGCGAAAAGTATGACACCACAACCATCTACGCCTTCCGCGCGGATGAATAATCATCATCGATCCCCATCAACACCTTTGCTCCCCGTCCGGGGAGCAATATCACTTTAAAGGAGTGTCATCATCATGAACCGAATCCTCGCCCTGCTCGTCTCCCTCGTCCTTATCGTTTCCCTTTCCTCCGCAGCCTTCGCGGCTGAAGCTGAACCTCTCCCTTCCCTGAAGGATACCTACGCCTCCTCCTTCGATTTCGGCGCCGCCATCCCCGCCCAGGCCTTCTATGACAAGGATCTCCTCAAGCTGGTCAAGGCCCAGTTCAGCATCCTGACGCCCGAAAACGAGCTCAAGCCCGACAGCGTCCTCGATGTCGCCGCCAGCAAGAAGCTCGCTGTTGAGGATGACACCGCTGTCGCTGTGCATTTCAACGCCGCGACGCCTCTCCTGAAGTTCGCGCAGGAAAACGGCATCAAGGTCCACGGCCACGTTCTCGTCTGGCATTCCCAGACCCCCGAAGCCTTCTTCCATGAGGGCTACGATGCCAAGAACCCCCTCGTCTCCCGTGAGGTCATGCTCGCCCGGATGGAAAACTATATCCGCGAGGTTCTGACGCAGACCGAGCAGCTCTATCCCGGCGTCATCGTCTCCTGGGATGTGGTCAACGAAGCCATCGATGACGGCACCGGCTGGCTCCGTGCCAATTCTCCCTGGACAAAGACCGTCGGCGAGGATTTCGTCCTCAAAGCCTTCGAGTTTGCCCGCAAGTACGCGGCCCCCGGCGTCCTCCTGTATTACAATGATTACAACACTGCCTACGGCGGCAAGCGCATCGGCATCACCAAGCTGCTGAATCAGCTCATCCCTGAAGGCAATATTGACGGTTACGGCTTCCAGATGCACCACGGCGCCACCGAGCCGAATACCTTTGCCATCATGGGCGCGGTAGACAGCATCGCCGCCCTTGGCCTGAAGCTCCGCGTCAGCGAGCTGGATGTCGGCATCTCGTCAACCAACGATGCTGCTCTTCAGTCCCAGGCGAAGCGCTACGCCGAGGTCATGTCCATCATGCTGAAGCATGCCGATCAGACGGAAGCCGTCCAGGTCTGGGGTATCACGGATAATATGTCCTGGCGCCGCAACGAGTCCCCCCTTCTCTTTGATAAGGACCGCAATCCCAAGCCCGCCTTCTGGGCTGTCATCAATCCTGAATCTTGACAATCCCCCAACCACAACTCTATAATAGGAAACAGGCAATCACCACTATATTTTGTGGATAGAGAGGAAATCGCATATGAAGTATTTACTTGGCATCGACCTGGGCACCTCCGGTACCAAAACAGTTTTGTTTGATCAGAATGGCAAGGGCATCTGCTCCGCCACCGTGGAGTATCCGCTTTATCAGCCGCAGAACGGCTGGGCCGAGCAGGATCCGAAGGATTGGTACAACGCCGCCGTCAGCACGATCCGCACAGTCCTGACCAAGAGCGGCGTCAGCAAGGAAGATGTCGTCTCCCTGGGCATCAGCGGCCAGATGCATGGCCTTGTCATGCTCGATGAGAAGGATGAGGTCATCCGCCCCTCCATCATCTGGTGTGACCAGCGCACCGCCAAGGAGTGCGAGGAAATCACCGCCAAAGTCGGTTATGAGAATCTGATCCGCATCACCGCCAATCCCGCCCTCCCCGGCTTCACCCTCAGCAAGCTGATCTGGGTCCGCAATCATGAGCCGGAAAACTATAAGAAGTGCCGCCATGTCCTCCTGCCGAAGGACTATGTCCGCTTCATGCTCACCGGTGATTTCGCGACCGAAGTCTCCGATGCTTCCGGCATGCAGATGCTGGATGTGCCGAACCGCTGCTGGAGCGATGAACTCCTGAATATCCTGGATATTGATAAGAACCTCCTCGCCAAAGTCTATGAGAGCCCCGAGGTCACCGGCCATATCTCCGCGAAGGCTGCGGAGCTCACCGGCCTCAGTGAAAAGACCCTGGTCGTTGGCGGTGCCGGCGATAACGCGGCCGCGGCCGTCGGTACCGGCGTGGTCGAGGATGGCAAAGCCTTTACGACCATCGGCACCAGCGGTGTCGTCTTCGCCCATACCGACAAGCTCGCCATCGACCCCAAGGGCCGTGTCCATACCTTCTGCTGCGCCGTCCCCGGCGCCTGGCATGTCATGGGCGTCACCCAGGCGGCCGGCCTGAGCCTCAAGTGGTTCCGGGATAACTTCTGCGCCGCCGAAAAGACCACGGCGGAAGCCATGGGTGTTGATACCTATGAGCTCACCAATCAGGAAGCCGCCCAGAGCCCCATCGGCGCCAACAAGCTGATCTACGCGCCTTACCTCATGGGCGAGCGCACTCCCCATCTGGACAGTGACTGCCGCGGCATGTTCTTCGGCCTCAGCGCCATGCATCAGCGCCGTGACCTCCTCCGTGCCGTCATGGAAGGCGTCACCTACAGCCTCAATGACTGCCTCGGCGTCCTCGCCGGCATGGGTGTCGCCCCCGAGACGATGCTCGCCTGCGGCGGTGGCGGAAAGAGCCCTCTCTGGCGCCAGATGCTCGCCGATGTCATGAACTGCCCCGTCGCCACAACGGTGAATACCGAAGGCCCCGCTCTGGGTGTGGCCATCCTCGCCGGTGTCGGTGCCGGCCTCTATGGCAGCGTGCAGGAAGCCTGCCGCGCCATGATCCATGTCAATCCTGCCCAGGATCCGATCGCCGAGAACATCCCGAAGTACGCCAAAGTCTATGAAGTCTATCAGAAGCTCTACCAGGCCAACAAGGATCTCTTCAAGGATCTGGGTTCCATAGGCTAAGCCCTCCCTCCGTATCATCCTGAACGCAGCGAAGGATCTTAAAGAAAGTCGAGGAATCACTGAATGAAATGCCAGTTTTGCAGCTGCACCGACAGCAAGGTCATCGACTCCCGCCCCACCGATGACGGCAACAGCATCCGCCGCCGGCGGGAATGCATCAACTGCGGCCGCCGTTTTACGACCTATGAGAAGGTGGAGCTGAGCCCCCTCTTCGTCGTCAAGCGGGATGGCCGCCGCGAAGCCTTTGACAGCCAGAAGATCAAGGCCGGCATTCTCCACGCCTGCGATAAGCTTCCCGTCAGCATGCAGCAGATCGATGCCATTGTCACCCGCGTGGAGCAGGCCGCCTATTCCGCCATGGAAGGCGAAATCGCCTCTGAAAAGCTTGGCGATATGGTCATGTCCGAGCTGAAGGAACTTAATGATGTCGCCTATGTCCGCTTCGCCGCGGTCTACCGCAAATTCACCGACGTCGAATCCTTCATGAACGAGCTCCAGAAGCTCGTGGACGAAAAAATGTAACAAAACACTTCAGGCCCGCCATCCGGCGGGCCGTTTTTTACCCACAGAGAAAGGGACTGGCTTTCGCCAGTCCCTCATTTTGTTAGTCGAAGCAATCACCCACATGGTTAATCAGTATGTTCAACCCAAGTGCGGTATCATAGTCTTCGAAGGTATACCAGGTATCCTTCGGCGTCTGCGGCTTCTTCTGCCCTTCCGGCGTCCTCGGCTGCTCGGTGACCGTATTGGTGAAGATGGTCACGCCATCCACCGTGGTCACGCTCGTCAGCTTGTATCCGACGACCTGCTGCTCTGTCCAGGTGTACACGACAGGCTTCCCGTCCTTCATCGTCGGCAGCCCGGTCACCGTCGCCTTCCATCCGTTCTCCTCGGAGAGTACAACCACGGTTCCGTCGCTCAGCGTCATATAGATGCTGGTCGGCCGGATGCCCTGCTGGTTGTTCTTGTCGTCCCAGACCTTCTCCACGCTGACCTGCGTGGTCTCCGGCTGGTAGACGTTCGTGATGGTGTAGCCGGTCACATGGCTGGTGTACATCGGCACAGCATCTTCCGTGATCGTGTAGGTAATCTTGGCCTTCTCTTCGCCTTCGCCCTTCGTTCTCGGCAGCCCGGTGAACGTATACTGCCATCCGGTGCCTTCGCTCAGGGTCGCGGTTCCGACTTCCTTGCCGTCCGCCCACAGACGTACGGTGATGGAGCTCGGCCGGTTGCCATCCTGGTTCTTGTTGTCGCTCCAGATCTTGATAACCGGGATGTCCATCGGCGTGTCTTCCGGCTCTTCTTCCTCTTCCTTCGGCTCAATGTCGAAGGTCTTCTCGATCACCAGCTTGCCGAGTTCCATCTTGTTCGTGATGATGAATCCGGTTGTATCGCTGCCGGTGACGGTCGCCACGTAGCCTTCCGGCACTTCCAGCTCGTCCACCGTGTATACGATCTTCCTGCTCTCACCGGTCAGCCCGCTCGGGTTGATGTTCCTGTACAGGTCTGTCCAGGTATAGCGCCATCCGTTTCCTTCATCCAGAGTCACAGGTTCGCCTTCAGCCACACCGTCCGCGAACAGCTGCACCGTGATCTGTCCAGGCCGCTTGCTTCCGTCGCCGTCGTCCCAGATCTTGGTCACGCTGATGCTGGTCTTCTCGGGTCCGTAGCTGTTAGTCAGTGTGGTGATGATGCCGTCGGTCACCGTTCCGGTCAGGACATATCCGTCTCCGGGATCGTCTTCGCTCCAGGTATACGCGATATCCTGCTGCTCGTGATTCTTCACCGGCAGTCCGTCGACGAACGCGCTCCATCCGGTGCCGGCTGTCAGGGTGATATCCCTGATTGCCTCGCCGTTCGCCAGCAGGTGTACCATCAGGGTCACCGGCCGTTTGCCGTCGCGGTTGTCTTCGTCGTCCCAGACCTTCTTGATCGCCGCGGTCGTCTTCTTCATCTCGTCTTCGACCAGCAGGATCGGGTATTCGCTCTGCTCCGTGCTGTCGACGATCGTTCCGGTGGATGTCACCGTACCATCCTCGCTGATCACGAAGGTCGTATCAGCCGTCAGTTCGTATCCGTCGGGAGCTGTTACTTCGTGCAGTGTGTAGGTCACGCCGGTCTTCAGGCCCTTCACCTCGTGGACTTCACCCTTCTTGGATGTCCACTCTTCGATGACGTTGCCGTCTTCATCAAGGATCTGGATGACTGCGCCGTCCAGTTCATCGCCGTTGGCAATGTCAACCTTCTTGATACCGATGTGAGTCATCTTGTCTTCCACCAGGATCACGGTATTACCATTCTCATCGGTGGTGGTGCTGCCCGTTGTGGTAAGCTTGCCTTCGTTGTCAATCGTGAAGGTGATCTCCTTGATGACGATGTATCCGTCGGGAGCAACTGTTTCCTTCAGCGTGTACTCAACACCCATGTCAAGTCCGTAGGTCACATGGACAACCTTGTCAGAGATCCAGCTGTCAACTACGTTGCCGTCCGGATCAAGGATCTGCATCGCAGCGCCTTCCAGCTCTTTGCCGGTATCCAGGTCTACCTTGCTGACCTTGACTTCGGTTTCGGTGTTGGTGAAGCTGATAGTAATACCGGTTATAGTTACCTGATCCTCAGGATTAATCGGGTTACCCTTTTCATCAACGATCTTCTTGATAACTCTGTCGATTTCATCGATGTGGCCCTGCTTGTCATCCCGCAGAGTGACTTTGATTTCGTAGACACTCTTGTCGTAGATGATGGAAGCATCAGTACCGGGTACTTCGCTTACAGTATAGGTCTTGATGGTATCGACGTAGTTTCCGGCGCCATCATCGTCCAGATCATCACCGGTGAAGGTAATCTCGCTGAACTCGAAGCTGCCATCCGCTGCGTTAGGTACAGTCTCATCGATTCCAGATCCAACCAGTTCGAAGTTGTACTGTCCGGCAGTCAATGTACCATTCTTCAGTTCCTTGATACCATTGATCGTGATCTTGCCTTCCGTCTGGTACGTATTCACGAACTCAACCTGATCTCCATCACTGTAGGTCTTCTCTGTCTTGATCTCGCCGTTCTTCAGGTCGGTCAGCTTCACTTCCACTGTGTGAGTCTTGCCATCCGGCGTTGTTCCCGCCATCTTGGCTTCCTCTGTCAGTGTGTAAGTGTACGTCTTTTCATATACGCGGTTGCCGTCTCCATCGTACATATCAGCCAGCGAATATTCAATCTTGAATTCGAAAGCTGCGCTTGCTTCGTCGACTGTCAGATCAACCACGTTCTCGCGATCCCCTTGGCCGTCGTCGCCGGACAAGGTTACCTTCAGCTCATCACCATTTACGAACTTCCGGTTCTCGATGGTCTTGATGCCATCCAGTTTTACATCGCCCTTCGCGTCGTACGTATTGATGAACTCTACTGTAGAAGTTTCCTTTATGATCTTCCCTGTTGCCACCTTACCTGCTTCAACTGTTCCGTTGCTCTTAACCGTTGTGGTATAGCCGTTTTGATCTTTGTCTATCTCTTCGACTTCAAAGGTCGTTCCGACAGGCAGGTTGCTCGCTGTCTTGCCTTGTCCTTGTCCTAACGTAAACGTTGTTATACCATTGGCAAATACCATATCACCGTAGGTTCCACTCAGTGTCGTCTGATTCGTCAGCGTTATCTTGAAATTAAACACCTTGTTTGCATCGATAACATCATTCTTCGTCGTCTTGCTTACAGTCAGGCCGCCAGCGCTCCGCACGTTGTCCACGCTGATCTCTACCTTGCTGTTCGTTCCGACTCCGCCCGTAATCGTTCCGCTCAGGTCACCTGTAACCGTGCCCTGCACATATCCGTCGCCGCTGTAGTCGGATTCGACAATCTCATACACCGTTCCGTTCGGCAGGCCCGTGATCTTCTTCGCCACCGTGTCGCTTGCCTTCACCGTGATCTTCGCTTCGCCTTCGGTGAATTCCGCGTCGCCATATGTGCCGCTGAAGTTCGTGTCTGTCGCACCATTCTTCTTGATGGTGATTGTAAATGTGAATGCTTTGTCTTCGTCGGGACTATCACCGGATACTGTCTTCCTCAGCTCGATATCTCCGAACGTATCCTTCGTGTTCGTGAATCCAACTGTCGATGCAGCCTTCGTGATCGTGCCCTTCGCTACCTTGTTCTTATCAACTGTTCCGCTGCTCGTTACCGTCGTCACATAGCCGTCGGTATCCTTGTCTGTTTCTTCGACTTCGAACGTCGTTCCTACAGGCAGGTTATTCGCCGTCTTTGTCTGACCGTTCGCCAGTGTGAACGTCGCTTCACCATTGGTGAACTCCATATCACCATAGACACCGCTCAGCGCTGACTGGTTCTTCAGCGTTACCTTGAAGTTGAATGCCTTGGTCGTGTCCGCAGTGTTACCGGTTGTCGTCTTGCTTACAGTCAGGCCGCCAGCGCTCCGCACGTTGTCCACGCTGATCT
>CAMVEB010000037.1 GCA_947166385.1 uncultured Clostridia bacterium | reverse complement strand
ACAAAGGGGACTGTACCCATTGTCCCGTCAATGGGACTGTACCCATTGTCCCGTCAATGGGACTGTACCCATTCTCAACCATCTATCAGGGACACATGGGGACGGCCCCCTTTGTCACATCTCCGATGAGGGACACATGGGGACGGCCCCCTTTGTCACATCTAGGGACACATGGGGACGGCCCCCTTTGTCACATCTCCGATGGGACAAAGGGGACTGTACCCATTGTCCCGTCAATGGGACTGTACCCATTGTCCCGTCCCGGTACGATGCTTACCCATTGTCCCGTCAATGGGACTGTACCCATTGTCCCGTCCCAAAAAGTAAGGTACAAAAAAGAGCGGGTGATGGGAATCGAACCCACGTGACCAGCTTGGAAGGCTGGAGCTCTACCATTGAGCTACACCCGCAAATGGAGCGGTAGACGGGACTCGGACCCGCGACATCCACCTTGGCAAGGTGGCACTCTACCAACTGAGCTACTACCGCATAAGGGAAATACCGGGAAACTGTGCGGACGAAGAGACTCGAACTCTTACGCCTTTCGACACCAGATCCTAAGTCTGGCGCGTCTGCCATTCCGCCACGCCCGCAGAACAGACCCGGCGAAAACAGAGGAAAGTGACCCATTGGAGATTCGAACTCCAGACACCTTGATTAAAAGTCAAGTGCTCTGCCAACTGAGCTAATGGGTCATACAAGCTGGGGTGGCAGGGCTCGAACCTACGAATGCGGGAGTCAAAGTCCCGTGCCTTACCACTTGGCTACACCCCAACGTAGGAACACTGCCAACTTGACCGCGAAGAGGGAAAAAAGATGGGGTGAGTAGTGGGACTCGAACCCACGCTCTCCAGAGCCACAATCTGGCGCGTTAACCAACTACGCTATACCCACCATGTCCTGGCGCGCCTGGAGGGATTCGAACCCCCGGCCCACGGCTTAGAAGGCCGTTGCTCTATCCGGCTGAGCTACAGGCGCAAGTCGCAGTTCGCCCGGGTTCCCTCTTCCGCTGACAGATACAGAGTATATCATCTTTCCGCTCGCCTGTCAACTGATTTTTCTCTTCTGAATTCTCGCGCCTTCTCTCATGATTCCGCTTCTTCCGTCGGCACCTGGATCAGCTTCTCCACCTTCGCCGGATCCCCGCCCCCGGCCAGATAGAATTCGATCGCCGCCTGCAGCTGCTCCGTGAATTCCTCCAGGCACAGCCCGTTCTCCATGATATATTTCGCCGCCGGAATCCCGACATACCGCAGGTGCCACGGCTCATAGTGGATCTCCGTGATCTCTTCCTTGTCCTTCGGATACCGGATGATGAATCCGTATTCCGCGCAGTGCTCCTCCATCCACACGCATTCCGGCTCCGAGGCCATCTTGCTGTTCATGCCGCTGGCCTTGATCCAGCTCCGGGGGATCACGTCGCACCCCAGCCCCGTCTGGTGGTCGCTGGCCCCGGCCTTGGAAACCCATCCGTCGTCCTTCCCCTTGTTTTTCTTGAGGCGGTTTTTGTACATCGTGTTCTGCGTCTGCCAGGACCGGTACGCGCTCTTGAGGTACAGCTTGTATCCGTCCGCCCGCGCCCCGTCGCTGAGAGCCGTTAAAGCCTCCGCGCATGTCTCGTTCAGCTTCATCTTGCTGCTCACGGCCATCAGCATGTTCCCGCTCTTCCGGCTGCCGTCCTTGTTGTATTTCGCCGCCTTCATCGTCACCAAAGGCGAGCATACGTAGTCCTTCTCCAGCAGATAGTGCTTGTTCGCCAGCGGCAGGAAGGCGGGATCCAGGTCCTCGATCGCCACGGGGAACAGCCATTCTGCCTCTTCCCCGCCGACTTCCTCGATGCTCAGCCCGTCGCTCTCCTCCGGTGCTTCCGCCGCGGCGCACCCGATCAGCATCGCCATTGCCAGCGCCATCGCCAGCGCAAGCCATCTCCTCATTCCCCTTCTGCCTCCTTCAGCAGCCCTTTGATGATCTCCGTCCGGTATCCGGTCATCCAGGTCTCGTAGGGCACATTGGCCTCCGTGATCTCCTTCGCCTTTTCCTTCCCGACATACCGGAAGTGCCACGGCTCGTATTTGTATCCCGTAATGTCTTCCCATTCCTCGCCGTACCGCAGGATGAACCCGAACCGCCAGCAGTTTTCCTTGCACCAGATCCCGCCCTTGGTGTCCGCGAATTTCGCGTCCAGGTGCTTCTTGTCCCGCTGCCCGATGTCCATCGCCAGCCCGGTGTGGTGCTCGCTGGCCCCCGGCGGCGCCACGTATTCCTGGGCCTTCGCCACGTTCTGCTTCACGCTCCGCAGCTTCCGCCTGTAGATGTTCGTCTGCTTCTGATAGTCCCGGTATCCGCTGATGGAGATCAGCGTCGCCCCGGTCTCCTCCTTGCACGCGGCGAACATCTCCTCCAGCGCCGCGGCCGCCTCCGGCCGCATCCGCCGCACGCTCCCCGGCACATGCGCCTCCACCAGTTCCACCGGCACATACGCCTCGCACACCATTTCCTGCCGGTTCACCAGGAACAGCATCCCGTTCGGATTGTGCTGCGGAGCAATCTCCACCAAAGCCCCGCCGATCATCATCGAAGCCGCCGCGGCCAGGGAAACAATCGTGTTCAATACGCTCATCTTTTATAACACCTTATTCAAAAACTCCTGCGTCCGCTTTTCCTTCGGCGCCCCGAACACTTCCGCCGGCGTCCCCTCTTCAACGATCACCCCGTCGTCCATGAACAGCACCCGGTCCGCCACTTCCCGCGCGAATCCCATCTCGTGCGTCACGCAGATCATCGTCATCCCGGTCTTCGCCAGCTCTTTCATCACGTCCAGCACCTCGCCGACCATCTCCGGGTCCAGCGCGCTTGTCGGCTCGTCGAACAGCATCACTTCCGGGTGCATGCACAGCGCCCGCACGATCGCGATCCGCTGCTTCTGCCCGCCGCTCAGCTGGGCCGGATACCCGTCCGCCTTGTCCTCCAGCCCGACGCGCTTCAGCAGCTCCCGCGCTTCCTTCTCCGCCGCCTCTTTGGTCATCAGCCCGGTGCGCACCGGCGCCAGCGTGATGTTCTTCAGGATCGTCATGTTCGGAAACAGGTTGAAGTGCTGGAAAACCATCCCCATCTTCTGGCGGATCTTGTTGATGTCGATCTTCGGATCCGTGATGTCCTGCCCCTCGAAGATGATCTGCCCCCCGCTGGGTTCCTCCAGCAGGTTCAGGCACCGCAGGAACGTGGATTTCCCGCTCCCCGAGGGCCCGATCAGCACGACGCGCTCGCCCTTGTCGATGTGCTGGCTCACGCCCTTGAGCACTTCCAGCTCCCCGAAGCTCTTCCGCAGGTCCTTAACGTCGATCACTTGCCCGCAGCCTCCTCTCAAAGATCCCCAGCAGCCACGTGAACAGCATCACCAGCAGCAGGTAGACAATCGCCGCGCCGACGTACGGATACATCGGCTCATAGTTCCGTGCGGCCACGCTCCGGGCGGCGTACAGCAGTTCCTTCCCGCCGATGACGCTGATCAGGGACGTATCCTTCAGCAGCACGATGAATTCGTTCCCCAGCGCCGGCAGGATCGCCTTGATCGCCTGCGGAATGATGACGAACCGCATCGTGTCCTTGTAGTTCAGCCCCAGGCTCCGCCCGGCTTCCATCTGCCCCTGGTCGACGCTCATCAGCCCGCCGCGGATGATCTCCGCCGTATAAGCGCCGCTGTTGATCCCCAGCGTTAAAGCGCCCACCATCACGAAGTTCCGGCTGCTCGCGAAGATCACCAGCCCCATGATCATCAGCTGTACCATCATCGGCGTCCCGCGGATCACGGTCACGTAGATCTTCAGGATCCCGTTGAAGAATCCCAGCACCGGGTTCCGGTGCCCGGCCCGCTGCTGGTCATGCGCCGTCCGCACCACAGCCACAAGAACCCCCAGGATGATGCCCAGCGCCAAAGCCAGCACCGTCACATACAGCGTCGTCACCACGCCGTTCAGGTACTGCAGCCACCGCTCGTTTTCAATAAACGCCTGATAGAACAGCACATAGAACTGCTGCCACAAATTCGTCGGCTCCCCCGCCGCCATCATCGCCTTCCAGGCCAGAAACTGCTCCATCTGTCCGGAATCCTCTCTTTCTTAAAAACGCGAAAGGAAAAGACGGTTTCCCGCCTTTTCCTATCAGGGACATATGGGGACAGTCTCATTTGTCACATCTTTGATGGGACTAAGGGGACTGTCCCCATTGTCCCGTCCCTTATTCATTCCACTTCAGAATAATCTGCTCAATCGTCCCGTCGTCAATCAGCTTCTGCAACTCGGCGTTGAAAGCCTCCAGCAGCTCGGTATTCCCCTTCGCGAATCCGAACGCGAACTCTTCCGGCTCATATTCCGTCTTGATCATTTCCAGCCCGGGGATCTGCTTCACATACGCGGCGCCGACCATGTCGTCCACCATGATGCAGTCCACCTGGCCGTTCTGCAGCGCCTGGAAAGCCAGGGAGTACTTGTCGTACGCCGCCACATGGTCTTCACCAAAATCATCCACCGCGTAGATCTGGCCCGTCGTGCCGCTCTGCACGCCGATCGTCTTGTCCTTCAGGTTCTCCAGCGTCACGTCCGCGCCCTGCTTGAATACAACGCCCTGCACAATCGTCACATAGGGGATCGTGAAGTCCATCGTCGCCTTCCGGTCTTCCCGCACGGTCACGCCGCTCACCACGGCGTCCGCCTTGCCGGCGCTCGGAGCGATCAGCGCGCTGTCAAAGTCGATCGGATATGCTTCGGGGGTCAGTCCCAGGTTTCCGCAGATGATCGCCAGGATGTCGGGCTCGATGCCGATTACGTTGTCCTGGTCGTCGGTGCTCTCGAAGGGCGGGAAGTCCGGGCTCGTCGAGTAGATGAATTTCCCGGCTTCCACGGTCTTGTATTCCGCGCCCGCGGCCGCAGCACACAGCACCAGGCATACCGCCATCATCAATGCAACAATCTTCTTCATAAAACATGTCCTCCTTCAAAAAATCCTTGCTTCCCTTTGGAATTGGACACAGTATATCACCCGATCCGGCCCCTGTCAACACATTTTATGCATAAATATTCACAAAACTCACATATAATCCCAGATTATTCAATCTCTCATGCATATTATACTGTATATTCTCTGTATTTATACATTCAATTAATCAGGGACACATGGGGACAGTCTCATTTGTCACACCTCTGGTGGGACATAATGGGACTGTCCCCATTGTCCCTATCCTCCTTTTTTATCGGGCCTGGTTAATCCGACCCGAACAGATCCCTTGTGTAAACCTTCCCCTTCACATCGTCCAGAATCGGATCATACCGGTTTGCCGCGATGACGTCACAGCTCTTCTTGAACCGCTCCACATCGTTGACAACCAGGCTTCCGAAGAACGTCGTCCCATCCTCCAGCGTCGGTTCATAGATGATCACGGTGGCGCCTTTGGCCTTCACCCGCTTCATGACTCCCTGAACGCTGCTCGACCGGAAATTGTCGCTGTTGCTCTTCATCGTCAGCCGGTAAATCCCGATCGTAATCGGCCGCTCCTTCTCCGCGTTCCACATGCTGTTCGCTGTGTAATATCCTGCCCGCTCCAGGATCTTATCCGCCACATAGTCCTTCCGGGTCCGGTTGGATTCCACAATCGCCTGGATCAGATTCTGCGGAACATCCTGATAGTTCGCCAGCAGCTGCTTGGTATCTTTCGGCAGGCAGTACCCGCCGTATCCGAAGCTCGCGTTCCGGTAATGCGTTCCGATCCGCGGATCCAGACACACACCCTCGATAATGGCCCTGCTGTCCAGTTCCTTGGTCTCCGCGTAGGTATCCAGTTCGTTGAAGAAGGATACGCGAAGCGCCAGGTACGTATTCGCGAACAGCTTCACGGCCTCCGCCTCTGTCGGGCCCATGTACAGCACGGGAATATCGTCTTTTGCCGCCGCCTCGGTCAGCAGGGCCGCGAACTGCTCCGCCGCCTCCCGCGTCTGATCGGTGCACCCGCCGATAATTCTGCTCGGATACAGGTTGTCATACAGCGCCTTGCTTTCCCGCAGGAATTCCGGGAAAAACAGAATGCGGTCCGTGTCGAATTGCCTGCAAACCCGCTCCGTATAACCGACCGGAATCGTGGATTTGATGATCAGCGTCCCGTGCTGATTGACCCGCAGCACCTGTTCAATCACCGATTCCACGGCGGATGTGTCAAAGAAGTTCTTCTGGCTGTCATAGTTGGTCGGCGCCGCGATAATGATAAAATCCGCGTCCGCGTAGGCGGCATCGCCGTCCGTGGTAGCCCGGAGCGTCAGCCCCCTCTCCTCGTGCTCCGCCATGAACTTTTCGATATACTCGTCCTGGATGGGGCTGATCCACTGATTGATCTTTTCAACCTTTTCCGGAATAATGTCCACAGCGACGACTTCGCTGTTCTGCGACAGCAGAACCGCCAGACTCAATCCGACATATCCCGTCCCGGCAACCGCGATCTTCAATCCTGATTCCTTCTTTCTGTTGCTTTTTTCTATCATATCACAAACCCTCTATATATACAATCTCGCGCGGATTGAACAGCCGGGGAACATACCGGGCGGTATTCGTCAGTCCGGCCGAAACAATCATCCGGCCGTCATAGAGTCCGCGGGTATACTTCGGCCACCACCCCTGCCCCGGTGCGAAAAGCCCATGGTTGAAAAGCCTGATCTGCCCGCCGTGCGCGTGGCCGCACAGGATCAGTTCAATTCCCTCCGGCACCAGCGGAAGATATTCCGGATGGTGGCTGAGCAGGATATGATAACCTTCCTCCGCGGCAAACTTCTTCAGCCATTTCGTATCCGGTCCTTCTGTTCCTTTTCTCCGGCGCATCACATGGCCTGAAGTCAGTCCGCCGATGACGATCCCGTTCATCTCTCTCCGTTTGTTGTCCAGCACAATGGTTCCGGTTCTCCGGATTTCCCGGATCTCCCGGGATGTCAGCCCCTGTTCATGATTTCCCAGGCTGAGAAAAGTCGGCGCGATCTCCACACAGCCGCGCAATAACGGCAGAACGTTTTTCTGTTCCGCAAGCGGCTTGCTTCCGTAGACCACGTCGCCGCAAACGCAGATCAGCTCCGGCTTCCGCTTCCGCAGGCTTAGGAGAACAAGCTCGCCGGAGCCATTGTGAAAATCCGCCAGTAAGGCGATTTTCACGGGGCAGCCATGGACGGCGTAGGTTGTTTCTTTCACTCCTCCGTCACCACGCCTTCCGCTGTTTTTTGCTCCGCATGATCTCTCCATGCTGATAGTATAGATGCCCCAGGGACGGATGTCAAATTCGTGCTCTTTATTAATTTAAATCATAAAAGCGTTTCGACCTGAAAAAAAGCCGCTTGCGCGGCTTTGATAACCTTGTGTTTTATTCTTCGGTCAACAACACTTCTGCTTCGATCTCCTCATCCTCTTCTTCCATGCGCACAAACCGCAGGCCTTTCCCGGCATCTTCCCTCAGATCTTTCCACAGGATCGCGTCCCCGTCCCGGGTAAAAACGGCCCGGCCGTCGGTGTAGGCTTCGGTGTCATAGCTCCGGTCGTTCTCTTCATCGATGACCGATACGGTCATCGTACCGATCCCGGTCAGCCCCCCGTTTTCGTCCATCTCGCACAGATATTCCCATTCCGACACATACGTGTCCCCTTCGGAGATCATGATGGAAACGGTATATGCGCTCCCATGCTTCTCAATAGTCAGTTCAGCGTCCTCGCCGCATTCCCATTCCCCCGTGAACACGCCGTCGTCTTCCTCGTCCCCGTTCACAAAGCTCCGGTCAGCAACCACGCCGTCCGATCCTGTCCAGTGCAGCATGCCGTTTTCGTCCACGCGCAGCTCCGCGCCAAAGCCGGAAATCAGCACCTCGCCGGCATCCTCGTCCTCATCCTCGGAATCGTCTGTCTCCTCGCCGTCCGATTCCCCGTCTGCCATATCATCTGCTTCGACTTCTTCGCTGTCCTCTTCCTCGTCTTCCTCTTCTTCCTCGTCTTCGATGCTTTCCCGCGTCAGGATACCGCCTTCGCAGATCAGCACGCCCTTCTCCGCGTCATATGTGCATTGATCAAACTCAATGCACCGGATCCCGTCCTCCGCCAGATACATCCCGAGGACGTACAGCGTCCCGTCTTCCTCCGCGATATCCACGGAGAAATCATCCTCTGCCTCACAGAACCACTGATGGCAGAACAGATCCTCCGCCTGCCCGGCCATCGCAGCCGCGCATCCCCCGATCATCATCACTGCTGCCGCGATTCCCGGCCAGATCCTTCTTCGCATATCAGAAAAACCCCGTTATACCTTAAAAGTAACCTTCTTAAAAGTAACTTTCTTAACCTTGCTCTTCTTAATTGCCTTCGTA
The DNA here is from genome assembly GCA_947166385.1 of uncultured Clostridia bacterium. GTDB lineage: Bacteria > Bacillota > Clostridia > Christensenellales > Aristaeellaceae > Aristaeella. Next base: position 31,975 of record CAMVEB010000037.1, on the reverse strand, counting down.
ATGCCCTTCTTCATCTTTGCATAGTTCTTTTTTGACAATTTTTTGTTTAATTTCGTAGTAAGCGCCTTTTTACTCTTTCTCCCCTTAAAAGCATCCTCCGAAATCTTTATCGTTGTTGTACTCTTGATTTTGAGAGTAGTTACATTGCTGCCTTTAAAAGCCTTTGAAGCGATCGCTTTTACTGTGTATATCTTTCCCTGATATCTGAATGAATTGAGAACTGTGACTTTCTTTGCGCTCTTTTTGGCAGGTCTGAGAAAAGTCGTATACCCGGTCTTCAGATTGATGCGATAAACCCCGCCGCTCTTGGTCACTGTTACAGTCGTGGGCGCCTCCGTCGGGCTTTCTGCCCCGACCGCCGCCTCTTCCGCAGCCGCCGCCATAACAAATTCTTCCGCGGGCAGCAGGCTCTCCGCCGTTCCCGCAATCAGCACCAGGGCCATCAGCGCCACGGCCAATCTCTTCAAAATACTCTTCATCCTATACATCCTCACTTTCCGCCGGAAAAATCTCTTCCGCCATAATAACTATTATAATCCTTTTTTCGTTTTTTTCCATAATATTTTCCATAATATTTTCCATAATATTTTCCGTAATATTTCCCGTAGTACTTCCCCTTCCCTACGCCGACCCGGTTCAGCACGATCCCCAGCAGCGGGCACCCGGCCCGTTCCAGCTGGGCAATGGAGTTGCGGATCACGCTCTTGGGCGTCATCCCGCCGCGCACAATCAAAATGGCCCCGTCGCACAGATGGCCGATACGTTCCCCGTCGGATACCAGCCCCAGCGGCGGGGTATCCAGGAAAACATATCGGTAATTGGCTGCCAGCAGATCCAGCAGCTCGCTGAACCGCCGGCTCTCCAGCAGCAGCGATGGATTCACAACGTTGTCCACATTGGGCAGGATATCCCCGCAGCTCAGCTCCGTGGTCAGCACACAGTCCTCGATCTTCTTGTTGTCGGACAGGTAATGAGTCAGCCCCCACAGTTCCTTCCCGTCCTCCCGATAGATTCCGTATTGCTCCACCATGACGGATTTTCGCATATCCGCGTCCACAAGGATGCTCCGCTCCTCGGCATTGGCCATCTGCCGCCACAGCTGCATGGCCACCAGGCTTTTCCCCTCGTCGGGTTCCGAGCTGACGATCATGATTTTCCGGATATCGCTCCCGAAGAAGCTGACATTGATGCGCAACCGGTTGATTGCCTCCTCCATCGCGTAGGAAAGCTCCGGATCCATTGTGAAAAATGCTTTTGTGTTCATCGCTAAACCTCGTCCGATATCCGCACCAGGGAGTACAGCTCGGTCATCCCGGCCTTTTTGTCCTCCTGATCCGGATAGAATTCCTCGTGTTCAATCCCGTCTCCCAGCACATACCCTTTCCGGGTCTCGCCCCGGAGGACGCGGATCCCTTTGTCCGTGCCCTTGATCATCTTCTGCGCGATCCGGGAAAAGTCGTTCCCCTTCATATCCGTCACGGCGGCATCCCGCAGCATCTCCCACAGCGCCAGCCCGAATTCAGGATCCTCGGTCGTTTTCTCTCTGACTTTCCGGAAAAATCCGCTCATATACTGCCGCTGCCGGGCCATACGCTCGGCGTTGGTGCCCTCGCCGATGTTCATTCTCGCCCGCAGGAAACGTTCCGCCTGCGCGTCGTTCAGCTGCACCGTCTGCCCTTTCTGCAGGGCCGGATCATCTAAGTCCAGATCATCCTCAACCGTGACCTCCACCCCGCCGACGGTGCTGTTCAGCTTCCCGATGTCCCGCATGCTCATGACGTAGTATCCGTCGATCTTCAGATTGCCCAGATACCGGCTCACGGCATCAGCCGTATTCTCCGCCGCCGCCTCCGGCGTCCGGCCGTACCAGTGAGCCGTACAGATCTGGATCTTCCGGCTGGTGATTTCGTCTCCGTCCTGATCCAGTTCCCGGACTTCCGTAATCGTGTTCCGGTCGATCTGCAGATAGCTGATCGTATCATCCGTATGGTCCAGCACCATCAGCAGCAGGAAGTCCGCCATCGCCCCCCGGTAGTCATTGGGATCCGGGTTTCCGCTCAGGTCTGTCCCGATGAACAGATAGCTCTCGATCCGGTGGTCATAGCCGTATGTCTCCCCATCCAGCGTCACGGTATTCTCCGCCGTCCAGATGGAAGGCCGCGTCAGCTCCCGTTCCGCCTGCAGCTCCTTTTCCCGTTCGCCCTGCTGGATTCGCTCCACAATCATCGCCCCGGCAAAGATCACCGCGATCACGCCGGCCAGCACGGCCGCTCCGATGATTCCTTTGGCGTGTTTCGTTCTTTTCATATCCCGTCCAGCGCCTTTCCGGCCGTCTCCTGGGTCCTCCCGAAAGCGTCGGGCCCCAGCGTTCTGATAATCTCTCTCCGGGCCGATTCCAAATTGGGAGCCCGCCCCGCAAGATCGTGGCAGTCAGACCCGATGATCACTGCCTGCCTTTCCTCCAGCAGGCGCAGGCAGAATTTCCTTTTCCGGTCCGGCGCAAAAATCCCGCCCTGGGGGATCAGGCTTCCCGCGTTGATCTGCGGGATCACCGGCAGCGCCATCATGCGCTCCCAGACACGCCGGTCCCGCTGAAGCCGGATGTACCGTTCCACATGCGCCAGCACCACCTGCAGCCGCTGCCGGCTGATCAGTGCCTCTGTATCCTGCAGAATTCTCTCGTTCCATTGTTCAAATGGCATTTCCAGAAGAATCGTCCTCGTTTCGCCGATGCACAGTCTCCCGATCTCTGAAGCATCTCCGATTCCTTCGAAGTAATAAACCTCCGCCCCTGCAATGATTTCGGGAAGCGGTTCATCTGCTTCTTCTGTCAGTTTTTTCGTTTTCTCCATCGCGCCGGACCGTCTTTCAAGGAATCTTCCGATGGACGTTCGGTTGGCATAAAAATGAGGGGTGGCTGCAATCAGCTTCACTCCCTGCCTTTTTTCCTCGAGAAGCATGGTTTCCGTCGTCTCAATGTTCTGGCTTCCGTCATCAATTCCCGGCAAAATATGGGTATGAAAATCAATCATCCCTTTTTCTCCTTGTGGTCTTGCACGCCTCGTTGTCCCCGGATGATTCCCCGCCGGCTTCGCCGTCCGCGGAACTGCTTAGCATTCGCATTGCAGCCCGATACGCTCGATACTGCGCTTTCTTCACTTTAGAAACAGACTCTAATTCTTCTGTGTTTTCATAGGGCATACTGCGACGCACCGTTGACAGCAAACGCATTTTTCCGAAGCGATCCGGGGGTATAAAAATCCATCCTTCTCAGCACGCAGGCTTATAGCCTGCATGGGGCAGACAGCATAGCAAGCGCTACAGCCCGTGCAGTCCTTTCTGCGTCTGTAAAGCAGAGGGGGCCGGTTCAACAGCTTTCCTGCCAGATTTTTGCCTTTGCCGTGTTTTCTCACCGTTTTATTCTGGCAGTCTGTTCGAGAATTTGTGGTATTCAAATGACTTTGACTGCGAGTTTTTCTGATACAAAATATCAGTTTTCTCTTGATTTTCTCACCAATGGAGATTTTTGAATACTTCTTCACCATATCGGAAAAACGGTAATGATTCAGCGATTCAAGAAACCGATCGCTTCGCGGGCTGATATTTACGGAGCTGTCAAACATGGGGTTTTTTTCAAAGATATCAAATAACTCTTGCTCATGGGTCTCGATTCTTCCGGCAATAGATTCCCACAGCCTTTGTCCTTTTTCTGTGTGAACAAGAACCAGCGAAGTCCCCTGATCTGTATCAAATTGAGGATCAGCGCCCCAAAAATCAGCAAGCGTAATGTCGCTTTCTCTTGGCAGCCCTTTGAATCTGCACGCTCCGCAGCTTTTTCTGATATAAAGATTCGACCCCAGATAACCTTCCATAAAAGCGTTTTGATCTTGGCCTAAAACTTTTGAGTGGCCATCTTCAAACAATATACGGGTTCTTTTGGGAGATGCTTTCCATCCCCTGTCTTTATACTTAAACCATATATTTACAGCCTTGCTTTTCTCTTGCTCCTCAATTTCCTTAAGCCAACTCTGATAAGCCTTTGGCGAATTGACACCTCTGCAAATAAAATCAATTGAAATGAGATTGACTGAATCCTCCCCAAGATACTTTTTTAAACCGGATACCTGGCATGGGGTGCCGCAGAACGCCACAGTTTCATTGTTTCGCAGCAGTTCCCGTATGCGTGCATAATTATCCGCCATATCGCTCTGGGCATATTTTGACTGGCGGAGCTCTTCAATTCCGCTTGCATTATGAACGATGCAATGCTCAATTCTGTGATTTGATGCGTATTTTGCTCCGCATACATGCCCTCCCTCAGATACAACAAAAAACGCTAATTCTGAAAAAATGCCTCCCGACGTGCTTTTAAACCGAAGATTGGCATCCTTCGTCCAGGCCGCATACGCCTTCGGTAAGGCCGGTTTATTTGCACCGATATCCATCATCTGTGCATATTCTCCTTTGGACGATATTCAAAGAACTGTTCACTTGATTCAAAACAGATTTTCATTCTGTGTCTCCAATAAAATAGCCTTTTCGAGAACACGGTGATCCATTGGAAAAACAATATTATCGCTGCGCATTTACAACCGCCATTCCACATGATCCTTTATAACCTTTGCCGGAACTCCGCCTACAAGCGCTCCGGCGGGAACATCGTCTGTCACAACGGCCCCCGCTGCAATCACCGCTCTATCCCCAACTGTCACGCCCTTCAGAATCGTCACTCTCGTTCCGATCCATACATGATTACCAATGCGGACGGAAAGCTTTTTTCTTTCACCGTTCAGCTCATGGGCGTCTGAATCCATGACCGTAAAATCATGCGAAATCACACAGCCATCGCCAATCTCTATTTTGCGGTGGCATCGGATTTTACAGTCACAATTAATGCTTGAGTTTTTCCCCAAAATCAGTACAGCGTTTTCAAAAAGAATAATATCTGCACCATACATGAAAGAAAAATCGCCATGCGTCACGATATGGCTGTCCTTATCCATCCGAAGCAGGCTTGACCTCCCGTTTCCATGAAAAGAATTTCCTGTTAATGCCAAGCGCCCGTTCAGGGAGAGTTTCGCGCCATCGCTGAGGAACACTTTATCATATCTGCCGCCGACAATGCACCCGCTGCCTTTCATGTGTTTTGCACATTGACGTGATAGACGAAACATATAGAGTCTGTTGATGATTCCTGCCAGCATGATCCACTCGTCTTCTCCCGTTTATAATTTTCTGAAATCGCAATTATCCGGATCGAATCTTAATCTACTATTGATGTTGATGCTTTCAATATCAGTCAGTTCTTCCGGTGTAAGCGAAAAATCCCTGATGGCTATATCCTCCAGCAAATGGGCGCGGTTGTAAGTATTCACAATGGGTATATTGCCAATCTGCTGATGCCAGCGCAGAATAATCTGGGTTATACTCTTCTGCTTTCTCTGTGCGATGTCCGCCAGAATGGTCTTTTTTAATCTGTCGTCATTTCGGGCCGTAGAAGTATACGCCATTACCTGGATTCCATTGGCCCTGCAATAGCTCCGGAGCTCTTTTTGTGTGAACAGAGGATGACACTCGAATTGATTGACAGCCGGCATAATTCTTGCTTTCTTTTTCAGTTCCTCCAGATGATGGATGTTGAAATTGCATACGCCGATTAATTTGCAGATTCCCTCTTCACAGAGTTCCTCCATCAGCTTCCAGGATGATAGATAGCATTCGCTGACCGGCCAGTGCATGAGATACAGATCAATGTAATCCATCCGCAATTCAGAAAGGCTCTTCTCGACAGCCTTTCTTATATTCCCCTTATACTGGTCGGCATTGGACAGCTTTGTTATGATAAAAAAAGACGAACGCTCCTTGCCTTTCAGCGCATTCCCTATGGCGTATTCGCTTCCGCCGTATGCGCTTGATGTATCATACATCCTCAGGCCGCTGTGATAAGCTTCTTGGATGATCCTTGGAAGCGCGCGGTCAATTCTGTACCGATCCCCGTGAAGAAAGAAGTTTTTTGCGTAATATAACATCTTCGCACTGGCTGCGGAAGATGTATATCGATACGTATCAACAATTCCCGATCCATAGCATAAATCATACCGTTCAATGCCGTTCGTTTGCTTTTCCATTCGGATGCTCCGCCTTTCTGCAAAAGGTACCAATGCGGCCATGGAACCGTGGCGCCAATTCGCGTCAGATAGAAATGTGCCAATTCATCATTTCATGCTATCCGTGCCTTCTGATCATTCTAAGCGCCAGCCGTTTGCTTTCCAGATATTCTTCCTTTTTATGCAGGAACAGAAAAAGAATGAGATTGGAAAGGGCGATACCCAGAACCCCCATCAGGAAAAAATGCAAATACGCGTTCGTTCTGATAATTTGAGAAATAAAAAAGCACAGCGCCGCTGAAAGAGCTGTTACAGATAGGTATCCAATCAGGTCTTTTATATACCCCCAAGGGCTTCTTTTATACAGCAGCCTGAATAAGTTATAGATCATCCAGGGCATGGAAATCAGCACATAACTGATGACCGTTGAAAGAACAACGCCGTAAAGCCCGATGAACTGTACCAGAATGATATTCATTCCTAAATTGGTCAGAGCGCCTATTAGCGGCCTGAACCGATCTTTATGCCAAAGCCCCGCCGCATCCTTTACCGTTGCCCAGACCATTGAAAGCTCGAGAACGTAAGAATACACGCACAGCAATGGAATAAAACTGTCGTCCAGCAGGAATTCTTTCCCAACCCATATTTCCATAAAGGGCTGATACATTCCCGCAAGGCAGCTGCAGTTCACGCAGATGATCCAGGATAAAGCAAAGGAAAAAACTCTGAAATCCTTATAGTTCTTCTCTATGGATTCCGTTGCCAGGCTGTTGCCGATACCCGCAGTAACGGAAGAAAAGATAATTCCGACAAAAGTATACAGAGCGCTGATGATATAATAATAATTTTGATAAACCGCCAGAACCGTCAACCCGAGAAACGCGGAAATGACGACCGAATCAGCAGATCCGACAATCACGCTGCCAAGCTTCGCGGAAAACAAATCCCTGATTCTGCGATTGATCTCGCTTACGGCCTTTTTTTCCAACTTTCCATAAGGCTTATACTGTGGATATAGTTTGTTGGCGAAAAAAGCTGTCAAAACATTGGTCAGCGCCTGAATAAAAAGCGATGAAACAGCAAAGGCATAATAGCTCTTAAAAACAGCAACGGAAACCACGTGCAGTCCAGCCTGAAAAACCGAGGCAGCAATGCCTACCTTGGAAGAGATATCCGTTCTTTGATGTGCCTGAAGAATTGCGTTCTTATATGCAAAGAGCCAATAGGACAGTACAGCTGCCGTAAGATTCAGCAGATAGATGATATACGGATTGATGTCCGGCGGCAGGTCGCTTTTGATCAGATAAGGCAAAAAGGGAACAAGGGCAGCCCCGGAAACCGCAATAATCAGCCCGATGACACGATAATAGGTACGATACAGGGCCATCATGGCGCAAATGGTTTTCGTGTCATCCTCGGCGATGGGCTTGTACATGGAAAAAACCATCGCGCTCCCGATGCCCAGTTCTGCAAGATTCAGTACCTGAAGGACAGACGCAAACAGACTGTTCAGGCCCAGGTACTCAATACCGAGAGAATAAATCACAACTGTTCGGATGATAAACTGAATGAATGTCTGGATTACTCTTAACAATAATCCAAACAAAATGTTTCTCCCGGCATTTTTCGTTCTTTCTATCTTCATTTCAGTTTTATTCTTTCGTCCTTACTCTTTTCAGCCTTCCAATGATTTGCGCGAAGAAAATACTTGCGAGCGCAGTAAACAGGGGAAGCGTCCAGGAATACCATACTGTTTCCATGTGCCAGGTGTTGCAGCATATATTTTTGCATAAAACGGCAATAAGCGGATGGAAAACGTACACATTCATGGATAATTCACTTCCAACAAACGCCAATGCTTTGGAGGCTTTCCTTGCGGAACACTTTACCGCAATCAGAAACAGGCAGAAAGAAAGCGGAACAACTCCAATGCATGAAAAACGGAGTCTTGTTTCCAGGATTGTCGGCAAAAGCATTATTACCGCTCCGGCAATCGCAATCAGAATCAGCGTGCCCATTTTGGCGTTGGTATACTTCTGACCTTTTTCCGATGAAAACAGCTTTCCAGCCAAAAACCATGGCAGAGAGCAGGTAGCGAAATTGATTTTTAGATACCACGGAAGACCGTATGTTTCACAAACGATGAATATCGCAATGCGCATAGCAAACAAAAACGCCAAGGCTTTCATCGCAGCGTTTTCTTTGTTTCGCTTTACCACATAATACCAGAATACATATGTTTCGATGCTTCCAATTAGATACCACAGCGGTACTGCGAAGTCCACAGTGCAGAACAAAAGATATTTGATCGGTGTTTTCCATGTATAGTTCTCCGCGAGCCATGCCCCCGCGCTATGATTCAGCGCTGCAAGAAAAAAATGAAAAATGAGATGACAAAGGTAGGCGTAAAGGAATATTTTCGTTGTTTTCAGTAGCTTTTTCTTGATTCTTTCCGGGTTGTTTTCGCCGGTGTAGTAACCGGATATCATATAAAAGATCGGCACTGCCCAGCCAGACATGTCTTTGATGATATGGCCCGTCTTGCCTGGAAATGTTACATGGATAAAAACGACTGCGATGCACGCGAAAGCCTTGAGAACATTCAACGCATGATTCGTAATGGTTTGATCCTGCGGGAGATTCGTATGCGTATCAATACTCAACGTGCTGATTGATCCTCCTTTCAGATAGGCAAACCAAAAAGGCTGCTTCGCTCAGGCTTCCAGGATCATTTCAATATACTCCCTTGATCGTCTGAGCAAGGTGGCCATATCATCCGCTTTACAATGGCTGTCTATCGGCGTATAGGAAGAGCCTGTGTTCCCGGTGCTCAATAACAATTCTTCAATTCTTCCGTACATATCCGAAAATCCCTTCTCCATGCGGGGAAAGGCCAGAAAGCTTCTGTGAAAAATGATGCTGTATACAACGCAGTGGAACGAATCCGTGTATACCTTGTATGCATGTTCCACCAGATATAGAAATTCCAGCGGACCTGCGGTCACCATCTTTATATTCTGATAATCGTTGAAATCAACGACCTTTATTCCATCCCGTTCCTTCCCAATAGCCTGATGATATTCCTCCGGTATGCTTCCCAGAAAATACACAAAGATGTATGGCTCTTTGCCTATTTCCCTGAAGGATTCCTCCGCGTTGCCGGACAAATTGCGCCATGCCGCCGCGTCCAATAAAAGCGTTGGATCCAATACGTGGGGTACCGTCCTTCCCACCGTTTCTTTGACAAGGCTGCAGCCGCTCAATTCACGGCAGGATATGTACTGCATTCCTTTCAGGCCCTGTTTGTGTAGTTCCATGCTGTCCGAAGGGATAGCGGTGAAACCAAATGAAGCGGCATACGCTGCTCTTTTTTCCGGCGCCAAATAGTCCAGGTAATAATACCGAAGTTCTTCCTCTCTGCTGACCGTCCCCTCTTTCCATCTGTGCCAAACCTGATCAGACCCAACGATTCCAAGGTCTATTTCATCGGGAAGATTCGGGTGAAGAACGTTGTTGTCGGAAGGGGAAGGAAGGATACCCCCATCCCACGCGGTATACACGATATTGTGAATATACGCCGTATTAAAGCAAGCGATGGTTTCCCGGCGCAGCGGCATGTTCCGGTAAGCGCCGTATTGTTTCGCATAATACTCGTTTCCCCATATGCCCAGCATGCCCTTTATGTAGATTTTGCAGCATTCCTTCAATGTCAGTCTGGCGGGTATGCCGGACAAATTGTCAAAGTTGTATACAGTGCATCCATATTTTTCCAATACGGTTTGCAGAGCAAAATTCTGCAGTCGATTGCCAATATTGCCTCTGTCTTGCAGAGTAACCAATGCGATGTTCTTCTTCATACCGCCCCATTTTCTTTCTCTTGATCTTTTTTCTTGCGGTTTGGATTGCTTATTACGACTGGAGCCATTCTTTTCCCCATTTTTTACACGATCATTTTGATGAGTGACCGCATTTTCGCCAATACGCCTATCTCTGCTGAAGCGAAATAACAGCCCATGTTCTTTTTGATATCATCATTCAAACTGTTAATCACTTCTTGATTCTTTCCCTTTTCTCTTTTGTATCTTCTTTTCAAGCCTAAGGAGGTTATGAAAATGAGCATCCGGAAGCATGCCTGTTCTTTTCCCTGCAAATCATAATCCCGGATGATTTTTTGCAGCCCGGCTGTATACACGGATTGATGATCTTTTATGATTCTGTTCAAATCTTTTGTCGCGCTGTAATCAGCGGTATTACAGTAATAGTATAAGCATTCCGCATATGAATAGATTGACCGTGCATTTTTCAGCGCGCCAACGAAAAAGTAAGTATCCTCATGGTGTGTAAGGCTCGTAGGAAAAGCCAGGTTTTTGACAGTCTCCGTCCTAAACAGTTTGTTCCAGCAAAATCCGCCGATCTGATGATTTTTTATCATGCTTTCAAAGATATATGCTTGATTGACGAAGCCTGATCTCTTCTTGCATTCTTCACTTATGCCCTTTGGATATACCGTATAATGGCCGCAGATGACAATATCCGCGCCTGTATCAACGGCAGCACGGACTGTTTTTTCCAGCCTGTCTTCCGTGTAATAATCGTCCGCGTCACAGAAAGTAATGTATTCTCCGCGAGCCTGGGCTAAACCGAAATTTCGGGAATAGCTGACCCCTCGGTTTGCGTGTGTGTACAACTTGATTCGTGCATCGGTATACATTTGGCAGATTTCCAGGCTGCCGTCATTGGATCCATCGTCGATCAGGAGCAGTTCGAAATCCGCATAGGTCTGATTCAGGATGGATTCCACACAGCGCTTAACAGTGCGCGAAGCATTATAGATGGGAACGATGACGCTTACTTTCATACTTCTTCCCCTCGTGGCGAATGATTTGTGCGGCTGTTCATGGGGATCATGCCGCGGAACAGCTGGCCATTGCATTGTCTCATGAAAGCCAGTAACTTTTCAGTTCGGGGAAAACGGTTCTTTATGACAGGTACAAATCAATGATTTTTTTTCTGGACTTTTCGATGCAATACTTACTCTCCTTTATGGCCTTGTTAGCGGCGACGCGATCGATCGATCTTTGGCGTTCAAACAGTGAAGCAAGCGTTTCGTCCGTTTCCGCCAGATCAAAAAAGCAAATCGATCCTGTGATGTCAACCTCTTTGCTTACATTGCTGGAAACGATGCATTTCAAGCCTGCTGCCTGCGCTTCAATCAGCGAAACAGGTACTCCTTCAAATTCAGAAGGGAGTACAAAAAAATCCATTGCCCATAGCAAACCGGGAATGTCATCGCGGCAACCCAGCAAAAGCACCGAATCGCCCAACCCCAGTTCCGAAACTTTATCCTCGATCGTCCTGCGCAGTTCCCCGTCGCCAATCAGCAGCAACGCGCTGTCCTGATTCAGATCCCGGATCTTCCTGAATATTTTCAGTAACCTGATGTGATTTTTTTCTTTAGAGAACCGCGCGACAAAGCCATAAACCTTTGTCGTGCTCCCGATGTTCAGCTGTTCCCGATACCTTTCTCGGATTTCCGGTCGGAAACACAGCTGATCAGCCTCCACTCCGTTCGGGATCTCGATCCCCGAAGCTTGATACAGCTTACTGCCATAAAGATAAACGCCCGCAGCCTCGCCGCACGACAGGTACATGGTGGCAAATCTTCTGATCAAAAGCTTCATGAACCATTCGTAAGCTTTGGAAATCACACCTTGATCTCTTCCGCTGTTTGAGCTATGACAGTGTGAGATCCGCTTGGGGATTCGCAAAAGATATCCGTAAAATACGTTTAGGCCGTTATTGAGCACGCCGTTGCTGTACAGGATATCGTACGGTCCATACTCCTTCACACACTTGCGGAGATGAAAGAAATATCTTAAGTATCCATCCCTTGGAGAAGCGATGTGAATGATCCTGTAATGCCGCTCTTCCAAGTACTCCCGAAACGGACCGGTATCATCCCCGGCTACCAAAAAATCAGTCCTTACAATATCGCTGTCCAATTGGGAAAGCTCTATGCTTATCTTCTCCTGTCCGCCAATGCCCAGAGAGCTTTCTATCATCAAAACTCTGATCATAATCGGTTTTCCTCTCCGGTCAGAACACCATGCCCATTAAAATGGAAAATCATCGTATATTCTGCCAGCACCATGTAAAGGGATATGTTTTTTGCCATTCCGGCGTGCGCATCACGGTAATGATGACTGCATACAGCCCAAAGGCAATTACGGATATGATCGTCATGATTTCCCGGTTTTTATTCGTTTCAAGGCTTGAAACAGCCCACGTGTAATACGCCGCGCCAAACGGAGTAAAGATACTCGCAACCCGGGCGATCAGCGTCGCCTGGTTTGCCAATACCGTAAAGGCAAGATTAAAAAAGGCCAGCATATATAAAGTTTTTTTGGAATCGTCTCCATTCAAAAGCGTATGATTATCAGGTTCAATATAGGTAACAATATAAAGCATAAGCGCATAGACAATGATATTGATGATGACCGCTAACCTTACCTGTCCATCCGAATAGGCGCCATTCAAATAATAACTGTATATCGGGAACAAATTGACGACGTAACGCAGAAGAGGATGGAGGACAACGGAGACGATCAGCGTTCCCGCTATGACCATGATTCCCCTTCGGGTCATTTCTCTCATCACGTCCCGTTCCGGTTTGCGGAAATTGACTATCGGATAAGCCAGTAAAAAAAATAAAGCGACCCGATGGAAAGTTGCGGCTAGCAGGATTTGCATCGAAAATTTGATGAATTTCCTCTCAGTGATCGAATCAAACGCAAAAAAAAGAATAGTCACAACAATAGCTTCTCTTTTTGCGCTGATCCAGCAGTCAATGGTCAGCATTTCAACCAGAAGGATGATCAATAAACCGGGGGCCTCTATATGTTTGTTTATCCATCTGTATAAAGAGATAAAAAGCATCGCGCCGATCCATGCGAAAAGATATTGAGGATTGTCTGTAAACTGGCCAAATACCCAGTTCAGCACAAGATATCCATGTTCAAAACGCTGATCCTGAAACAAATGATTCCACGGGAAAAGCCTGTATCTTTTAAATAAATTGATATATTGCAGCGTATCGCTCCCAACAGATGCGCTATGAAGCATGACCATCAGGGCAAGAGGAAGCAATGCGATGAACAGATAAAGCCGTTTTATCCCGCTTTCCATCGGAAGAAAAGCATCAAAGAGAAAAGCCAAAATGGCTTCAAACAGAATCAATGCGCATAACTGAACAATACCGGCTGTCATACGATTCCCTTTTCCCCTTTTAATAGCTTTTCATAGATCGCGGTCAGTCTCTCTCCGGCTTTCTCCGATGTAAATTGGCTTTTCATCAGATCATTTCTGTGGCTCCTTCTTTCGGAAATGCGCGTCATTTGCTCATGGATCGCGTCAGTCCAGGCGTCTGTAGCGGCATTCAGATTCACAAATCTTACCAGGTCGGTAAACACAAATTCTTTTGTTACCGAATCTGATACGATACATGGCAGTCCGTACGCCTGTGCTTCGATGCCGGTAAGTGGCAGCCCCTCGAACACAGAGGGAAGAAAGAACAGGTCGGCAGCCTGGTACAATTCCTTCATATCCTGTCTGGAACCCAGGAGCTTAACGTAGTCTTCCATGCCATTGCTGTGAATGTATCGCCTCATTTCTTCTTCCATCGGGCCGCCGCCAATCCACCAGTATACGACAGGCTGCCCCTGATCCTTTAAGGTTTTGATCACATTCAGCGCGAAGATCGGATTTTTGCATGGCGTAGCTCTGCCAACAGTCGCAATGACGATCAGGCCTCCCACGGCTTCCGCTTTCCGCGTCTTCTCTCTTGTGAAGGAGGAATATTCAACATCCTCAGGCGATATCGTATTCGGAACGACAATGAATGGCTTCTTTCCATACATCGCCTTCCCCGCCTTCCGCCCGCAGGCAAAGCAAACGTTGCTTTGAGCCAGCAATAGAGGAAAAAGGAGCCTGTTCCTGATTTTCTTGATTGAATATTCACTCATTCTTGTTGAATGAGCATGCAGAATTCTTACTGAAACGCCCTGTTTTTTCGCCAAATACATGAATGGTACGGATATGACCTGCACATTATCATGGATGATTTGATATTGCTCTTTTTCCAGAATCTCTTTACAGAATCTGATATGCTGATTGATTTTCTTTACGGACGGCAATACGAAAATCTTCCCGCCATACTTTTCGATCTCTTGCGTATAGGGAGATTGCGTGCCATGGTAAAGGGCGAAATCGACCCGCATTTTTTCATGATTCATTGTTCTCAGGTATGACATGGCGAAAGTGGTTAGCCCATTCGCCACGGATAGATCCGTCACTAAAAATAGCGTTTTGATCATTTTTCGTCCTATTTCCTTCCGGCATTTTACAATTTCGCGCCAGTTTTTCTCAGTGCCATATTATAAAACAGCTGTCTCATACAATTCGGGAGCAGCGATAAAGCTGTTCTGATCATACTTGACTTGATATACTGGCGCCCGGAAATAAAGCCGGTCTCTTTCATATATCTGAACAGAGCCATCTGGCTTTTCGCATACTTCCGCCCCGCGCGCCTCCTGAAAAGGGCGGAACCGGCTCTCATCCACAGCAGGGATTCCTGGATATTATAGCCGACATATCCTTTTTGCAGCATCCGAATCCACAGAAAGTAATCCTCCAGCAGGTAAAAGTCCTGATATCCCCCAGCCGCCTGAACCGCGGTTTTTTTGTACATCATACAGGGGTGGTTGAAGGGATTCCTTTTTTTCGCAAAAGCGAGGATTTCTTCCCTTGTTTCAGGCGGCACCCTTTTGGATTCGGTTTTCTCAGGAGAATCGGTGAATTCCTCAACGATCCCGGAGCAAAGACTGATCTCAGGGTGAACTGCGAACGCCTTCAGCTGTTTCTCGCAACGATCCGGCCTGCTGATGTCGTCGCTGTCCATCCGGGCGATGAGCTCGTTCCTGCAATGTCTGATCCCCGCGTTCAGTGCGTTGCCAAGCCCGCCGTTTTTTTCAAGGCGAATCACCTGCAATTCCGGATGCGCCGCCTGCATATCTTCAATGACCGCGTCAAGCTCCTCTGTAAGCGGGCCGTCGCATACCAGCACGAAGTCGTCCGTTGGAACCGTCTGGCACCACATGCTGTTCATGGCCTGACGCAGGTTTTCTGCTTTTTCACAGCTGTATACGCTTAAGAGGACGGAGTAATTCTCCAAAGGTTTGCGCCTCTTCTCCTGTTCAAATATCGATCCTATTTGTAATTGTCGGGGGCTTCGCTCCCGCCAGCGTCATCCGGCGTCCCTCCATTTTCTTGTTCGATCAAACGAATCAGCGACTGGCTTTCATTATTCATCTTTCGGGCAAAGCAGAAAGAATTCCTTGCTTCTCTGATTAGTCCGAAATCCTCCGCCGTGAGTGTTTTGGGGTGCCTGGGATCCTCTCCCCAGTATGTATAGGTCAGGCTTCCGCTGCGGTATTCTTTATAGGGGCCCCGCATAAACAGCGTTTGAAAGAAACTCTCGTCAGGAATGATGCTTTGTTCATAGTAAGCCAGGACTTCCGGGTGGCTGTCGCTATATTGAAGGATATCAAAAGCTGCTTTACTTGTCAGCGTCCACCACTGACTCCCGAAAACAAAATCAAAATCAAATGGTTTTTTCCGTCTGACAATCTCAAACGTATGGCGGAAGCCTCCGGTAAGTATCTTATACAGTCCTTTCAGCGCCTTGATCGGCGCACGATCTGCATTCATCCAGGCAGGGTACGCAACCTCGTACATCTTCTTTTTCCAGGTATAATGCTTATTTCCAGGCATGAGCGTGTCGATATAATTCATATTAGAGTATTTACTCAGCCTTCTTTCAATTTCTTTTATGGGGATTATAGGATAATCCTGACCGCTTATCAGCCAAATATAATCATATGCTTTTCCCGATTTTCGCACTTCTCTGATCATCTGTAAGGTAGCCTTAACAAGATCGACGCTGCCCCATTGAAGGTGAAACGATTTCTCTTCCGGCAGAACAAATGTATTTTCTCGCTGCTTTATCTGCTCTCTGATCTCGGGACAATTCAAATCCACATGGATATAAGAATCCGCTTGGGAGAATTCAGATAGCTTCGTAATTAATTGATTGATGACAGATGGATATGCATGGCATAGCATAATAAAAGCAATTTTTATCATCTTTGAATACCTTCCATCGTTTATGTTTCTTCCTTCTTGCTTTCCTTTAGGCCTTCTGTTTTTTCCTCCAGGAGCAAAATTGCCATTGTGGCAAACAGGAGCTTGATATCGGTCAGCACGCTCATGCTGTTGATATAGAGCAGGTCAAACTGGAGCTTTTCATAGGGGTCCGTGTTATACTTGCCGTAGACTTGGGCGTAGCCTGTCAGGCCCGCTTTGACTTGCAAGCGGAGGCGGAAATCCGGGATCGTCTTGCAGTATTCTTCCGCGATTTCGGGGCGCTCCGGGCGGGGGCCGACGAAGCTCATGTCCCCGGCCAGGATATTGAAAAGTTGCGGCAGCTCGTCCAACCGGCACATCCGGAGCAGCCGTCCGACCGGCGTGACCCGCTCGTCCTCTTTGCCGGAGCTGAGCCGGGCGCGGCCGTCCTTTTCGGCGTCCACCCGCATCGAGCGGAATTTGAGGATTTGAAAGCGTTTTCCGTTCCGGGTCAGGCGCACCTGCCTATACAGGACTGGCCCGCCGTCGCAGAAACGAACCGCCAGGGCGATGACCAGTATGACGGGGCTGAGAACCACGATGCCAGCCAGGGAAACCGCAATATCGAACAATCGCTTCGCAATGCGGTATTCCGGCGTTAATTCGCTTTTCGTCAAATACAGCACCGGCGCGTCGAAGGCCTGCACGTGCACCGCTTCTTGCATGATCACATCGCCCACGTGGGGCAGAAAAAAGCCGGGAATGCCCTGTTCTTTGCAATATTTGAGGATCCCGTTGCGGCATTTGCTGTTTACACCCGCCACGAACACAGCGTCGTAGCCTGCCAGCAGGGGCTTAAGTTCATGGAAGCTGCCGTCATATTGCAGCTCCTTCGTGATTTTATACAGCCGTTCGGCGGGCTTTCCGCGCAGATTTCCCAGCCTGATTCTGTCCTGCTCGCTGCGGTAAATCAGGATGGTTTTCTTTGTGGGGAACATTTTGAAGTATAATCCGTTGCCCCAGCGGGACCAGACGATATCCAGCAATGTTTCCAGCATCAGCATGGGCAGGAACCAGAACGGCACTTTCCAGATGTTCCAGGCAATGGAGACGACGCCATAAACAATGACAACAGAAAAGAACTGCGACAGCAATTGCAGGAACACCAACATCCTGATCCGGGTGTAGCCCAGCAAATAGGCGTTGTAGGTGCGGCTGAAAAACAGCAGGCTCGCGGCGTATCCGGCGACCACGTAAAAGTTGTACCGGAATCCCACGTCCTCCACACCCAGCAGCGCGCCGTATCTGAACAGCATCCAGAAAAGGAAGAATAGCGCGATGGCGGCAGTATAGTGCAGCAGCTTGATGCCCGAGATGCACAGCTGTTTTTTGTATTGATCGTTCATTCCATTCATATCGTGTGAACTTCCCAAAATGTTAGTTTAACCGTTCAGCCCTAAATCTTCCTGTTGTCCGACAGATAGTGCGAAAATTACCAGAGTTCCCGGCCGTCTGTCTGTTAAATCTGATAGCTGTTTACCATATCAGATCAGCACAGATCCACGTTCACGAAGATGCAACCTTCCCCGACCAAGGGCATCTGTCGTCAGAGGTTCATGGTTATCAGGCTCTTGCCCTCATTCGGTTCAGAACCGACAATCATGATTTCTTTTCAACTTTTTTGATCCATTGCCGCCAGCGTCCGTCGTTTTTTTCCGATCCGTCGTTGAGTTCCTTCATACCTTCCATCTTTCCCTCCGGAATCACGGAAAGCGGCATCACCCCAAACGCCTTCTCAAGATCTTCCGATGTTTTGATCGTATCGTCCATCCTGTAGATCACAGTAAGGATGCCAAGTACAAGAATAAGCATCGCCAGTGCTCCCGTAATCACATTTCTGGAAAGGGAGGGGGAGCTCCGCCGTGTCGGAAGTACAGCCAATTCCGCGATGCTCGGCGTAGGAGCTTCCATCACCTTTGGCAACTGGACCTGCGCCGTCCGGGCCATCTGGTTGGCGATGGCCATTGCTTCCCGGGGATTCGTGCTTGTTACGGATATCTTCACGATGCGCGTGTTTGTAACGACACTCAGGTCCAGCATCCCCACGAGTGTTTCATAGCTGTAGTCCAGCCCAAGTGCCTCTATCACACCTTCTACAATGGGACGGGTCTGCATCAGTTCCACGTAATCGCTGGAAAGGGATGTGCCGATGTTCAGGTCCGCCAGATTCACGACAGAATCGCTTGAGGCGGATACCATATACATCCGGGATGTCGCTGTATATTTATCCCGGATAAAAAACTGCGTAATCAGTCCCGCGCCAAGGGCCCCGATGACCAGTGCGGCAATCAGCAGCGGCATCCTGCTCATGAAAAACCCGAACAGATCCATAAGATCGATTTCGGCCCGTCTGCTGACACCCGGGATTCTCGTCTGAACTTTCACCGGTTTATTGGTTTCCATGTTTTTCCTTCATCCCCGTTTTTTCTTGTAGTCATCATTGATACGGTTCCTGCTACGATCATCTCATTATATCAGTTGTCTCATTCCTGAAATGAAACATTCCCAAACAGTCATAATAAAAGTTCACATACTCCACACCCTGATCCTCCCGGAGATAAAAGCAAAATCATCGCAAAAAGACCGGACAACTGCCGTCGCCGGCCAAAAATGCGTAAGCTCCGCCGGCCGAACGTCTCATTCATTTTTGAAACGTCAGCATCACCGAGGCTTTGACACCGCCATGACCGGCCGTGCAAGATACAACGTTCCGGAACATGAAGCGGATTTGTCTCATGCTCAGGCCATGATCCGCCTGACCATGACGGTAGCCTGCGGGCAAAAGCTACCATTATTTAGTATAGATACCTCACAGACGGATGTCAACTGAGAAAAGCAGCCCGGGAATACTTGGGACAGTTCCAGCCGTATTGCTTCATCCATTTAAATCGCTAAAGTTTTCCGCCCTGAAAAAAACCGCTCGCGCGGCTTTTTGTTTCTCACATCGCCCTCAGTTTTCCTTCCGCCACACGAAGCGGTTCACCACGTTGACATATCCCTGGATGATGCGGACCACCTTCATGGAAACGGTCTCGTCCGTATAATCGGGACACGGTTTCCCGAGCACGCCTTTCCGCTTCATCTCGATCGCCATGGACGTCGCGTTCAGCAATTCCTTTGTCGTGATCCCGGCCAGGATGAAATCCCCCGCTTCCAGGGCTTCCGGGCGTTCAGTGCTCGTCCGGATGCATACGGCGGCGATCGGATGCCCGATGGAAAGATAGAAGCTGCTCTCCTCCGGCAGCGTCCCGGAATCGCTCACGATGGCCAGCGCGTTCATCTGCAGCTTGTTGTAGTCGTTGAATCCCAGCGGCTCGTTGACCCGCACGCGGGGATCCAGCCGGAATCCGGATTTCTCCAGCCGGTTCCTGCTCCTGGGGTGACAGGAGTACAGGATCGGCATATCGTATTTTTCCGCCAGCGCGTTGATCGCCGTGAAAAGGCTCGTAAAATTCTTCTCCGTGTCAATATTCTCTTCCCGGTGGGCGGACAGCAGAATATACCTGTCCGGCTCCAGGCCCAGCCGCTCCAGTACATCGGAGGCCTCGATCTTCTCCAGATTCATCCGCAGCACTTCGGCCATCGGCGACCCGGTCATATAGGTGCGCTCCTTCGGCAGGCTCGTATCGGCCAGATACTTCCGGGCGAATTCCGAATAGCAGAGGTTCACATCGGAGATCACGTCCACAATCCGGCGGTTCGTCTCCTCCGGCAGGCACTCATCCTTGCAGCGGTTGCCCGCCTCCATGTGGAACAGCGGAATATGCAACCGCTTCGCGGAGATGGCGGACAGGCAGCTGTTCGTATCGCCGAGCACCAGATATCCGTCCGGCTGAAGCGCGGACAGCAGCTCATAGGATCTGCCGAGAATGTTCCCGCAGGTCACGCCCAGGTTCTCCCCCACCACCGGCACCAGAATATCCGGCCCGTATTCCCCGAAACGGTTGACCAGCTCAAAATCCTGCCAGAACACGGTGCTCAGATTCGGATCCCAGTTCTGGTTGTAATAGACGATGCAGGTGTCGAAGTACTCCCGGCACCTCTTCATCACGGCCGCCAGGCGGATGATCTCCGGGCGGGTGCCGCAGCCGATCATGATCTTCAGCCGGCCGTCGTTCTTCCAGTTGAATTTGTATTCTGCCATATCGCTGCTCCTTACGCTTCCACCGCGTGGGGGCGGCCTTCCAGCTCTTCCTTCACATAGTCCGTCCCCAGGATCTTCCTGACCACGCCGTCCACATCCAGGCGGACGGTATTGTGGCTCGTGTATGCCTCGTCGCCTTCGGTATGAACCGTTCCCTGAACATAGAATTTGTCATAGTTCAGCCCCCGGGCATCCGGAGCGATCCGGTAATAATGCCCCATGTCCACCGACCGCAGCATTTCCTCCCGGGTGACCAGCGTTTCGTACAGCTTCTCTCCGTGCCGGGAGCCGATGATTTTCTTCTCGGTCTCGCCGAACACTTTCATCACGCCGTCCGCCAGATCGCCGATGGTGGAGGCATCCGCCTTCTGGACAAACAGATCGCCGGGCTCCGCGTGCTCAAAGGCGAAGGCCACCAGATCCACCGCCTCGTCCAGGTTCATCAGGAACCGCGTCATGTTCGGGTCGGTGATCGTGATCGGCGCCTTCCGCTTGATCTGATCGATAAAGAGCGGAATCACAGACCCGCGGGAACACATGACATTGCCATATCTCGTACACGCCAGCACCGTGCCGCCCCTGTCGAAGGCCTTCTGCGCCCTCGCCTGGACCACCTTTTCCCCGACGGCCTTCGTCATGCCCATGGTATTGATGGGATACGCGGCCTTATCTGTCGACAAAAACACCACCCGCTGCACCCTTGCTTCCACCGCGGCGGTGATCACATTGTCCGTCCCGATGATGTTGGTGCGAACGGCTTCCATCGGGAAGAACTCGCAGGAAGGAACCTCCTTCAGCGCCGCGGCGTGGAACACATAATCCGCCCCGTACATCACGTCGCGGACAGAGTCGAGATTGCGCACATCCCCCACGTAAAACTGCACTTTCCCGCAGTGCTCCGGATACTGCGCCTGCAGCGTATGCCTCATCCAGTCCTGTTTCTTCTCATCGCGGGAAATGATCCGGATTTCCCCGATATCCGTGGTTAAGAAATGCTTCAGGACGGTGGATCCGAATGATCCCGTCCCGCCGGTAATCACTAAGGTTTTTCCTTTAAAAGCTTCCGTAATCCTGTTCATCTGAATGCGTTCCTCTCTTACCGCAACCTATGCTACCATTTTCAGTATAAATCCCGCCCGGACGGATGTCAACCGTGACAGAAAAAGCCGCCCGCGCGGCAAAGTTTAACCTGCCCGATTGACAGCGCCTTTATTCTCTATTACTACAGAGGGAAAAATGGACTGTAGAGGAATGGGCTTGATAAAAGCTGTAAAGAGTTGTAAAATTACAATTGAACTGTAAAGAGTTGTAAAAGTATTTCTCAACTGTAAAGAGTTGTAAAAGTTACCAGAATAAACACAAAAAGGAAGATACCAGATGCCTGAAAATATTGGAAACCCCTTCACGCTGGACTTCGGCCGGGAACCATATGAATTGATTCCCAGATCTCTTTTGATGACAGAACTTGTTCAGTCATTTCTGAATGATCATCCCAGCAGACATATCAGCATCATTACCGGTGTCAGAGGAAGCGGAAAAACCGTTTTTATGACATCGATTTGCAAGAGGTTTCAACAGGAAAAAGACTGGATTGTCATTGAATTGAACCCGGATCGTGATCTTTTGCAGAGTCTGGCAGCGAAGTTGAACAGCGAAAAAGCCCTGAAAGAAATTTTTACATCAGCAAAAATCAACCTCTCCGCCTTTGGGTTAGGATTGCAGATTGAGGGTACAGATCCGGAGCGGGATATTGAGGTCGCGCTGACAAAAATGCTCGTCAGTCTGAAGAAACATCACCGAAAAGTGCTGATAGCCATAGATGAAGTTTCCAGTACTCCCCCTGTGAAAGTATTTACGAGTGCTTTCCAGATCTTCCTGCGCCAGGACCTTCCCCTGTTTCTTCTGATGACAGGCTTATATGAAAACGTTCGCGCCCTGCAGGACCAGAAAACGCTGACATTTCTGTACCGTGCCCCCAGAATCGCCCTGACCCCGCTGAATATAGGAAGAATGACCGACAGCTATGCCCGCATATTCAACCTTTCGCCTGAATCTGCATTGGATATGGCAAAAAAAACGAAAGGGTATTCATTCGCTTTTCAGGTACTCGGATATTTCACATGGGAATACCGGAACGATCCAGCCCGAATCCATTCAGAATATAAGCAATACCTTGAAGAGTATGTCTATGAGAAAATCTGGCAGGAACTCTCCGCTGTGGACCAAAGGGTACTCTATGGAATCGCCAGGACTCCGGATGGCAGCGTCGCTTCCATTCGTGAATTTTTGCACATGAGCAGCAATGGATTTACACCCTATCGCACAAGACTGATTCGAAAAGGCATTATCAACGGAGATGTGTATGGGATCGTACGTTTTGAATTGCCGCTCTTTGACTCGTTTGTTTTGGAAAACTATCTGCCCGGAGAATAAAACTCTGTGAATCCTTCATGATTCATCTTCCTCATCAGAATTCTCGCCCCTCATAAAAAGTATAACCTGCCCGATTGACAGCGCCTTTATTCTCTATTACTATCGTACCATCCCGTTCATTTCGGGGTGGTATTTTGAAAGAAGGACCTGACAATGGAAGATTTGATAAAACAGGCTGGTCGGATGATCCTGGATGGTAAAGCTGCCGTCCATGATAAAGAAGGCATGGCAAACTTTGTAACGGATCGGGACATTGAAATTCAGCGTTTCCTGATCTCTGAGCTTTCTTCCCGTTTCCCCGGATGCACCTTCTTTGGCGAGGAAGATACGGAAGGAAACGAACACAGGACGTCTGGCCACTGCTTCTTCATTGATCCGATTGACGGAACCACAAACTACATCTTCGGATATCATCACAGCTGCGTGAGCGTCGGCGAAAGCCTGGATGGGAATATGGTCGCCGGTTATGTTTATAATCCTTTTACCGATGATTTCTACGAAGCGAAGCGCGGGCAGGGTGCCCGGCTGAACGGACAACAACTGAACCTGGCGGATCGCGGGCTGGAAGAAGGCATCACTGCTTTCGGCTGTGCCAGATATAACACACAGGATACTGACGCCATTTTCGATATTTCCAAACAACTGTATCTGCGGTCCCTTTCTCTCCGCAACGGCGGCTCTGCTGCATTGGATCTCTGCCGCGCAGCCTCCGGCGCCAACGTCTTATACCTGGAATTGATGCTCCAGCCCTACGACTATGCAGCGGCCAGTGTGATTATCAAAGAAGCAGGCGGAGTGATCAGCCAGATCAATGGTTCTCCCATCACCTTCAGCACCGGTTGCAGCGTTCTTGCAGGCGCACCGAAAGCTGTCGCTGAAGCGAAAGAAATCATTGCGGACTACTACAGAGGGAAAAATGGACTGTAAAGGAATGTGTTTGTGGAGTCGTTAAACCATCCAAACAGGAAGGATGAACCTGTCTTGGTCCAATCAGCAACAGGCAACTGTAGTCTTCATTGATATCCAATATCTTCTGTTCAAGCGTTCGCTTGATGTAATCCATAAGATCGCCTCCGTCCAAAATACGATGTAATCTTATTTTAGCCGAAATCAAATGGTAAATAATCATGATCTTTCCGATAGCACAAACAGGATGACTGATGATCATCCTTAATGATCTTAGACAGCTACCGGCTCCTCAGCATAGTCCAGCGCATAAAGGTAGTCAGGATCTATGTCAATACATTCTGACGGGTCATTGTTTCCTGTCAGATCCCAGGCAAGGGTATCATTCATGATTTTACAATTATTTATAAAGAACGCCATGGCTTTCAGTGTTTGAAAAACGCCTTGGTCTAACTTTGGTTTGGCATCGTATGTCACGATCTTGCCGTCACAGAAATAGACTGTAACTGTATAATCCTCATGAGGAACAACCTGCACTATTTCCGGAGTATAGTCCATCATACAGTTTCACCTCCATCGCCTTACATCAAGGGAGCTATTTTAATTAGCGGCAGATTATCCTTCGCCAGCTCCCAATCCTGCATCAGCTCATCGCGATGTATTTCCGTCCAGGCAAGTACAAATTTCAGCTGTCTGGCAGGAAACGCACCTTTGAGAACTCTTCCCTTGATGATATCCACTAATATCTTCTGACCATTATAATCCGCATGAAAATGAGGCGGATTGTGGTCATCGTAATACATTGTAACTCTAATTCCAAAGAATAATGATATCTCAGGCATAATCAATCCTCACATTCTTGATCGGTTTCAGGAAGGATGTGTCCCGTTCCGTATCGATGAAAATGGCTTCCCCATCCTCATAAGCCACGGGATTGATGGAAGCGTCAAACGTCACATCGGAACAGAACACCGTCCGTCCCGCCAGCGTTCCCGCGTTCGGTTTCGCCATTCCGTACAGCTTTTCCCCGGCCAGTTTCGTGGCCAGATGAAGTGCCGCAGTACCGGCGCTCAATCCGACCGCGTACCGGACGCCCGTATACGCGGCGATCTGTTTCTCCACCTCATCAATATTGGCACCGACGGTGGAAACCCAGTTATCTGCAATATACGTTATTTCTTCCTCACGCATTTTTAATCTTCACTTCCTTGATCGGATTCAGAAATTGATCTTTATCCATGTACAGTCCTTCGAGAACTGGAATCAGATCAATGTATTCTTCAATTTCTTCATCGCAGTGTTTGTATTTCGCCATTACTTCCAGATATCCCTTGTCCCACAGCAGTACTTTCGTATAATGTTCCAACCCGTTGCACGTACGGAAAGTCAGGGTCTTGCCGCCATATGAAAATGTGGTATATTTGTCAAAGTTGCTCAGAATTGCAGTTCCTTCCATAATCGTTGTCCTTTCCGATGGGTAGAGCATTCGGTTCATACCCGAAGTGTCATAGGTTAGGAAATCATCCGGCAACCTCCCTGATTGTACCAAAAACCGGCCATAGATGTAAACCATTTGTTCTTGGATATGATTAGCTTCATCATTCAACCAATACACTTTCCTTACGATTGGATAATAAAGATTTTATGCTATCTTGCCAACACGTTTATAGGCAAATGAATGCATCTCCGGAAAAGCCCTGATCAGGATTCTTCATCGATTTAAATCGTTAAAGTTTTTCGCTCTGAAAAAAGCCGCCCGCGCGGCTTTGGAGACCTTTCCTGAGTAAATCCCAGTATCCGACGATTTCCCTATTCTGATCCAACCAATTACTTCACCGTAACTATGCAGCTGGCCTTCACCTTGCTGCCTTCCGTACTTTTTATTCCACTACTGCATTCGCCTTGATCCAGCTTCCGGGTTCAACCTTCGCACTGCCTCTGATTACTGCCCCAGGCAGAATCATAGAAAAGTCGCCGATCTCACAGTGGTGGTCTATCTTACTGCCGATGTTCACAATGACACCTTCGCCAAGCTTTGCATAACGACTGACGATGGCATAAGTACGGATGATACACCCTGGAGAAATCATCGCATCCGAACTAACATAGGCTGTCGGATGGATGAGAATTGGAATGGTGTAGTTGTAATTTTTCAGCTCCTCGTGGTATTTTTCCCGAAGGAAGTTATTACCAAGAGCAACGATAGCGGTGTCAAAGCGATCACGCATCTTCCCTATATCGGAAGTTTTGCCAATGACAGAAGGCCCAGTTGCCTGATCATCCAGGAAGACGATATTGGTATAACCGAGGAGACGGGCCATTTCCTCCACTTCTGTAGAAAAGGAGCCGGCGCCGATGATTAGAAGATTGTTCATACTGAAATGATTTCCTGCAAATGACATTGGATATCAACTACCTGTTTCGTTTCTCGTATTACGGTTACCATCTGGGATGGCGTATTCGCAAAGCGCTGCAGTTTGATCTGCTCCCTGTCCCACTTCTCTAATCGATATCTAGCCCTTCTAGCATAATATCTCTTAGCCCATTCAGTTTTTCATGATCCCAGGCGAACGCTCCTGCTTTTGCTGCTTCTCCGATTTTCAGGGATATATACTTCTCGTTCACTGAAAAATAGGTATGCAGCCTGCTCTTGTGTTCATGGGTTGAAATCGTCCCATAGTTTTTCTTGATATCATCGATAAATCCAAGCACATCATTTCGCATTTTACTCGCATGTTCATCTTTCAGAATATCCCAGCACAAGTCTTCCAACGCTCCGGTTGTCGGTTCTTTATTGCAGTCTGGAAGTAATGTAAATGCTGTCGCTGGCTTATCTGAATCTGATTCTATTTTCCAAATATGAGGCTGCCCGGGTACCGGCAGATCATTCAGGCGAAATGCATTTTGAATACTTCTTATCGCTTGATTAACATCTGTCTCTGCATCTCGAAGCACCATAATCTGTCGAACAAGATCATACCCATCCATTCTGGTAAGCGTCCCAATGAAAGCGCTCAGATCATCTATACCTTTAAAATCAAACGTTTGAATATCATTGCTGAAGCGAGAATCATAGGCAAGTGCATCGCTTTCCAGATAGCAGATCATGAAATTCTCCACATCTTTGCCTTCACAAAGGATCAGAAATGGCTTCAGAATACGATTGTTGATATGTGGCATTCTTATCGCACCTCCATTTCCGATTCCAGTGCGCTGCCCAGCATATTCAGATCATATCGATATGCGGTATGGCCTTTCTTCCCATGTCCAATCCTGTAATAAGCAAAATCATTACTGCTCTGAATGTTACTCTGTACCGCAGAGATCAACTCATAGCTATGGGTCGTGGCAATGATTTGGCAACTGGATGTGGCGCTGATCCTTTCAAGAATGGCCCATAGTTTTCCGTACATAGAATAATGAAGTCCTGTTTCAAGCTCGTCGATCAGCAAAATCCCATTCTTCAGTTCCATCGCTGCGATACAAACCTGCAACAGCTTCATTACACCGTCACCTGCATACTGTATCGGAATGTGTTTTCCGGCAATCTTCAAATACAGCTGTGGAACTCCCTGGATAGATAATGTCATGATATCTTCAATTGCCGGGTCAAGTTCCTGAAGGATCGTCACAACTTCTCCTTTTTTCCCTTTCAGTTCCAAATTCCCTATATCATTCAGCACAGCATCCGACAGCCTTGTTACTGTGGTGTTCAACCATCTGGTTACTGGAAGAATCTTCAGCTCGTTTCCCGGCAGACTGCTTTTTATTTCCCTCAATGCGTTTGTTCCGTTAAGAAAAAAATGCCCTTCCTCATGATAATTCTCACTGTCATAAGAATAATATAACGAATAACTGTTTTTCGTTACCAGGCGAAATGCTGCCAGCACATCTTCCGGAACCCCGTTCGCTGCAAATGGTAAATAATCATGATCTTTCCGATAGCACAAACAGGATGACTGATGATCATCCTTAACACAGATCCGAATTTCACGATCTGTGTCCAGCTGATAAAACAGAGGATTCCAGAGAGAAGCCGCACCGCCTGTTATCGACCCGCGAAATCCACTGATCTTTCCGAAAGAATCACTGGAAGAATGATCCATCATAAGAAACAAAGCTTCCAAAACTGAGCTTTTCCCAACATTGTTTCTTCCTGATATCAATGTAATCCGATTCATATCGGAAATACTGATGGATTCAAATCCCCTGAAATTCTCTATTGATATATTTCGTATCATCTCTTTCACCTCGATTTTTGTGACTGGCCGTGCAAGGTACTACGTACCAGAACATGAAGCGGATTTGTTTCAAGTATAGATGCCGCAGGTCCGGATGTCAACTGGGACAATTGGGACAGTCCCAACCGTCTCAGTATTCATCGATTTAAATCATTAAAGTTTTTCGCCCTGAAAAAAGCCGCCCACGCGGCTTGGAGAAATCCTTATACTCTTCCTCATTTTCAAGAGGTTTTTCGACCTAATGTACTCCCCTGCTATGGGAGTATGTTCATTCTTCCTCCGTTTATTACATGCTCATATACGCTTCGCTGCTCATATAGAGCTTCTTCAATTGCTCCTGCCACTCCCCGTCCACGTACTTCGTCATGCGCAGGCCTTCTCTGCCTTCTATGAGGAGCTGCTTAAACATCTCTTTGCGCAAATCAATGCAATATATCCACCCAATCACTTCACCGTAACTTTGCAGCTGGCCTTCACCTTGCTGCCATCCGCAGCACTGCAGGTGATGATACAGCTCCCCTTCCCTTTTGCCTTGACCTTGCCTTTGGACGAAACCGTCGCCACCTTTTTGTTGCTGGAAGACCACCTGACCTTCTGCTTCGCCGCCCCGGCCGGAAGGATCTCCTTCACTTTGATCGTGTAGCTTTTCCCTTTTTTCAGGGTGATCTGCGAAACATCCAGTGTGATCCGGGTAATCAGCGTCTTTCCCTTTTCTTCTTTGTCGGTGATGACTTTCACCGTCTGATCCAGGAACAGGCAGTCCCCGTTCCCATCCGCGGTAAAATCCCACCAACCATATCCGCCGAGTTTTTCGCTGACCCCGGGCTGCTTTCTTCTCAGCAGCTCACAGATATACTTACACTGGCTGACATCCAGTGTTTTCAGGTTGTTCCCGCTGCAGTTTATGCACCGAAGGTTCGTGTTTTTGGTCAGATCAAGGCTGCTCAGCTTGTTCCGGTAGCAGTCCAGGTTCACCAGTTTGGTGTTTTTCTCCAGATTTAGCTTTTTCAGCTGATTGCTCCAGCAGCCAAGCGTAATCAGTTCAGGATTGCCGTTCAGATTCAAAGATGTTAATTGATTGGTATCGCACCATAAATACTTCAGCCTGGCATTTTTGCTGAGATCCAGTGTCCTGATTTTGTTCTGGCCGCAATCCAGTTGTGTCATCGCGGTAAAGAATTCAATCCCTTTCAGGCTGGTGATTTCTGACCGGGGCACCCGCAGATAATCGACGGCAGCGATTTCCGCTTTACTGAGCATGCCATCCCTGTCTTTGTCATAAGCAGTGACTGTCTTGCGGAAATTGGGATCCGGAAAATGTGTTTCATTGATTTCCACATCTGCCAATCCGCCGACACACAGCATCATAAGGATAGAGCAGAGAAAGATAAAGAAAACTCTTTTCACGCTGACGCCTCCGATCGTCACACCAACCTGTTTATTTTGTCGCTGGACACTCCGGTTCATACCCGGAGTGTCATAGGTTAGGAAATCATCCGCTAACCTCCCTGATTGTACCAAAAACCGGCCATAGATGTAAACAATTTGTTCTTGGATATGATTAGCTTCATCATTCAACCAATACACTTTCCTTACGATTGGATAATAAAGATTTTATGCTATCTTGCCAACACGTTTATAGGCAAATGAATGCATCTCCGGAAAAGCCCTGATCAGGATTCTTCATCGATTTAAATCGTTAAAGTTTTTCGCTCTGAAAAAAGCCGCCCGCGCGGCTTTGGAAACCTTTTCTGTCAACTTCCTGACACTTTAACCAGCTACACCTGGACTTGCCTTTTTTCTCTTCCCGATGTCAATCTTTGATTCCTGCCGCCGATTTCAGCAGTTCAATTTGTCGTTCTGGAAAGTCTTCGCATGGCTCCCTGATGCTCAGCACTTCTATCATTTATACTCAATGCGCGTGCTTTCCACAACACGGCTATCAATGAGTTCTCTAACATTAATCGGTAATGCCATAACGTCTCCCTCTGCTTTCCCTTAAGGTGTCCTTTCGAGTGTCCCTTAACTGTCCCTTATCATATTAAAGGGACACTTGTTTGTCAAGGCTCTCCGTAAAGGGCAGAGCATTTTTTCGGAAATCCTCGGAGGAGAAATAGAGGAACGCAGAAAAACAGAGGAACAGCACAGACTCCATCTCCATAGGGAAGAAAAAACTTCCGTCTGATGGTCTCAGACAGCTACCGGCTCCTCAGCATAGTCCAGCGCATAAAGGTAGTCAGGATCTATGTCAATACATTCTGACGGGTCATTGTTTCCTGTCAGATCCCAGGCAAGGGTATCATTCATGATTTTACAATTATTTATAAAGAACGCCATGGCTTTCAGTGTTTGAAAAACGCCTTGGTCTAACTTTGGTTTGGCATCGTATGTCACGATCTTGCCGTCACAGAAATAGACTGTAACTGTATAATCCTCATGAGGAACAACCTGCACTATTTCCGGAGTATAGTCCATCATACAGTTTCACCTCCATCGCCTTACATCAAGGGAGCTATACCACACCAGGATAAAATGTTTCCCTCACAGGTGTCCCCTCCTCTCCAGTCCTTCTTTCCACTCCCAATCCAGGGTGTGGGCTTCTTTCCGAAGAGGAGAACTCGCCCCTCTCCCGATGCTGAAGAGGATACCTTACTTTTTTGTACATTGCAAGTCGGCTTATCACCGTTTGATAGCAGTGGCCTGTTCCATTTGACTTCCGCAGCTCTATGCAGTATACTCGGTGTGTACCATTGGGATGTACAATTCAAGAAGGAGGCATGCTTATGGCTTTAACAAAGGTTTTCCAAAACGGACACTCGCAGGCAGTGCGAATTCCAAAAGAAATGCAGACTTCACGAAAAGAATTCATCATCAAGCAAGTGGGTGAAGCATATATTATCTATCCTGCCGATGATCCATGGATGCCACTGAAGCAGGTCATGGGAACTTTCCCGGATGATCTCGAACGCGAACAGCCTGGATGGGATTCAGCACCAAACAGGGAGGTCCCTTTCTGATGTATCTGCTCGATACAAACATTTGCATCTTTATGATGCGCCAGAGTTCACCTTCTGTAATTGCCAGGATTGAAAAACTGGATCCTGACTCCCTGTTTCTCTCGGCAGTAACTGTCCACGAACTGCACTTTGGCGCAGAGAAAAGAAACTGGGGAGAAAAGCATCGTCAGAATCTGAAACTGTTTCTTTCTCCCTTTACGATCCTCCCTTTTGATGCTGAAGATGCGGTTGCCGCGGCTAAGATTCGTGCATATCTGGCACAGCAGGGAACTCCTATCGGTCCATATGATCTTCAGATTGCTGCTCAGGGATTAACCAGAGATTTGATTGTTGTCACACACAACTTCGGTGAATTCAGCAGAATTCCTGGACTCATCGTGGAAGACTGGGCTTAGGCTCGGTCTTTTTTCTGCGAAAACAGGTACTCCGAATTCCGCAACGTGTGCCCCTGAAGCAATCCCGGCCGGGCATATGGCCGAGTTGAAGTGCCTTCAGCCCGACACAGGGCAAGATTTTGACGCCTTCACACATATGGTTGTCAGGAGAGAAATAAAAAACGCCCCGGCCAGCAAAACTGCCAACCGGGAAAAATCTATGTTCTGCGGCTAGGGTGCTGGTTCCGTTATCACAACACCTGAGCCAGCTTGCCGCGGATCGGCTATGCCCTCTTCCTGATAATCGCATACGCCAGAGCAAGGATCGCAGCCATTACGCCGATGCCGCCGAGGCGATAGATAACTCCATTCAGGAGACGCAGGGAACTGCAGACAATCAGCGCCAGGAGCACTATCCCTGTCACGCCCAGTCCACCATACCAGCCTTTGCTCATCTTCATATCTTCCGGAATAATGTGCCATCAATCCTCGTAATGTCCCCGGCATGAAGCGA
>CAMVEB010000036.1 GCA_947166385.1 uncultured Clostridia bacterium | reverse complement strand
CATAGCTATAAGCTCTCCCGAACCCCACGCCTAGCGTGGGGTTTTATGAAGACAAAGAATCGCAGGCATTACAGCCTGCGATTCTTTGCGTTGTCCTGTGGGACGCGTATTCATCACTTTGCGTATTCTGTACTGCGGGTTTCGCGGATGACGTTCACGCGGATCTGTCCGGGATACTCCATCTGCTCCTCGATGCGCTTGGCGATCTCCTTCGCCATGACCTTGATGCCCTCATCGGTGACGTCTTCCGGCTTCACCATGATGCGAACCTCACGGCCGCTCTGGATCGCGTAGCTCTTCTCAACGCCGTCAAAGCCGTTCGCGATTTCTTCCAGCTTCTCCAGGCGCTTGATATAGTTCTCCAGGCTCTCCCGCCGTGCCCCGGGCCGCGCCGCGGAAATTGCGTCCGCCGCCTGCACCAGGACGGCTTCCACCGTCTGGGGCTCCACATCGTTGTGGTGTGCCATGATGCAGTGCACCACATCGTTGTTTTCATGATACTTCCGGGCCAGCTCGGCACCCAGGGTCACATGGGTGCCTTCGCTCTCGTGATCCACCGCTTTGCCGATATCATGCAGCAGGCCTGCGCGCTTCGCCAGCTGGACATCCGCGCCCAGCTCCGCGGCCATCAGCCCGGCCAGGTGGCTCACCTCGATGGAGTGCTTCAGCACATTCTGGCCGTAGCTCGTGCGGAATTTCAGGCGGCCCAGCAGCTTCACCAGCTCGTGGTGAATGCCGTGCTGGTTCGTCTCGAAGACCGCGTTCTCCCCGGCTTCGCGGATCTGGTTATCGACCTCCTTACGGGCCTTCTCCACCATTTCCTCAATGCGCGCGGGATGGATCCGCCCATCCATGATCAGCTTCTCCACCGTCAGGCGGGCAACTTCGCGCCGCACCGGGTCGAAAGCGGAAACGATCACGGCTTCCGGCGTATCGTCAATGATCAGGTCAACGCCCGTCGCGGTCTCCAGGGCGCGGATATTCCGGCCCTCGCGGCCGATAATCCGGCCCTTCATATCGTCATTCGGCAGAGAGATCACGCTGACCGTACTCTCGGCCACGTGGTCCGCCGCGCACTTCTGGATCGCCATGGCGATGATATTGCGGGCTTTCTTCTCGCCGTCTTCCTTGGCCTGGGTTTCAATATCCCGGACCATCGCGGCCGCGTCGTGGAAGGCTTCCTTCTGGACCCGGTCGATCACCTGCTGTTTTGCCTCATCCCGGGTCAGGCTGGCGATACGCTCCAGCTCGGTCAGCTGCTTTGCCTTCAGCTCATTCAGCTCTTCTCCCTGCTTCACCAGCTCCGCTTCCTGCTTTGCCAGTTCCGCCATCTTGTTGTTCAGGCCTTCTTCCCGGGTTTCCAGGTTGCTGGCCTTCTTCTCCAGGGTTTCCTCCCGCTGGATCAGCCGGCGTTCATTCTTCTGGATTTCGTTGCGGCGCTCGCGGATTTCCTTTTCGTTCTCCGCGCGCTCCCGGTCGTTCTCCGCCTTGGCCTTCAGGATTTCCTCCTTGGCTTCCAGCACCTTTTCCTTTTTGTAATCCTCCGCTTTGCGAACCGCGTCGTCATACAGCCGTTTGGCGTATTCCTCGGTCCGGTCAATCTTCTTTTCCGTGTTGTTCTTCCGGTATGTGTAGCCTGCCAGAGCGCCGATGACCAGCGCTGCCAGGGCAATTACCAGGGCAATAATTGGATTCATGTTTCCCCTCCTTCTTTTCAGATTCTCAAATTCTTTTTAGATGTTCAGATGTTCACGCACCACAAAAAACCGTGCGAACAGAAAACCTTCGCACGGCTTACGCTGCTTCGACAATGAGGGAATAACGAACCGCGGACCGGCCGCGGGAAAATGAGGAAAAACTCTATCGACAACAGCGCGCGATTACCTCGCACAGCCGAACAGGTATAGTTTACCGGTTTTTTACAATTCTGTCAAGGTAAATTAATAATTTATGCGCTGTTGCCAAATCAGAGTTCTGGACTCGTCCTCAGAATTCACAGTTCATCGGCGTTCTCGCGTAGGGAATGACGTCACGGATGTTGTCCACGCCGGTCAGGTAAATCAGTAGGCGCTCGAAGCCCATGCCGAAGCCGCTGTGGGTGCAGCCGCCGAATTTGCGCAGGTTGACGTACCAGTACATCTCTTCTTTGGAGATGTGCAGGTCATCCATCCGCTGCGTCAGCCGGTCATACCGGGTTTCACGCTGGCTGCCGCCCATGAGCTCGCCGGCGCCGGGCACCAGCAGGTCCACCGCGCTGACGGTTTTGCCGTCGTCGTTCTGGTACATATAGAAGGCCTTGATCTCCTTCGGCCAGTCGTAGACAAACACCGGAGAGTGGAAATATTCCTCTGTCAGATACTTCTCGTGCTCCTTGGCGGTATCCTCGCCGTACTTCGGCTCGAACTTGAACTCGGTTCCGTTCTCCATCGCCTTGCGCAGGATCGTGATCGCTTCCTCATGGGTCACCCTCGCGCAGGTGCTGGAAAGCAGGGCGTTCAGCTTGTCCAGCAGACCGCCGCCGGTGAAGCCGTCCAGGAACTTCAGTTCGTCCGGGCATTTCTCCAGCACAGTCCGCACGATCTCCTTCAGGAAATCCTCCTCCAGATCCATCAGCTGCTGCAGGTCGCAGAAGGCGATCTCAGGCTCAATCATCCAGAATTCCGCCGCGTGGGTCTTGGTGTTGCTGTTCTCGGCGCGGAAAGTTGGCCCGAAGGTATAAATCTTCGAGAACGCCATGGCGAAAGTCTCGCCCTCCAGCTGGCCGGTCACCGCCAGGCTCGTGGGTTTGCCGAAGAAGTCTTCCTCGGTGCCCTGCTTGCCCGCGGGAGCAGTGGTAACGGTGAAGGTGTTACCGGCGCCCTCGGCGTCGTTGCCGGTGATCAGGGGTGTATGGACATAGACATAGCCCCGGTCCTGGAAATAGCTGTGAATCGCCATAGCGGCGACGCTGCGCACGCGGAATACCGCCTGGAACAGGCGGGTCCTCGGCCGCAGGTAAGCGATCTCCCGCAGGTACTCCACGGTATGGCGCTTCGGCTGCAGCGGATAATCCTCCGGGCAGTCGCCCTCCAGGGTAATGGCTGTCGCCTGAATCTCCGGGGTTTCCGGATCCTTGTAGGAAGGCACGACTTTCCCCGTGACCGTCACCGCGCTGCCGACGCGCAGCGTCTGGATCTCCGCGAAGCCTTCAATCTGCTCATCGTAAACCACCTGGGGATTCCGGAAGCACGTCCCGTCAAAAAAGTCAATGAAACCCATGTTCTTCTGCTTCCGGTGGTTCCGGATCCATCCCTGCAACGTCACTTCCTTCCCCTGCAGTTCAGCCAGCTCGTCTTTCAGCTTCCGGGTGGTGATGATTTCCATGATCGTTTCCTCAATCCTCTAAAAATTTGTAGTATCCGTTGCCGAGCCACGGCACGGTGGAATAACCTTCCAGCTCCCCGGCGTTCCCGTGCCAGGCGGCGCTCTCCTCCTGGGATTTGATGGTTTCCGTCGCGGTATACAGCAGGCGGTCAATCCGGCGTCCGTAGATCCGCAGCGTGACGCCGTTTAGCTGCAGCGGTTTGCCGCCCAGCTTCAGCGCGGCATAGACCCGGTCTTCCTCCTGGTGAATCTCGGCGGTCAGCTCGAGGCCGCTTTTTTCCATCTCGTCCCGGACCGCATCGGCAGGCACAATCAGTGCGGCGGAAAAATCCGGCGGCTGGATCTCCAGCGACTCCGCCTCATCAGGCAGCTCGGTATCCGCCACGGAAAGCGTCAGCATCGTCAGATCTTCCGGCACCGGTGGCCGGGGATCACCTTTGCCGCAGAGTACGCAGAAGCCCCGCTTGTACACATGGCTGCGGATACATTCCGCGTCAGCCCGCGTTTCCGAATTCAGAACGGCCTTGCAGTCGTCGCAGACCAGGTTCACGACAGCGCTGCCGCAGATCCTGTGGGTCAGATCGTCGATCGGGATATATTCCGGGTGGTCGAAATAGAATACTTCTGAAGTGTGTTCATGCGCGCAAAGATCAGTCGGGGTTCCGGGAGAAACCGGCTCCTCAGCTGCCGCCGCTGCGCAGAGCATCAGCAGGATCAGCAGCACCCCCGTCATTATCCACGCTTTTTTCATATATGAATCCTTACCTTCTTTCTTCTGTTCCCGCACCCCTCCGAAAAGGGGTATCTTATATTTTATGCAAATGACCTGTTTTCGTCAAGTTTACCCTGATTGTCAAAACCCGCTGATCTGTGGTATACTCGCATATCATTGCGAAAAGGATCAGGTGAAACCGTATGGAACGCATTTACGACCCGAAAGTGATTGAAAAAAAGTGGCAGAAATACTGGGAGGAGCATGAAACCTTCAAAACGGATGTCCGGGACTTCAGCAAGCCGAAGTTCTATGCGCTGGACATGTTCCCCTATCCCAGCGGCGTCGGCCTGCACGCCGGGCATCCGGAAGGCTACACCGCGACGGATATCGTCAGCCGGATGAAGCGGATGCAGGGATACAACGTGCTGCACCCGATGGGATACGACAGCTTCGGGCTGCCGGCGGAGCAGTACGCCATCACGACGGGGAACCATCCCGACGGTTTCACGAAGCAGAATATCGAAACCTTCAGCAGGCAGCTGAAGGAGCTGGGCTTTGACTACGATTGGAGCAAGGTCATCGCGACGAGCGATCCGGAATTCTATAAGTGGACCCAGTGGATTTTCAAGCAGCTGTACCTGGACGGATACGCCCAGTACATCGATATGCCGGTGAACTGGTGCGAAGAGCTGGGGACCGTGCTGAGCAACGACGAGGTGATCGACGGGAAGAGCGAGCGCGGCGGATATCCCGTGGTGCGGAAGAACATGAAGCAGTGGGTCATCAATCAGCCCGCGTTTGCCGAGAAGCTGCTGGAGGGCCTGGAGGAAATTGACTGGCCGGAGAGCACGAAGGACATGCAGCGCCACTGGATCGGAAAGAGCGAGGGCGTCGAGGTGAAGTTCGGGATCGTCGGCGGCGGAGAGTTCAGCATCTTCACCACCTGTATCGAGACGATCTATGGTATCACGTTCATGGTGCTGGCGCCCGACGGGCAGCTGGTGCAGGATCTGATGCCCCGGATTACGAACCAGGACGAGGTCAAAGCCTACATCGAGGAAACCCGGAAAAAGAACGACATGGACCGGACCGAGCTGAACAAGGGCAAGACCGGATGCCGGCTGGAAGGTGTCAAATGCATCAATCCCGCCAACGGGAAAGAGGCAGAGCTGTTCATCGGCGACTTTGTGCTGGCCAGCTACGGAACCGGCGCGGTTATGGCCGTGCCGAGTCATGACCAGCGGGACTTTGAATATGCCGTAGCCCACGGAATCCCGATGATTCAGGTCATCGACGGGGCGGATGTCAGCGAGCACGCTTTTGAGAAGCACGACTATCTGGGAAAAGGCTGCAGGCTGATCAACAGTGAGGAGTTCACCGGGCTGACCGTCGAGGAAGCCAAGGAAGCCATTACCGCGAAGCTGGAGAAAATGGGGATCGCGAAGCGGACGGTGAACTACCACTTCCGGGAATGGATCTTCGCGCGGCAGCGGTACTGGGGCGAGCCGGTGCCGGTTGTGCACACGGATGACGGGAAGATCTTTCCCCTGCCGGATGACGAGCTGCCGCTGGTGCTGCCGGAGCTGGAGGATTATAAAGGAAAGAACGGGAAAGCGCCGCTGGAGAACGCAGCCGAATGGAAGCAGTACGACCGGCATGGCGTGAAGGGGACCCGCGAAACCAGCACCATGCCCGGCAGCGCCGGCAGCAGCTGGTACTACATGCGCTACATCGACCCTCACAATGATGAGGTCTTCGCGGATTATGAGCTGATGAAGCACTGGCTGCCGGTGGACCTGTATATCGGCGGGCCGGAGCATGCTGTCGGCCACCTGATGTACAGCCGGATCTGGAACCGGTACCTGTACGACAAGGGGCTGAGCCCTGTGAAGGAACCCTTCAGAAAGCTGGTGCATCAGGGGATGATCCTGGGCGAGAACGGCATCAAGATGGGCAAGCGGTTCCCGAAATACGTCGTGAATCCCAGCGATATTGTGAACCAGTACGGAGCGGACACGCTGCGGCTGTACGAAATGTTCATGGGGCCGCTGGAGGTTTCCAAGCCCTGGAGCCCGCAGGGCGTCGAAGGGGCCCGGAAATTCCTGAACCGGGTGTGGACCTTCTTCACGAACGAAAGCAACTGGACCGTCGAAAACGACGGAGCGCTGGACCGGGTGTTCCACCAGACGGTAAAGAAAGTCACCGGCGACTTTGAAAGCCTCGGTTTTAACACGGCCATCAGCCAGATGATGATCTTCGTCAACGCATGCTATAAGAACGGAACCTGTCCGAAGGCATATGCGGAAGATTTTGTCAAGATGATCAGCTGTATCTGCCCGCACATCGGCGAGGAAATGTGGCAGATCCTCGGACATGAGGAGACGGTCGCCTTTGCGCCCTGGCCCGTGTGGAATGAGGAGGCGCTGAAGGAAGATACGATCCAGATCCCCGTGCAAGTCAACGGCAAGGTGCGCGCGACGGTGGACGTCGGAGTTGATGAGGACCAGGCCGGCGTACTCGAAAAAGCCCACGGAATGAAGAATGTGCAGGCTTATATCGAAGGAAAGGCCATCGTGAAAGAGATTTATGTCAAAGGCAGAATTGTGAACATTGTCGTAAAATAATTGTTGTTTCCGCGGCGGAAGCCGCGGAAATTTTTCATGATTTTTCTCCGAATCTTCTTGACATTGTAATATAATCGTAATAGAATGACCCTGTACAGGTATCTGTCTGCCTGCACTTGTACGAATTTGAGCGATGAGGTGAAACTGCCATGACACTGAAGAGCCGCCGGTTCTGGTGCGTCGCGCTGGTGATTGCGATGCTGGCCGCGCTGCTGCCTTCCGTCGCGCCTGATTTCTCCGCGAAAGCGGATGACGCGACGCTGGGCATGACCATCGTGGACAAGGTCAATGTGCGCGTCGGTCCCGGAAAGAACGAGAAGTACCTCTTCCTGCTGCCCATCAACTATGTCTGTACCGTGCTGGGCCGCGTGACGGAAGGCGCCAACCTGTGGTACGAAGTGTCTGTGAAAAGCCCGGAGAAGAATAATCTCCATGTCTATCATGGGTATATCCTGGGATCGTGCTTCCGGATGCTGACGGACGCGGAGGCGGCTGCCTACCGGCAGAGCCAGACGCTGCAGACGCCGACGCCGATTCCTTCCACCGAGCCCGGCCAGCCCACGCCCACCCCCACGCCGCACCCGTCCAATACTGATACCCCCGCGCAGGCCGGGCAAACCGGCTACATCACCAACGGCGGGGTGAATCTGCGGGAAGGCCCCGGAAAGACGCGGGTGCTGCTGAAGCTGGACCGCGGGACGATCGTGACGCTGCTGACGATTCCCTCCGTGATCAGCGATGAAACCTATTACAAGGTCATGTACAACGGTATCACGGGCTACGTCATGTCGACATTCGTGAATCCCAACGGACAGAGCCCGGTAACCACGCTGCCGCCCAGCTCCGTCACCCCGACGCCCACCCCGGCCGGAGCGCTGGGCTTTGTGCAGACCACCAAGGGCGGCGTCAAGCTGCGCGCCACGATCGGCGGAAGCACGCTGCAGACGGTCGGCCGTTACCAGACCTATCCCTATCTGCTGCCCCCGGTCAAACAGGGCGGCTATACCTGGTACTACGTCCAGGTTGGCAACGTGAAGGGCTACCTGCGGGGCGACTGCGTCAAGGAAGTCGGCAATTCCCAGAGCACCCCGACACCCACCCCGGTGGTCACCGGAACGCCGGCGACCCCGACGCCCCAGGTCACCACCGCGCCAACCGGCTATGTCAAGACCTCCGTGCAGAACGTGAACGTGCGCCGGAAGCCCGGTGGAGACAAGGCCGGCGTCATCAGCGCGAAGGGAACCGTGCTGCCCTACTACGGAACACCGACGACCGTGCAGGGCGTGCTGTGGTATTACGTATACACGAAGGAATTCAAGAACTGCTATATCCACGGGAGTTTCGTGACCCCGTGCAACGAATACGGCAATCCTGTCGGCACGACGCCGACCCCCACACCCGGTCCGGGCACCCCGACGCCGGCTGCGACCACGGTAACGCCCGCGCCGTCCCAGAAGCAGGAGGCTTCCTATACGACACTGAAGTTGGGCAGCAGCGGCAACGCGGTCAAGAACCTGGTGACCGAGCTGAAGAAGCAGGGATACTACAGCGGGGAGATTACCGACAAATACACCGCGGCGGTACAGGCGGCAGTACGCGCGTTCCAGACGGCCAAGGGCCTGACGGTGGACGGCATCGCCGGATCCGCGACGCAGCACGCGCTGTTCAACACGGTTCCGATCGGATCGGCGGACACGACGAATCTGACGATGACGATCTACCCGGCGGAAAAGATCGACTGGAACACAGGCGGCATCAACGAGATGTGGCCGCGTGGCAGCAACTACAAAATCTATGACGTGAAGACGGGCATCGTCTGGTGGGCGCACCGGTGGGCCGGCGGCCTGCATGTCGACGCTGAGCCGCTGACCGCGGCGGATACCGCCCGGCTGTGCCGGATCTACGGGGTGAGCAAGAGCTCTGAAATTACCTCCAAGAAACACTACCAGCGGCGGCCCTGCCTGGTGACCATCGGAACGCGGACATTCGCCTGCTCGCTGTACGGCGTACCGCACAACTATCCGGACGGGGACACCATCCGCGACAACGATTTCAAGGGGCAGGTCTGTATCCACTTTACGAACAGTAAGACCCATGAAAGCCGGAAGGTGGACAGCGGGCACACGGAAGCAATCAATTATGCCTGGTTAAACGCTCCCAACGGACATATATAAAACACAGTTTCATAAAGGGCAGGGCAGATGCCCTGCCCTTTATCGTAGAAGAGAAAGGAGCCGCCATGTCCAAAGCAAAAACGGTTTACGAATGCGGCGCGTGCGGATATGAAAGCCCGCGGTGGGTTGGAAAGTGCCCGGGATGCGGAGCGTGGAACGCCATGGAAGAGCGGATCGCGGAAACCGCTGAAAAGGCCGGCAGCGGAAAGATCGCCGCAAACCAGCGGCCGGGTACCGGCGCGGCGGCCACCCGGATGGCGGATATTCCTGAGGATGACGCGCTGCGCAGCTCCACCGGGATCAGCGAACTGGACCGGGTGCTGGGCGGCGGGATCGTCGAAGGCGGGCTGATGCTGATCGGCGGGGATCCTGGCATCGGAAAGAGCACGCTGCTGCTGCAGGTCTGCGATAAGCTGGCCGCGGGCGGGCAGAAAGTGCTGTATATTTCCGGCGAGGAATCCGCGCGGCAGATCCGCCTGCGGGCCCGGCGGCTGGGTGTCGGGAGCGACATCTATGTGCTGGCGGAGAACGCGCTGGACGCCGTGGAGGAAAAAATCCGGTCGCTGCAGCCTGACTGCGCGGTGATCGACTCGATCCAGACGATGTACCGGCCGGAAATGACCTCCGCCCCGGGAAGCGTCAGCCAGATTCGCGAATGCACAAGCCTGATTATGCGGCTGTGCAAGGAGACGGGAACCAGCGCGTTCCTCGTCGGGCACGTCACCAAGGACGGCGCGATCGCCGGGCCGCGGATCCTGGAGCACATGGTGGATGTCGTACTCTATTTTGAGGGCGACCGCCAGCAGGATTACCGGCTGCTGCGGGCTGTCAAGAACCGATTCGGATCAGTCAATGAACTGGGCGTTTTCCGGATGACGGGAAGCGGAATGCAGGTCGTCGACAACCCAAGCGAGGAACTGCTGAGCCACCGGGCGAAAGGTGCCAGCGGAAGCGTTGTGTTCTGTGGAATGGAGGGATCCCGACCGCTGCTGTGCGACGTGCAGGCTTTGACGAGCGAAACCTTTTTCGGGACGCCGAGGCGGGCCGTTAAGGGCGCGGACAGCGGGCGCGTGGCGCTGCTGCTCGCAGTGCTGGAAAAGCGGGCCGGGCAGCGGACCTACAACCAGGATGTGTATATCAACGTGGCCGGAGGGCTGGAGCTGAGCGAACCGGCGGCGGATCTGGCGCTTTGCGTGGCCGTGGCGTCCAGCCTGAAAGACCGGCCTGTGGGGCCGGAAATCGCCGTAATGGGCGAGGTCGGACTGGCGGGCGAAGTGCGGACGGTGCCCCAGTGTGAGCGGCGAGTTTCCGAATGCGCGCGGCTGGGATTTACGACGCTGGTCGTGCCCCGGACAAACGCTGCGCGGATCAAGGCGCCAGCGGGCGTCCATGTCGTTGGGGTCGATACCGTCGCGCAGGCGCTGAGCGTGGTGTTCTGACGCGGTCACAGAGAGGTGTTTTCATGAAAAGCAAAGGACTGGAACGGCTGCTGCGGGTGCTGCTGGTACTGCTGGGCATCGGCATCGGCCTGACGGTATGCCAGCTGGGGCTGCAGTTGTATCGGCTGGCAAACAGGGACATCAGCATCCCCGCGTGGATCCCGGTCGCCGGGTATTCCGGAATGGGGGTGTTGGGCGGGCTGATCTTCCTGTTGCTGAGCAGGCGGATCATCCGTCGGTTTACACTGCTGAGCGGCGCGATGCAGAAGCAGATTGACAAAATGCCGTTGAATCAGCTGATGAGTGCGGTCATCGGGCTGATCCTGGGTCTGATCGTGGCGGCGCTGCTGCGGGAGACGCTGACATTCCTCGGAAACAGCATGGCCACCACTGCCCTGAGCGCGATTCTGTACCTGACGCTTGGCGCGCTTGGATACAATATCGGAAAAAAACGGAGCCGGGAATTCATGATGATGATGACACGGCTGAGCGGTGTGCATGAAAAACGGAAAACCGTACGCCGCGGCTATGCTTCCCGGAAATACCTGGACACGAGCGCAATCATTGACGGACGGATCGGGGCCCTGCTGCGGACCGGTATCCTCGAAGGGGAAATCGTCGTGCCGCAGTACGTCATCGATGAGGTTCAGCATCTTGCGGATTCATCCGATGAAAACACCCGGGAGAAAGGCCGGCGCGGGCTGGAGATGCTGCGTCAGATGCAGGAGGAACAGCTGGTCACCGTTGACGATACGGACGACGAAACAACGAAGGACGTGGACGTCAAGCTGATGCGGGCGGCCCGGGACTGCGGCGGAACGGTGATTACGACGGACACGACGATGCAGAAGGCGGCCGCCGTAAGCAACATCCGGACGGTGAACCTGCACGCGCTGGCGGAAGCGATGCGGCCGGCGGTGACGGAAGGAATGACGGTGGAGGTCCGGATTGCCAGAGAAGGTAAGGAAGCCGGGCAGGGAATCGGGCATCTGGCCGATGGAACGCTGGTGGTTGTTGAGAACGGAAAGGAATATATCGGAGATGATGTGGAGGTCATCGTAACCGCGGCCAGACAGACTTCCGGAGGAAGAATGGTTTTTGCCAGGCTTGCCGGGTAAATGAAAAACAGCCCTGACGGGCTGTTTTTCATTCTGCCAGGATGGAACTTGTCGCCTCATCCTCATACTGGCGGGTATAAAGGCGGAAATAATGACCGCGCTTCCGGAGAAGTTCGCCGTGTGTGCCCTGCTCGACAATTTTGCCGTCGCGGACAACAAGGATCAGATCCGCGTTGCGGACGGTGGAAAGGCGATGGGCGATGACGAGGGATGTCCTGCCTTCGATAATCGTATCGATGGCGGACTGAATCTTCTGCTCGGTCAGTGTATCCACGGATGCGGTGGCCTCATCCAGCACGAGGATGCGCGGATCCGCCAGGATGGCCCGGGCAAAGGAGATCAGCTGCTTTTCCCCGGTGGAAAGCAGGTCGCCACCCTCGCCCACATCGGAATCAATACCCTTTTCCATACGGTCGACCACTTCATCCGCGGAGACGAGCTCCAGGGCCCGCCGGATCTGTTCTTCCGTCGCGTTCGGATTGCCGTAGAGCAGGTTTTCCCGAATGGTGCCGGAGAAAAGATGCGGCGTTTGGAGCACATAGCCGATGGCGCTGTGAAGCCAGAGCTGACTGCGCTCGCGCGCGTCGCGGCCGTCGATCAGAACCTGGCCCGACGTGGGCTCGAAGAAACGGCAGACAAGGTTGACGAGCGTTGACTTCCCGGCGCCGGTTTCGCCGACAATGGCGATGTTGGAACCGAAGGGAATCTTCAGGTTAAAATGCTCCAGGACATATTCGTCGCCGTCCGGATATCGGAAGGAAACATCCCGGAACTCAATATCCCCCTGGATGCCTTC
This sequence comes from uncultured Clostridia bacterium, assembly GCA_947166385.1. Taxonomy (GTDB): domain Bacteria; phylum Bacillota; class Clostridia; order Christensenellales; family Aristaeellaceae; genus Aristaeella. Next base: position 28,395 of record CAMVEB010000036.1, on the reverse strand, counting down.
CCAGTTTTCCTTCTTCGGACAGAAGGAATCGCCGTACTTTTCCACAACTTCCGGTGTATCCGTCACATCGGACTGGGTGTTCAGGAGGCGTGTCAGGCGTTCGATATTCACCTGGGTCGTGATCACATCGGAGATCGCGTCCACAATCCAGCGAACCGGTTCCATCATGCCCTGGGCATAGGACATGAACATCGAAAAGGTTCCGACCTCGGAAGCGGCAATGTAGCCGCCCTGCCAGAGAACAATCGCCAGCGCCAGGGAGGACGCCAGATGCATCGTGACGGCAAAGGCGCCGCGAAGCCGGGCAGCCCGGATGGACATACGGCGGATTTCATCGGTATCGCGGACGAAATCCCCGGCCATTTTCTCCTCCACAACCAGCGTCTTGATGGTCTTGGCGCCGGTAATGCCTTCATTGAAATCCCCGGTGATGCGGGAATTCAGCTCCCGGATCTTCCGGTTGGCCAGGATCAGCTTCTTCTGGAAAAGAGAGAAGAGGATCACGATCAGCGGAAGAATCAGCATCACAAGGAGCGCGAGCCGTGCGTTGATAAACAGCATCACAGCCAGGGAACCGATCAGGTAGCTGGTATGCCAGACGGCATCCATCAGCGACCAGGAAACCAGGGAGCCGATGCGGGAAGTATCGGACATGACGCGGGAATGGATATACCCCACGCTGTTCTGGTTGAAATACGAGAAGGACAGCGTCTGCAGATGGTCAAAAGCCGCGGTGCGCAGATCCCGGTTCACCGAAACCTCCGTGCGCATGGCACCGTTGGTCGAGAGAAAATTCACCACGGAAGCGAACAGGATCGCACCGACATAAAACAGGATATACCAGGGCAGAGTGTCCAGCGTATGGTTGGCGATAAAATGGTTGAGGGCATAGCGCTGGAGCAGGGGCATGAGAATATCCACGCTGGTGCCCAGGAGACCGCAGACAATCATCATTGTCAGGGTTTTGCGGTACTTCCGCAGATAGGGGAAGAGCCGCGGAATGCCGAAGAACGGCAGGGAATGCTGCTCCTGCTGCATGGTGTTTTCCATTACTTTGTCACCTCCTTCGCGGGAGCATCCTCCGGTACGGAAGACTGAATCGCCTCAATCTGCCGGTAGAGGCCGGGCTGGGCGCTCAGCTCTTTCGGCGTGCCGAACTGCGCAACGGCGCCGTGATCCAGCACCAGAACCCGGTCCGCCTTGGAAAGGGTGGTAATCCGGTGGGAGATCAGGATGATCGTCGCGGAGCCGAAGCGCTTTTCCAGCGCGGAGCGGATCTTCGCGTCGGTCTCGGTATCCACGGCAGAGAGGGAATCGTCAAAAATCATGATGGGTGTCCGGCGGGTCAGCATGCGGGCAATGGCCGCGCGCTGCTTCTGGCCGCCGGACAGGGTGACGCCGCGCTCGCCGACAAAGGTGTCATAACCCTTGGAGAAGCCGGCAACCGTCTCCTCCAGGCAGGCAGTACGGGCTGCGGAATGCAGCTCCTCCTCGGACAGATCCGGCGAAGTAATCGCCAGGTTCTCCCGCAGCGTGCGGGAGAAGAGGAAGGGTTCCTGAAGAACGATGCCGATATTGCGGCGGAGATGATCCAGTTTGATGTTACGGATATCCACCCCGCCGACTGTGATCCGGCCGCTGCCCTCTGGCAGCGGGTAGAGCCGGTCCAGGAGATACATGAGGGTGGACTTGCCGGATCCGGTGCCGCCGAGGATACCCAGCGTGGAACCGGCCGGGATGGTCAGGTCGATATCATGGAGCATTTCCGGGCATCCCTCATAGGCAAAGGACACATGCTCGAAACGGATGTCCCCGTCAAGGGGCGGCTCCGAAGCGCCGGGCAGGTCCTGCTCCTCCTCTGCGTCCATGATATAGCCGATGCGGTCGATGCCGACACCAGCCTTCGACATTTCACTGATCATGCGGCCCAGCTGGCGTACCGGCCAGACCAGCATGCCATTATAGCTGACAAAAGCGATAAACTCACCGCTGGTCATGTCGCCCCGCAGGCAGTAGAGCACGCCGAACACCACGACAAGCATGATCTGAACGCCGGACAGAATATCCGCGGAGGACCAGAAGAAGGCCATAAGACGGCCCAGTTTAACCCAGAGGGAAGTATAGTACTCATTCTGGGCGCCGAAGCGGGCCCGCTCATAGCGCTCACGGCCGAAAGCCCGGACCACGCGGACGCCGGTCAGGTTTTCCTGGACCATGGCGGACAGCTTGCCCTCGTTCTCGTCACATTCCTCGAAACCCTTGCGGAACTTATGATGGAAGAAAACAGAATACCAGACAATGACCGGCAGGGGCAGCATGGCGATCAGCGTCAGCGGAACATTCATACCGAGCATGAAAACCATGGACATCACCAGCATAATCAGGATCCGGATCAGGCTGGTGAGCTGCTCGGAGATGAAATTGCGCGTCGTTTCGATATCGCTGGTGCAGCGCTGAATGATATCGCCTGTATGGTGTTGCATATGCCACTGGAAAGGCAGGCGCTCGATATGGCGGTAGAGCGTGTCACGCATGGTCTTGACCAGGGTCTCGCCGCCGCGGACGTTGGTGACCCGGAAGCCGTACTGCGCCGCAACCTTCACGATCGCCACTGCCACCACAGCCAGAGCCATGATCCACAGCCGGTCACGCAGGACTTCCGCTCCGCCGAAGGCGTCCAGCAGGGAACGGACGGCGGGGCTCAGGGTTTCCGCCGGGGCAGCCCCCAGAATATGGTCCACGGTGACACGGATGATCTGCGGGGTCACCATGTCCGCCAGGGCGGAAAGGGCGGCGCAGAGCATACAGATGATGAAAAAGGCCTTGCTGCCTTTTAAAAACCGGAGGATCAGCCTGCCGCGGCCCGGACGGGCGCTGGTCTGCTGTTCCTGATTGATCGTCGTTTCCATGGGAATCTCCTCTTGCTGATGATTCAGTCACAAAAGGCTCCTCCGAAAGACAGAAAATGCCCGCTTCCGGTTCTCCGAAAGCGGGCATGAACGCTTCTGATCGCGTACCGCGCGAAACCTCAGGCAATCAGATTACTTGAGTTCGGCGAAGTACTTGATGGTGCGGACCATCTGGCTGGTGTAGCTGTTCTCGTTGTCATACCAGGACACGACCTGCACCTGATAGGTGTCGTCGTCGATCTTGTTGACCATGGTCTGGTTGGCATCGAACAGGGAGCCATAGGTCATGCCGATAATATCGGAGGAGACCAGTTTCTCAGTGGTGTAGCCGAAGGATTCAGAGCTCTGAGCCTTCATGGCGGCGTTCACGGCATCAACCGTTACATCCTTGCCCTTGACAACGGCCACCAGGATGGTGGTGGAGCCAGTGGGAACCGGGACGCGCTGGGCGGAGCCGATCAGTTTGCCGTTCAGCTCGGGGATAACCAGGCCGATGGCCTTGGCAGCGCCGGTGCTGTTGGGCACGATGTTGGCGGCGCCGGCACGGGCACGCTGCAGGTCACCCTTGCGATGCGGGCCATCCAGGATCATCTGGTCGCCGGTGTAGGCATGAACGGTGGTCATGATGCCGGCCTGGATCGGGAAGGCATCATTCAGGGCCTTGGTCATGGGCGCCAGGCAGTTGGTGGTGCAGCTGGCGGCAGAGATGACCTGATCATCAGCCTTCAGGGTCTTGTGGTTCACGTTATAAACGATGGTGGGCAGATCTTTTCCCGCGGGAGCGGAGATAACGACCTTCTTGGCGCCGGCTTCGATATGCGCCATGGACTTTTCCTTGGAGGTGTAGAAACCGGTGCACTCCAGAACTACGTCCACACCCAGCTGGCCCCAGGGGCACTCTTTGGCATCCTTGATGGCATAGATGGTAATCTCTTTGCCGTCAACGATGATGGAATTCTCGGTCGCTTCGACGGTGTGCTTGTTCTCGCCGATGACGCCGCAGTAGCCCTTCTGCGCGGTATCATACTTGAGCAGGTGAGCCAGCATGGCCGGGCTGGTCAGGTCGTTGATCGCAACGACATCATAACCGGGAGCACCGAACATCTGACGGAACGCAAGACGGCCAATCCGTCCGAAACCATTAATCGCAACTTTCACTGCCATGGAAAAACCCTCCTTAGAAATAATCGTTACACACTCATGATGAGTTCCAACGGCTATTGTACCTGTTTTTTCTTTGTTTTGCAACAGTTTTTTCAGCATCCTGAAAATCTGGTTTCATTTGGTTGCAAATTGCTCATTTTTCTTGACTTCAGCGGGGGAGAATGGTATGCTCTAGGTTACGAGGCAAGTTCGTACAAATATATTTCCTGAAGGAGGATTTGGTCATGGAAAACATCCCTGTCATTAAACTCGGTCTGGTCGCTGTATCCCGCGACTGTTTCCCCATCGCGCTGAGCGAAAAGCGCCGCGGCGCCATCGCTGCCAAACTGGCGGAGAAAAAGGTCAACTTCGTCGAAATTAAGACGACGGTTGAGAATGAAAAGGACATGCTGAAGGCCATTGAGGACCTGAAGGCCGCCGAGTGCAACGCCGCGTGTGTGTTCCTGGGCAACTTCGGTCCGGAAACGCCTGAAACCCTGATCGCCAAGTATTTTGACGGCCCGGTGATGTTCGTGGCGGCAGCCGAGGGTGACGGCGACATGATCAACGGCCGCGGCGACGCTTACTGCGGCATGCTGAACTGCTCCTACAACCTCGGTATGCGGCACCTGAAGGGCTACATTCCGGAATATCCCGTCGGCAATGCCGGAGAGCTGGCCGACAAGATTGAGGAGTTCATCCCGATCGCCCGCGTTATTGTCGGACTGAAGAACCTGAAGATCATCACTTTCGGTCCCCGGCCTCAGGACTTCTTTGCCTGCAACGCTCCGATCAAAGGCCTCTACGAGCTGGGTATCGAAATCGAGGAAAACAGTGAACTCGACCTGCTTGTGAGCTACAAGGAGCACGCCGGCGATCCCCGGATTCCCGAAGTCTGCGCCGATATGGCCAAAGAAATGGGCGAAGGCAAATACTATCCCGAAATGAGCGAGCGGATGGCGCAGTTTGAACTGACGCTGCTCGACTGGGCTGAGAACCATAAGGGCGCCCGGAAATATGTGTGCTTCGCGGACAAGTGCTGGCCCGCTTTCCCGAGCCAGTTCGGATTCGAGCCCTGCTACGTCAACAGCCGCCTGGCCTCCCGCGGAATCCCGGTATCCTGCGAAGTGGACATCTACGGCGCGCTGAGCGAGTACATCGGCGCCTGCCTGACCGGCGATGCGGTGACCCTGCTTGATATTAACAACAGCGTGCCCGAATACATCTATGACAAGGATATCAAGGGCAAGTACGACTACAGCCTGACCGATACCTTCATGGGCTTCCACTGCGGCAATACCCCCAGCTGCAAGATGTGCGACAGCCGGGCCATAAAGTACCAGCTGATCCAGCACCGCCTGCTGGAGCCCGAAGGAAGCGAGCCGGACTTCACCCGCGGCACGCTGGAAGGCGATATCGCGGCCAGCCCCATCACCTTCTACCGCCTGCAGTGCGACAGTGAAGGCATCGTCCGTGCTTACATTGCCGAGGGCGAAGTGCTGCCCGTGGCAACCCAGTCCTTTGGCGGCATCGGCATCTTCGCAATCAACGAAATGGGCCGGTTCTACCGTCACGTGCTGGTGCAGAAACGGTATCCTCATCACGGCGCCGTTGCCTTTACCCACTGCGCGAAGCTGCTGTTTGAAGTGTTCAAGTACCTGGGTGTACAGGATATTGCCTGGAATCAGCCCAAGACCCTGCCCTATTCCACCGAAAATCCCTGGGCATAAAAAAACGGAAAACGGGGACTGCCGCTCGGCAGTCCCTTTTGATTCGAGGTTGTTTTATGCGGAAAGCGGTACTGGTTTCCCTGGATGCTTTTTTCACGGCGGATGTTCCCCGGCTGGATCCGGAGGGATTCCTGGCCCGGATGATACGGGAAGGGGCTTTCTGCCGGCGGGTGGAAACGATTTTTCCGGCGCTGACTTATCCGATCCATGTCACGATGATCACCGGATGCGACCCGGACCGGACCGGCGTCGGCCAGAACCAGCCGCCCCAGCCGGACACCCCGAAAAAGGAACGCGTGTGGTACTGGGAGCGAAAATATATCCGGGTACCGACGCTGTTTGACGCGGTCAGGGAAGCCGGCGGGCAAAGCTGCTCCATTCTCTGGCCGGTCGGATGCAAAAATCCCGCGGTACGCTGGTGTCTTCCGGAAGTGCATCCGCTGAAGGGCGAAAATGCAACGCTGAAAGCATTAAAATTCGGTACGCCTGGTTATCTGCTGATGGGTGAAAAGAGGTTCGGAAAGCTGCGGCGCGGTATTGCCGAACCCTGGCTGAGTGACTATGCCGCCGCTATGGGCATGGATACTGTACGCCGGCACCGGCCGGATTTCTCGGCAATTCACCTGATTGACCTGGACGCAATACGGCACCGGTACGGAACTTTCAGTCCGGAGGCCATGGAAGCCCTGAAACGGAATGACCGGCGGCTGGAGATGCTCTGGCAGGCGATGCAGGAAACCCCCGGGATGGAAGACGCCCTGCTGATTGCTGTCAGCGATCACGGACAGGAAGACATCCGGAAAACCGTGAATCTGACGGAGAAAATCAAACAGCTCGGAACCGGCCGGCAGGTATTTGTCCAGAGCAATGGAATGAGTGCCTGCTTTTTCGCCGGAAAAGACGGATGCGAGAATCCGGGGAAGCTGATTGCGTTGCTGGAGACTCACCGGGAAGAACTGGGGATTTCCCGGATCTACACGCGGAAGGAACTGGATGCAATGCATGCGGTGGATGGGCCGCTCTTCGCCGTGGAAGCTGCGGAAGGCATCGCTTTTTCCGACTGGCTGGATGAAGAAAAACGGGAAGCGGCTACCCATGGGTTCGGACCCGGACGGGAAGCGGATCTCTGCCTGTTTACCATATATGGAAAAGGAATCCGGCAGGGAGCGGAAATCGAATCCATGCAGATGCGGGACGTAGGGCCGACCATCGCCGGACTGATGGGACTGCATCTTCCGGAAGCGAACGGAAAAGACCTGTCCGGAGAGTTTCTCTGCAGCTGAATGGAAACCCGGAAACAGAAAGTGGGTCTCTTCTTCAATTTTAGTCAGACGAAAAGAATGTCAGTGGGGTTTATCCGCTGATATTCTTTTATTCATGGCATAAAAATGGAATTTAAGTGGTAAATCATCGCGGAAAATTTGACAAAAGTGGAAGAACGTGATAGACTTCAGCAAACTTCTGATTTCCGCTGCCTCCTTCCGGCAGCTTGACGATAGATTTCCCGCAACAGTCGCGATCTTTATCTTTACAGACCCTGACGCCGGTGCGCGGACAGGGATAGGCTGCGGAGGTTGATTTTTACGCTGAACTCTTTTCTGATTACACATTATTACCACAGTGGGTTTTCCGCTGCGTGCGGCGATACCATTCTGATTTTTGACTACTGGCGCGGCGAAGACGGAGAGCTGGATGAAAGCCGCCAGCTGAACCGGGAAATTCTGTCCGGCTATCAGCATATCATTGTTTTCATCAGCCATGAGCACCCGGACCATATGGATCCGGTGGTTTTCGAATGGAAAGACCTGCCCGGCATCAGCTATATTGTGGCCTCCGATATGCCGGTGGGCACCCGGGGAAAGCGCATGGCACCCGGGGACACCTTTGAGCCATGCCCGGATGTTATCGTCTCAGCCTTTGATTCCACCGATCTGGGCGTCAGCTTCCTGGCGGATTTCCACGGGCTGCGGATTTTTCACGCGGGAGACCTGAATTTCTGGCACTGGCGGGAAGAGTCCACCATGCAGGAAATTGAGGAAGCCGAATCAGAATTCCGCAAGGCGCTGAAGCCTCTGGAACGGGAAAAAATCGACCTGGCGTTTTTTCCTGTCGATCCCAGGCAGGGGCATATGTTTGAAGCCGGTGCAAACTACTTCATCCTGAGCGTGAAGCCGCGGATCCTGATTCCGATGCATTATTTTCACCGGGCGGATGTGGCCATGGAATACGCGCGGACCGCTTCCTGCCGGACAACGGAAGTCATTGTACTGCCAGGCTACGGAGATCAACTGATTATGACCGAAGATTATGAAGGTTATCTGAACCTGAGCTTCCCGGAAAGAACGAAAGAGAATTCTCCCGAAACGGAAGAAGAGGAAGTATCCCCCTTCACCCTGTCGGAAAATGATCCGTTCCTCGAAAGTGATCTGCCGCTGACCCAGCTGTCGGATCATCCACAGGCTGTGGAAAAAACAGATCAGGAAGAGGAACCCTCTACCCCTTGATTTATCTTATTTTCCACCGGTTTTCCACAGGTTTTCCACAATCGATTACGGTTTTCCACAGGTGGTTGTGGGTTATTAAACCCCTTATTTTTCAACGGTTTGAGCATGTGGGTCAAAATTGTCCCTTAGAAACTAAAGCCTGAAGCCCTGTGGAAAACTTTCCCCTTTCGCCCTGAAACGAAAAGGGGATGTTTTTTGCGATATGATTTCTTCCCTTTTTTCACATTGAATACAGCATTCAGAATAGATCTTTCCGTGTAACTATTCAGTCGTAAGGTAAAAAGTTTCAAAAAGGACGTTTTGCCAAAAGGATTCCAAAACCCGGATGTCGAATACTTCTATCATAGGAATCACAAGGGATGGAGGTGCTCGACATGGAGCAGGAACTTCGAGAATTACGAGTAGCAGTAGCCGCTCTGGCTGAGCAACTTCGATCCAGAATGAACTCCTTGCAGCAAAGGATGCGCAGATTGCCGCGCTGACAGAAAAGATAGCAGAACTGACGGCCAAGCTTGACAAGAAGAACCATAAGAAGAACAGTGGCAACAGTTCCACACCGCCATCCAATGACCGATTCGACAAGCCTGTTCCAAAGAGTCTCCGGGAGAAGAGCGGCCGTAAACCCGGCGGTCAGCCCGGCCACAAAGGCAAGGGTATGAAACTTGACCGGGAACCGGATGCGGTCATTTCCCATATTCCTGACAAGTGTCAGGGGTGCCCGAAAGCCTGCCTGTGCACAATGAAGTGCTGCGAAACCCGCTACGAATATGAAGCCGTTGTCGAGACGAAGCTCATTGCGCATAAAGCTATGACGTGTTCATGCCCCCTTTCCGGAGAATCCTTGAAAGGATCTTTCCCGGCGAATATTACTGGTACGAAACAGTACGGCTCCGGTGTAGCTGCGTTGACGACATCCCTGTTTACTGTGGGATACATGAGTATGGATCGGATTCAAAAGCTGTTGAGCAGTTTGAGAATCCCGATCAGTACCGGAACTATCCAGAACATTGTGGATGGTGCGGCTCTGGCTGCACAGGAACCTGTAAACAGTATCCGGCAAAAGGTGACTGAACGCGACGTTACCAATTTCGATGAAACCGGTCTTCGTGCGGCAAAGAAACTTCATTGGCTGCACTGTGCATGCAGCGGGCCCTGGCGGTACTATACAGTGCAGGAGCGACGCGGTGAGGAAGGTATGGATGCCATGGGAGTCCTTCCCAACAAGGAAGGTGGAGTTGCAATCCACGATTTCTGGAAATCGTATCATAAGTACAGGAATGTGGATCATGCCATGTGCGGCGCTCATCTTGAACGGGAATTGGTTTTTGCCGCGGAAACTGGAAAACAAGCTTGGGCGAAGAAACTGCGGAAACTGCTTCAGCTCATGTGCCACCGGCGGAATGAGCTCATAAATGATAACCAATCCGAGTTCCCCGCTGCCGAACTACAGGGACACCTGGATAAATACGACAGGATCGTAGCCAGGGGATTAAAGGTAAATCCCAAACCGGAGAGAAAACCAGGACAGCGAGGCAGACTGAAGAAAGGAAAAATCAGAAGCCTGCTGGAGCGATTCCGGGACTTCAAGGATGATGTCCTCCGGTTCACCAAGGATTGGCGGGTTCCATTCACAAACAATGATGCGGAACGAGCCATCCGATTTGCCAGGGTGAAGGAGAAGCTGTCTGGATGCTTCCGGACGAAGAAAGGCGCTGATCAATTTGCTTGCGTGCTGAGTTTCATCTCAACAGCGGTGGCGCATGGCGTCTCTTCTTTTGATGCCTGTCTTTCACTGCACAATCATACTGCATTGTCGCTCCTTCAGAGCTGGGGCGACTGAATAGTTACCTTTCCGTTTTTCTTCCCGGAAAACATTTGTCTGTCTTTTTCCGTACTGAAAGACCATGCTCCGGTTTCAAAATTATCCACAATTCATCCACAGGAAAAATGAAAGCACGAAATCAGGTCGGTTTCAGCCCTGTGGATAACTGATAAAATTATCCACAGGGCTGTGTAAAACATGCGCTAGAAGTCTTATTTTTCAATGGGTTGAAGCCTGTGCATAACCTGTGGATATTTTATTGTTTTTTCACGTGTGTCTGCTTTTTGAGCCGGGATCTTTTCGCCCTGACATGACTGTTGATCCAACAGCCTGAAAAACGAAAAAGAGCCCGCTTTTTTAGCGGGCCAATAAATCGATCAAGAATCATATTGTTTCACGTGAAACAATTTCCGGAAGTTATGAAAAATCAGGTTCCCGGAAATTGGCAGGTGTCTGTATCGTGCCTGAGTTTGTTTCTTCCAGACAGGCAAATCCGTCTGGAGCGGATACATGATAGATTCTACGTTCCCGATCCAGTTCCAGGTCGCTTTCATCCGTACAGGTGATAAATGTCTGGAAATCACTGATCTCCCGTACAAGCCGCATTCTGCGCTCCCGATCCAGTTCTGACATCACGTCATCCAAAAGCAGAACCGGTGCTTCCCCGCTCATTCGTCGAAGCGTTTTCATCTGAGCCAGTTTCAGACTAAGCGCCGCGGTCCGGACCTGTCCCTGGCTGGCAAAGACTTTCATACTGCGTCGGTTGAGAGTCAGGTTCAGGTCATCGCGATGGGGGCCGGCCGATGTGATTCCCAGACGAATATCTTCTTCCCGGTTTTCCGCCATCAGGCGCAGAAAGTCCTGCTCTGTTTCTTCAGAATCCCGGAATACGGAATGGTAGCCGACCTGGAAAATTTCCTCCTCTCTGCCGGATATTTCCCGGTAGGTTTCCGCGGCAAGTCCGGAAAGCAGATCCACTGCCTTTTTCCGCCCGGAAACAATCGCGGCCGCAGGTCCGCTCATTGCCTGTTCAAAAACTTCCAGCACACTGACACCGGAACGGGAATTTCCCTTCAGTGATTTCAGGAGAGCATTTCTCTGCTCCAGTCCTGCCCGGTACTGTTGCAACGCAATAAAATATCCCCGGTTGACCTGACTGATCATCATATCAAGATATCGCCTGCGCAGGGAGGGACCCTCCCGGATCAGGCCCAGGTCTTCCGGAGAAAAAATAACACACTGAAGACATCCCATCATATCGGAAAAACGACGGATTTGTTTATGATCCAGCTGAATGACCTTTTTCTGTGCTTCACCCGGTATCAGACGAACCGTCAGATCTCTCCGTACGCCGGAAGAGCGGACCGATACACCGCAAAGCGCAAAATCCTGCCCGATCCGGACAACGCTCTGATCTCCGGAAACACGGTGACTTTTTCCCAGCGCGCAGTAATGGATCGCCTCCAGTAGATTGGTTTTTCCGGATCCGTTGGCGCCGAAGAACAGATTGACCCCTTCATGAGGGGTCAATGTCAATTGCTCATAATTGCGGAAATTCCGCAGTGTCAGCTGCTCGATTTTCATTACTGGAACACACGAACCGGCAAAATCAGATAAATAAAGTCATCCCCGTTTTCCGGAACCACCACACAGGGAGAAACATTGGAATTAAACTTCATACACAGGAAATCGTCCGAAACATTGCGGATGATATCCGTAATATACCGGGCATTGAAAGCAATATCAATTGGGTCGCCGTTCAGGGAAGCGTCCATCTCTTCCTCTACATCACCGAGTTCCGCGTTGGAAGTGATTTTCAGAATTCCGTCGCGGAAACTCATCTTGATCAGATTGTTCTTTCCTTCTCGTGCCATCAGACTGGCCCGGTCAATCGCGTCCTGCACACTGATTCGGTTCGCCCTGGCTTCTGTTTTGAAGTCAGAGGGCAGAATGCGGCGGTAATCGATATATTCTCCTGCAAGCAGACCGCTGGTCAGGCGTATATTTCCGAAGGTGCATTGCATTCTGTTTTTGTCAAAGAGCATCGTACAGAATGCCTCATCATCCGGAAGAATTCTTGAAAGCTCATTGAGAACCTTTCCGGGAATAATGGCTTTTACCACATCTGTTCCTTCCGGTAGTTCAAAAGGCTGAAAAATCTTCTGCATTGCAAGACGGAATCCGTCCAGCGCAACTAGGCGCGCTTCATTCCGGCTGACTTCCAACAGGGATCCTGTCAGAATCTGACGGCTTTCATCCGTCGCAATCGCAAATACAACCCTGGAAATCATATCCCGCAGCTTATTCTGCGGAATCTTGACAGAGGTACCGGTCTGCATCAACTGGATTTCCGGATATTCATCGGCATTCATAACCGCCAGATTGCTGCGGTTTTTCATGCAGCGAATCGTAGCAGTCCGCTGATCGGATACAGAAATATTCACCATTCCGTCCGGCATCTTTCGGATGAGCTCTGTAAACAGTTTGCCGGGAAGGACTACTTCTCCCTCTTCCTTGATGGAAGCGGCATTTGTATATTCAATCACAAGCGCACCGTCGGAACAGGTCATCTGTACCCGATCATTTTCAGCGGTAATCAGGATACCTTCCAGAATCTGCTTGGAGGGACGGGCGGAAAGTGCCCGGGTCACCGTATTGAGTCCTTCGAGAAGGTCCTGGGAGTTCATGGAGAAGATCATTCGATTCAACCTCTTTCGCCGCGCAAAGCGGTATTCATTTTAATTTACATAAATATATAATCATCATCGTAGTAGTGATTGTGAATTCTGTGGAAAACGTACAGGACAAAGGAAAATCAGGAGCGAAAGCTCTTTTCTGATTGTGGAAAAAATGTGGATAATTCCAGTCCGACTGTAGATATTCCATGCGGAAAAGATAAAATCCTTCTTTTTCCGGTATCAGGGAGTGGATCAGTGGGAGAAATTCGTTGGTTTCTGACGGATAATGGGTCCTTATTTGGGAAAGCGGGAACTAAATGATCCACAGAATGCAAGGAATTAACAGCCTGTGGAAAACTCTCCTGTGGAAACCGCAAACGCTTATTTTGTCGAAAAGACAGAACGGTTCTTCACAAAATAATCCACAGCGGAAAGCAGCGTCAGTGCCACAGAAGTCCCTGTCAGAATAGCGGTGTACCAGACAGAGAAACATCCCTGGTTGAGCAGGATGATACAGACGATCGTGATCATCTGGAAAGTGGTTTTCCATTTTCCGAGCGGTCCGGCGGCAATCACTTTTCCCTGTCCGACGGCGACCATGCGCAATCCGTCCACCGCCAGCTCCCTGCAGAGGATCAGTATGACGACCCAGGCTTCCATCAGTCCGCCGCGAACCAGCATGATCAGCGTTGTCAGTACCAGGAGTTTATCGGCAACAGGATCGATAAACTTGCCGAAATCGGTAATCAGGTTATATTTGCGGGCTATATGGCCGTCCAGCAGATCTGTCAGGGAAGCCAGGATAAACAGGATACCGGCGGCAATCTGGCAGTTCCGGTCGTTCAGGTAAAGCAGGGTGACAATGACCGGGATACAGAGAACCCGGATGATACTGAGTTTATTCGGAAGATTCACAGCATTTCCCCCTTCAGATCATAATCATCGGCTCCGATAATCCGGACCGGGATGAACTGTCCGGGCTGCGGAACGGCCGGGCCGCAGCGTACAAGGATTTCTCCGTCCGTTTCCGGTGCTTCACGCATGGAACGGCCAAGACAGAAGCCGTCCTGTCCGACATCCGTAACCAGTACCTGTTCCACGGTGGAAACGCGCAGCTCATTGCGGCGGCGGGATATCTTCCTCTGCAGGGTCATCAGGCGGTCAAACCGTTCCAGTTTGACTTCTTCCGGTACCTGGTTCGGCATACGGGCAGCGGGTGTATCCTCTTCCGGCGAATAGGCAAAAGCTCCAAGACGGTCAAATTCTGCTTCTTCCACAAAATCCAGCAGCTCCCGGAACTGATCTTCGGTTTCCCCGGGAAAACCGACAATCAGCGTTGTCCGGAGAGTCAGGCCGCGGCTGCGGGCGCCGCGGACACAGCGGAGAATATCTTCCCGGGTTCCGCGCCGGTGCATGCGGCGGAGCAGATCCGCGTTAATATGCTGGACGGGAATATCGAGATAGGGACAGACCTTTGGGTGATCGGCCAGCACATCAAGCAATTCGTCGTTTGTTTCATCCGGATAGCAGTACAGCACGCGCAGCCAGTCGACACCTTCCGTTTCTGCCGCTTTTCGCATCAGGGTTGGAAGGGTGGTATGCCCGCCGGATTCTGTACCGTAGCGGGTGGTATCCTGGGCGACAAGAATATGCTCCCGGACACCGGAAGATGCCAGATCCCGGATTTCCCGGAGAATATGTTCTTCGTCGCGGCTTCGGTAAGGCCCCCGGATCAGGGGAATGGCACAGAAGGTGCAGCGGTTGGAACAACCCTCGCCGATACGCACATAGGCGGACCAGGCTGGAGTAGTCAGCACACGGCGATGCTCAAAATAGGAGTAATCATCACGGCAGAGGCTGGGGCGCTGACCGGTAAGAGCCTGGTCAATTGCATCCGGCAGGGAGCTGTACTGATTCACACCGAGAAGAATATCGATTTCGGGGATCTCCTGCAGGAGAGATTCCTCATAGCGCTGGGCAAGGCATCCGGTCACCACCAGGAGGCGGCAGCGGCCGGTTTCCTTATATTGTGCCATTTCCAGAATGGTATTGATGGATTCTTCCCTGGCGGATTCAATGAACCCGCAGGTATTGACCAGGAGAATATCCGCTTCCTGCGGATCGGGCGTAAACACATATCCCCTGTCCTGTAGCAGGCCCAGGGCCGTTTCCGTATCTACACGGTTTTTATTGCAGCCGAGAGAAATCACGCCTACGGAATATGCCACGGATGTACGCTCCTTTCCGGCGGAGACCGGATATTTTCGTTGAAGCAGTATACCATAATTTCGCGGATTTGAAAAGAATGGACAGAAAAGAGAGATTTCCTATATAATAGCGGTGAAAGTGAGGCATCGGAGAAGATGAAGGACACATTTCTGCTGGTGGATGGAAACAGCCTGATGCACCGGGCTTATCATGCCCTGCCGCTGATGGATGCGGACGGGATCTATACCAATGCGATTTACGGATTTCTGAACATGCTGATGAAAGTTGTCCGGGAGGAAAATGTACAGTATGTGGCCGTGTGCTTTGACGAGCATGGGCCGACCTTCCGGCATACGGTATATGCTGACTACAAGGCCGGGCGCAATGAAACGCCGCCGGAGCTGCGGCAGCAGTTCGGCACGATCCTGCAGCTGCTGGACGATCTGGGTATCCGCCGGTATTCCCTGCAGGGATGGGAAGCGGATGATCTGCTGGGGACGCTGTCGCTGAAAGGCGAGGAAGCAGGGGTGGCGCCTCTGCTGCTGACAGGGGACCGGGATGCCCTGCAGCTGGTCGGCGGAGCGACAGAGCTGATGTTTACCCGGAAAGGAATTTCTGAAACGATCCGGTTCACACCTTCGAAGGTATATGAGGAATACGGATTTACCCCGGCCCAGGTAACAGACTGGAAGGGACTGGCGGGGGATTTCAGTGACAATATTCCCGGGGTGCCCGGCGTCGGCGACAAAACAGCGGTGAAACTGCTGCAGGAATACGGAACGCTGGAAAAAGTGCTGGAGAATGCCGGGAATGTCAGGGGAAAGCTGGGAGAAAAGCTGGCGCAGTGGGCGGATCAGGCACGGTTTTGCAAGGAACTGGCGACGATCAGGCGGGATGCGCCGGTGGAATTCAGCCTGAGTGCCTGCGCGATGCCGGATCTGAAAAAAGGAATTCCCGCTCTGAGAAAACTGAAGCTGTTCAGCCTGATCAAAAGGCTGGAAAGTGAGGCCGGTTCTGCGGCGGAATCCGGGAAAAAATCAGACCGTCCGGCGATGAAATCCATCGCATTCGGGGAAACGGAACATCTGGAAACGACGGAGGCGATCCGCGCGTGGACGCGGGAAGCCGGAGAAAAGGATGAGCCCCTGTGTCTGTGGATGGATGAGATGACAATCAGTCTGGCGACGGAGAGCGGCCGGAAGGCCGTAATCGCTCTGGGCGGTGATCTGCTGACACCCGGGATGGATCCGACGGAAGTGCTGCGCGTTCTGGGAGAAGCAATCCGGGAGGGCAACGCCGCGATACATGACGGAAAGGCTTGGCTGCATCGGCTGGACCGGGCCGGAGCGTCGCTGCCGGATCATTTCCGATGGGATACGATGCTTGGGGCCTACCTGCTGAATCCCCAGGAAAAGAGCTACTCCCTGAGAGCTCTGTGTCCGGAGATGCCGGAGGATGCGGCAACGCTGTGCTCCCTGCAGGCATGGCAGCGGGCACAGGTGGAAGCGGATGGGATGACGCGGCTGATGAATGAGGTGGAAATGCCTCTGAGCTTTGTCCTGTTCCGGATGGAGAAGGCAGGATTCACGGTGGATACCGGTTTTCTGCGGGAACTTGGGAACAAATATGCCGCGGAGATTGAACAGCGGCGGGCGGAAGTGATCGCGGCGGCGGGCGGGTATTCCTTCAATCTGAACAGTCCGCAGCAGCTGGGCGAAGTGCTGTTTGAACGGATGAATCTGCCCCACGGGAAGAAAACGAGCAAGGGATATTCCACCTCGGCGGAAGTGCTGGAAGGTTTGCGGTGGGATGCGCCGGAGATGATTGAGCCGCTGCTGCGCTACCGCCAGCTGACAAAACTGAACGGGACGTATGTGGAAGGGCTGTTGCCGCTGGTGGACCGGGAAGGACGGGTACATTCCACTTTTGATCAGACTGGAACGGCGACAGGTCGGATTTCCTCCTCAGAGCCCAACCTGCAGAATATTCCTGTTCGGACGGAGGAAGGGCGGGAAATTCGACAGGCTTTCCTGCCAAAGGAGGGCTGGGTGCTGCTGGATGCGGACTACAGCCAGATTGAACTGCGGCTGATGGCGCATTTTTCCGGGGATCCGGCGATGATTGACGCGTTCCGCAAGGGAGAGGATATTCATGCGCGGACAGCCAGCGAGATCTTTGATGTACCGCCGGAATGGGTCACTCCGGAACTGCGCAGCCGGGCTAAGGCGGTGAATTTCGGCCTGATCTACGGGATCAGCGGGTTCGGCCTGAGCCGGAACACCGGGGTCAGCCGTCGGGAAGCCGGAGAATTCATTGCGAAATACTTCGAGAAGTATCCGGGAGTCAAACGGTTCATGGACGAGAGTGCGTCGGAAGGCATCCGGTTGGGTTATGCACGGACGATGATGGGGCGGCGCCGTTATCTGCCGGAGCTGCAGAGCCCGAAAGCACCGATCCGGGAATTCGGCAAACGTGCGGCCATGAACACCCCGGTGCAGGGGACAGCGGCGGACATCATCAAGCTGGCGATGGTCCGGGTGGACCGGGCACTGCGGGAGGCAGGGCTCCGGAGCCGGATGATCCTGCAGGTGCACGATGAACTGCTGCTTGAATGTCCGCCGGAGGAAGTGGAGCAGGCAGCGGATATCCTCCGGAAAGCAATGGAAGAAGCCGCGGAACTGCAGGTTCCGCTGGTGGCGGAGGTGCACCGGGGGCAGAACTGGGCCGAGGCGAAATAACAGAAATTGACTTTTTTGCGGGAAAATGGTACAGTAACCGCGATTTTTCAAAGGAACGGAAGGAGTGAAGGGTATGCTGGAATTCAAATACGACACGCAGCTGCTGATTGAGGGAGAAAACCTGGACGAGGACGCCATCAACGATTATTTCACTAACAATTTCAAGGGAGACTGTCTGCTGGCGGTGGGCGATGAAGAGCTGATCAAGATCCACTACCATACCAATGAACCCTGGAAGGTACTGGAATACTGCTCCACGCTGGGCGAGATCTACGACATAGTGGTGGAGAACATGGAACGGCAGGAACAGGGCCTGAAGGGCTGAGGAATGTCTTTCTGTTGTTCTTTCAGAACAGTTTTCCTTGTCTTTTATGAAAGGAACGAATACACTTGGATTATTGAAAGCCTGAACGGCTTGATGTATAAGGAGGCAAAAAGACATGAAAAAATTGATTGCTCTGGTTCTGGCTCTGATGATGCTGGTTCCCGCTTTCTCCGTGGCGGATGATCTGCCCGTGATCAAGATCGGCGTGTATGAACCTGCTTCCGGTGACTCCGGCGCCGGCGGAAAGCAGGAGACCTTGGGCGTGCAGTACGCCAACGCGAAGACCCCTACCGTTGAAATCGGCGGAACGACCTACAAGGTTGAACTGGTGATGGCGGATAACGGCTCCTCTACCGATAAGGCGCCTTCCGCTGCCCAGAAGCTGGTTTCCGAGAACGTGAGCGTGGTGCTGGGCTCCTACGGTTCCGGCGTATCTATTGCCGGTTCCGACTACTTCAAGGATGCCAACATCCCCGCGATCGGCCTGACCTGCACCAACCCGCAGGTGACCGCGGGCAACAGCCACTACTTCCGCGTATGCTTCCTGGATCCCTTCCAGGGCACGGTTCTGGCGAACTACGCTTCCAAGGAACTGGGTGCGACGACGGTTTACTGCCTGGGCGAGTTGGGCAACGACTATGACCAGGGCCTGATCACCTACTTCAAGCAGGCGTTTGAAGCGCTGGGCGGCATGGTCATCGTTGACTCCTTCCCCACCGGTACGGCTGACTTCACCTCTTACCTGACCAATGCTACCGGCTACAATGCCGATGTGTTCTTCTGCCCAGTGTCCATCGCCTATTCCACCCAGATCATCCAGCAGGCTTCTGCGCAGGGTCTGGAAATCGCGATCCTGGGCGGCGATACGCTGGACTCCAACGTCGTGGCGGATGCCGATAAGGGAACGAACGTCAAAGTGGTTATCACCACTTTCTATCAGGAAGGTGCCAATGCCGAGTTTGACGAAGGCTTCAAAGCCTGGCTGAACGAGAATCCTGACATGATGACCAACAACGGTGGCAATGACGTGATTTCCGCTGTGTCCGTGATGGGTTATGACGGATATTATGTTGCCCTGGCTGCCCTGCAGGCTGCCGGCTCCACTGACGGCGCCGCGGTGATGGCCGCGCTGCCTTCCGTTGAAATCGATGGTGTATCCGGCCACATCAAGTTTGATGAGACCGGCGACGCAGTCCGCACTTCCGCTTTCGTCAAGACCGTTAACAACGAGACCGGCGAATGGCAGTTTGTGACGGAGCAGACGGTTGATTGAGCCCGGAAACAGGCCGACCGATTATCATGCGGCGGAGACAGCCTTGCCTCCGCCGCGTTTCATGTTTTCTGATTTGACTGTAGAGGAGTGTTCCGACTGTGTGGGATACCATCTTTCCTTATCTGCTTTCCGGTATTTCCGTCGGCGGGCAGTATGCGCTGATTGCCATCGGCTACACGATGGTTTACGGCATCCTGCGCCTGATCAACTTTGCTCACGGGGATGTTTTCATGGTAGCGGGCATCATCATGGTGTATATCGCCGCTTCCGGCCTGCCGCTCTGGCTGTGCATTCCGCTGGTGCTGCTGATTACCGTGGCGGTGGGATTCCTGATTGAGCGCGCAGCTTACAGACCGTTGCGTTCCGCCCCGCGGATGTCCGTTATGATTTCCGCCATCGGCGTCAGCTATATGCTTCAGAACCTGGTTCTGTATATCACCGGCGGTCTGAACAAGCAGTACCCGACGATCCCGGGAATATCCGATACTGTGGCGATCGGTGCCGCCAAAACAAAAGTGGTGACGGTGATTACCCCGTTCCTGGTGATTATCCTGGTGGTCGCGCTGGTGATGCTGATCAACAAAACAAAAATCGGGATGGCCATGCGAGCGGTGTCCAAGGATTTTGAAACCAGCCAGCTGATGGGGATCAAGATCAACAACGTCATTTCGATGACCTTTATCATCGGTTCCTTCCTGGCCGGTGTCGGATCCATCCTGTTTTTTACCAATTATCCCACGGTCATCCAGACTTCCGGCGCCATGCCGGGCCTGAAAGCTTTTGTCGCGGCGGTGTTCGGCGGGATCGGTTCGATTCCCGGGGCGGTGATCGGTGCGTTTATCATCGGGATCATGGAGAATATCATCAAGGGCCTGGACGTGATTCTGTTCAAGGCGGGCGTAATCAGCGCGCCGCTGGGTCTGGCAACGTTTTCGGATGCTTTCTCCTTTGCCCTGCTGATCATTATTCTCGTCGTGAAGCCGACCGGCCTGTTCGGCGAAAAAGTGACGGATAAGGTGTGAGGTGAGCGGAATGAATCAGAAAAAATCAAAAACACCGATGATCATCACCCTTGTGCTGGTGGCTGCTATCTACGTTGCAGTGTTTATCGCGGAACAGACGCTGCCGGCGAACTCCATGCTCTTTACGGTGCTGAAAAAAGGCGCGACCTATGCGCTGGTGGCGGTCTCTATGAACCTGCTGAACGGGTTTACGGGCATCTTTTCCCTGGGCCAGGCGGGTTTTATGCTGGTTGGCGCTTACATGTACGGGATCTTTACCATCCCGATTGCCCAGCGGGCATCGGTATACCAGTACTTTGACGGCGGAATGATTCAGTTTACGGTACCGGTGATTGTGGCCATGATTCTGGCTGGCCTGGCGGCAGCATTCTTTGCTTTCCTGATCGGTCTGCCGGTGCTGCGGCTGAAGAGCGACTACCTGGCCATCGCCACGCTGGGATTTGCGGAGATTATTCGCGCGATTTTCCAGTGGAACGGGCTGGGTCCGATTACCAACGGTTCCAATATGCTCCGCTCTTTTCCGTCTTTTAACGATTTCAATATCAGGGACGGGCAGGGAAATGTAACGGTCTATCTTTCGACACTGATTCCCTTTCTCATGGCAGGGGTCTGTATCCTGCTGATCGTGCTGCTGATCAACTCCAGCTACGGACGGGCTCTGAAAGCGATCCGGGATGATGAAGTGGCCGCGGAGGCGATGGGCATTAACCTGGCGCATCACAAACGGCTCGCGTTCTGCGTTTCTTCCTTCTTCGCGGGGGTGGGCGGCGCGATGCTGGCCATGTACCAGACAACAGTGCAGGCCAAGAGTTTTACTTCGGCCATGACCTATGAGATCCTGCTGATCGTCGTGATCGGCGGAATCGGATCCGTAACGGGCAGCGTGCTCAGTTCCTTCCTTTTTGTGGCCTGCAGCGAATGGTGGCTGCGGTTCCTCGATGAGAAACAGATGATCGGAACATTTGAGGTTCCGCTGCTGCGAAACGGTTTCCGCCTGGTGGTCTTCTCCGTCATCATCATGATTGTGGTGCTGTTCTTCCGCCGCGGGATCATGGGGGACAAGGAGCTGCCTGACCTGCTGTCCCGGAGGATGAAATCGGAAGGGAGGCGGAAGAAATGAGTGAGAACCGGAACAACGTTCTGAAATTGGAAAATATCACCATGCAGTTCGGCGGCGTGGTGGCGATCAACAATCTTTCTCTGGAAGTCAACCAGGGCGAGATCGTTGCGCTCATCGGCCCCAACGGCGCCGGAAAAACCACTGCCTTTAACTGCATTACCGGTGTGTATGAGCCGACCAACGGAATTGTTTATTTCCACGGGGAACCCATTGTGGTCAACCATCCCCAGGGAAAGATGGTCAAGCAGTACGCGGGGATCAACGGCGACCTGTACAGGGAGAAAAAACCGGTGGCCCATACACCGGACAGGATTACCCATATGGGCATTGCCCGTACCTTCCAGAATATCCGTCTGTTCAAAAGCCAGACCGCTTTTGAGAACGTGCTGATCGGTACACATCTGCGGCGAAACAGCAATATGTTTACCGCGACGTTCCGCCTCAACGCGAAGGAAGAAAAGGCAAACCGGGAAAAAGCCTGGAACCTGCTGGAGATCGTCGGCCTGGCGGAGGAAGGAAAAGAACTGGCCACCTCTCTGCCTTACGGTAAACAGCGCCGGCTGGAAATCGCCCGGGCATTGGCGACGGAACCTACACTGCTGTTGCTGGATGAGCCGGCCGCCGGCATGAACCCGCAGGAAACAGACGAACTGGGCAGTTTCATTGTCGATATCAAAAACCGCTTCAACCTGACGGTGTTCATGATTGAGCACCATATGAACCTGGTCATGGATATTTCCGACAGGATCTACGTGCTGGACTTCGGCAGGCAGATTGCCGAAGGAACGCCGGAGGAAATCCAGAAGAATCCGGTCGTTATTGCGGCCTATCTGGGGGTGGAAGAGGAATGAGCCTGCTGAAAGTGACGGATCTGGTGGTTTCCTACGGCGGCATTGAAGCGCTGAAGGGGATTTCCTTTGATGTGGATCAGGGAAAGATTGTAACGCTGATTGGGGCCAACGGTGCCGGAAAAAGCACCACGCTGCGGACGATTTCCGGACTGGTGGCGCCCAAGAGCGGCCGGATCTATTATGAGGGCCGGGATATTACCGATTTCGGTACCCAGAAGATCGTGGAAACAGGCATTGCGCTGGTGCCGGAAGGACGGCGCGTTTTCGCCAACCTGACAGTGCTTGAGAATCTGCGGATCGGCGCTTATCTGCGAAAGGACAAGGAAGTCATCGAAGAGGATATCCAGTATGTATACCAGCTTTTCCCCCGACTCCAGGAGCGTTCCTGGCAGCTGGCTGGCACTCTGTCCGGCGGTGAGCAGCAGATGCTGGCGGTGGGGCGAGCGGTGATGACCCGTCCGAAGGTCATCATGATGGACGAACCCAGCCTGGGTCTGGCGCCGCTGGTGGTAAAGGATATTTTCAAAATTATCCAGACGCTGAAGGGTACAGGCATGACGGTGCTGTTGATTGAACAGAACGCCAATGCCGCGCTGCATGCCTGCGACTATGCCTATGTGCTGGAGACCGGTCGGATCACCATGAGCGGCACCGGCGAAGAGCTGTTGGCCAGCACGGCGATCCAGGAGGCCTATCTGGGCAAGACAAGCAAATCATAACCGGGAACATGAGACACAGGAGAGAGAACCATGAGCAGACTGGGAGATCTGATCCGCACAGAGCGGATCCGGCAGAAGCTGACCCCCAAACAGGTGGCGAAAAAGTGCGGCGTCAGTGAAAGCTACCTTATGGCAGTTGAGGCGGGAACACGGATCATCGCGGATGATCAGGCCCGGCGGATCCTGAAAACCATTGGTCTGAAACAGCAGAACGAAGCGGAATTCACGCTGGATGATATCGCGGCAACGGTGGATCTGGCCCAGGTACAGCCCCGGATGGCGGCTGTCGCCGCGGCCAGGAAGCCGGAGCGGAAGGAAGCGGAACTGGCGGCCTCGACCCGGGAGGAAGAGGAAGGGATTGCCGGTAGTGTCTGGCTGGACGCGCTGCAGAGTGTGCTGAAGCGGGTTCCGGTGATGAATGCAGTTATGAAGCCGGTGAGTTACAAGCTGGTGCCCGTGGAAAACGGACGGATTGAAGGCGCGAACCCCGAGAAGGTTTTCTTCTATCTGGCGCCGGATGACAGCATGCGCGGATTCCGGATCCACCGGGGGGATATCGTGCTGACGGTGCCGGCTCAGAGTCCGGTGGACGGTGCGATTATGCTGCTGAATTATAAGGAGCATCGATACCTGCGGAAAATCAAGGTCCTGGATGACCGGCAGGTCATGCTGCAATCCTACGACCGGGAGTATGAAGCGGAAACCGCCGCTATCAGCGAGATCGGATTTCTGGCCCGCTGTGTACAGGTGACCTTTGAACTGGGATAAAAACATGATACAAAGAAGCAGTCCCTCCGGTGCGATCCGGAGGGACTGCTGTTTCACGTGAAACATTATATTTCCTTTGCTTCCATATAGAAACGCTTTTCATCCGCTTCGCCCATGGAGAAGGTTTTCCGCGGAAGAACGCCGAGCGTCTTCACATCGGTGAAAAAAGAATGCTTGTCAATTTCCGGGAGGAGGAAACCGACGGCGCCGGGAGCCTGCGCCAGGGTTCGCAGGGACTGTTCCCCGTGGATGAAATCGATTTCCGATTCCGGATGACGGGCAAGAAAATCATCGAGGAATTTTTGGATGGTCTCACAGGGAATCGCGCCTTCGGGATTCCTGACGGTCAGCGTTTCTTCGTCTTCTGAGGAGACAACGGTAAACCGGTGGCCTTCGCCGGAAGCCGAGAGGGTCATGCCGCGGGCGGCTGCATATTCCCGCCAGGCGTCTGTCAGTGCTTTCTGGTCTGTGCCGGTGAGGATCCGGTGGATAGGCTCAAAGAGCAGGGCGGGATCATGAATATTCACGATTTCACACAGAGCGAAGCGTGCGGGGTGGTCGGCCCGCTTCGCTTCGGGGAGGGATTCCCGGATTTCATTCCAGTATGCCTTGGCGGTTGCTAGGGAATGGTTGCCGTCGCCGACAGCCAGCAGCAGGGGATCCGCCCCGAGGGTATCCAGCAGCCGGGACAGGGAATCTTCGACATGCCGCAGGTCTTCTGCCTGGTCCACAGCCCAGCCGGAAAGGTGCCCGCCGTTCATCATGAGGTCGAAATCATACAGCTTTCGCAGAGCGTTTTTCTTGGCCTGCAGAGGTTCCAGAACCGTCCGGTCCGGATCATCTATCAGGATCATGATATGCGTCAGCTCCACCGGTGCGCCGCGGCGGATTACCAGCCGGGGAGGCAGGCGGGAAGCGATGGTCTGCTCTGTGGGGCGGACGAGCGGAAGAGAACCTTTTTCAAAGGAATACTGTTCCAGATCCACCGCGCACACGAGGCCGAGCCGCCGGCCGGCGGGAACGCTCCTCTCGCAGAGAATGAAGCCGGGATCTACCGCGGGGACCAGGAGGCCTTCCCGCAGATAGCGGGCCATGGTCTCATGGATGGCGGGGATCAGCCGGTCGCTGTTTTTCAGGTTATATTCCGGCAGGATCAGCCGGAGGGCGGAGGGCGCGCTTCCGGCGGTTTCATAAGCCTTCTCCCAGTATTCCGGCTCGGATGTGTACTGGTCGCAGGCGATGCAGGCCCAGGTTTCCGGCTTCACGCCGGGGGCGGGCAGCAGGATCCGAGACGGACGGATGCCGATTCGATCAAATGACATGGTCAGATTCCTCCTTTATCCGATGCTCTATGATAACATATTTCCCGGGAGATTTGTATCTCGGGAGCAGGCGGAAAGCGGAAGAAAACCATCCGGAACAGAAAATGAACCGTTCAGACGTCAAAAATGACTTGTTCAGTCGGAAAGACTGTACTTTCGGAAAGAATTACGATATAATTGATTCACTCGGGAAACAAAACAACGGAGGTGTATTTTCAAGATGAAAAGCAAAATGAAAAAACTGCTGGCCTTGACAGTGGCACTGGTGATGATGCTGACCTGCGCGGCTGCGTTTGCCGGAACAGTGACCGTGAAGCTGGAAGTGAACGGGGAAGCGATGGATGGCCTGTTCACCAATCTGGGTATTCCGGAAGATCAGCAGGGAACGATCCGTGCCGTTCTGGCGCTGATCAATGCGCTGGGCGTTCAGGTGACCACCGTGGAAGACGGCGGCCAGGTTGATCTGACCCTGGACGGAGAGGAAGCGCTGTCTGTAGGCTTTGCAACGAATGATGAAGGCAGCCTGACCCTGGTCAGCAACCTGATTCCGAGCTATGTGCTGACAGCGAAAGCGGAGACGATTCAGACATTGATGCAGGGCGCCATGCAGAACATGATGCCTATGCTGGGGATGGGCGGCGTCGGTGCTGAAGGCGGCATGGATTTCTCAAATCTCATTTCGGAATCCCTGCAGACCTCGATCGGCAGTTTTGTTCAGACCTTCACGACCGCGCTTGTTCCGGGAGAAGCCGTGTCCGGCGAGTATGAGTTTGAGGAAACCAAGTTTGACACGATGCTTCCGATGACCGTGGATATGCCCAAGATCCGGGAAGCTTTCAAACAGCTGTCCGAGGATATCGTGAAGGATGAGCAGTTCATTGGCATGATCCAGCAGTATGGCCAGATGATGGGCGGCGCCAACCTGAGCGCTGATTCGATCAAGGAAGGCCTGGCTGAGTTTGAATCACATTTCCCGGATACGGCAAATGTGGAATACTACATGAATTCCGAAACCGGATACTTCTACATGATCGGTAAAGCCTTCTACGAAGGGAAGGAAGAAGCTTCCTATGAGTATACCATGCTCAGCAAGGGAGAACAGGAAATGACCATGACCGTCACCGATCGTGAGACGGGCATGGTGATTGGGTTCAGCAAGATTGAAAACGGATTCCATATTGCTTACGCACAGGGAGAACTGTACATCGGAGCAGATTTCGCGATCATGGAAGGCGAACCTTCCATGTATATCTGCAGCCTCTTCTTCATGGATCCCGAAAAGCCGCTGCTGAACATAGCCGTGATTGTTTCCGCTGACGGGGAGCGCACCATTTCCATGGAAACGGGCGAGAAGACTGTGATGTCCCTGGAAGAGCTGATGAGCGGAGAGAGTGAAGCCTCTTCCGGCCTGATGACTGATTTCATGACAAACGGCCTTACCAAGCTGTTAACGACGCTGACCCAAAAGGTTCCGGAAGCTGCCGGCCTCTTCTCCATGTTGCTGATGCCGCAGATGACCACTACGACGCCTGCCCAGTAAAGGCAGGTGATCCGGAAGGAAACCGGAAAGAACAGGAAAAATCCGCTCCGCAAGTTTGGGGCGGATTTTTCCTGTTCGCCATGTCAAAAAGGACATCCTCTGCCTGTGTCAGATCCGGTTCGGACCAACATCAGAAGAACAAACAGACTAACATCTGGATAATAAACACACGTTCTCAATCCCGGAGGTCCAGCAGAACATATCCACCGGCTGAACTTTTACTGCCTGGTAGCCGGCTTCGCGGAAGAGGGCGGCATCCCGGGCTTGGGTGGCCACGTTGCAGGAGACATAAACCACCCGGGAAGGAGCGGCTTTGGCAATGGCATGGATGACAGACGGCTCCAGCCCTTTTCGGGGCGGATCCACGATGACGGCGTCGCAGCGAAGGCCTTCCTGCACCATGCGGGGAAGCAGGACTTCCGCCGGACCGGCATGGAAAACAGCGTTCCCGATTTTGTTGCGTTTGGCATTGGCACGGGCGTTTTCCACAGCCGAAGGAACGATCTCGATGCCGACAGCCCGGGCACAGCGGGAGGCTGTGGCCAGGGTGATGGTGCCGGCTCCGCAGTATACATCGCACAGGGTTTCATCCGAGTTCAGGTCAGCAAAATCCAGCGCTGCGGCATAGAGCTTTTCTGTCTGAACGGGATTTACCTGGAAAAAAGAACCGGGACTCAGTTCAAACCGGAGACCGCAGAGTGTATCCGGCAGGGTTTTCTTTCCATATAATAAATGGAAACGATCGGACAGGATTACATTGGTGCGGAGAGTGTTTTCATTCAGCCAGAGACTGATAACGCCCAGGGGTTTCAGTAGATCCGTCAGCTCATCACTGTGGGGCAGGGCTTTGCCGTTGGCCGCAACGGTGACCATGCTCTTCCCGGCCCGGTTCACCCGGATAACCAGATGGCGGATCAGGCCGGTATGAAGATCCTCCCGGTAAGGTTCAAGTTGATGGCTTTTCATCCAGCGCAGGAAGGTTTCAGCAATCTGGCCCGACGGCTCCATGGCATTGGGACAGGCGTCAGCAGGGATTACGGTATGGGATCTCGGAGCATAAAAGCCCAGAACCGGATCCGCGGCAGACCCTCCGGCCGGCAGAGCAGTCTTGTTCCGGTAGGCCTGGGGATGCTCCATCCCCAGGACAGCGGGGACTTCCAGGGAGATACCTCCGATCCGCTCAAAGCAGTCTTTTACCTGCAGTCTTTTTCCTTCCAGGGTCGACGCATAACTCATATGGCGGCAGCTGCACCCGCCGCAGCGGGAATAGACCGGACAGCCCGGATCCCGGCGGTCCGCGGAGGGCACGGCCGGCGGTGTTTCCATTCGGCCGAAAGCATATCGTTTTTCAGTCTTCACGATCCGGATCTCGGTTTTTTCTCCGGGAAGCAGGCCTGGAACGAAAACCGGCATGCCGTTGTACCGGCAGATGCCTTCCATTTCCGCGCCGAGTTTTTCCGCCGTGAGACGCAAAAGATCATTTTTCTGCAAGGTTTTTCTCCTTCCGGATACGTTTCTTTCCATTTTTCCGATATCATCTTATCAGAGAGGAAAAGAAAAGTCCACAAAATATAGAGCGTCCTGTCCGTTGATTGATACCATATATGGGAAGAATCCCGGAAGCCTGAAAAAACAAAGAAAAATGGCACTTTTTTCTGAAAAAAACATAAAAAAGTGCTTGACAAAGGGAACAAGGTCTGGTATATTAGTCAAGCTCGCCCGA
>CAMVEB010000035.1 GCA_947166385.1 uncultured Clostridia bacterium | reverse complement strand
TTGTAAAGCATAAGCAGATGAACGCCAACCATCAGGTGCATCTGAAGACCACCAAGCGCACCCGTCACCTGCGGAACGCCGGTATTGTCGATAATGCCGCCGAAGCCCGCACGATCCATAAGCTGCTGCCTTACAAATAAGCTCATTAACCGGCAAGGAGGAAAAAAATCATGGCACGCATTAAGAGGGCTGTCAACGCCCATAAGAGTCGCCGCAAGGTCATGAAGCTGGCGAAGGGCTACTGGGGAGCGAAATCCAAGCAGTACCGCGCCGCTAAAGAACAGGTTGCCCGCAGCCTGCGTTACGCATTCATCGGAAGAAAACTGCGCAAGCGTGAATTCCGCCGTCTGTGGATTACCAGAATCAATGCTGCTGCCCGTCTGAACGGCATGAGCTATTCCACGTTCATCGCCGGCCTGAAGAAGCAGAACATCGAAGTCAACCGCAAGATGCTGGCCGATCTGGCTGTCAACGACGCCGAAGGCTTTGCCAAGCTGGTTGAACTGGCGAAGAACTGATTCTGACGCTGAAATACGGAGCTGTTTCCACGAAAAAGGAGCAGCTCTTTTTCTTTCTCAGACGATCCCGGGAGGATTTCGCTATTTCTCCGAATTCCGCAAAATAGAACGCGCTATTCCATCATCCTCCCTGTTCACAACGCGGGTTCCTGTGGTAAAATAACCCTATTCCGAAGCGGGAGGCTTACGACATGCTTGTTCCCATTCTGTTATTTATTCTGGGTTTTGTGCTGCTGATCAAGGGCGGCGACTGGTTCGTCGACGGATCGGTGGACCTGGCCCAGCGGCTGCATGTGCCGGAACTGATTATCGGAGCGACCGTGGTCTCCATCGGAACAACGCTGCCGGAGGTCCTCGTTTCCGCGACCGGCGCGATCGAAGGCCATGGCGGAATCGCCTACGGCAACGCGATCGGCAGCGTGATCTGCAACACGGCCCTGATCTCCGCGCTGACCTTTGCCATCCGACCCTGCAAGGTGGAGGCGGAAAGCTTCCGCGTGCCGGTTCTCTTCTTCTTCGGCGCCGCGGCCATCTATTGCGGTGTCGCCTATGCCACGGGATATTTTTCCCGGATTGTGGGCATCGTCCTGCTCGCGATCTTCGCCCTCTATATTTTTTACACGATCTGGAACGGAAAGAAAAAAGGACTGATCGGCGGGGAAACCGGGGAGAGCTCCCGGGCGGATGCGCCGGAAAAGGAATCCCCGCTCTGGCAGACGATTCTGAAGCTGGTCGTCGGAGCCGCCTGCATCGCGGTCGGCGCCCGCCTCCTTGTGGATAACGGGACAAAAATCGCCGAGGCTATCGGTGTGCCGGAAACGGTCATCGCCCTGACCTTCGTGGCGCTGGGAACCAGCCTGCCCGAGCTGGTCACGGCGGTCACCGCGCTGGTGAAGGGCCACAGCGCCCTGAGCCTTGGCAACATTGTCGGCGCCAACCTGTTCAATCTGGTGCTGGTCAGCGGGATGGCCTGCCTCCTGGGACCGTTCTCCATCCATGATCTGAGCAGCGTTCAGATCGCCGGCATGCCGGTTTCCCTGGTTGTGGATATCCCGGTGATGCTTTTTGTGATGCTCTTCATGACCGTTCCGGCCCTGAAGCGCGGGAAGCTGACGAGACCCCAGGGGATCATCCTTCTCAGCGTCTATGCCGCTTTCTGCGCCTTCCAGTTTATTTACTCCTGATCCGCTCTAAAAAACATCTTCCGTTCCCAGCGTTCCGTTGACCGCGGGATCGGTGGAATCGATTCCTGTGAAGCACTCCGGAAAAAGCCCGGCGGTGCTTCTTTTTTCTCCGTTCATTTCCAGATGCGCAATATCCCCGAGCTTCGTGACCCGGAAGGATACTTCGCCCTTTACGCGCTCCTCCGTCACGATTTCCGTCACGGAGGAGGGAAGACACAGCGTGTGATGCCACAGCACGGCGGGCGACTGATCCGTCAGGTAGCCGAGAATCGCCATCGCGATCCCGAAATGGCAGAACAGCGCAATGGTATCCCGCGGGTTCTCCCGGCATGTCCAGACGGGCCCTTCTCTGCGAAAGGAATACCGCGCCATCAGCTCGTCCATCCCGCGGGTGGTTTCCGCCCAGATTTCCCGGACATTGCCCCGGTCAAAGAAGGGGGCATCCGTCCAGGTGCGGATATCGCGGATCCCCGGCATTTCATTCCAGAACCGGGGAGGCAGATCCCAGGGCAGGCGCGGTTTCCCGGTCTCCGGGTCGGCCACCCGGCCGCGGAATTCCGGCAGCCAGTCCAGCACTTCGGCTTCCCGGTGCATCCTGTCCAGCGCATAGGAGGCGGTATCCCTGGCCCGCCCCAGGGGGGAAACGTAGAAATCCCGGATCCGGTACTGTGCCAGCCGCCGGCTCAGAAGCTCCGCTTCCGTCCGGCCCTTCTCTGTCAGCGAATCCACGGCATAATCCGGCTCCGCGTGACGTATCAGCAAAATGCGCATTTTTCTCTCCTCTTTATTTCTGCCTTATTTCCTGTCTCATATCCTGTCTGCTTTGATCCCTTCCGGGGATCAATCGGGAATCCTCCTCATTTTACCGTCTCGTTTCCCAAAATTCAAGCTTGACAGAACCTTCTCAACCCTTATAATGGAATCGGAATAGTCCGTACAAATACAGCAAAGAATAATATACCGGAGGCACCATGAGCGGAGCAAAGGAAACCGGAATCTACCCGAACTTCCTGGAGGAAGTCGGAATCAGCGCCGCGGAGGCGGAAAAGCGGGTCCATCAGACGTTTGAAACCATCTTTTTCGACCCGGAGGAAAACTTCTGCCATCATACGGAGGAAGATGCCTGGTGTATGGTGGATACCGGGAACACGGACGCGCGCACGGAAGGCATGAGCTATGGCATGATGATGTGCGTCCAGATGGACCGGCAGGATCTCTTTGATAAACTGTGGACCTTTTCGGACCGTTATATGCGCCTGCGGGAAGGCCCGAACGCCGGCTACTTTGCCTGGTCGGTCCGGCTGGACGGGAAGCACAACGCGGAAGGCCCGGCCCCGGACGGCGAGGAGTACTTCGCCATGGCGCTGTTCATGGCGTCCGCCCGCTGGGGCGACCGGGAAGGCCTCTTTGATTATGATGCCCAGGCCAGGGACATTCTGCGCCACGCGGTTCATCAGCATGAGCTGATTCCCGGCGGCGAGCCCATGTGGGAACCGAAGAACGGATACATCCGCTTTGTGCCCGGCATGAAAATCTCCGATCCAAGCTATCACCTTCCGCATTTTTATGATCTTTTTGCCATGAAAGCGGATGAGCAGGACAGGGAGTTCTGGGCCTGGGCCGCTGATCAGAGCCGGAAATACCTGGCGCTTTCCGCGGATCCGGTGACCGGCCTCAGCCCTGAGTATGCCGATTATGACGGAAAAACGGTGCTGCTCTTCGGCAAACCCTGGGTATATTATTCCGATGCCTACCGGGTCGCGGAGAACATTGCCCTGGATCATCTGTGGTTCGGCCCGCATCCGGAGGAGGACGCGATCACCACCCGCTTGCAGGACTTTTTCGCCGCCCAGGATCTGCAGAACCTGCAGGCCTACGAGCTGTCCGGCGCGGCCCAGGGGGAGCCGGCCATGCATCCGACGGCGATCCTCTCCGTGCTCGGAGCGGCCTCCATTTCCAGCCGCAGCGCGCACCGGGAGAAATTCCTGAGGATTTTCACGGACACCCCCCTGCGGAAAGGCCCGCGCCGCTATTATGATAACTGCCTGTACTTCTTCTGCCTGCTGATGCTGACAGGTCATTACAGGATCTATATCTGACCCAAGAAATATAGAAAGGAAGAAAAAACATGATCTATTACGTCGACATTCACGCGTCCCGCGAAGGAAACGGAAGCCGGGAAATGCCTTTCCGGCGGATCAATGATGCCGCGAAGGTGGCGCTCCCCGGGGATGAAGTCCTGGTGGCGCCCGGCGTTTACCGGGAGTATGTCAACCCTGTGCATGCCGGGGAAGAGGACCGGCGCATCGTCTATCGCAGCACCGAACCGAAGGGCGCTACGATCACCGGCGCGGAGGAGCTTTCCGGCTGGAAGAAAGTGAAGGGAACGACCTGGACCGCCCGGGTCAACAACGGCGTCTTCGGCTCCTACAATCCGTACACCGAGATCGTCTGCGGCGACTGGTATTTTTCTCCCATCAAGCGGCATACCGGCTCGGTCTACCTCAACGACCTGGCGATGTATGAAACCTCTTCCCTGGAGGAATGCATGGCCGGCAAGCCGGATCCCTTTGCCTGGAATCAGGAAGAGGCCTCCTATCTCTGGTATACCGAGCAGGACGGCAATGAAACGGTTCTCTATGCCAATTTCCATGGTAAGGATCCCAACGCGGAAAAGGTGGAAATCAGCGTACGCCGAAACGTTTTCCTGCCGGATCAGACCGGCATCGGATATATTACGGTCAGCGGTTTCGTCCTCTGCAAGGCCGCCACGACCTGGGCGCCTCCGGCGGCCTATCAGGACGGCCTGATCGGCCCCCACTGGTCCAGGGGCTGGATCATTGAGGACTGCGAAGTCTACGGCAGCCGCTGCTGCGGCATTTCCCTGGGCAAATACCTGGACCCGGAAAACGATATGTACTTCTTCCATAAGCGGGTCAAGAGTCCGACCCAGATGGAGCGCGATGCGGTCTGCCGCGGCCAGTACCACGGCTGGCTGAAGGAAAAGGTCGGCAGCCATATCATCCGCCGCTGCGAGGTGCACCACTGTGAGCAGACCGGCATTGTGGGCCGGATGGGCGGCGTTTTCTCGATCATTGAGGACTGCCATATCCATCATATCTGCAATTCCCAGCAGCTGGGCGGCGCGGAAACAGCCGGCATCAAGCTGCACGCCGCCATCGACGTGACGATCCGGCGCAATCATATCCACAACTGCATCATGGGCGTCTGGCTTGACTGGGAAGCCCAGGGCGCCCGGATCAGCCAGAACCTGATGCATGACAACTGGCGGCCGGAAGGCCGGGAACAGGCCCGCGGCGCCATGTTCTCGACCGATATCTTCATCGAGGTGGGCCACGGTCCGACGCTGATCGACAACAATGTGCTCCTTTCCCCGGTGTCCGTCACGATCCCCAGCGAAGGCATCGCCTGCGTACACAATCTGATGCTGGGCGCCTTCAGCCTGATCAACAGCGGCGTGGACAGCGTTGTCAACGGCCAGCGGGAGCCCCGTTATACGCCGTATCATATCCGCCACCGGACGGAGGTCGCCGGTTTCATGACCATCCTGCACGGCGATGACAGAATTTACAACAACATTTTTATTCAGGCCGGCCCGGTCAATGAGGAAAAGAAACCGACGGACGCGGATTACCTGACGGTCGGCACCGCTCCCTTTGATATCTTCCCGACGTATGAGGAATGGGAAGCACCCTTCCTCCCGGGAGCAGAGCCGAACATGGGCGGACTGGCGCAGGCCCACTTCGGCCATCTGCCGGTCTGGGTGGACGGAAACGCCTACTTCAACGGCGCTACGGTCTACCACAAAGAAGCCCATTATCTGTCGGATCCCAAATCCGGCGTGAAGGCGGAACTGGTCGAAAAGGACGGGAAACTGACCCTGAAGACGAATCTCTACACCCGCCTGAAAGCTTTCCGGGACGGGATCATCACCACGGATACCCTGGGCAAGGCCTTCGAACCGGAGCAGCGCTTCGAGAACACCGACGGGACCGACATTATCTTCAACCGCGATTATTTCGGCAATCCCCGCGGCACTGATACGATCCCAGGACCTTTTGCTTCCGCCGAGGCCGCCAAAGCCACCCTCTGGTAAACGTTCCTGTTTCAAGAATCCGGCATCCTGAGATGCCGGATTCTTGATTTTCCGCGCTGCGGCGAAGACGGGCTTTTCTTTTGCGGCGGGAAGGGGTATAATAACTTGATATGCTTTACGGGAGTGGTTTTGTGTGAACTCCGTCTTTTCCCTGGTGATCAACAGCATTCTGCTGGGAGCAGGCCTGGCGATGGACGCCTTTTCCGTTTCCCTGGTCAACGGGCTGAAGGAACCGGAAATGGGAAAGCGCCGGATGGCCACGATCGCCGGGGTGTTTGCCGGATTCCAGACGCTGATGCCCCTGATCGGCTGGATCTGCGTGAAAACCATTGTGGATCTGTTCCAATCCCTGCAGGGGGCCATCCCCTGGATCGCGTTCGGACTGCTGCTGTTCATCGGCGGGAAGATGGTGCTGGAGGGAATCCGCGGGCAGGAGGAGCAGGAAGCCGCCCGGACCGGAGCTGGAAGCCTGCTGATCCAGGGAATCGCCACCTCGATTGACGCGCTGAGCGTCGGGTTCACCATGACGGAGCTGAATCCGGGACAGGCGATCGCGGAGTCGCTGATCATCGGCGCGGTTACCTTCTGCATCTGTGCCGCCGGCATCCTGATCGGGCGGAAGGCGGGAACGAGACTGTCGGAGAAGGCTTCCGTGCTCGGCGGATGCATCCTGATCGCGATCGGGATCGAGATCCTGGTCACCCATTTCATTTAGGAGGAGAGACAATATGCGCAGAGGAATTGCGTTGCTGCTGGCCCTGCTGGTTCTGGCGTGCGGATGCGCCGCGGCGGAGGGACAGAAAGCGCCGGATTTTATCCTGGAAGGATTTGACGGGGAGTCGACCAACCGCAACTGGGAAACGAATGTGTTTTTCACCCGGATGGAGGAAAAAACAGGGGTTTCCTTCCAGTTCCGGCAGTACAGCGACTACAAGAGCTGGGCAGCCCGAAAGGCGGAAATCCTGGAGAAAAAGAATCTGCCGGACGTGCTGTTCAAGGCGGAGCTGTCGGGAACGGAGGTCCGGGAGATGTATAAAGCCGGTGTTCTGACGGACCTGAAACCCTACCTGGAGGAGTATGCTCCCGCCCTGTGGGAAATCCTGCAGCAGGATCCGGAAGCGATGGCGGCGATTTCCATGGACGACGGCGCGATTCCGGCGCTGCCGGCTTTCAATACGCTGCAGGGAAACGACCTGATGTGGATCAATACCTCCTGGCTGAAACGGCTCGGGCTGGAGACGCCCGCCACGGCGGAGGCACTGACGGAAGTGCTCCGGGCGTTCCTGACACAGGATCCCAACGGCAACCGGGATGAGGACGAGGTGCCGCTGACGTTCCTGAGCATGTGGGAACTGCGGTTCCTGGCCCATGCCTTCGGGATTGTCGACAACGATTACTATATCACCTGCCGGGACGGACAGGTCACCTCCTCGCTGACCAGCGACGAGAACCGGGCTTTCCTGACCTGGCTGCACGGGCTGTGGGAGGAGAAACTGCTGGATCATAACGGATTCAATAACTCCGACAATCTTCGCCAGATTACGGATGAAAAGAAAGCGATCCCCTACGGACTGATCATGTCCTCCAATCCTCTGACAGTGGTCCCATCCGCGGCGATGGATCAGTATGAGGTCCTGATGCCGCTGACATACGAAGGGAAGCAGATCTACCGCGACCTGACCGGTTCGGTGATCCGGGGGACCTACGCGGTGACGACCAAGTGCGCGGAGCCGGAAAAGCTCGTGGCGTGGGTCAATTCGCTGTACACGGAAGAAGGCGCCCTGATGGCACAGTACGGCCTGGAAGGGCAGGAGTACAGATGGAAAGAAGACGGGACCTGGGAATGGCTGGACGACCTGACCACGGTAGCCCAGCAGGTGATTCCGCAGCGGACCATCGCCAACGGCGCGGCGCTGCCGTGCATCACCCCGGTGGAATTCCAGACGAAGTATGCCAGCGAGCAGACCCGGCGGGATATTCTCCAGATTGAAGCGGTCGAGAAGCTGTCGGTGCTGCCGTTCCCCATCGTGAACCTGAAGGCGGAGGACGAGGCGGAGATCGCCCGGATCCAGCAGGAGCTGGCTCCCTACGCGGAACAGTCGATGGCCGGATTTGTGACGGGGGACATTCCGCTGGACGACGAACAGTGGCAGATCTTCTGCGACAGCGTCCGGGAAAAGGGACTTGACGACATGATTTCCATCTGGCAGAAATACGCAACGAAATGACGGAGGGCAGCAAGATGAATCGCTGGGACCGGATGTGCCAGGAACTGAATGAAAAGGAAACCGAGGAAAAACTGATCCGCCTGTACGGAAACGGACAGCTCGGAAAACAGAAAGAGCGTTACGCCGGACTGATCCGCCGGCACGGGGAAACGTTCGGCGAGCGGGGAGAGATCCTCCTGGTCAGCGCGCCCGGGCGGACAGAGATCGGCGGCAATCATACGGACCACAATCACGGCCGGGTGCTGGCCGCGGCGGTGAATCTGGACGCGCTGTGCGCCGTTTCCGCGCGGGATGACCTGCATGTCTCCTTCTACAGCGCGGGATATCCGGCCATCGAGATGGAGCTGGATGATCTGGCCCCCCGGAAGGACGAGGAAGGAACGACCCGGGCGCTGATCCGCGGCGTTGCCGCCGGCATGAAGGACGCCGGATACCGGATCGGCGGGTTTGACGCGGTGGTGACTTCCACCGTGGCCGGGGGCAGCGGGCTGAGCAGTTCCGCCGCGCTGGAAGTGATGCTGACAGGGGTGCTGGACGCGCTGTATAACCGGTTCGAAATGCCTTATGTGCTGCGGGCGCAGATCAGCAAGCGGGCGGAGAATGAATTCTTCGGGAAGCCTTCCGGCCTGCTGGACCAGATGGCGAGCGCGGCCGGCGGACTGGTGACGGTGGATTTCCGCGATACGGATTCGCCCGAGGTCCAGGCCCTGCAGTATGATTTTGCCGGAAAGGGCTTCGCGCTGGTGGTTGTGGCGACCGGCGGCAGCCACGCGGATCTGACCGATCACTATGCCGCGATTCCGGCGGAGATGAAGCAGGTGGCTGCCGCCTTCGGGCAGGAATACCTGCGCGGAGTGACCGCAGCACAGCTGCTGGAAAAGGCCGGGGAGATCCGGAAGGACGCCGGGGACCGGGCCCTGATGCGGGCGTTCCATTTCGTGGAGGAGGACCTGCGGGTTCCTGAACAGGTGTGTGCCCTGCGGGAGGACCGGATCGACGATTTTCTGCGGCTGATCATCGAGAGCGGGCGGAGCAGCTTCATGTACCTGCAGAACGTGTACGCCCCGGGAACGGACCAGAGCCTGAGCCTGGCCCTGTGCATGGCGGAAAGCATGCTGAAGGGAAAAGGCGCCTGGCGCATCCACGGCGGCGGGTTTGCCGGGACCACGCTGAACTTTGTCCCGCTGGAGACGGTGGACGGCTTTGTGGAGAAGATGGACAGGACCTTCGGGGAAGGCGCCTGCACGGTGCTGAACATCCGGCCGGAAGGAGCTTCATGGCTGAAATGCGGGAAGTAACAAACAGCGCGTCGGAGACTCGGGCGCTGGGCGAGAGAATCGCAGCAGGCCTGCGGCCGGGGGACGTGGTGCTGCTGGAGGGCGACCTGGGGGCGGGCAAGAGCGAGCTGACCCGGGGCATTGCCCGCGGGCTCGGCGTGACGGAAACAGTGACCAGCCCGAGCTTCACGATCCTGAATGTCTATGAAAGCGGCCGCTACCCCCTGTACCATTTTGACTGGTACCGGCTGGAAAGCTCGGAGGAACTGTACGAACTGGGCATGGATGAATATCTCGGCGGGGATGGGATCGCTGTTGTGGAATGGCCCGGACAGTGCCCGGACGCGCTGCCCGAAAACGCCATCCGGATCCGGCTGGAGCCGACGGGAGAGCATACCCGCCGGATCGAAATCAACGGGACGGACGAAAAGGAGCGGACATGAAACTGCTGATTCTGGATACTTCCGGGCCGGTCTGCGGCACGGCGGTGATGGAAGATGAACGGGTTCTGTGCGAATACACCGCGCAGAACAGGAATACCCATTCCGCGAACCTGATGCCGATGGCGGAAGCGGCGCTGCAGTCCGCCGGGATCCGGCTGGAAGAGCTGGATGCCATCGCCGCGGTGACAGGCCCGGGAAGCTTTACCGGGGTCCGGATCGGGGTGGCCACCGCCAAGGGCCTGGCCCACGGCGCCGGGATCCCCTGCATTCCCGTGGACGCGCTGGAGGCATTGAACGCATCGGCCGGGAGCTTTTGCGGGATCGTCTGCCCGATTCAGGATGCCCGGGCCGGACAGGTATACGGCGCGGCGTTCCGGAACGGAGAGCGACTGATGCAGGATGAACCGCTGAAACTGGAGGAGTATCTGCAGCGAATCGAACCGCTGGGAGACCGGTTTCTCTTCCTGGGCGACGGGATGCCCGTCCACCGGGAGAAAATCCGGGAAATCCTGGGTGAACGGGCCGTCTTCGCGCCTCCGCAGCTGAGCTATCTGCGGCCTTCCGCCGCGGGGTGGCTGGCGATGCGCAGCCCGGAGCGAACAGGCTACCTGGATCTGCAGGCCACGTATCTGCGTCCGCCGAACGCGCAGAAGAACAAAAAGCTCCTGGAAGCGATGGGAAAGAATACGAATGAGTGATGTGATCATCCGGCGGATGCGCGGGAAGGATCTGGACGCGGTAACCGCCATCGAACAGGCGACCTTCGCCGTGCCCTGGAGCCGGGAAAGCTTCCGGCAGGAGCTGGAGCGCAACGTGGCGGCCAGATACCTGGTGGCGGAGGCGGAAGGGCAGGTTGTCGGATATGCGGGGGCGTGGGTGATCCTGGACGAGAGCCATATCACCAACATCGCGGTGGCGGAAGCCTGGCGGGGCTGGGGGATCGGCCGGAAACTGACGGAGGCGCTGCTGCAGTACCTGTCCAACCTCGGGGCGTGCTACGCGACGCTGGAGGTCCGGGTGAGCAACGAACGGGCACAGAACCTGTACAAAAGCCTCGGATTCGTCAGCGTCGGGAAACGGAAACGCTACTATGAAGACAATCAGGAGGATGCCTTCCTGATGGTATGCGAACACATGCCGGAGGTGGAGGAGGACTTTGAGGAGAAGGAGGAGGAAGCATGACCGGGAAACATTGCCTGAAAGCCGGGCTGTTTTTTCTGCTTCTGATCCTGCTGGGCCTGGCGGTCTCCCTCGCGGGAGCGGAGGAAGCGGAGGATCTGACGGCAGGGAGCAAGATCAAACTCTGCGCCAAGGGGACCCAGGTGAAGCGGATCACCGACGGGGACTACCGCACCTACTGGGAGAGCGGAAAGGTCAAGAATCCGTGGGTGACGATCCGCAGCGACAAACCGGTTTACGGGCTGTACCTCTGCTTCCAGAAAAAGCCGGACAGCTATGAAATTCAGGGGAAGAACGGGGAGATCCTCGCGGAGGGGAACAGCCTGTTTCACCACGCGTTTTATGAACTGCCCGGCGTGAACGAGATCCGGATTCAGGCCACAGGCGGAAAAACCACCATGGGATTCAACGAAGTGTTCGTTTTCGGGGAAGGCGAAATCCCGGACTGGGTCCAGCGGTGGGAGAATCCCGTGACGAAGGCGGATATCCTTTTCCTGTCCGCGCATCCGGATGACGAGCTGCTGTTCCTGGGCGGGGCGATCGCGAACGCCGCGCTGGCGGACAGGAGGCGTGTGCAGGTGGTCTACCTGACGCCCAGCAATACGACCCGGCGGAGCGAAGCGCTGAACGGGCTGTGGACGCTGGGACTCCGGAACTATCCGGAGTTTGGCCCCTACAGCGACCGGTACGCCAAGAGCGGCAAAATGAAGGATTCCTATGAACTGATCAAAGGCGGAAAGAAGGAAGTCTGGCGCTGGGTGACGGAAATGTACCGGAAATACCGGCCGGAAGTCGTCGTCACCCATGACCTGAAGGGGGAATACGGCCACCCGCAGCATGAAATGCTGGCGGATTCCTGCGTGCATGCGTGGGAGCTTTCCGGAAACGCGGAGGAGTATCCGGAAAGCGCGGCGAAATACGGCGCCTGGCAGGTCAAGAAACTGTACCTACACCTGTACGGCGGGGAAGCGGAACAGACACAGTTTGACTGGACGGTTCCCCGGGAGGAGTTCGGCGGTCTGACAGCCAATGAACTGGCGCAGAAAGCGTTTGATATGCATGTGACGCAGGCGAACATGGGCAAGAAATTCAACGGAAAGCTGGTGCCTTTCTCGGTGGAGGAATACGGCGTCAAACGCTATCCGAACAACCGGTTCGGCCTGTACGCGAGCACGGTGGGGCCGGATGTCGGCCATACGGACCTGATGGAAAACATTTTTGCCGCGAATGCGGGCGGGGAGAAGGAATGAACATGAGGAAGACACTGGTTATCTGGATCCTGGCGGCGATGCTCTGCGCGCTGGCCGGCTGCGCCGCCGCGGCGGACGCGCCCCGGACCGCGCCGGCATGGGCGGACGTGACGCTGAACGACCGCGGTTACCTGGATGAAGGCGAATACATCTATGAGGACGACAACCTGGAGGACGAGGAAGACGACCACTGGATGTATGTGAGCCCGACGCTGCGGATCCAGATTACCCGCAGCTGGGAGACGCCGGAAAAGGTGAAGAAAAAGGACGCGGCTCAGACTTTCTACTGTTTTACGGCGGAGATCTGGTGCGACACGGAGAACGGGGAACTTCCGTTCACCACCTGGTCCGACCCGGAGAATCCGCGGAAGAAAAAGACGGAAAAGTATATCAAGGATATCGCGGCGGAACAGCCAATCGTATTCTGCACCAGCACAGACTATTATACCTACCGGGTCGGGAGAAAAAAGGAAGGCGTCTTTGAGGGCATCGTGATCCGGAACGGGGAACTCCTGTATGAAGTGCCGGCCCCCATCAAGAAGCGCTACAGCTTCCCGACGTATGACACGCTGGCGCTGTTTGCCGACGGCCACGTGGAAAGCTGGCAGAGCGCGGAGAAGAAGGCGGAACAGTATCTCAAAGAAGGCGCGGTTCAGGTCTACACCTTCGGTCCCTGCCTCGTGCGGGACGGAGAACTGACGGAGTTCGTGACCAAGCTGGCGAACCGGAAACTGAATCCGCGGCATGCCTTCGGCGTCGTGGAGCCGGGGCATTACATCGATGTGATCTGCGAGGGACGGCTGGCGAAGACCAACGGATCCACCGGTGTGATGATGGAAAACCTGGCGCAGATCATGATCGACCGCGGGTGCACCCTGGCCGTGAACCTGGACGGCGGGCAGACGGCGGTCATGGCCTTCCTGGGCAAACAGCTGAACGCCGTGCAGAAATCCGAACCATACGGCCGGAAAACCTATGAAGTCCTGAGCTTCGGAAAACGTTCTGAATAAAAATATACAGCTGCTGCCGGAGAGGAGAACCGCCGTATGAGAATGACGCTGAACAAAAAAGTCACGCTGCTGTTCCTGGTGATGCTGATCCTGACGGCAGCGATTTCAGCGCTCTGGAATTATCACAGTACGCGGCTTTCCATTATGGAAGCGGAAAAGGATCAGGCGGAAAGCTGCACCAGCCTTGTGAATTCCGCATTGAACCAGTTCGGAAACAGCCTGGAGGGGGTAAACCGTCAATCCGCGGAATACCGGGGTTTCCGGCAATCGATCCGCGGCCTTTGCCTGGGATTCAGGCAGGATATTCTGATCATCTACACTATCGATCCCCAAACGCAGGAACGCAGGCTCGTCCTGGCAGTCAGCAGCGATCCAGACCTCGACGGGGCTTTGAAAGAGCAGGAAGGGGAGGTGCTTCCGGACGCTGAGCTCGACGAGGCCGAGATGGCGCTTCTGTCGGGAGAGGATCCGGTTCTCCGGATGGATGAGGGGCTGCAGTCTGACAGGGTTTTTTCCTGGCTGTCCATGTGGACCGGATCCGGGAGCAAGAGTCATTGCTTTATCTTGATGCAGTACAGTGCCTCCATGGAAAACGGACGGATTCTCCGGGATTTCCTGGAGGATATTCTCCTGCCGGTCTGCACCATGAGCCTGGCCTTCCTGATCCTGCTTCTCCTGGTGAACCGGAGGATCACGGTGCCGATCCGCCACATTTCCGATCGGATGAAGAGCTTCGCACGGGACAGCCGCCGGAAACCGGACCCCCTGGCCATCCGCTCCCGGGACGAAATCGGCGAGATCGCGTCTTCCTTTGAAAAAATGACCGAGGATATCAGCACCTATATCGGCAATATCGAAAAACTGACGCAGGAACGGGTAGAGAACGATGTGCAGCTGACGGTGGCCCGAAAGATCCAGAACGGCCTTGTTCCGGAAAAGGAGGAACTGGCCGGCGAAGGCTTCCGGATCAGCGCGATCACCCGGCCCGCCAAAGGCGTCGGCGGGGATTTCTACGACTGTTTCCGGCGGGATGACGGAAACGTCTGCCTGATCATGGGCGATGTATCGGGAAAAGGAATCAGCGGCGCGATCTTCATGGCCATGGTGAAGACCATCATCCGGGAAAAGCTGATGGCAGATCTGAGCCCGGCCGAGACGCTGAACCAGACGAACCGGGTCCTGATCGACCAGAACCCTGAGGGCCTGTTTGCGACCGTTTTCACAGCCATTCTGGACCCGCTCAGCGGCGTGCTCCGGTATGCCAACGCCGGACATACGCCGCCCATCCTGCTGGGAAACGATGTCGTGATTCTGCAGCCGGAGAGCGGATGCCCGGTGGGGCTGTTTGACGATGCGGAATTTGCGGATGAACAGATGACGCTCGCTCCGGGACAGGGGCTCTTCCTGTATACCGACGGCGTCACGGACGCCATCAACCCGCAGCATGTGCTGTTCGGGATGAACCGGCTGACAGAAACGCTGGAAAAAGAGCCGTTCGCGGCTGACCAGACAGATGAAACCCTGGACCGGCTGCTCCGGGCCCTGGACGATTACCGGGAAGGCGTCGAGCCCTTTGATGATACGGCCGCGATGATCCTGGGCGTGACGGATGCGCCCGGCGGGGAGGAACTGCAGCCGGTTCCGGTCTCCCTGGACACTTTTGCGGAAATCAAAAAAGCGGTATTCGCACTGTGCGGCGACAATGAGGAAACCCGGATGGCGTTGCTGGCCTGCGATGAAACGCTGGCAAACATCGTCCAGTATTCCGGCGCCACGGAGCTCGCTTTCGGGTGCGGAAAGCAGGGTGACAGCCTGCGGGTTACCTTTCGGGACAACGGAATCGCTTTCGACCCGACAGCCGCCGCGGCGGACGAGAAGGAGTTTGAAGATCTTGACAGCGGCGGGATGGGGCTGAGACTGATCCGGCAGACCGCCTCATCGGTCCGGTATGAACGGAAGGACGGGAAGAACCTGCTTGAGCTGGTTTTCTCTGTATCAAAATCATGATTTTCAAGGGAGGAAAACGCGTGATGAAGAGGCGCAGCATCGACGGTATCGCCAGCGGCGCCATCTGGGGCGGCTATCTGGATGATCCCTACACCATCAACTGCCTGTTCCTGAGCGAAACCGACAAGCTGGTTGAATTCGCGAAGGTCATGAAGGAATGGGACGAGATCGGCGTATGGCCGACCGATGTGCTCAGCAACACCGGCGCGGACAACCGCGATGAGTTCCGGAAGGGCAAGACCGCTCTGGAGCAGCATCACACCAACACCTGGACCAGCCTGGTTTCCCCGAAGGCGGACGCCAATAACACCATGTATGTTGACAATCCCAACGCGGATGTCGGATTCTACTACTTCGGCAAGGAAGCCGGCTATGTGACCCGCGACCTGGTTACCCACGGCGTGGCCGCTGTCTCCGCCGCCTCCAAGAATCCGGAGCGCACCCTGATGGTGTATGACTTGCTGCGGAACGATCCTTCCTGCTATCATCTGTTCAACTACGGTATCGAAGGCCGCAGCTATGCCATCGACGAGAACGGCATGCGCTACACCCCCGACACCTACAAGGCTGAGAATGACGGCATTTCCACCAACTGGTGGTGGGGCCGGAACGACGCGCTGGAGATCCCGAGCTCCGCGATGAACTGGGATGCCATCAACGCCCTGTATGAAGAATATGAGAAGATCGCTGTGATGTATCCCTACGAAGCGTTCGTGTTCGACAACAGCAACGTGCAGAGCTACATCAACAACTGCAACGAGACCTACAACACCTACATGAAGAAGATCTGCTACGGCCAGTATGACGTGACACCTGAAGAAATCGTCGCGGAATTCCAGGAAGCCCTCCGCGCCGCGGGTGTGGACGAAGTTACCGCCGAACTGCAGGCCCAGATCGTCGCGACCTACAAGAAGTAAGCGTTACCTGAAGGATCAAACCAAGGATGCCCGGAATTCCTCCGGGCGTCCTCTTTTTTTGCTGTATCGTATAAAAAAAGCGACAAAAACAGTTGACAAAAAGAAAGAATTGAGTATAATGATCTATGGTGAGGTTTGACTATGCGAAAGGAGAAGAAGACTTTTGCACTCGTAATTCTTTGCACTCGTAAAGATCCTTCACTTTGTTCAGGATAAAGATGACAGAGAAACC
Source organism: uncultured Clostridia bacterium (assembly GCA_947166385.1). Classification (GTDB taxonomy): domain Bacteria; phylum Bacillota; class Clostridia; order Christensenellales; family Aristaeellaceae; genus Aristaeella. Next base: position 24,454 of record CAMVEB010000035.1, on the reverse strand, counting down.
GAGCTCGCCACAAACACACGAACACACAATGAAACGGGGAGATGAAAAAAAGCTTGACAGGGCAGGGGGAAAAGTGATATCTTTTATCGGTAAGCCGCTCGGGAGAGGTCTGTCCAAATGCGCTTGCGCAACCTCAGGATCCCGGCGAGTATGTAATCAGGAGGTGCTGTCCCAATGTATGCTATTATCGCAGCGGGCGGCCGGCAATACCGTGTATCCCAGGGTGATGTGATCTACATCGACAAAGTCAAACAGGAAGCTGATTCCAAGATCTCCTTCGACGTGCTGATGATCGGCGGCGACGGGGATGTGAAAGTCGGAAATCCCGTTCTGGCGGGCGCTAAGGTCGAAGGCAAAGTGCTGGCCCAGGTAAAGGGTGAGAAGATCACCGTTTACAAGTACAAGAGCAAGAAGGATTCCAGCCGGAAAATCGGCCACCGTCAGCCCTACACCAAGGTGGAAATCACCGCGATCAACGCCTGATGATTTCCGCGACACTGTATCAGGGAGAGAACGGACTGACAGGATTTACGGCCGCGGGACACAGCGGCTGGGCAGAATCGGGCGAAGACCTGATCTGCGCGGCGGTGTCCGTGCTGACATGCAACTGCGTGAACTCACTGGAGAGCGTGTGCGGCGTGATTCCGGTCATTACCCGGGAAGACCCGGAACAGGGAATCCTCGCTTTCAAACTTCCGGAAAGAAGCGCGGAAGAGAACGAGAAAGCGCAGATCCTGATGGGCGCCCTGAAACAGGGAATGCGTGACCTGGCAGACTCCTATCCGGAGTATGTGCGGCTCATGATTCAGAAGACATCCCAGAAGTAAAGATCCCAGACGAAATATTCCCACCAGAAACGGAGGAAACGATCATGATGAAGCTTAACCTGCAGTTTTTCGCCCATAAAAAGGGAATGGGCTCCACCCGGAACGGGCGCGACAGCGAGAGCAAACGCCTCGGACCGAAGCGGGCCGACGGACAGATGTGCCTGGCGGGCAACATTCTGGTGCGTCAGCGCGGCACTCACATCCATCCCGGCCTGAACGTCGGCATCGGCAAGGATGATACCCTGTTCGCCAAGGCGACGGGCGTCGTCCGGTTCGAGCGGCTGGGCAAGGACCGCAAGCAGGTCTCCGTATATCCCGTTGAGACCGCGGCCGAAGCTCAGTAACTGATCCGGTCAGAGAAACGATGGGCTGTTGCGCCGCAACAGTCCATTTCTTTTTACACGACAGAGGGGAGAGAGAAACCTATGGAACCGAAGAAAACATTCTACATTACCACGCCGATTTATTATCCTTCCGGCAACATGACCATCGGCCATACGTACACCACGGTGGCGGCGGACACGATGACCCGGTTCCGCAGGATGCAGGGATACGACACATACTTCCTGACGGGCACGGATGAGCACGGCCAGAAGATTGAGAAAAAAGCGGCGGAGGCGGGTGTGACTCCTCTGCAGTACGTGGACAAAATCGTGGCGGAGACCCAGGAACTGTGGAAGCTGATGAACATCGAATACGACGATTTCATCCGGACAACGGAAGAGCGCCACATGAAGATCGTTCAGAAGATCTTCCGGAAGTTCTACGAACAGGGAGATATCTACAAGGCGGAGTACGAGGGCATGTACTGCACGCCGTGCGAAAGCTTCTGGACGCCGACCCAGCTGGCGGAGAAGGACGGGGTGAAGGTATGCCCGGACTGCGGGCGCCCCTGCCAGCCGATGCGCGAGGAAAGCTATTTCTTCAAGATGAGCAAATACCAGGACTGGCTGATTGACTACATTGAGACGCATCCGGACTTCATCCAGCCGGCCAAGCGGGCCAACGAAATGCTGACGAACTTCCTGCGCCCGGGGCTGCAGGACCTGTGCGTGAGCCGGACGAGCGTCAAATGGGGCGTACCGGTGGACTTCGACGAGAAACACACGGTGTACGTCTGGATTGACGCGCTGAGCAACTATATTACCGCCCTGGGCTACGGAACGGAGCACGACGAGCTGTTCCGGAAATACTGGCCGGCGGATATCCACCTGGTGGGCAAGGAAATCGTGCGGTTCCACACGATTTACTGGCCGATCATGCTGCACGCGCTGGGGCTGCCGCTGCCGAAGCAGGTATTCGGCCACGGATGGCTGCTGTTCGGGGCGGACAGGATGAGCAAGAGCAAGGGAAATGTCGTCTATCCCGAACCGATCGTGGCCCGGTACGGCGTGGACCCGCTGCGGTACTACCTGATGAGGGAAATGCCGTTCGGATCTGACGGAAACTACACGAACGAAAGCTTCCTGACCCGGATGAACGCCGACCTGGCGAACGACCTGGGCAACCTGGTGAGCCGGACGGTGGCGATGATCGAGAAGTATTTCGGCGGCGTGCTGCCGGCATGGACGGACGCGGTGGACGAGGAAACAGACAAGCCCCTGCAGGAGCACTGCGCCGCGCTGCCGAAGCTGGTGGACGAGCAGATGAACAAGCTGCAGTTCTCCCAGGCGCTGGCGGAAATCTGGAAAGTCATCGGCGAATGCAACAAATACATCGATGTGACGCAGCCCTGGATCCTGGGGAAGGATCCGGAGAAGAAGGACCGGCTTGCCAACGTGATGCTGACGCTGGCGGAGTGCGTGCGGTTCGCGGGCGTGCTGATCGGGCCGTTCATGCCGTCGACTCCCGCGCGGATCTTTGAACAGCTGGGCGTGACAGACGAAGGGCTGAAGAGCTGGGAGAGCCTGGAAACCTTCGGCCTGCTGCCGGCAGGAACCAAAGTATGCAAGGGAGAGGCGCTGTTCCCCCGCATTGACGTGAACAAAGAGCTGGAAGCCCTGAGCGGCGGCAAGGAAGAAAAGAAGGAAGAGAAAGCCGCGGAGAAGCAGGAGAAGAAGGAACAGAAGGCGGAGAAGAAAACGGAGAAAAAGCACGAGGAGCCGGAATACCCTGCCGAAATCTCCATCGACGACTTCTTCAAATGCAAAATCCAGGTGGCCCGGGTGCTGGCGTGCGAAAAGGTGGAAAAGAGCAGCAAGCTGCTGAAATTCCGGCTGGGACTGGGAAAAGACGGGGAGAGGACCGTGGTCAGCGGCATCCAGAAATACTATGAACCGGAAACGCTGGTGGGCACCCAGGTGGCTGTGATCACCAACCTGAAAACCGCAAAGCTCGCCGGAATTGAAAGCCAGGGAATGATCCTGTCCGCAATGGACGGGAACGGGAACCTGCGGCTGGTCAGCGTCGGAGACGGAGTGGAGGACGGTGCCATCATCGGATGACGGAATGGTTTGACAGCCACTGCCATGTGGACGAAGAAAAATTTGATGAAGACAGGAATACCGTGCTGGCGCGCATGCGCGAGCACGGTATTACCCGTTTTGCGGTGATCGGAAGCGACATGGCGACATCGCGGCACGCGATCGCCTTTGCCGCGGAAACGGAAGGCGCGGTGGCCGCGGCGGGATGCCATCCCCACGAGGCAAAGGGATTCCGGGAGGAGGACTGCCCGGAGCTGGCCCGATGGTACCGGGAGGGAAAGATCCGGGCGATCGGCGAGATTGGGCTGGACTACTACTATGACCAGAGTCCCCGGGAGACGCAGCGGGAAGTATGCCAGAGGCAGATGGAGCTGGCGTGGGAGATCGGGGCGCCGGTGGTTTTCCACATCCGGGACGCCCACGGAGAGATGCTGGAGATCATGAAAAGCATGAAAAGCCGGCTGACAGGCGGGATTATCCACTGCTTTTCCGGGAGTGCCGAGATGGCCAGGGAATACCTGCGGCTGGGATACTATATCTCCTTTGCCGGGCCGGTGACATTCAAAAAGGCGCCGAAACTGCAGGAGGCCGCCCGGCTGGTGCCGCGGGAGCGGCTGCTGATCGAGACGGACAGCCCGTACATGGCGCCGGAACCGGTGCGCGGCAGGCGAAACGAGCCGACGAACGTGCGCTACGTAGGGATGAAGATCGCGGAGCTGCGGGGAGAGACGGCGGAAGAAGTCGCGGCTTACACGACGGAGAACGCCATGCGGGTATACGGAATGGCCTGAGGATCCCATGAGAACCCCTGAGAGGAAAGCAAGATGACAGAAATCTACTACCTGGTGACCTTTATCGTTTCCGTTGTGCTGACCGGGGCCTACATGTTCATCTGGCACAAGCACTTTGACGTGCACATCACGCTGGTTTTCCTGATGGTGCCGGTGACCAACATGGGATACTGGATGCTGAGCCGGGCGGAAACGCTGGACGGAGCGCTGATTCCTTTCCAGATGACTTTCCTGGGCGGGTGCTTCCTGCTGCTGCTGATCCTGCTGACGGTGGTGAGCCTGTGCGGGATCCGGATGAACCGATGGATCAAGATCGGGCTGATGGCGGTGAGCACGGCGATCTTCGCAGGGGTGCTGACAACCGGCAGAAGCGACTTCTTCTACAAGAGCATCCGGTTTGACGCGACGCAGCCGTGGGTGCCGCTGGAGCGGGAATACGGCGTGGGGCACGAGATTTTCCGGGGGATGGTGATCGTATACTTCCTGATCATGCTCGGAGCGATCGTATACACATTCTGCAAAAAGAAGCAGATCAGCCGGCAGATCCTGGGACGGCTTTTCCTGCCGGTGGTGGTGGCGCTGGTGGCTTTCTTTGGCGGAAGACTGATTGTGCAGGGGATTGAACTGACTCCGGCGGCGTATGTGTTCGCGCAGATCATGTATCTGGCGATCGTATTCCGGATCGGGCTGTATGACGTGACGGACACGGCGGTGGACTCCCTGATCCAGAATGGGGACACCGGCCTGATCAACTTCAGCTTTCACCGGAAATATCTGGGGAGCAACGAAACGGCGAAGGAGATCTTTCCGGAACTGCGGACGATGACGGTGGACCGTTCCCTGGCCCGGAGCCGGAGAATGCGCGACCTGATGACGCCGTGGCTGGACCACTTCAGCGAGGACCACGCGAACAACCGCTACTACTATGAGCTGAACGACAAGGTTTACCTGATTACCATCAGCCCGCTGTACAACGGAAGGCGGGAAAAGGGATACGAACTGACGATCACGGACGACACGACGGACCAGCAGTACATCAGGCTGCTGAACGGATACAACGAGGAACTGCAGCAGAAGGTGGACGAAAAGACGGCGCACATCGTGGAGATGCACGACCAGCTGATCCTGGGAATGGCCACGATGGTGGAAAGCCGGGACAACTCCACCGGCGGGCATATCCGGCGGACGAGCATCGGCGTGCAGATGCTGACGGCCGCGATGCAGAAGGATCCGGAGAACGCAATGGATGAGGAATTCCGGAAGAAACTGATCAAAGCCGCCCCGATGCACGACCTGGGAAAGATTGCCGTCGACGACGCGGTACTGCGGAAACCCGGGCGGTTTACCCCGGAGGAATATGAAAAGATGAAACAGCACGCGCCGGAGGGACTGCGGATCGTGCACGAGATCCTGAAAGGAACGGACGACAGGGAATTCCGGAAGATTGCGGAAAATGTGGCCCACTACCACCACGAGCGGTGGGACGGAAAGGGGTACCCGGAAGGCCTGAAGGGGGAGGGAATTCCGATCGAGGCCCGGGTGATGGCCGTGGCGGACGTCTACGACGCGCTGGTCAGCAAGCGGGTATACAAGGACAGGATGTCCTTCGAGAAAGCCCACGGGATCATGATGGAAGGCATGGGGAGCCAGTTCGATCCGGCCATGGAGAAATACTACCTGGAGGCGAAACCGGAGCTGGAAGCCTACTACAGCGAGCTTGAGAAAGAGTGAACCGGAAAAGAGGAAGAGCGGCATGCGGTTGAATGAACTGAAACCGGGGAAATCCGGGCGGATCGAGGAAGTCGGGGGAGAAGGCGCCCTGCGGCAGCATTTCCTGGACATGGGACTGATTCCCGGGGTGGACGTGACGGTGGTGAAACTGGCACCGATGGGGGATCCCATGGAGCTGATGATCCGGGGGTATGAGCTGACGCTGCGGCTGGAGGACGCCGGGAACATTCGGATTACGCCGGTGGAAACCGCCGCGAAGGCGCCGGCAGTCAAGGATGGGCGGAAAGAGACCCACCACCCGGGCCTGGGCGAGGAAGGCATCTTCCATCCCAAGGGGACGGGGAATCCCATGCCGGAAGGGACGAAGCTGACATTTGCCCTGGTGGGGAACCAGAACTGCGGAAAGACCACGCTGTTCAACCAGCTGACCGGATCAAACCAGCACGTGGGAAACTTTCCCGGGGTGACGGTGGACCGGAAGGACGGGGTGATCCGCGGGCACTCGGAAACCCTGATCACAGACCTGCCGGGGATTTATTCGATGTCCCCCTACACCAGCGAGGAGCTGGTATCCCGGAACTTCGTGCTGGACGAGAAACCGAAGGCGATCATCAACATCGTCGACGCCACCAACATGGAGCGGAACCTGTATCTGACGATGCAGCTGCTGAAGATGGAAATCCCGATGGTGGTGGCGCTGAACATGATGGACGAGCTGCGGGGCAACGGCGGCACAGTGGACATCAACGCGATGGAAGAGATGCTGGGGGTTCCCGTGGTGCCGATTTCCGCGTCGAAGAACGAGGGCGTGGACGAGCTGGTGCGGCACGCAGTGCACATCGCCCGGTACCAGGAAAAACCACTGGCGCAGGACTTCTGCAGCCCGGAGGATCACGACGGATCCATGCACCGGGCGCTGCACGCGGTAGCTCACCTGATTGAGGACCACGCCCAGCGCAGCGGGATCCCGGTCGAGTTTGCCGCGGCAAAACTGATCGAGGGCGACGAACTGATTGCCGAACGGATGGAACTGGACAGCAACGAAAAGGAAATGCTGGAGCATATCATCCTGCAGATGGAGAAGGAACGGGGACTGGATGCCAGCGCCGCGATGGCGGACATGCGGTTCGACTATATTGAGCGGGTATGCGACCGATGCCTGATCCGGCCACGGGAAAGCAGGGAACACCTGCGGAGCCGGAAAATCGACCGGATCCTGACCGGAAAGTATACGGCGATCCCGCTGTTCATCGCGATCATGGGGCTGGTATTTTTCCTGACGTTCTTCCTGATCGGGCCGTGGCTGCAACAAATCCTGGCGGTGGGGATCGGCGCGTTGGCTGAAATTACCCAGCGGGGCATGGAAGCCGTGCACGTGAACAAGGTGATCCAGAGCCTGGTGCTGGAAGGCATATTTGAAGGCGTGGGGAGCGTGATCAGCTTCCTGCCGCTGATCGTGATCCTGTTCTTCTTCCTGTCCATGCTGGAGGACAGCGGATATATCGCGCGGGTGGCTTTTGTGATGGACAAACTGCTGCGGCGGATCGGGCTGAGCGGACGGAGCATTGTGCCGATGCTGATCGGATTCGGGTGCACGGTGCCGGCGGTTATGAGCACGAGGACGCTGCCCAGCGACCGGGACCGGAAAATGACGATCCTGCTGACGCCGTTCATGAGCTGCACGGCGAAGCTGCCCATCTACGGTTTTTTCGTCAATGCCTTTTTTCCGCGGTACAGCTGGATGATCATCACGGGACTGTATGTGCTGGGAATTCTGATGGGGATCGCGGCGGCGATGATCTACAAGAAAACCCTGTTTAAGGGAAACGCCGTGCCGTTCGTCATGGAGCTGCCGAACTACCGGATTCCGAGCCCGAAGAACGTGGCCCAGCTGATGTGGGAAAAGGCGAAGGATTTCCTGCAGCGGGCGTTTACGGTGATCCTGATCGCGACGGTAGTGGTCTGGTTCCTGCAACGGTTCAACTTCCACCTGAACCTGGTGACGGATTCCCGGGACAGCATGCTGTCCAGCATCTCCGGCGCGATCGCTCCGATTTTTGTGCCGCTGGGAATCGGCGACTGGCGGCTGGTGACATCGCTGGTGAGCGGATTCATGGCGAAGGAAAGCGTTGTATCCGTGATGAATGTGCTGTTCACGACGGGGGCCGGGCTGACGGCGGAGCTGACTCCGCTGGCCGCGGCGAGCATGCTGGTGTTCTGTCTGCTGTACACGCCGTGCGTGGCGGCGGTATCGGCCATCCGGCGTGAAATGGGCGGAAAATGGGCGCTGTTCACCGTGATCTGGCAGTGCGGGGTCGCCTGGGTGGCGGCACTGGCGGTGCGGCTGATCGGGATGCTGCTGGGAGCGTGACAACATGAATATATGGGATATCCTGATTCTGCTGGCGGTGGCAGCCGCGGTGGCAGGGGCGATCCGGGTGCTGCGGAAGAGCGGCCGGAGAGGCGGATGCTCCTGCGGATGCGGCGGCTGTCCGGGCTGCGGGAAGGAGGCGCGGAATGGGAAAGATTGTGGTCATCGCGGAAAAACCGAGCGTCGGCCGTGATATCGCCCGGGTGATCGGATGCCGAAGCAACGGGGATGGCTGCCTGATCGGGGACAAGTATATTGTGACATGGGCTGTCGGCCACCTGGTGACGCTGCAGGAACCGGACGAGATGGACCCGAAATATAAAAAATGGTCTTTTTCCACGCTGCCGATCCTGCCGGAGGAGATTCCGCTGAAGGTGATCCCGGCCACGAGGTCCCAGTTCAGCACAATCAAGAAACTGATCAACAGCGAGGAAACGGACTCCCTGATCTGCGCGACAGACGCGGGACGGGAAGGGGAACTGATCTTCCGCTATATCTACGAGAAAGCCGGATGCAAGAAACCTTTTGACCGGCTGTGGATTTCCTCCATGACCGACGAGGCGATCCGGGAGGGATTCCAGAAAATCCGACCGGGGAAGGACTACGACGGCCTGTATGAAAGCGCGCAATGCCGCAGCAGGGCGGACTGGCTGGTCGGGATGAACGCGAGCAGGGCCTTTACGCTGAAATACGACGCGCTGCTGAGCGTCGGCCGGGTCCAGACGCCGACGCTGGCGATCCTGGTCAAGCGACGGAAAGAGATCGAGCAATTCCGGCCAGAGGGCTACTGCACGGTGACGGCGGACTTCGGCGACTACCGGGGGATCCTGTTTTCGGAGCAGCTGGATCCGGACACGCACCTGAAAAACCGGGAGGACGCGGAGGCTGTGGTCCGGGATGTGAAAGGAAAAGAAGGAACCGTCACGGAGGCGGAAACGGCGCGGAAACACGAGCTGCCTCCGCAACTGTACGACCTGACAAGCCTGCAGCGGGACGCCAACCGGATGCTGGGGTTTACGGCGGACAAGACGCTGAAGACAGCCCAGAGCCTGTATGAAACCCACAAGGCGCTGACCTATCCCCGGACGGACAGCCGATACCTGCCGCCGGACATGATTCCGCGGGTGGTGCAGACGATGAAGATGCTGCCGGAGGAATACCAGAAATATGTGCCGGGAGCGCTGCCGGAGGGAAAACTGCCGGTGACCCGAAGAACGATCGACGCCTCGAAGGTGACGGACCACCACGCGATCCTGCCGACGAACCGGAAGGTGGACCCCGCGAAGTTCAGCGCGGACGAGCGGAAACTGTACGACATGGTGGCGAGGCGGATGCTGGCGGCCTTCTATCCGGCATGCGACTATGATGCGACGCGGATTGTGACGCAAGTCGGGGAGCACCGGTTCCGGACGAACGGGAAAGTCATCGTCCGGAACGGATGGCACGACGTGCCGCCGCTGGAAAAACCGCCGAAGGCCAAAAAGAACACAAACAACGGAGAGGAAGAGGAAGGACAGCTTCCGCCGCTGCAGAAAGGCGACCGGCGGACGGCGCGGGACGCGGTGATCAAAGAGGACCAGACCAAACCGCCGGCACCGCACACGGATGCCAGCCTGCTGGCCGCGATGGAAACCGCGGGGAAGGACCTGGAGGACGAGGAACTGGTGCGCCAGATGAAGGGCAGCGGGATCGGAACTCCGGCCACGCGGGCCGCCATCATTGAACGGCTGCTGAAGGTCGGGTATGCCGCGCGGCGGGGTAAGACCCTGAACGCGACGGACAAGGGAATGCTGCTGATCGACGTCATGCCCCGGGAAATCGCCAGCCCGGAACTGACCGGGCGGTGGGAGCTGGCGCTGCACGAGATTACGGATGGAAAACAGGACCCGGAACGGTTTATGGACGGGATCCGGAAAATGAGTGCTTTCCTGGTTGCCTATGCCCGGGACGAGGCGAAAAGCATCGCTTTCCCTCAGGACGAGCGCCGGGGGAAGACCAAAGGCCGCGGGACGGGGACGTCCACCGTGCTGGAAGGCACGGTGTGCCCCCTGTGCGGGAAAGGCAGGATGCGGGAAAACTCGGCAGCCTTCGGATGCACGGAAAGCGGCTGTAAATGCACGATATGGAAGGACTGCCTGCAGCGGGGCGGCGGGCCGGCGCTGACCGAGAACCTGATGCGGCTGCTGCTGGAAAAGAAGGAACTGAAAGGATCCACGGGGATCCTGATGATCCGGGAGGGAAGAATTCTGTTCTATCCCGGGGGCAGCGAGACGCCCAGCGTCAACAGATCGCTGATCTACGAGAAAAACGCAACGAAAAAATAAACGGATCGGAGGAAAGAGAGATGGCGGACGAAATCCGGAAACGCAGCGAGATCGAAGAACGGTACAAATGGGATCTGACGCATATTTATGTCTCGGACGAAGCATGGAAAGAAGCGCTGGACAGCGCCATGGCCGGGACGGAAGAGCTGGCAGCGCTGGACGGGAAGGTGGCGGAGGACCCGAAAAAGGCGATCCTGACGGTGCAGAAAGTGTACGACAGCATCCTGCCTGTCTACGAATATGCCTTCCTGCGGAAGGAAACGGACAACGCGGATCCGAAGGCGCAGGCGCTGAAGGACCAGGCGATGCGGCTGTACGTGACCGCGATGACAAGGGGCGCTTTCCTGCAGCCGGAACTGCTGGCGATGCCCGAGGAGGAGCTGAAAAAACTGGCGGAGGATCCGGAACTGCGGGACTTTGACGAGATGCTGCGGAAGGTGCTGCTGGAGAAACCCCATGTGCTGCCGAAGGAACAGGAACGCCTGATTGCCATGATGGGCGAGGTAGCGGAAGCGCCGGCAGGCATCTTCTCCGCACTGTCGGACGCGGACATGCGGTTCCCGCCGATCAGCATGCCGGACGGGAGCGAACAGGAGCTGACCGAGGGAAACTATTCGACATTTATCCGGTCGGACGACCGGGAGGTCCGGAAGCAGGCGTTCCGCCATATCATGAACACATATGAGTCCTACGGGAACACGATCGCGGCCACATACGGCGCGAGCGTGAAGAAGGACCAGTTCATGGCGGAGAGTCATCACTACAGCAGCGCCCGGGAAGCCGCGATGAAGCCGCTGGAAATCCCGGAGAGCGTGTATGACAACCTGATTGAAACGGTGCACGAATACCTGCCGGTGCTGCAGGACTACCTGCGGCTGCGGAAAAAGCTGCTGAAGCTGGAAGAACTGCATCTGTATGACCTTTATACCCCGATGGTGAAGGGATACCGGATGGAACTGCCGTATGAAAAAGCGTTTGACCTGGTGCTGGAAGGGCTGAAGCCCATGGGCGACGACTATATTGCCAAGCTGCGGGAAGCCCGGGAGAACCGGTGGATCGACGTATATCCCAGCATCGGGAAATCCTCCGGCGCTTTTTCCGCCGGCAGTTTGCGGGATGTTCATCCCTACGTGCTGCTGAACCATAACGATAACCTGGACAGCGCGTTCACGATCGCCCACGAGCTGGGGCACAGCATGCATTCCTACTACAGCAACACCAGCCAGCCGGCGCCAAAGAGCGACTACAGCCTGTTTGTGGCGGAGGTGGCCTCCACCTGCAACGAGGCGGTGATGCAGCGGTACCTGATGGAGCAGATGCAGGAGCCGGACGCTCAGGCATTCCTGCTGAACCATTGGCTGGAACAGTTCCGGACGACGGTATTCCGGCAGACGATGTTCGCGGAGTTTGAGAAGATCAGCCATGAAATGGCCGCGGAGGGGATTCCCCTGACGAAGGAAAGCCTGTCGGAGGCGTACCTCCAGCTGAACGATAAATACTACGGAGAGACCTGCTTTATGGATCCGGAAATCGCGTCGGAATGGATGCGGATTCCGCACTTCTACAGCGCTTTCTATGTATATGTCTACGCGACGGGGTTGTGCGCCGCGGTTTCACTGAGCGAAAAGATCCTGCGGGAGGGCGAAAAAGCGGTCCGGGACTACCGGAAGTTTCTGAGCGCCGGATGCAGCGTGCCGCCGATTGAGGCACTGAAACTGGCGGGAATCGACATGTCGAAGCCCGAACCGGTGCGGCAGGCGCTGGATGTGTTCCGGGAAACGGTGGAACGGATGCGCGAGGTGACAAAGGAAAGATGAAAATCATGCTTGTGTTCGGCACACGGCCGGAAGCCATCAAGATGTGCCCCCTGGTCCTGGAACTGCGGAAGCGCGAAGGGGTTACAGCGGTGGTCTGCGTGACCGGACAGCACCGGGATATGCTGCAGCAGGTGCTGGACACATTCGGGATCCGGCCGGAGTACGACCTGGCGATCATGAAAGAGCGGCAGACGCTGTTCGACATCACCACCCAGGTGCTGGAGGGCATGCGGGGGGTGCTGGAAAAGGAAAAGCCCGACGTGGTGCTGGTTCACGGGGATACGAGCACCACCTTCGCGGCGGCGCTGGCGTGCTTCTACCTGCAGATTCCGGTGGGCCATGTCGAGGCGGGACTGCGGACGTATAACCCGGCCTCCCCGTATCCGGAGGAGTTTAACCGGGAAGCGGTCTCCATCGTGGCGAAATACCATTTTGCCCCGACCGGACTGAGCCGCGACAACCTGATCCGGGAAGGGAAAAAGCCGGAAAGCGTATACGTGACAGGGAATACGGTGATCGACGCGCTGAAAACTACGGTACGCCCGGATTTCCGCCATCCGGAACTGGACTGGGCAGCGGGGAGCCGGCTGATCCTGCTGACGGCACACCGGCGGGAAAACCTTGGGGAACCGATGCATGCCATGTTCCGGGCGATCCGCCGGGTGACGGAGGAGCACGCGGACGTGAAAGTGCTGTATCCGATCCACATGAATCCGGCCGTGCGGGAAGCGGCGGAGGCGGAGCTGAGCGGGTGCGGGCGCATCCGGCTGACTGAACCGCTGGACGTGCTGGAATGCCATAACCTGATGGCGCGGAGCTATCTGATCCTGACGGACAGCGGCGGAATCCAGGAAGAGGCGCCGAGCCTGGGGAAACCGGTGCTGGTGATGCGGGACACGACGGAACGCCCGGAAGGGCTGGAAGCCGGAACGCTGGAGCTGGTGGGCACCGGGGAGGAAACGATCTACCGGGAGTTCAGCCGCCTGCTGGACGACCGGGAGGCATACGAACGGATGGCCCACGCGGAGAATCCTTATGGGGACGGACATGCCAGCGAACGCATTGCGGACATACTGACGGGAAAAGGGATGTGAAAGCGGATGGCCCGGGTTGGAATCATCACCTTTCTGCATAACGACAACTACGGATCCTCCCTGCAGGCATACGCGCTGCAGCGGACCATCCGGGAGATGGGATACGACTGCGAACACCTGGACTACCGGCCGGACCGCACGGAAAAGATCCGGAACCTGCTGGAAAGCGGGAACAGCCCGAAGCTGGTGCTGGATGGGCTGCGGAAACGCGGCGTGAAAGCAGACCAGGCCGGCGCCCGGAAAAAGAGCGCCGCGATTCCCGCCTTCTACGAAAAGGAGATGCGGCTGAGCCGGGTATGCCGGAACCGGAAGGAACTGCGGGAACAAAGCAGGGAATATGATATCCTGGTATGCGGGAGCGACCAGATCTGGAATCCGGTATGGCTGAACCCGGCGTATTTCCTGACCTTTGCGCCGGAAGGCGCACGAAAGATTGCCTATGCTCCGAGCCTCGGAATCCGGACGATGCCACCGAGAGGGAAAATCCGTAAAATCCGGAAATGGATCCGGGGTTTTTCCGCTATTTCCGTGCGGGAAAAAGAGGGTGCGGAGCTGCTGGAAAAAATGACCGGGATCCGGACGGAGGTCATGCCGGATCCGGTATGCCTGCTGAGCCGAACGGAATGGGAAGAGCTGGCCGCGGAACCGCCGAAGGGAGAACCCTATGTGCTGTGCTATTTCATCGGCGAGAACCCATCCTACCGGGAACGGGTGCGGCAGATCAGCCGGGAAAGCGGGATGCGGGTGCTGGAGATCCCGGTTACAGCGGCGGGGTATTCATCCGGATTTGAACGGCTGGAAGGACTGGGACCGCAGGAATTCCTCGGCGCGGTGCGGGGAGCGGCCCGGTTCTGCACGGACAGCTTTCATGGGCTGGTGATGGGAACGATGCTGGACGTTCCGACAGAGCCCATGCGCCGATACCGGGACGACGACCCGGAAAGCAAGAACAGCCGGGTGGACAACTTCCTGCGGGTGATCAGGGAAAAAGGGCAGGAGGAGCTGCGGACGGAAGGCAGGACATGGCTGAAGGAAAAGCTGCGGGAAGGAGGCTGAACAATGTCGGAAAGAAGAAACCGGCCGCCGCGGGAAGAAGCGGAAAAGCGGAGCAGGGAACAGACTGCCGGGCTGCTGAAACGGTTTATGGCCTATTACCGGCCCCACAAAAAGCTGTTCACCCTGGACATGGCCGCATCCCTGACGGTGGCGCTGATCGGCATTGTCTATCCGATCATTACCCGGACCATGCTGAATACGCTGATTCCGGACCGGAATTACCGGATGATTGTGATTCTGGGACTGACGCTGCTCGGACTGTACATTGCCAAGATGATGCTGAACTATTTCATCCAGTATCAGGGGCACATGATGGGCGTGTATATGCAGGCCCGGATGCGGAGCGATATGTTCCGGCACCTGGAGAAACTACCGTACAGCTTTTACGACACCCATGAAACCGGCAAGATCATGAGCCGGATGACCAACGACCTGTTTGACGTCGTGGAACTGGCTCACCACGGGCCGGAAAACCTGGTGATCTCGCTGCTGAGCATCATCGTTTCCTTCATCTATCTGGGATCTATCAACATCTGGCTGACACTGATCGTGTTTGCGTGCGTGCCGTTCCTGGTGGTTATATCCTACTCCCTGCGGAGGAAGATGCGGAAAGCGTTCCGGGATACCCGGTCGGCCATGGCGGAGATCAACGCGAGCCTGGAAAGCAGCATCAGCGGGATCCGCGTTACGAAAGCCTTCACCAACGCAGACAAGGAACAGGAAAAGTTTGAGGAAGGGAACGAGAAATTCAAAAGGGCGCGGAAGGATTCCTACAGCGCCATGGGCCGGTTTCACAGCGGGAACACATTTGTGACGGATGTGTTCAATGTGGTGGTGCTGATCGCGGGCGGACTGTTCCTGTACAACGGGCAGATTCAGTTCGGTGATTATTCCGCATTCATTGTGTCGGTGAACATGTTCATCGGCCCGGTGATGACGCTGATCAACTTTACAGAACAGTTTGAAAACGGGATTACCGGATTCGAGCGCTTCTGCGCCATCATGGACGAGGAGCCGGAAAGGGATCCAGCCGGGGCCAGCGACGCCGGGGAACTGGAAGGGCATATCGAATTCCGGGACGTGAACTACGCATACGACGAGGAGAAGCGCGTGCTGCGGCATGTGAACCTGGACATTGAGAAAGGGAAAAAGTTTGCGCTGGTGGGTCCGTCCGGCGGAGGAAAAACGACAATCTGCCACCTGATCCCGCACTTCTACAATGTGGAGAGCGGAGAGATCCTGCTGGACGGCAAGGAAATCCATACGATGACGATGGAAAGCCTGCGGCGGAACATCGGGATTGTGCAGCAGGATATTTACCTGTTCAACGACACGATGCGGGAAAACATCCGATACGGCAAACTGGACGCAACGGAAGAGGAAATCGTGGAGGCGGCCAAGCGCGCCAACATCCACGACTATATTATGTCCCTGCCGAAGGGATATGATACGCAGATCGGCGAGCGGGGCGTACGCCTGAGCGGGGGACAGAAACAACGGCTGAGCATCGCGCGGGTGTTCCTGAAGAATCCGCCGATCCTGATCCTGGACGAGGCGACCAGCGCGCTGGATAACACTACGGAAATCCTAATCCAGAACGCGCTGGACGAGCTGTGCGTCGGAAGAACGACGCTGGTGGTGGCACACCGGCTGAGCACGATCAAAAACGCAGACGAGATTGCCGTGGTGGACGACGGGCGCATTGTGGAACAGGGAAGCCACGAGGAGCTGATGGCAAAGCACGGGGTGTACTACGACCTGTACCAGCTGCAGTTCCGCGGAAACATGTGACGGATGGGCAAGAGAAAAGCGGCGTGATGAAAATCACGCCGCGATTCATAACACATCTTCCGGGAGACCGGATCCAGCTCCAGACCGGACGCCGCTGCACAACGGACAACCGGCAGGAAACTCAGGCCTCTTCGTGAACCTTGGGGAGAGCGCGCTGCACATTACCGCTACGGAGGCAACGGGTGCACACATTCATCCGCCGGGCAGCCCCGTTCACCATGACGCGAACGCTCTGCACATTGGGAGCCCAGATACGATGGCTCTTGCGGTTGGAATGGCTGACATTATTGCCGTTCAGCGTGCCCTTTTCGCAAATCTCACAATACTTACCCATGGAAATCCTCCTCCTTACTGGAGTGTTACACATCAAGCTTATCTACAATATCACAACCGTATTCAAATTGCAAGCATTTTTTTATCTCAAAAGGAAGCGGAAGAAATGACAGAAGGGCTCCGGGAAGAATAAAGGTTTTTGGCAGAAGGATGAAGAAATAAAGAACATCCGATGATTTACAGAACGGTGGGGGAAGAGAATGGAAGAAAGAAAACTGCAGGACTTACTGGAGAGTATGACCCTGGAGGAAAAGGTCGGGCAGTTGGTTCAGTGCAACGCCGGACAGTTCATTGCCAATACGATGGAGATTACCGGACCGGACGGGGAGATGCTGCCGACGGAGGACCTGTGCCGGGTGATGGGCAGCGTGCTTACCTTTGAGAACGCACAGCAGGCGAAAGCCCTCCAGGAAATGCATCTGACGGCCGATCCGAAGAAAATCCCTCTGCTGCTGATGCTGGACGTGATCCATGGACTGCGGACGACGTATCCCATTCCGCTGGCGATGGGCTGCTCCTTTGACGATGACCTGATGACGGCATGCGCGGATATGGCCAGAAAGGAATCAGCGGCATGCGGCGTTCACGTGACGTTCAATCCGATGGTGGATACGGCCCGGGACGCCCGATGGGGCCGGATCATGGAGACCAACTCGGAAGAGGTGCTGATCAACAGCAGGATGGGCGCTGCCTACGTGCGGGCCACCCAGGGGGAGAACCTGGCGGAGAAGGATTCCGTGGCCTGCTGCGTCAAGCATTACGCGGCATACGGCGCGGGAGAAGCCGGACGGGATTACAACACCGTTGACGTGTCTGAGCGGACCCTGCGGGAAACTTACCTGCCGGCATACCGGGCCTGTGTGGAAGCGGGGGCCAGGCTGGTAATGCCGAGCTTCAACGCGCTGAACGGGATTCCGTCGGTGGCCAACCGATGGCTGATGAATGATGTGCTGCGGGGCGAATGGGGATTCGACGGGGTGGTTATCAGCGATTACAACGCCGTCGGGGAACTGGTGCCCCACGGCGTGGCAAAGGATCTGAAGGACGCAGCCCGCCTGGCAATGGAAGCCGGATGCGATATTGACATGGTGAAGAATGCGTACTACCTGTATCTGGCAGATCTGGTCAAGGAAGGCATCATTCAGGAAGAGACGGTGGATGCGGCCGTGATGCGGGTGCTGAAGCTGAAGAACGAGCTGGGGCTTTTCGAAAACCCTCTGCACGGGGCGGACGAGGAAGCGGAAAAGCGGCTGTACCTGTGCGAAGAGCACCGGGCGATTGCCAGAAGAGCAGCGGAGGAAACGGCCGTTCTGCTGAAGAACGACGGAATTCTTCCGTTCTCCGGAGAAGTGAAGCGAATTGCCCTGATCGGCCCGTTTGCAGAGGAAACGCGGCTGAACGGATTCTGGTCCAGGCCCGGGGCGGAGAAAGATACGGTGACCATTCCCGAAGGGATCCGTGCCCTGATGCCTGACGCGGAAGTGATCATCGAGAAAGGATGCGGAGCGGAATTCGCGGATACCGACAGGAGCGGGATCGCGCCAGCCGCGGAGGCTGCCCGGAAAGCAGACGTGGTGATCCTGACTCTGGGAGAGCCGGAAAACTACAGCGGAGAGGGCCGGAGCCGGGCCGAGCTGACGCTGCCCGGCCCACAGATCGAGCTGGCGAGACGGGTGATTGAAGCGAATCCGCGAACCGCGGTGGTTCTGTTCAACGGGCGGCCACTGGTGCTGGAGGAACTGGCGGAGACGGCGCCGGCTTTGCTTGAAATGTGGTATCCGGGAACGGAAGCCGGCAACGCACTGGCACGGCTGCTGTGGGGAAAAGCGAATCCCTGCGGAAAGCTGTCTGTCGGGCTGCCGAGGAGCGTCGGACAGTATCCCATGCCCTACAACCGGATGAATACCGGCCGGCCGAAACCGCCGCCGGACAACAGACCGGTTCCTTTCTCCAGCTGCTATCTGGATATGCCAAACCTGCCGCTGTATTCTTTCGGATACGGACTGAGCTATACCACGTTTGCCTATGAAAAGCTGACGCTGGACCGGCGCTCGATGACGGGAGAGGAAACGCTGAAGGTGACGGTGACGGTGAAAAACACGGGGAAGCTTCCCGGGAAGGAAGCAGTGCAGCTGTACCTGCGGGATCCCGTGGCGTCGGTTGTGCGCCCGGTGCAGCAGCTGATTGACTACCGTAAGATTGAACTGCAACCAGGAGAAAGCAGAGACGTGGAATTCACCATATCGGAAAAGCAGCTGCGCTTTATCGATTTCAACTGCCGGGAAGTATCGGAAGCCGGGGAGCTCCAGATTTCCACCGGATACGCAGATCACCTGATTCTGACGGAATCATTTGTACTGAAATAAAAAAATATGATGATGCGGCATGATTTTCCGGTTTGATTCGTTTATATGAGCGGAGAACAAAGTTCCCAATTGTGATCTGGAGGCGATGAAGCTTGAAAAGAACGCTGTTCATACTGGTGATGATACTGGCTCTGTCGACACTGATCAGCGCCGCGGCGGCCCCAGCGGTAACGGACCGGACTGTGACGGCCTGGATCGGTGAGAACAATGAACTGTATCTTCAGTGCACAGACGGACAGACCAGGAAGCTGTCTGTTGCCATGAAAGACGTGCTGGGTATGACCGAGGATGATGTGGTATGCCTGACACAGGACAACCGGATTGTTTCCGTGCGGAAGGACGGAACATCCAGCCTGATTCTGTCCGGAAACGCAACGGACGCGGAGCTGCAGACCTGGGCGGAGAAAACGGTGGCGCCGGATAACGGAAAGCTGACCATCGGAGACCTGGTTTACTCCGAGCGCGCCGTCTGCGCAACGGAAGACGGAAAATATGTATACTGGATCAACCAGACGGACACGGGCTATGTGCTGATGCAGAAAGCACTGCCCGGGACGGGAGCGGATTATTCCGGGACGCAGGAAGTGCTCCTGACCGGAAAAAACGTGACAGCGCCGAAATCCATGACGGTTACGGCAGAGGCGCTGACCGTGACTGCGGCGGACCAGAGCATTTTTGCCTTTAACCTGAAGACAGGAGAAATGACCACTTATCTTCCGAGCGGGTATCCGACAGCCAGCGCATGCATTGCGGGCAGCCGCCTGTACAGGTACATCACAACTGAAACGGTCATGTGGCAGCTGGAGGGGGTCCAGAATGACGCGCTGCAGCTGGTGACTGTCACGCCAGCGCCGACAGCCACCCCAACCCCGACACCCACCCCAACTCCGACCCCTAAGCCCACGCCCACACCGACTCCGAAGAAAGAAGAGGAAGAGGACGGCACCGTGCGGAGGGGCGACAGCGGAACGGCGGTGCGCAGTATCCAGAGAAGACTGCGGGATCTGGGATATCCGGTGGGGAATGTGGACGGGTCCTGGGGAACCCAGACCCAGGTAGCGGTGAACCTGTTCTATGACGCAATTCATCTGCGGGAACGTTCCTATATGACCGAGTATATCCAGCAGAAACTGTTCGCCGCCTCCGCACCGGAGTATGACAAATACCTGCCTCTGCGGAAAGGGGATCAGGGGCTGAGCGTGACCTATATGCAGCAGCAACTGAGAAGGCTCGGGTACGATCCCGTGAAGATCGACGGGATTTACGGGACGATGACCATCCAGGCGGTGGCAGAGTACCAGGAAGCGATCGGGTACGAGTGGGCACCGGGGGAGATCCCCGGAGAACTGGCTTCCCGGAACCTGCTGAAGACCCTGTACGCGGATACTCCTCAGCCGAGGGGACATTCGGAACCGGTTGACGATCCGGAAGAGAAAGAAACGGGCGTGCTGGTGGATAATGGCTACTATGAAATCTCCGGCGATCACGCCGTGCTGACCGGAACGGACGACGAAACCCTGAAAGGGCTGGAGATCCAGAACCATGTTGAAATCAACCAGCACAAGTACGCGGTGACGACTATCGCCGACGGAGCGCTGGCGGGAATGGAATGGCTGGTTGCTGTGTCAGGCGGCGGAAATATCACCACGATCGGAAAAGACGCGTTCCTGGGCTGCACCAGTCTGGAGGAAATCCCGACTTTCGGGAAACTGCAGACCATCAAGGACGAAGCTTTCCGGGACTGCTCCGCCCTGCGCAGCGTGGAACTGGGCGGAAAAGTAAAGGCCATCGGAAAGCGGGCCTTTGACGGATGCGATTCTTTGAAAAAGATCGTAATCCGGACAAGCCAGCTGACGGACGGAAAAGTCGGGAGCCATGCGTTCCGCGGGATTCCGGGGAAAGCGGTGATCCGGTGCCCGGAGGAGAAGCTGGAAATGTACAGAGAAATGCTGATCCAGAAAGGTGTGCCGGAAGAAGCGGAGTTTAAGGAAATCTGATTTCAGCCAAAAAGAATCTGCCCGGCCCGGGTGATCGGACTTTGCATGACGCAGCCCATGCGCCGTACAGCCAGCACCCGGGCTGTTTTATGCAGCTTCCTGGTGGCCAGGTAATCGGAGGTGATCCTGTCAGCCGCTGGAGGAAGCGTGCCTTCATACAGCCTGCGGAAGACCATGGTGTGTGTATATGTAAGCTGAATCCTGCGCTTCGCGTCCTTCCGGCCGGCGAGAGCACGGAAAGCCCGGGTGACCAGCCCGGAACGGCTGGCGCCGATGGCGTTGCCGCCGTGCTGCCGGTAAGCCGTGAGCGGCTGGGGAACAAAAACTATCCTGCCGAAGGCCGCGGCCGTCAGCGCGATGAACCAGTCATGCATAAACAGATCCCTGGCTTTTCCGTGGGCAGCGACCAGATTGATCAGAGGTCGGTTCATGATGACGGTGCAACCTGTCACATTGTTCTGCACCAGAAGCGGAGGAAGGGTGACCGCATTCGGATCCCAGCCCTGATGGCGGAAAAAGCTGTCCCCGATGGGGCTGCCTTCCTCATCGACCAGGCTACAGTCAGAATGAACCAGAATGGGCTTTTCCGCACCATCAGCAGATACGGCCTCCAGCATGGCCTGCTTCAGGACGCCGATTTTTTCCGGCATCCAGATATCATCCTGATCACAGAGCAGGGCAAAATCAGCATCTGTCTGGGAAAGAAGGGAAAGAAAATTCCCGGCAGCGCCCAGATGACGGCCCGGGTTATTACCGAAGGAAAAGCGGGGATCCAGATCAGCCCGGGACCGAAGCAGGGCGGGAGTGCCATCCGTGGAGCCATCATCCTGCATCAGCACGCAGAAATCCGGATCCGTCTGGGAAGACAGGGAATCCAGCAGTGCCGGAAGATTCTTCTCCCCGTTGCACGCGGCAAGCAGGACGGCCGTTTTCACCAGGAGATCCCCCATTTCAGAAAATACTTGCAGACCGAGCGGATCTGACGCATACGGCCCTGGAAGGTCCGCGTGTTCTCCCGAGCCCAACGATGGGTAATACACATATCGGGGTGATAAACAATACTGCCCAGATGTTCCTCCAGGATGCGGCGGCTCAGATCAGAATCCTCCTGATAGAGGAAGAAACGGGGATCAAAGCCGTTGAGACGCTGGAAAACCGAGGTGCGGATCAACAGGAAGCATCCGGTGGCAAACTCGACAGGCATGGGCATCTGGACCTCGACATTGGCCATGGTGAAATCCTGCCGCCAGCGGCGGAAAACCCCACCGAACCCCTCCAGCAGGCCGCCCAGAAGATAATGGACGGAAACACTTTTCTTCGGAAGGAACTGCTCGGATCCATCCTCGTTCAGCACCCGGGGTGTCAGGACAGCGATATTCGGATGTTCTTCCATATAGGCGACCATCCTGCGAAGGAGGGACGGCTCAAAGGAAACATCCGGATTCAACATCAGATGATACTTGCTCTTCAGAAGGGGAAGAACGGCATTGTTGGCGCGGCCAAAGCCGATATTCTTCTCCTGGGGAAGAACGATAATGCCGGGGAAGGCCCACCTCAGGCGCTCCGCCGTCATCTCTTCCGGGGAATTGTCACTGAGGAAAACCGTAACCTCCAGATCGGCGTTCTGAATGCAGTGAAGGACATGATCGATTTCTTCCCCGCAATGATATAAGACAATACAGGCAGACAGAATCGGCGGCAATGGAGAAACCTCCTTCCCGGAAGAACTGTTCTTATTGTACAAAGCCGACATCTTTTTGTCTATAGCAGCAGGAAGAAAGCTGCGAAAAAGCACAAAAAAGTGGCAAAATCACAGGCGAGATGATATAATCACAGGCAAGACAGCACGAAGCTGTCCCAGATGAAAAGGAAGAAGGTTTTATTTCTGAGTAAATTTGCGGTTTTTGTAGATCTGGAAAACTGCGGGGCCAAAGTGCCGACGCTGAAGAGCATCCTGGAAAAGGTGAAAATCCGGGGTGATATCCTGCTGGGGAAAGTTTACGGATATACGGATAAGTTTGACGACCTGAAGGAAGTGCTGCTGAGCAACACGTTTACGGTGGTTCCGAGCCTGCGCTACGGGATCAGCCAGAAGAACAACGCGGATATCCAGCTGGTGATTGACGCGCTGCAGGTGGCCTATGAGAATGAACTGATCGACAGTTTCTGTATTGTATCCGGGGACAGCGATTATGTTCCCCTGGTGGGCCGGCTGAAAAGCATGGGAAAATTCGTGCTCGGCATCAGCAGGAGTGAAGCCGCCAGCAATATCTTTATCAACGCATGCAACGAGTTCCAGTTCCTGGAAAGCGTTGGGAAGCGCAATGTGGAAAAGCCGAGAAAGCAGAAAGCCAGCATGAACAACGAGGAAGCTGACGAAAGCGAACTGAACAAACTGCTGACGACGGTGCTCGAGGAGCAGGACCGGGATGAGATCTATGCCAGCGAGTTAAAGGGAACACTTCTCCGCCTTCGGCCGGATTTCAACGAGAAGGCTTACGGATGCGCCACGTTCTATAAGCTGCTGATGAAGCTTGCCACGAGATTCGGGGACCTGAGCGTTCATAATGACAATTTTGACGTCATGGTGGGGCTGACCAACAGCAGCGACAATAGCGAAGCCATTCCGCAGCTGACCAGAGACAATTGGCGGGAAGCCTTTAATGCCCAGCTCAAGGCCTATAAGGACGGCGGATTTGAGCGAGTGAATCCTTCCATTCTGAAAGCGGATATTATTACCGCTTATCCGGACTTCAATGAACGGGCCATTGGGTTCAAACGTTTTTCAGATGTGATGAAACAGCTGGAGAAGGACGGTCTGGTTGTGGTAGAGATGGATGAACAGAACACCATGCTGATCAAATTGCTGTAAAAGCGGATCAATCGCGGCGAAAGGAGGCGGAACCATGAAATACCTGCGGCGCGGCATCTGGTATGTAGCCGGCAGGCTGCTGGTGATCTGCCTTGTTGTCGGGCTGATGATTACCGCGTTCTATTATGCCATGAATCTGACCAATATCCAGATTATCCTGAAAGACGGAATGGCCAGCCGGGCAAAATATATCATGGGGATCACGGAGGACGCCGGAGAACTGAGCAAGTATTTCCAGGCGGTCTGGCTGGAAACGGATGATATGATCACCGCGGCTGCCCAGGGAAACACTCCATATGCGGACTACAATGTCCGGGGAATTGACCACCGGCTGGAGATGGGATTTTTGTGGGTGTGGCCGTGGGAGAACAGCACCTCGCTGGATATCTCGGAGAAGATTCCCAGGATTGACGGGCGGGTTAAAGGGTTGAAAGCCGATGAAGTGCTGGCAGCCGGCGGAGATGTGTATCCGCCGATGTGGCCGGAGGCCGAATACAAGGTTCTGCTCGCACGGGAAAACGGACAATGGAAGATCCGCCGACTGACGAAAACCGGTCCATGAAAAGCATTTTTCAGTATCCGAAAAAAAAATTATGAAAAATCACAAAAAAAGTGCTTGACAAAGGGAACAAGGTCTGGTATATTAGTCAAGCTCGCCCGA
>CAMVEB010000034.1 GCA_947166385.1 uncultured Clostridia bacterium | reverse complement strand
TCCGGGTGCGGATGGTCTTGAAGTTGGTCAGCATGCCGCCCAGCCAGCGGTTGTTCACATAGAACATGTTGCAGCGCTTGGCTTCGCTCTCGATGGATTCCTGCGCCTGCTTCTTGGTGCCGACGAACAGGATGGTCTTGCCTTCCATCGCGATGTCGCGGACGAACGCGTAAGCTTCGTCAACCTTGCGGACGGTCTTCTGCAGGTCGATGATGTAGATGCCGTTGCGTTCGGTGAAGATGTACTGCGCCATCTTCGGGTTCCACCGGCGGGTCTGATGACCGAAGTGCACGCCGGCTTCCAGGAGCTGTTTCATGGAAATGACTGCCATTTGGGGTTCCCTCCTTGTTATTTTCCACCCCTTTCTCCTTTGCAACCGGCCACCGCGGAAAGCGCAGCACAAGCAGTCGCAGAGAAAAGGTGCGTAATCGAATGGATTTTATCACATCTTTTTTCCAAAATCAACAACTAAATCTTCAGATCAACCCATTTTCCTTTCCTGAATCTCCGTCGCATCAGCGTGAACCGCGACAGCTGGTCGCTCAGCACCCCCAGCCAGATCCCGTGCAGCCCCAGGTTGAACACCAGCACCAGCAGCACGGTGACCACTGTCCGGATCAGCGTTACGCTGATCAGTGCCCCCACCAGTGTATAGCGGACATCCCCCGCCGCCCGCAGGCAGCCTGTGTAAATAATCTGCGAGATCTGCAGCAGCACGATCACCATCGTGTACCGCGTAATGATCACGCCCATGTCAAGAATATGCTCTTCCCGGAAGTACAGCCCGAAGAACCATCGCCCGCCGATCAGCATCAGCACCGCCAGCCCGATGGAAATCAGCAGTCCGATCCGCTGGCAGATCCCGCCGTATTCTCGTGCTTCCTTTTTCTTGCCCGCTCCCAGGGCCTCCCCCGTCAGGGCCACAGCCGCCACCTGCATGCCGTCGGCGAAGGAGAAGCCAAGCCCCAGCAGGTTCATCCCGATATTGTGCGCCGCGAATTCGTCCGTCCCCAGCCGGGCCGCCAGCATCGCCGTCGCCAGGAACCCGATCCGCATCGCGATGTTTTCCAGCGAAGAGTTGTATGCCAGGCTCCAGATGGATTTCAGGCTCTCCTTGGTGCACTTCATCTTCTTCCGGATCATCTCCGGAATCCGGACATAGCTCCGCGGCCGGAAGAGGGAGAAAACCGCCATCCCGGCGGATACGACCGTTCCCAGCACCGTGGCAATCGCGGCCCCGCGGATTCCCCATGCCGGGAATCCCAGATGCCCCTCGATCAGCAGGTAATTGAAGATCACGTTCACGATGCTGCTCGTCAGGTTGGTAATCATGGACAGTCGGGTGTTCCCGCTTCCCCGCTGCGCGGCGTTGATGACCATCGTCAGCACGTTGAAGAACATCCCGCCCATAATGATCTGGAAGTATTCCACCGCTGCCTCATGGGTGTCCGCGTTGCTCCCGGCCAGCTGCATGATCTGCGGGGCAAAGACCACAAACAGCACCGTGATGAGCGCGCACAGCACCGCCGACAGCCCGAAAGCTGTAAGCAGGATCTCATTGGCGCTGTCCTGACGTTGCTCGCCCTTCCGCCGGGCCACCAGCGCGGATACCGCGATGTTGATCCCGAAGAACAGCGTCAGCCCGATGAACTTCGGCTGAGCGGTCAGTCCCACCGCTGCCACGGCATAGCTGCCCAGCTCCGCCACCATCATCGTATCAATCATTCCGGCCAGCACCACAAAAAAGCTCTCCGCCATGGCGGGCCATGCGACGGAGATCGCTTTTCTGGTCATTTCCCGCCGCTCGTTCTGCGGCATTTTGCTGGATTGTTCCATGGATTCCCCTTCTGTTTCCCCTTCAATGATGTACGGACATATTATAGCACAGCCGTTGCCCGGGATGGAAGAGCTGCTGCCTGTTTTTTCCAATGATTTCTTTCTTTACATTCCTGTCTTATTAATGGTATAATCAGTTACGGCATTTGCCGGAAAGAAAAATGAAACAGCGGAGCAGTCTTTTTCGTTTCCTCTACCGATTTCAGCCGGAAAGCCTGTCTGCCATGTTTCAAATAAAAATTTGGAGGTAACAACTATGAAATGGGTTTGCCCCGTATGCGGCTACGTACATGAAGGACCTGAACCGCCCGAAAAGTGCCCGGTCTGCAAGGTTCCCGGTTCCAAGTTCATCAAGCAGGAAGGCGAAATGACCTGGGCTGCCGAGCATGTGATCGGCATCGCCAAGGATGTTCCGGAAGAAATCAAGGCCGGTCTGCGTTCCAACTTTGAGGGTGAATGCTGCGAAGTCGGCATGTACCTCGCCATGGGCCGCGCCGCCGCCCGGGAAGGCTATCCCGAAATCGCGGAATACTGGAAGACCGCCGCTTTTGAGGAAGCTGAGCACGCTGCCAAGTTCGCGGAGCTCCTGGGCGAAGTCGTCTCCCCCAGCACCAAAGAGAACCTGAAAGTCCGTGTGGAAGCCGAAAACGGCGCCACCCAGGGCAAGACCGACCTGGCCAAGAAAGCCAAGGAACTCGGCCTGGATGCCATCCATGACACAGTGCATGAAATGGCCCGCGACGAAGCCCGGCACGGCAAGGCGTTCAAGGGCCTGCTGGATCGGTATTTCGGGAAGTAATCCTTAACAAGGAGAGCAATGCCGTATGTTCAACAATATCGGCCCGAAAATCAAGGTGCTTGCAAAGGTGATCTGCTGGCTGGGCATCATCATTTCGGTGATCACCGGCATCATCGGCATCATCAACGGGACCGAACAGTCCATTGTTTCAGGCATCATTACGATCATCTTTGGTTCTCTGGCATCCTGGCTCGGCTCCTTCTTCGCTTACGGATTCGGCCAGTTGATTGAGAACACGGATGAAATCCGGAAAAACACTTCTGAACGATAAGGTCCGGCAAAGCCTTCAGGGGCCTGACGGATCGGTACTTCGGGAAGTAAGAATATCAAGGGTTTCAGCAAGAGTGATCCCATTCGGGGTCACTCTTTTTTTGACCCGCTTTCCCGAATCCATTTCTGTCACGGTTTATGTCATCACACCGATTTTGCCTAAATCTGACTGATTACTTCTATCACCACCTTCTGTCACGGAAAATTGTAGGTGTAGCGAAATTTGTTGTCAATCAGTTTTCCTTTACAAAATAAAGGGCCTGCGGCGATTCGCAGGCTTCCTTTTCATTCGTAACGTTCGCATGTTTTCTTCAGCATTTCTTTCATCTTTTCTTTGACATGTTCTGGCCCAACAATAGAAACGGTATTTCCCAGACCAAAGACCCATGCAAAGAATTGTGGGCTAACAGCAACGGGGACGGTGATTTGGAAATGCCACTCATCGGCTTTCGTGACCACGATGTCCCGGCCAAATCGGTCAATTGCTGCTCCCATCATTCTGTTTAGGAACTGCAAAGTCACATGCTCCACCTTGCCGCCATACATGTTGAATCAGATGCTATGAAACAATCCGGCCACGCTTCTCTCGTGTACGGGAAACGCCGTGTCGGGAAAACCCGACTGATCAAAGAAGCGCTGATCAGGCAGAATCAGTCTGTCATCTATTATGAATTCGGGAGTCTGTCTGATTGACCGTGTCAACAGCAAGGATACCGGGAAAAAAGGCGAGGTTGACTTTGCTGAATCTTCAATGGTACGATACGCATACCGGCCCTCCCCGGGAGTGGATCCGGTGATGAATGAACAGATGATATGGAGATTTACTGATATGAATCTGAAAAAAGGACTTTTGCTGGCATTCCTTCTGACCCTGGCTGCCATTGGCTGGCAGGCTTATATGGTGCTCGCCGGCATTTCCGATTCCCTGCTGCTGGCGATCTTCTGCGTTGCCGGCCTGATCGAACTGTTCGTCCTCCTTGCGCTGATCAGAAAGAATTCAGGGGAACGTTCCCACGGGCAGGAAAAATGTTAAGAAAGATTCAGTTGCCTTACCTCGGCCAGCGGGTGGTCAAAACGTCTGTTGCCGTTTTTCTCTGCCTGATATTCTATTACCTTCGCGGATATGATGAAGGAACGATCTCCGCAGAGGCAGCCATTTCCGCGATTATCTGCATGCAGCCTTATGTGCATGATACCCGGGAATATGCCATCAACCGGATTTCCGGTACGCTGCTTGGCGCGTTCTGGGGATTTTTGTTCCTGCTGATTGTCCCGATGTTTCCGATTCAGGGCATTCCGCTGTATGCGCTGATGGGTCTCGGAACGCTGATTTCTCTGTACAGTGCGGTTGTCATCAGGAAGCCGGATACCTCCGGTCTGGCGGCAATTGTCTTCATCTGTGTCGTGATTGCCTATCCGCAGGTTGAGTTCCCGCTGGACCAGGCCTTCCATCGGGTGCTGGATGTGCTGGTCGGAACCTTCATTGCCATTGGTGTCAATGTGTTCCGTCTGCCCCGGGTCAAGCTGCGAAATCAGCTGTTTTTTATCCATACAAAGGATCTTTCTCAGGATCATCTGTCACAGATTCCGTCCTCCGTGCTTTTCCGGCTGAGTTATCTGAACAGGGACGGGGCGAGAATCTGCATGATCTCAGAGCATGCGCCTGCTTTCTTTATCAGCCAGATCTGCCAGATCCGCCTGAACGCGCCGATGATCGTCATGGACGGTGCGGGGATCTATGACGCCAATGAAAACATCTATCTCTCCACAAACTGCATTCCCCCTGAATCTTCCGAATGGCTGATGGGAAAACTGAACAGCATGGGGCTCTCCTATTTCATTTATACGGTGAATAAAAACAGGAATTTTATCTATCATCACGGTACGATGTCTCAGGAGGAACAAAAGGTCATGCAGCGCATGCGGCGTTCCCCCTATCGTCACTATCTGAATGATGATTCGTTTGATCTGAAGGACATTGTTTACATGAAGATCGTCGCCCGGGAAGAGCGCGCGGAACGGATCTGGCGCGACATAAAGGATCTGCTGCCCCAAAGCGGTCTGCGGGGCGTGTTCAGGCCCCAGCCCGGGCTGGACGGCGGCGCCAGCATCTACTTTTACGCATCAGACGCGACCGTCGATCATGCGAAGAAACAGGTTCTGGAGAGGATCCGTGCCGGGCATCCGGAACTGCAGCCCAGGGAAATCACCGTCGCGGCAAAATACCATTCGGAGCATGAAGCAATTCGCCTGCTGCATACCCTTGGCAATGCCTATGAACCCCTTCACCTGACGCACTGGATTCGAAAGATGTTCAGCAGGAGCCTTTAAAGGCGACTGTTTCCTCTTCCGGCAGTTCCGCCTCACTGTCCTTTCCCCGGATGAATTCACGCAGTGTGCCGAACAGCTTTTCAATTTCGATCGGCTTGGTCAGGTGCGCGTTCATTCCGGCTTGCAGGGAACGTTCCGCATCCTCGTCAAACACGTTGGCCGTCATCGCGATAATCGGGATCGTCTTCGCGTCAGGTCTGTCCAGATTCCGGATCATCCTTGACGCCGTCAGTCCGTCCATCACCGGCATCCGTACGTCCATCAGAATGGCGTCATAATATCCGGCCGGTTTTTCGGAGAACATCCGGATCGCAGCTTCTCCGTTCTCTGCGTGCTCCAACGCCATCTCTTCCAGCTCCAGCAGATCCTCCAGAATCTCCGCATTCTGTTGGACGTCCTCCGCCAGCAGGACGCGCCGTCCCGCCAGCACATTTTCTGTTTGGGTTTCAGCTGCCTTTTCCCCGTCGCTCTCTTTCTGGAATGTTCTGTCGGATCTGCCCAGTGGAACCGTAACGGTAAAGGTGGATCCCACGCCTTTTTCGCTTTCCACCCGGATATCGCCGCTCATCATGTCCACAAAGTTCTTGGTAATCGCCATTCCCAGTCCGCTGCCGCCGTAGCGGTTCGTTGTCGTCGCATCCTCCTGGGAGAACGCTTCAAAGATCTTCGGAATGAATTCCGGATCCATGCCGATCCCGGTATCCTGCATCCGAAAGCACAGGATGCAGTTTTCTTCCGTATTCCCCGTTTCCTCCACGGACAGGGTTACCCGCCCCGGCGCGTTTGTAAACTTGACCGCGTTGCCCAGAATATTGATCAGCACCTGCTTCAGTTTCATATCATCGCCGATGTAATAATCCCGGACGCGGCCGATGACAACACAGTCGTATTGCAGTCCTTTTTCCTCGCACTGGCCGTTGATGATAATGTTGATCTGATCCAGGAATTCCCGGAAGGAGAATTCTTCGCGCTTCAGCGTCATCTTTCCGGATTCAATGCGGCTCATATCCAGGATGTCGTTGATCAGACCCAGCAGGTGCCTGGCGCTGATGCCGATCTTTTCCAGCTGTTCCCGGGTCTGAGGCTGCAGATTCGGATTGCGCAGGGCCAGGCTGTCCAGGCCGATGATGGCGTTCATCGGCGTACGAATCTCATGGCTCATGTTCGAAAGAAAACTGGTTTTTGCCCTGCTGGCATCCTCCGCAACAGCTTTTTCGATCTCCGTCTTTCGCTCCCGTTTCTGCACGTGGGAATAGATGTCAAACAGGATGATCAGCGCGCCGATAATCAGGCTGATCTGAATGATGAGGCTGGCATCCAGCGTCCTGTCGATCGGTTTCAGCCCGTCCCTCAGGTATTCTGACACGGATCGGGTTGCCCCGGAAACCACATCAACCCCGGCTTCTTCCAGCTGCTCTGTATAGTAACCCTGAATCTCTGAAACGGATTGCTCAATGGTGTTGTCCGTATTCTCATGCATCCAGACGCTGGAAGTGAAAATGATCAGGCCCAGCAGGACAATCCAGGCAACTGTCGACCGGCCCAGCCGTTTGTCCTCATCCTTCTTCAGAATGGTCCGGAAGACGACGAATCCGAGGATACTCCACGCCGCAAGAATCAGATAGGATTCCGTCGCCATGGTTTTGATGCTCATAATGTTCGGGATCAGGAATTCCAGGGCAAACAGCAGAGACACAATCATCCCGATGAATCCCATGACGGTATACAGCCTGTGATGCTGCTTCCTGGCTTCCTTCCAGGCCGAAGCGGAGGTGAAGGCATACGCGATGGTTGCGCCAACCGTCGTCACGTCCACAATCCAGCTGATAGCCGTCCGGCCCAGGAACGGAAGCAGCACGGAAGCAGCCAGGATGCTGAGGATTGCCTTTCGCGGCGCCTGGTTTTTGTCCAGCTCCGCGATTTTTTCGGGCAGCAGCCTGTCCTCCGCCAGAGAGGTCAGCAGCCTGCTCAGCGCAATATAGTTTCCGATCAGTCCGGTAAAGATTCCGCACAGCGCGGCAACGCCCAGGATCACGCTCCCGGCGGTCCCCAGCGCGCTGTTCGCCGCGAAGAAGGTAGGCTGGGACGCCAGCCCCTGCTGTTCTCCCAGCCTGTCTGTATACTCCGGCCAGCTGCCGATTCCTTCCGGCATTGCCGTCACGGCCAGCAGGCTCAGCAGCGCATAAGCGATTCCAGAAGCAATCAGGGCGGCGGCCATGATGCCGAAACTGCGTTTGAGGTTGAACTTCGCTTCCCCTGCTGAGTGGGCAATCGATTCAAACCCGACGTAGGCCCATGGTGCCAGCGCGAACACGGTAAAGATCCCGCTCAGCGGGGTCTGCTGCGCGGAGAATGCCGGCTCGAAAGGCTCCGCAACATCCGTCCGCATCGCGGCAGCTGTAAAGCAGATCACAACCCCGGCAAACAGCAGCACCGCCATCACGATCTGCGTCCCTTCCGCCGCTTTTCGCCGCAGGCAGACCAGCGCGGCCAGTACCAGCGCGCCGACCGCCAGAATCATTTCTCCCATATAGACGTGGTAGCCTGCGATCTCATAGTGGAAGCCGAACTGGAATGTATTGCCCAGCAGAGTCCGGGCGATCAGCGGCAGGGCCGTGGCGTTCGCCCAGATAATCGCAACATAGGTCAGGATCAGAAACCACGCGCTGAGAAAGCCGTGGTCATACCCGAAGCTTTTCTTTGTGTAGGTATAGGTGCCGCCCGCGTCCGGAAACCGGTTCATCAGGAAATGATAGTTCGCCGCGATGATCAGGATCACCACCGCGCCGATCCCCAGACCGACAGCGGAGCCGACCGGGCCCGCCAGCGGCAGAAAAGTGTTTCCGGGCATGACAAAGGATCCCCAGCCTACGGCGCATCCAAAGGACAGTGCCAGCGCGCCGATGACGGTCAGGTACGGAGATCCTCTTCTTTTGCTCTGATTCGGTTGACTGTTCATGGACGGCTTTTCCTCTCTGCGCTTTTGCCTGTGTTAAGGATTCGCGGCCTCATACCGGCGAATTGCCTCCACTGTTTTTTCGTACAGCGCCGCGATCTCCCCCAGCTTCCCTCTGATTTCGTCGTCCGTCATCTTCCGCGCGTTCCCGGGGCGGAATTCTTCCGTGATCTCCGATGACGCCTCGCACAGCTTTGTCAGTCCCAGATTGCCGCAGTTTCCTTTCGCCGCATGCGCCGCTTCAAACAGCCGCCCAGCGTCCATCCCTTCCCCGGCGGCCAGCAGGGCTTCGATCAGTCCGTTCTTTGGCAGTTTGCGGATATGCTTGTCCACCAGTTTTTCCACCCGCAGCACGCGGAGCGCCTGCTCATAGTCCTCGCCGATGCTGCTGTACAGTTCCTGAAGTGTCATGGTCATTCCTTCCTTTCTGCGGTGATATGACGCTCAATCAGTTTTTCAAATCTTCTCTTCCTGTTTACTGCTTTTCCATCCCGAATTCCCCTGATCATCTTTCTTATTCCGTTCATA
The DNA here is from genome assembly GCA_947166385.1 of uncultured Clostridia bacterium. Lineage (GTDB taxonomy): Bacteria > Bacillota > Clostridia > Christensenellales > Aristaeellaceae > Aristaeella. The sequence goes on along the minus strand of CAMVEB010000034.1, from coordinate 33,271 downwards.
CCGATGAAGAATCCGGCTGTAGGCAATCAGTAACGCAATGGTGATAACCGGCACACCCGCAATGGACCACATGAAGCCCGGCGCATTCTGCTTCTGAAAAAGGAACGGAAGCCCCAGCAGTTCAAACAGACCTGCGTAAGAAAACCACAGCACTGCCACTGAATGGTTATATTTTCGGACGTCTGTGACCTCCGGGGGCTTTGTGCCGGTATAAAAGCCCACCGCTTTGTCCGACTTCCAGGCCCAGATCCCGATGCCCAGCAGCACCAGGAAAATCATCGTCCAGATCACAAAACCTGCCATCATTGCTCCGCTATCTCTCCTGTCGGGCATGATTCCGTCTCCCCGCACGGGAGCCGGTACATCTGGGCGAGGCCGCCGTGGGAGGTTTCCCGGTACCTGTCGCTCATGTCCTTCCCGGTCTGGTACATCGTATCAATCACCAGGTCAAAGGAAATCTTCCGGGTCTCATACAGAAACCGGGACAGATTCACCGCGCTGATGGCACGCATGGCCGCCACCGCGTTCCGCTCGATGCAGGGGATCTGCACCAGCCCGTCCACCGGATCACAGGTGAGTCCCAGATGGTGTTCCATCGCAATCTCGGCGGCGTATTCGATCTGTTCCAGGTTCAGCCTGTACAGCGCGGCCAGCCCGGCCGCGGCCATGGAACACGCGCTGCCGATCTCCGCCTGGCAGCCGCATTCGGCGCCCGAGATGCTGGCGTTGGTCCGGATCACATTGCCGATCAGCGCGGCGACCGCCAGCGCGTCCAGGATTTCCTCCTCCGGGAATCCCCGGTCCCTCTGCATGTAATAGAATACGGCAGGGAGCACGCCGCAGCTTCCGCAGGTCGGAGCTGTGACGACGATGTTCTCGCTGGCGTTTTCTTCGCTGACCGCATAGGCATAGGCAGCGATCAGCCGGTTCATGGTCACATCCGCGCTCTCATTGTAGCAGCGCTTTTCAAAGAGGATTTTGGCCTTCCGGTTCAGGTTCAGTCCCCCGGGAAGAATCCCGTCAGCCCGGATGCCGCGCTCCACGGCGTCGCACATCGCGTGCCAGACAGCGGTCAGATACTCCCGCAGGCCGTCTCCTTCCCGGGCGCGGATCCATTCCGCCAGCGTCCTGCCCTCAGCGCGGCAGGCTTCGAGGATTTCCGTCAGGTTCTTTTCCGGATAAACTTCCTTTTCCTCGTCATCCGGTTCGTTTTCAAAGCGGACGGATCCGCCGCCGACAGAGAAGACCCGGATGCTTTCCAGTTCCCGGCCCTCCTTCAGGGCGGTAAACAGCATGGTGTTCGGATGAGGAAGATCCTTTGTCTCCGTGTCAGTGATGATCTCGGCGCCGGGCAGTCCGGACCGGATGGCTTTGCCTGTGCCGTGTCCGGCGCCGGTAAAAGCCAGGGATCCGTAAAGGGTCACTCGGAAGGCATCGGCTTCCGGATGCCTCCGGCCGAAACGGATGGCGGCGTTATAGGGACCGACGGTATGGGAACTGGACGGTCCGTGTCCGATTTTATAAACGCTTCGAATGCTTTTCACTTCCACTGCACCTCCGGATTGTGCTCATGAACAATATAGCATGATTTCATGGGAAATGTCCATGAGTTGCGTTTCAGTTTCTTGACATTCGAGTACGTGCCGGATATCCTATTTATATACATTAGCAAGGAGAGCGTCCGCAAATGGAAGTGCAGATAAAAGAGTTGGGAAACAGCCAGGGAATCCCTTTTCCGAAGGCTGTTTTGCAGGAAGCAGGAGTTGCGGTAAACGATACGCTGACGGTAAAAGTAGAAAAGGGAAAGATCGTTTTATATCCTTCCTTTCGTCATAAAGCCCTGGAAGAACGCATTCAGGAATCCGGATGCGAACTGAGCGGAATCGGAGAACTGGACTGGGGCGAACCTCAGGGGAATGAGGTGTGGTAATGCTCCGAGCGCAGTTCATCTCCCGATTTGTATTTCCTCCGCATCGGGAGAGATCAAGGGATTGATCGCCTGCGAACATGTACGGCATGTGGATCTGAATGTGAGAAGATTTACAAAATTAGGATGCTTACTTCTCAGTGATTATCTTGATATTTCAGATACTCTTATTGCCTTATTCGACTTCAGGTAGTCCATAGCATCCGTGTTTAAACGAAGTTTCATCTTTCACAGAACCGGACAGCACCGAAAAAAGCACTCTCGTCAAACGATTTTTCATGGAACTTTTCCGCCGTGTCGTGCGTCTGATCTGACAGGAAGGGGAAAACAGGTAACTTCCGAAAAAAGCACCAAACAACAGCGGATAACCGCATCAGGGAGGATGAATCAGATGAAAAGGTTAATGGGATGGATCCTGGCACTGCTTTTGATGATCGGCTGCATTCCGGCCGGAGCGGAAACGGAGGAGGAAATCCGTTTTCTCGGGATCCCCTGGGGATCCGATATGGCAACTGTCTGCCTCCTCCTGAAGGCAAACGGGCTGATCAATGAGGAAGGCGTCGGTCGTTTTGAACAGACGGAGAAGCGCCTGTCCATGTCAAAAACGAATTCCAGAATGCGCATGATCACAGGCCGCTACTCCCACTATGCGGAAGAGGATGGATTTTATATCATTGAGCGCGGAGACCACGGTGACAATGTGGAAAGTGTAACTCTGATGTCCGACATGGTGGCTCAGCTCTGGATGGGGATTGATGTCCATCATATCGATCTGGTTTTTGCCCTCGACGGCAATACGGAAAAGCTGGTGAATGTGCTGGTCAGCTTCATGGTCAACAGGGATGATCTCCGGCCGGAACTGGAAAAAGCTTTCGGAAAACCGGACCAGGTCAACGGGGACGAGCGGAGCGTTTTCTGGCAGGGAGCAAACCGGACTGCCCTTCTGTATGACGGACTGGAAATCAACTATGGCCTGCTGGATGCGCAGGAAATCGTGGAGGCTTCTTCCTTCGGAGTCAGTGAATAATCTCCGCGGCAAATGAAAAGAAGCGTTTCCATCAGCGGATGCAACGAAGAGAGTTTGAAGAAAACCTGTAGATCAGCTATAATAAAGCAATTCATGAAAACCCCGGAGGGACATCAGGATGGAAAGCAAAAACAGGTTATCCACGATTGTGGTCGCTCAGGACGGAAGCGGAGACTTCACCAGCATCCAGGCTGCTGTGGACGCCCTTCCGGAAAATCCCGGGCCGGAGCCTTCCCGGATCCTGGTCCGCGCCGGGGAATACCGGGAAAAGGTGGTAATCCACCGGAACCGCGTCCACCTCGTCGGAGAGGACGCGGAGAATACCATCCTGGTCTGGAATGCCTGCGCAAAGGATCTGCATCCGGACGGCACGGAGAAGACCACCTTCCTGTCCGCCACCCTGATGACGACCGGCCGGGAAATTGAAGTGGAAAACCTGACCGTCTGCAACGATGCTGGGGATGGACGGATCGTCGGCCAGGCCGTCGCCGTATACGCCGCCGGAGACTGCGGCATCTGGCGCGGCTGCCGGCTGATCGCCCATCAGGATACGCTCTTCTGCGGGCCGCTCCGCACCCCGGACGTGACGGCGGATATCGGCAGCCGGCAGGGCTGCGCGGAATGCTATCCCCTGGTGCAGAACGGTCCGCTGACCTCCAGCCGCCAGTATTTTGAGGATTGCTATATTCAGGGGGATGTGGATTTCATATTCGGCTGCTACCGCTGCTGGTTTGAGCGCTGCACCCTGTTTATGAATGAACGCGGCGGTTTCTATACCGCCGCGAATACCCACCGGGATCAGCCCTTCGGCTTTGTCTTCCATCGCTGCTTCCTGACCGGGGCATGTGAACCGGGTCAGGGATTTCTGGGCCGTCCCTGGCGGAAATATGCCCGGACGCTTTTCCTGGCATGTGAGATGGATGAGCATGTCGCTCTGGAGGGCTTCCGTGACTGGGATGAAGACCGGGTGGTCACCGACCGCTGCGGGGAATGGCGCACCGCCGGAGCCCGGGCGGATCAGTCCACCCGACATCCGTCCCAGAAACGGCTGACGGATGAAGAGGCGCAATCTGTCACTCCGGCCCGGGTGCTGGGCAATTTTTCACAGAACTTTTCTGCCTCGTTTTACGTCTGATCTGCCAGGAAGAATAACCGGAGAAAAAAGCAAACATCCGCCAGTTCAAACCAGCGGATGTTTCTTGCATATGGATACTCCCGGGATTATTCATCAGGAATCAGAATCGCGATGATCAGGTAGGCAATAATCCCGATGCCGGACAGAACCGTCAGAATTCTGACCAGTGTCGAACTGATGCCGAGATACTCTGCAACGCCGCCGCAGACGCCGGCGATCATCCTGTCTGTCTTGCTTCTGTGCAGCTTCTTCTCCATGGGAATCCCTCCTTACGCTTTTACCGGGGAATCATACCACCCCGAAGAAGGATCGTCAATCGGTCACCGCCGGATACCGTCCGCACTCTCGGAAGATAGGCGCAGCTTCCATGCGCAGTCATTCCCGCCCTTCCTCCGCCTGATAAACCAGCTCGCCCAGAACGCGGATCAGCTTATCCGATTTCACGGGCTTACTCAGGTGCGCGTTCATCCCGGCCTGCAGGGAGTGCTGCACATCCTCTTCAAAGGCATTCGCGGTCAGTGCGATGATCGGGATGCGTTTTGCGTCCTCCCTGTCCATCGCCCGGATCGCCGCCGTCGCTTCCAGCCCGTCCATTTCCGGCATGCGGACATCCATCAGAATCGCCGCGTAGGTTCCCGGCACGCTGTTGCGGAACAGCTCCACAGCCATCCGGCCGTTTGCGGCATGATCCGTCTGAATATTTTCCATCTCAAGGATATCCGTCATGATCTCCGCGTTGCTCATCAGGTCTTCCGCCAGCAGGATCCGGCGTCCGGCCAGGTTCGCCCGCTTCGTTTCCCGGAGCAGGCCGCTCCGCCGCGCGATCCGCCCAATTTCAGCGAGGACATTCTGGGCAATCAGCGGTTTCGTCAGGAAGCTGTCCACGCCGATACGGCGGGCTTCCTCCCCGATATCGCTCTGATCATACGCTGTCAGCACGACAACAGTGCTCTCGTTTTCAAACCGCCGCCGGATCTCTTCCGACGTCTCCAGGCCGTTCATTCCCGGCATGTTCCAGTCCATCAGCACGAGGTTGTACGGCTGATGCTTCTCATGCCGCTCTTCCATCACGCGCAGGGCTTCCTGCCCGCTGGTGCAGATATCCGCCTGGATCCCGACCTCTTCCAGCACCGCCCGGGCGTGCTCCGCGTCGATCGGTTCGTCATCCACGACCAGTACGCGCAGCGCCCCGGGATCAAGCTGAGCATCCAGGTCCGCTTCCTGTGCTCCGCCGGTCCGCAGCGTCACCGTCACGGTAAAGGTCGTTCCGGCGCCCTTTTCGGATTCAACGCTGACAGACCCGTTCATGATTTCCACGATCCGCTTTGTGATGGCCAGGCCCAGTCCCGTGCCGCCGAAGCGGGTCTTTGTGCCCGAATCTTCCTGCGCGAAGGCGTCAAACACCCGGGGAATGAATTCCGGGTCCATGCCGATGCCGGTATCCCGGACATGGAAGCGCAGCGTGGCCCGATCCTCGAAGGAAGCCGCCTGCTCCACCGTCATCTCAATGCCGCCGGCCTCGGTGAACTTGACGGCATTCCCCAGAATGTTGGTCAGTACCGTCCGGAGCTTCCCCTCGTCCCCGATATACGAATCCGGAACCTGATCGGATATCCGGCATTCATAGGCCAGTCCCTTTTCCCCGCACTGTTGCCGGATCCGGCTGCCGATCTCCTCCAGCATGCTGCGCAGAGAAAACGCATCCTGCTGCAGCGCGATATGACCGGACTCGATATGGCTCATATCCAGGATATCGTTGATCAGGCTCAGCAGGTGCCGGGCGCTGTCGCCGATCTTTTCCAGGTATTCGCGGGTTCAGGCGTCCAGATCCCCTTTCTTCAGCGCCAGCGTGTCCAGCCCGATAATCGCGTTCATTGGCGTGCGAATCTCATGGCTCATGCTGGCCAGGAATGAAGACCGGGCCTTGTTCGCCTGCTCCGCCGAGGCCAGTGCCTCCGCCAGGGCTTCGCTCTTGGACACCGCGTCACGCATTTCCGCGTCAACATTGGTGATGCCCAGGATGACGAAATGCTCGTCGTTCTCCATCCGGGAAGCTTTCAGGCTGACATAGATCGGATGGTTCCCGTCCATCTGGCGGTAGGTCATGACGAACGTACTTCTGATGCCCAGCGCTTTGATCAGCGTCTTGCGGTTCAATGCCCGGCGGAAAGCCTCCCGGTCTTCCGGGTATACGTTCTCCGCCAGTTCCGCGACGCAGTCGCTGAAGAAATGCCAGCCGCGCCGCGTTTCGGAAAGTGCGGAGCCTTTGCTGTCCCTGCGGTACTCGATATATTCCTCCGTGTCCGTATTGATATGGAACATGTCGGTATAATCACGGGCCAGCGTCTGGGCGATATGGGTGTACATGAGGCCTGAGCTGACAGCGCTCTCATAGGCTTCCTTCGTCATGGCGTTCTCATGCTGGACGCGCACCATATCCGTCATATCCTGGCACATGCCGAGCACGCAGAGTCTCCCGGAGGCATCCGTGTATTTCAGCTTGGTTGTCTGGAACTGGTGCTGATTTCCGGCCGCGTCCGGCACATCCTCGAAGAAGATGTAGGGTTTGCTGATGGAAAGGGCAATTTTGTCATCCTCCGCGAAATGCGCTGCCGTCTCCGGGTCAAAGATTTCCGCGTCGGTGAGCCCGGTCACCCCGGCCGGGGTTTCTTTGTTCGCGTATTCAGCGAATGCCTGATTGCACGCCAGGTATACGCCTGTCTTCGCGTCCTTCGTGAAGGTCAGACCGGGCATATTGTCCAGCAGAGAGATGACAGTCCGCTGCAATCTGGTGGTTTTCTCCGCTTCCTCCAGCTCTCGCTTGTATTCTTCCTTTTCATCATTGACGACGAAGGAATGCAGCATGCTGGTGGCCAGCATGTACGCGATCGCGTAAAGCGGCAGATAAGGAAACCACAGCTGCATGATCAGGAATATCGACATGATGATCCCGAAGGAACCCAGAATCCGGTAGCGCACGCGTTTTACCGGCATGGTGCCCGGCCGGATCACCGCGGAGAAAGCGTAAACCGAAATTGAGAGCAGTATCAGGATCTGCAAGCCCAGCATGACATACCGGGCCGGAAGAGCGATATATACGCAATCCGCGTCCACGGTAAACAGGATCGGCACAAAAATATTGGCAATGGCCAGAATGGAAATCATTCCCGCCAGCACCCGTCCGGCATACACCAGAACCCGTCCGAATCCGTTCTTTTCTTCCAGGTATATCACCGTGAACTCCGCCCAGAACACGATTCCCGCCGCCATCGTGATATAATACACGGTGGTATCGGCAAACAGCGGAACCGTCAGCTTCCACGCTTCCAGCATCCCCCACAGGATATCCGTCAGATAATATGCCAGGACAGCCAGCAGAAACCGCCTGTACATGTTCCAGGCCGGTTTGTTAAAGGAAGTCCTGGGATGGCGCAGAATATCCCAGTTGACGATGAAAAGGATCAGGACAGCCAGGACGCCTATCGCGGAATAATACATACTTCTTTCCCTTTTTATCCGTTCTTCAGGTCGCTCTTGTTCTCATACATCTGCTGGTCCGCCCGCTCAAACACCGGTGCCACGGCGGGATCGTTCTCCCGCCTTGCCATGCCGCAGGCGATCACGATGCCGCCGGTCCGCAGCGCTTCCTCGTTCCGGTCCTTCATCTGCCGCATCAGTTCGTCCATGCAGGAGTAATCCTCGCCCTGGGCAATGACAGCGAACTCATCCCCGCCGACGCGGAACACGGGGCTGTGCTTGAAAGTCTTGCACACCGCCCGGCAGGCATCCTTCAGGTACTGGTCTCCCGCCTGGTGCCCGTCCAGATCGTTCACCCGCTTCAGATCGTTGACGTCCAGGATCACGATGGCGAACTCCGTCTCCGGATTTTCCCCGATCTGAGCGTTCAGCCGTTCCTCCGCCAGCAGATAGGCATGCCGGTTCTTGATGCCCGTCAGCGGATCGATGTTGGCCTCAATCCGGGCCTTGGCCAGGTGGTGCACATAGCTTTCCTCCTGGCGCACCTGGGCATCGATGTCGTTGATTCCGATGATCAGGCGTTTTCCGTCCTTCTCTTCCACCATCGCCGCCTTCAGCTGCACATAGCGGGCTTTCCCATCGGTCATCAGGCGGTAACTCACCGTGAAGATTCCGTTGTGCTCAATCTCCGCCAGGACATTTTCCCGGGTGAACACCGACAGGAACCGGTTCAGATCCTCCGGGTGGGCAAACGTCTGTGCCGCTTTCCGGGTCGTCGCAAAGAAATCCAGGCCTTCTTTCGCCTGCGCGAAGCTGACCTCGTAGCCGCTGGTCGCGCTGAATTCCCGGTATCGTCCGGTCTCCGGAGCCACGACATAGATGCACAGGTATTCTCCGGCCAGCGCGCTGAGGCGGGTGTAGGCGATCTGTTCCTCCGACATCCGCATCGCCGCCTTGCGCTGTTTCACCTGCTCGTCAATATCCGTCACGCCCAGGATGATATAGCGGTCATCATCCCGCATACGGGTGACCTTCATATTGACGTAAGACGGGCCGTTCTCCCCGATCAGGCGGTAGGTCATCATAAAGGTATTGTTCTGCTCCAGGGCCTTTTCCAGCGTTTTCCGGTCCAGCGCCATTTTCACGGCTTCCCGGTCTTCCGGATAGACGTATTGATCCGTTTCCTCCTGGCATCCCTCAAAGAAATGCCAGCCGTGCCGCACTTCGTCCAGGCTGCCGCCTTCCTCGTCCGTACGGTATTCGATAAATTCCTCCGTCATCAGGTTGATGTAATACAGGTTCGTATATCCGCGGGCCAGAGCCTGAGCGATGTGGGTATAGATAACGCCGGCGCTCCGCGCCTTCTGATAGGACTCTTTGGTCACAGCGTCGCTGCGGCGGATACGGAAGGAGTCCGTCACATCCACGGAAACACCCAGGACGCACAGACGCCCGTTCGCATCGGTGTATTTCAGCTTGGTGATCTTCCTCTGTTCCCGGTTCCCGGCATCGTCCGGGATCTCCTCAAAGAAGATGAGCGGCTCGTCCATGGACAGCGCGGTCCGGTCGTCGTCCGTAAAGCGCTTTGCCGTCTCCGCGTCAAAGAGTTCCGCGTCCGTATGCCCGATCACATCGGAGGGATCCTTCCGGTTGGCGTATTCCGCGAAGGCCTGGTTGCAGGCCAGATAGACACCGCTTTCCGCGTCCTTGGCAAAGTTCCTGCCGGGCAGGTTGTCCAGCAGCGAGGTGATCGTCTGCTTCAGCTCCGCGACCTGGGCGGCTTCCTCCAGCAGCCGCTCCTGTTCATGCGCCTTCCGCTGGGCTTTCATCCGCTGCAGAAGCAGCACAATGATAACGGCGAACACCGCTGACAGAACACCGATCACGGCCAGCCAGTGATCCCGTAGAAACTGCATCAGGGTCACTTCCTGGCTGACAATCATATACGATGCCAGCGCGGAATCCATATCCTCGCTCTTTGTCATGAGGACCAGCTTGTTCATCAGGAAGTATAGATCCTGATCCGCCCGGCTGACCGCGAAGGAAAACGGAATGTGTTCCCCGGTCGGTACCGAGTAAAGCTTGTACTGTCTGAGGGTTTCATCCTCCGCGGAAACCCGGTAATTGCTGATGAAGGCGCAGTCCGCCGTTTCCCTGGCCACCGCTTCATAGCATGCTGCTCCGTCCGGGAAAACCACCCGGCGGCATTCGGGATAATACGCCATGATGAAGGTATCGATATTCGGATCCCCGGCCGCTACCGCCATGACCATCTGACTTTCCCGGGAGACGGACTGGCTGTCCGATTCCCGCATGACGGTGTTGATTCCGGTCTTCATAGCCGGATTGGTCAGCCGCACGCCTGCCTGATCCGCGTCATAAGCGTTGAGATATACCGGAAAGACACAGTCCACCTCTCCGGCCTTCATGGCTTCCATGGCCGCGCCCGCGGAGGCGTACGGGATCGCCTCGAACTGGCCGTCCGAATCCTTCAGGTTGTTTTCAGCGTGAGCCAGAAAATCCCTGAGCGCGCCGGTCAGCTCGCCGGTCTTTTCGTCCTTCTTGCAGAAGGGATAAAAATCTTCCACGTATCCGATCCGGACCGTCTCATGCGCTTTGATCCAGTCCGTCTGGGCCACCGTCAGATAGGCGTCCGTCCGGTTGGTGATCAGGCGCTCCTCGGACAGTCTCTCAATGAAATAAGGATCTTCGTCCCGGATGCTGGACAGCGCAATGTTCAGCTCCGCCAGCAGATCCGGCCGGTTCTTGTTCACCGCGTAAAAGTAATCCGATCCGCCGACCCGGCACACAGGAACCACGTGCTGCTTGGAGTTGATGGAATAGATGGAGGTAAACCCGTCCAGCTGGCCCCGGGTCACCATCTCATTGGATTCGTCCTCTTCCGTTGTCAGTGGGACGATTTCAATCTCTGCCCCGTTCTTTTCAGCCCATTCCTTCAGGAAGCCTTCCTGTACGCTGCCCTTGTTGACGCCGATGCGTTTCCCGTTGAAGGAGGCCAGGTTGCCGGCGGTAATCTCCCGGTTATTTTCATCGATATAGATATAATAAGATTCCGTGCCCATCGGCAGGTTGGGATAGGCGATGAACTCCGCACGCTCCTCCTTGTAGGAGACATCGCTCAGCAGATCAATCTCCCCGTCCATCAGCCGCTGCAGCAGGTTCGGCCAGCTGTCCTCAACGTACTCATAGGTCCAGCCGGTGTAGGCGGAAATCTTCTGCTGATATTCATAGTCGATGCCGCCGCGTCTGCCGAACTGATCCCAGTAGTTGAAGGAGGAATCAAACCAGCCGACGCGCACGACCTTCTGCTCCGCTTCCTGCGCGCGAGTCGCCATCGGCAGGAGCAGACACCCCGCCATCACCAGGCAAGCCAGGAAAGCAAGGATTCTCTTCATTTTTTCTGATTTCCGGGCCGGCATCCGTTCGACCTCCCTCTCAAAAAGTCAGACAGATATGGACATTTCATGTTGTATAGAGAATTTTAACACAAACGACCGTCTCCTGACAAGTCAGTCAGGAGAGTTTTCATGGTTTTCATGGTTTCTGCAGGGTTTCCAGCATCCGCATGACAATCTGCCCGGACCGGTCGGCCGCGAGCTCCACAAAGTTCTCGTAGGTATCATACGCGTTTCCGTCCGCCTTGTCGGACATGCACCGGATCACCACATAGGGAACCCCGAACTGCATGCACGTCAGGGCGACCGACGCGCCCTCCATTTCGCAGGCAATGGCGCCGAATTCCTCCTGCAGCTTCTTCACATACGCTTCGGACGCGACAAACTGATCCCCCGTGGCGATCAGACCCCGGAAGGTGTGCTCCTCTCCGGCGATCTCCTTGGCCGCGGCGCAGGCCGTGTTGACCAGCTCCGCGTCGCAGTCGTAGTATCCGGTTTCCTGGCCGGTGGGAACGGTCCATTCGAACCCGTCCTGATTCCAGGCTCCGTAGTCGTGCTGCACCAGGCGCTCGGCAATGACCATGTCCAGCATCTGCGTCTCATCCCCGACACCGCCGGCCACGCCGGTGAAAATAACCGCGGAAACGGGATAGCTGCACAGCATCGCAGTTGCCCCGGAAGCAGCCAGCACCTTGCCGATGCCGGCTTTGGCGATGACCACATTCTGCCCGCGCAGCGTCCCGATATGGAAATCCACCCCGCCGATCTGTTCGGTCCGCCCGATCTCCGCGTTCCCCAGCAGCAGCTGCACTTCGCTGTCCATCGCTGAAATAATCCCGATGTACCCGGTCTCCGCGCCCTTTTCTTCCGCCGCGGCAGGGACAAGCAGCAATGCCAGACACATCAGCAGCAGCAGTGCGATTTTCCCGTATTTCATGGCCTTTTTCTCCCCGTTTCTTCGATTTATTCCTGCGTGACCCGGATATTCGTCAGTGCGCACTGGTCGCCCGTCAGCGCCGCGTAAACCTCCGTCTCTTCCGCGGCCGGTCCTCCCGTGATTGTGGTGATATCCTTCACGGACAGCCCGAGGTTCCGGGTGCTGACCGTAATCCGGTTCCCTTCGCGCCGGAAATGAACCGTGCAGTCAAAGCCTTCTTTATTGCCTTTCTTCCAGGCATCCCAGCCCCCGAAGTCGTCCTCCCGGTTGGCGATGATCCGGCTCTGCGCCTCCTTGTTGTCCTCCCAGTTCTCTCCGTCCAGGCGGATCACCGCGTATTCCCGGTAGCCTTCCCCGTTGACCTTCCCGTCCGCGGAGCGGAACAGGACGATATAGGGGCAGTGCCAGATCAGCCGCGCCGTCGGCAGGCTCATCGTATGGAAGGAGATCCGCATCCCGTCCTTCACCGGGACGCCAGCCGAGGCAGCGGTCCGGATCCCGTCCACCTGAACGTTCGGCAGATCGCCCTCCGGCCCGTCGATGTAGCTGATCTCTTCCGCGATTCTCGGAATGAAACCGTCCGGCACGGGATTCGCTTCCTGTTCGATTCGCACGTCGCTGATATAGCAGTTCTTCCCGGTCAGGGCAATGTACACATAGCGGGAGCTGTCCGGCAGCGCGATGGTGACCTCCGTGGTTTCCCGGCCGTTGTCAATCCGGATCAGCACATGGTCCCTGCACTTGACCGCCGCGACTTCGTAGGCCGTCCTCTCCGGCGCCCGTCCGTCCGCCGGTGCGGCCGGTTCATGCGCTGTCCGCTTGGTCCGGATCTCGCGCACGCCGTGGTTCACCGTCTGCCCGTCCAGCCAGATCTCGCAGTATTCGTAGTAGTTCAGGTTCCGGATGGTTTTCTCATCGTCGTGCACCCGGGCGTCCAGGGAGTCAAACAGGATGATCGCCGGCGCGGTCTGATCGTCCCGCGGTTCCTCGTCCCGGTAAGTCAGGCTGATATGGGTGATCGCCCGCGTGATGTGGATGCCGTCCGAAATCTCGCTCCGGTAGGGACCGCAGTGCATCTCGTTGTCCCCGGCCAGCTCCTTCACCGCTTCGCGTTCCTTCATCCGGTATTCGCTGTCCAGGTCGATCAGGTGCCGCATCACCATGGCGATTTCCGGATCAAACTGGGTCCCGGCCCCCGAGATGATCTCCTCCCGGATAATTTGCTGGGGCAGAGCATGCCGGTAGCTCCGGTTGGAGGACATGGCGTCATAGGCGTCCGCAACGGCGATAATCCGCGCGATTTCCGGAATATCCTCGCCCTTCAGCCCGTCCGGATAGCCCTTGCCGTCGTACCGTTCATGGTGGTAATGCGCGCCGATGCTGATGTACGGATACCCCCGGATGCTGGAAAGGATCTGATTGCTCAGCACGGGGTGCTTCTTGATCTCTTCGTATTCTTCCTTCGTCAGCTTGCCCTTTTTATTGATGATCGCGTCGGAAATTCCGATCTTGCCGACATCGTGCAGCAGGCCGGCGTAATAGATTTTCCGGCACTCTTCCTCCGTTTTGCCCAGCTCCCGGGCAATCCGCCCGGCATACTCGGCCACCCGCATGGAGTGCCCGTGGGAATACTCGTCCTTCGCGTCGATCGCCGTCACCAGCGCCGTCGCCGTATCCTCGAACAGGCTTTGGGTGATCTGCTGCGTTTTCTTCAGCTGCTCCACTTCATCCTGCCGGAATTTGTCGATCCGTCTGTCCCGGGACCGGATCAGGAAAATGGCGACAGTGGTCAGCAGGGAGCTGAAAAAGCCGGGAATGCTGGCCGTGTTCTGCATTACTAAACAGTTCCGGATCCAGAACGGCATCTGCACCAGCAGCGAGGCCAGCGCGAGGATAAACCCGGTTTTCCCGTAAAACACCACCAGGCAGATAATGCAGATATTTCCCAGCGAGGACAGCACGCCGGCCATCGTGGAGACCGGCAGCCGGAGGCCCCCGATGATCAGCATCTCCGAGGACCTCGCCACCCGGGGCGTCATCACCGCCGCGGCGGCATAGAGGGCCAGCAGCACCGCCAGTCCGATGTATGCCCGGGCACCCCGCTTCTCCTTTGTTTCCATGCGTCGCTCCTTCTGAGTTCCGTAGTGATTTTATATTACCATTTCCCGTGGGGAATTACAACAAGGATATCGGATCCCGGATGTGAAAACAGCGGATGAAAACTGATGATTGCCAGATTTGAAAAATCTGATATAATGGAAGCAGCAAAAGGTGGACAGATGGAATGCTTTCGCCCGGGAGGAGGGCCCCTGGATGGATATCCTGATCAACAGGCATTTTATGACGCTGTTCCTGATCCTGCTGTTTTCCATCCGGCTCGGTTTGCAGCGCGGCACACAGGAGAGGGAGCTGCGCTCCTTCTGGCTGACGGTCATCAGCTGTCTCCTCCTGTCGATAGAGGATACGCTGGAATCGATGGCCTCGCTGGATCCCTCGCTGCGCTTCTGGCGGACGCTGCTTTCCGCTTCCGGCTACATTCTGCGCTCGTCGGCGACCCTCGGTCTGGTCCTGGCGGTCTGCAGGCCGGAGCGCAGGAAAAGCCCCTGGCTGTGGGTACCTTTCGCGCTGAATGCCGCCGTCTGCTTCTCCGCGTTTTTCACGGATGCCGCTTTCGGGTTTGATGAGAATTATACATTCTACCGCGGGCCGTTGGGCTATGTTTCCTTTGCTGTCCCGATCTTTTACCTGCTGACAATTCTGTATCTGACTTTCCGGCGCTATCTGCAGTACGGCCGGCGGTCGGATCAGCTGATCCTGATCTCCTGCGCCTTCCTCTGCCTGATGAGCGCCACGCTGGACGTAAACCACGGCGGCGACCGGCTGACGGAAGCCATCATGATCAGCAGCATTTTCTTCTATCTTTTCCTTCGTTCCTATGACATCCGCCGGGATTCCCTGACCTCCGTGCTGAACCAGCAGTCCCTCTATGACGACTGTGAGTCGATGAAAAAAAACATCTGCGCCGCCGCCTCCCTGGATATGAACGGTCTGAAAATTCTGAACGAGCAGCAGGGCCACCAGGCAGGGGACGCCGCGCTGAAAAAGATCGGCGCTTGCCTGCACGATGTCTCCGGGCCGGATGTCCGGGCCTACCGCATCGGCGGGGACGAGTTTGTCCTCCTCTTCTTCCGTCATCAGGAGCCGGCCGTGCGGGAGACGATGGATCAGATCCGGGAAAGCATCGACCGGGCAGGCTTCAGCATCGCCTGTGGTTACGCCATGCGGGAAGAGGGCGATACCCCCGAGGATACGATCCGCCGGGCGGACATGAAGATGTTCGAGAGCAAGGCCCAGTATTACCAGGTACGGAAGCATGACCGGCGCAAACACAGGAAGGAAAGCAGCGACAGTTCCGTCGTTGCGGCCCGGAAAGCCGTGGAAGACCTGATCCAGCCCCTGGCTGTCTATCATTTTACGGACCACCGGGCCGAGACGCTGGCGGTATCGGATGGCTTCTGCGCGCTTTTCGGCTATCCGAACCGGGAAGAGGCCTTGCATGTCCTGGACCGGGATCTGTACCGCGATGTCCATCCGGCCGATCAGGAGCGCCTTTCCGGCGCCATGCTCCGCTTTTCAGAGGGAAAGGAGCTGGACGTCGTGTACCGGACCCTCGCGGGCATGGCCTCGGATTACCGGGTCGTTCACGCCCGCGGCGTTCACCTGCATACGGATACGGGCGAACGGATCGCCCATGTCTGGTACATGGATGAGGGCGTCTATGTGGAGGGGGATGAGGAAACAGGTTCCCTGATGACCCAGGCGCTGAACCGCGCGTTGCATGAGGAAAGCATTCTGAATGCCTCTCATTATGACGATCTGACCGCTCTCCCGACCCTGACCTGGTTCTTCCAGCTCTGCGAAGCCCAGAAGATGCGGGTCATCCGGGAAGGAAAGCAGAGCGTTCTCCTGTATATCGATCTCGACGGCATGAAGTATTTCAACGACCGCTTCGGCTTCACGGAGGGCGACCGGCTTCTGAAAGCCTTCTCCGCCCTGCTGCTGGAAACCTTCGGCAAGGAAAACACCTGCCACGTCGCCGCGGGCCGCTTCGCCGCGTCCACGACGGAGGACGGGCTGGAAGCCCGGCTGCAAAGCCTCTTCGCCGCCGCGGGAAAAATCAACGGCGGCAATTCCCTGCCGGTCCGGGTCGGCATTTATGCCACCTGCAGCGGGGATACCTCGGTCGGTTCCGCCTTTGACCGCGCCAAGCTGGCTTGCGACAGCCTCCGCCATACGGATTCTTCCCGCTTTAACTATTACCGGAAGGAAATGAGCGACGCGGTTCGCCGCCGCCAGTATATCATCGCGAATATCGACCGGGCCGTGAAGGAAAAATGGATCCGCGCCTACTACCAGCCGATCGTCCGCGCGTCGGACAGGACCGTCTGCGACGAGGAGGCCCTGGCCCGCTGGATCGATCCGACGGAAGGCTTCCTCTCCCCGGCGGAGTTCGTCCCGCACCTGGAGGATACCGGACTGAACTACAAGCTGGATCTGTGCATCCTCGACCAGGTGATCGAAAAGATCACTTCCCGCCAGGCCGCCGGCCTGCCCGTGGTCCCGCAGTCCGTGAACCTCTCCCGCTCTGACTTCGACGCCTGTGATATCGTGGAGGAAATCCGTTCCCGTGTCGACGCGGCCGGCATCGACCATGCCATGATCAGCGTTGAGATCACCGAGAGCATCATCGGCCGCGATTTTGATTTCATCACCGGCCAGGTCAGGCGCTTCCGGGAAAACGGCTTTGCCGTCTGGATGGACGACTTCGGCAGCGGCTACTCCTCGCTGGATGTGCTGCAGAGCATCGAGTTTGACCTGATCAAGTTTGATATGAGCTTCATGCGCAAGCTCGACGAGGGGGAAAACGGCAAGATCATCCTGACCGAGCTGATGAAGCTGGCTTCCCGTCTCCGCCTGGATACCGTCTGCGAAGGCGTGGAAAAGGAGGAGCATGTTCGTTTCCTCCGGGAGATCGGCTGCGACCGTCTCCAGGGGTATTACTTCGGCAAGCCTGCCCCCTATGCTCCGGAAACCGCCGGAAATGAATGAAACAGCGAATCATCATCAGAAAGGCGGATCCGGGGCTCTCCGTCGATGACTGCATCCGGGAAAGCGACCGCGTCCTCTACAGGAACAAGGAGAGCCGCTCCGTATAAATGGATTTCACCCTGCAAAACAGCGCTGCCAAAGCTCAAGGCAGCGCTGTTGCGTTGGTTTTCCCGAAAGATTTTATTTTTTGATCTTCAGGGTGACGGTCTTGGAAGTCACCTTTCCGGCGGCGTTTTTCACCTGGCAGCGGTACTGATATCCGCTCTGGGAGGCCTTCGCCTTGAAGGTATAAGTGGCGGAAGTCGCTTTGGACACTTTCTTCCAGGATTCATTGGATGATTTACGGTAATACCACTGGTAGCTGAGGCCGTCCCCGCCGGTCGCGGCAACCTTGAAGGTCACTTTCTTCCCGGCCTTGACCGAGGCGGATTTCGGCTGCTTGGTAATGAGGGGCTTGGAACCGACCGGTTCCGGATCCTTCGGGAGATTGGCGAGTTTTTGATCGATGATCGTCGCCCAGGCGCCGTAGTCGCGGGCTCCGACATCAGGCTCGCCAAGCTGTTTGCCGTTTTTATCGTAGAAGTAAGTGGTAGGGAAAGCGTGCGTCGCGTTCAGGATGGTCTGCAGCGTTCCTGCCGGGTGAACCATCGGATATGTCACATTGTTCTCTTTCGCGACTTTCAGCGCTTCCGTAACAGAGTTACCGTACCAGACGCCGAGGACCAGCACATTGGGGTAGTTTTTATGCACCTGCTGCAGATAGGGAATTTCCCAGCAGCAGGGGCCGCACCATTCGCCCCAGATATTGACCAGCACCAGGTCATACTTTTTGATGATGCTGCTGTCAATCGCTTTGCCTTCAAGAGTTTTTGTGCTGAAGGACAGCGTCGTCGCGTTGGGCGCGGCAGGAGCGGTCTCCGCCAGCACGGTAAAGGGAATAATCAGGGCCAGCACCAGGGCCAGGACAGCGATCCGGGTTTTCTTCATCAGAGATCCTTCCTTTCATTTCCGGATGATGAGATCCGTATCAGAATATATCATGACGGGAATCATCCCGCAAGAACCGGGAACCGGGGAATTGCTCCGGAAATCAGTTTTTCCGCAGGAACAGCACATCATTGCTGTTGGCGGGATAGACCTGCGGAGCCTGCTTGTAGATCGTATTGTTATACACGAACTTGTACAGCTCCTGGAGCGTCAGCCGGCCGTCCCGGTCGCCGCACAGGATGTCCGCGGGCAGACGCCCTTTCGTGCCGACCCCCCGCACCAGCCAGTAGGGGAAGAGATTGCAGTCGTGAACCCCCACATAGTAGGACATCTGCCGGTAAGCGGAAGCGGTCATCACGAGAAACTTCTTTGTCCGGAAGGTATATTTCTTCGCGTTGCTCTCTGTATCCCCGCGGTCCTCTTCCGTTCCGTAAACCTCCAGCCCGGGATCGGTCCCGGAAAAAGCGCGGATCACCGCTCCGGAAAAGGCCGCGTCATTCTGAAGATCTTCCGGATCCTCTTCCCCTTCCGGGGCATCATTGGATTTCGGATCCTTCTCAAACTCGTGCAGGGCGGCGCCCGGACCGCAGGATTCCAGCAGCACGATAACCTTGCCCTTCACTTTTGACAGCTTCTTCGCCAGTGTGGGAAGCTCCAGCCAGGTTTCCTTGTTCCGGCACCAGAGCCGGCCTGCGAGCTTTTCCGTGCTGGAATGGTAATCCCCGTGGGAAGCAAAGAAGAACATGGAGACATCCCCGTCCCGGGAGGGCTGGATCAGGTATTTATCGATCTTCTGGTACACCTCGTCGGCGACCAGGTCGTCAAAGCTGGTGACCTTGTATTCCCCGCCGTCCGGCCCGGTGACGGTGGCCAGCATATTTGTCATCAGGCGGACATCCCCCCGGTTTCGGCCGATCACGCCGCCTGCGAACGTGGATTCCGAAAAGAGCAGGGCCCGGTAATTGGCCTGTACGACCACTTTGATCTTCGCGATCACCTGTCCTTCCGGCGTGGAAACCGTCAGCACCGCCTTCCCGGGATAGTTCCCGAAAACATGGCCCCGCCTGTCCACTGTGAAGATATGCTCATCGCTGCTCCGCCAGATCAGGCTGCGCGCGGATACAGACGGCGGAAGATCGATGGTGATTTTCCTGGTCGCGCCGTTTTTGACCGTGAAGGTTTCTTCCCCGTCCCTGACGGTGATCTCCACGGATGCCTTTTTCCCGCTGCCGTCCGTCGCCGTGGCGGTGATTACCGCGGTTCCTTCCGCGACGGCTGTCACAACGCCCTTGCCGTTCACCTTGGCGATTTTTTTATCGCTGCTTTTCCAGGTAAAGCTCTGGGCTGCCGATTCCGGCGAAGCGGAAGCAGTGATGGTGGCTGACGTGACGCCTTGCAGGTTGAGCACCTTGGCGGACGCGGTCAGCGTGATCTGCCTCACGGCGTGTCGGGTGACGGTGATTTTCCAGACCTTTTTGACCCTGGGATTGGCTTTGGACACGGCGGTGATCTTCACCTCTCCCGCACGGATGCCGGTCACAACCCCTTTTCTGCTGACGGTCGCGATCTTTTTGTCGCTGCTTTTCCAGGTCACCGCCTCCCCGGCGGTCAGGGTGATTTCCTTTCCCTTCGCCACAAAGTGGGACCCGCTGACGGTCAGCTTTTCGGCCTTTGCCGTCTCCGCGGGCGCGGAAAAGCACGCGCAGCAGATCAGCACTGCGCAGATCAGCATCGCCAGGATCCGATGATCGCGTCGCATAGGATTTCTCCGTTTCCTTCCTTTCGGGTCGGCAGTTTTCCTTTTCGGGTCCGATTATATCAGACTCCCTGCCGGATCACAAGATAACACCCTTCAAAAGCTCCCCTATTCCGGCAAAAATTCCATGATTTCTTCGTCGTCATGCTTCTCCTCCGACACTGGGAGGATGGACCGGATCGCGGCGACTGTCGCGCTGTATTTCTCCAGCAATCGCTGATGGTCTCCCTGATGAGCGGCAAGATCGCCCGCGTCCGCCGCCGCTTCCAGCCCTGCGGCGATATCGGACAGCGCCGTCGCGCCGATTGTTTTTGAGGCGCTCTTGACCGTGTGCGCCAGGATCGCGTATGCCTTCCCGTCGCGCTCCTCATAGCTCCTTGCAAGGTCCTCCGCCCGCTCCTCAGCGCATTGCAGGTAATCCTGAAGCAAAGAGCGGTAGAGGCCCTCGTCGCCCTGGCAATAGCCCATGCCGATGCCGGGGTCGATGCCCGCCGCGCACAGCAGGGCATAATCGTTCGCCCGGACCGCGTCGGCCGTTGTAACGGCCGCTTCTGCCGGCTGCTCCCCGCCTTTCACCTTCTGGACCTTCCCGCCCGGAAGATATTTCAGAATCACCCGCTCCAGCATCTGGCTGTTGACAGGCTTTGAAAGATAGTCCGCGAACCCATCGCTCAGGTATCGTTCCCTCGCGCCGACAACCGCGTCCGCCGTCAGGCAGATGACCGGCGTATCCCGGTTCAGGCTCTCCGCCCTCCCGCGGATCTGGTGCAGCGTCTCCGTGCCGTTCATCCCGGGCATGCGCTGATCCATCAGGATTACATCATAGGAGTTCTCGTCCGTCAGCGCCACCGCGTCCGGGCCACTGGTCGCCGTATCGATCTGTATTTCCGTCTTTTTCAGCAGATTGATGACCACGTTCAGATTCATTTGCGTGTCGTCCACAATCAGGATCCGGGCATCCGGCGCGCGGAAGGCCTCCCGGTAGGGCTTCGCCTCCTGCATGCTGGCCTCGAAGCGTTTCTCATAATCGCCCATCGGCGCTTCGTCCGCGATTCCCTGCGGAATCACGACCGTAAAGGCAGAGCCGACGCCGTAGGTACTCCTGACGGAGATGCTGCCACCCATCATGTCCAGCAGCCGCTTTGTGATGACCAGCCCGAGCCCGGCGCCCTCCACAGTGCTGTTGCGCTGCATGTCAAGCCGCTCGAAGCGGGTGAACAGCTTCCCCTCGTCCTCCGGTCGAATACCGATGCCCGTGTCTTCCACGACAGCCGTCAGGAGGAGCCGCCCGTCTTCCTGCCTCTCCCCGCGAACCGTCAGCCGGATGTTTCCCTTCTCCGTGTACTTGACGGCATTGTTGAGGATGTTCGTCAGAATCTGGCGGATACGCACCTCGTCTCCCCGGAGTTTGTCCGGGAGGGCTTCGTCCACGTCGATCATGAACTCCAGCCCCTTGTCATGCGCCTTGAAGCAGAACATGTTGCTCAGGTCGTTGAGGACGGAGCTGAGCTGGTAGACTGTCTCCTGCAATTCCATGCGTCCCGCCTCGATCCTGGAAAGATCGAGGATGTCGTTGATGATGGCCAGCAGGTTATGTCCGGCGTTCTTCACGTTTTCCGCGTAGACGCCGATGTTCTTCAGCGCCTCCCGCACAGGCGGCGCGCTTTCCCCGGATTGGTTCTGCGCCCTGTGATCCTCCCGCAGAATCATCTCGTTCATGCCCAGCACGGCATTGATGGGGGTTCGGATCTCGTGGGACATATTCGCCAGAAAGTCGCTCTTCGCGCGGTTGGAGCTTTCGGCCCGCACTTTTTCCTCCAGCAGTCTGGCCTGCATCTGCACAAACGGCCTCACGGTGATCATGGAAAGGACCGCCGCGACCAGCAGCGACAGCAACAGGATGGCGAAATAGCCGCCCACGGTGGAGATCGTCTGCGAGGACAGCTGGGCCTCAAACCATTCGGCGGAAAAATCGACCGCGATAACACCCGCCACAAGGCCGGAAGAATCGAATACGGGGCTGTAGGCGCTGTAAAACTTGCCCCATGCGTCTGAATAGGGAACCTCGTCCACCGCTGCCGTTCCGCGCCCGGCGCTGGCCAGCGCCTCCGTATACTTCACGCTGTCGCCGAAGCCGGCCGGCGTGTACAGATCCAGGTCCATGGTGAAGATGAACTGCCCGTCCTCCGTCTGCCGGATGCAGTAGACGTATTCCAGCTCAACATTATCGCGGAAAACCGCCAGCGTGTTGTAGATCTGATCATACTCGGCGCTCCCGGTGTCCGCCGCCGTCAGGGATTTCAGCATATCGCCGTTGACCGAACCGGAAGCGCAGTTCGCGATATCCAGCATCCGCTGCTGAATGGCCCTCCGGATGCCGATTCTGGCCCGGTAGACGGAGACCGTGCAGAAGAGGATGCTGGAAATGAGCAGGATGCCCTCCACCATCAGAATGATCTTTGTGGATAATTTCTTCTTTGACATCACGGCGCGCTCACCTCCCATCATTCCGGCGGAAACTCGATGATTTCATCATCTTCCGACAGTTCATTCGCGGGAGATACCGCGGATCGTATGGCTGCGGCAACCGCTTCGTACCGATCGGTCAACCGCCGGTGATTTTCTTCGATGGCTGCTCGGTCGCCGGCGTCCGCATCCCTCTCCAGGTCGGCGGCGATGTCCGACAGCGCGGCGGCCCCGATCATCCTGGAGGTGCTCTTCACGGCATGGACCGCCATGGCATAGTCCTCCCAGTCCTGTTTCTCGTAGCACTCAGCGATCCCGCGTATTTTTTCCTCCGCGCTGTGGGCAAACTCTGTCAGCAGGGAACGGTACAGCGCGTCATCCATCTGGCAGTAGCCGAGGCCGGTCTCCGGCTCGATCCCCGCCTCGCGCAGCAGCGCATAGGCGTCCGTCCCGCGCGGGCCGGACTGTTTCGCGGCCGGCTTTGCCGGGCTGTCCGCTCTCCGTGTGGGGATCACCTTCTCCTTCGGCAGATAGGCCATCAGCATTCGCTCCAGCGCCTGGCTGTCGATGGGCTTGGTCAGGTAATCCGTGAAACCGCCGGCGATGTAGCGTTCCTTCGCGCCGACGACAGCGTCCGCCGTCAGACAGATGACCGGGGTATTTCGGTTCGCGCCGTCCGCCTGCGCGCGGATGCGGCGCAGCGCCTCGGTACCGTCCATCCTGGGCATCCGCTGATCCATCAGGATCAGGTCGTAGGGCCTGTCTGCCGCCAGGGTGATGGCCTCCTCGCCGCCGGTCGCCGTGTCGATCTGGATCTGCGTGTATTTCAGCAGGCCGACAGCAACGGTCAGGTTCATCCGTGTATCGTCCACGATCAGGATATGGGCCTCCGGCGCCCGGAAGGTCTCGCGGTAGTCCGCCGGCGCCATCACATGTGTGCTGAACCTCTTTCGGAAGTCTCCGATCGGTTCGGGCGATACGATCTTCTGCGGAATGGTCACCATGAACACGGAACCCCTGCCGTACTCGCTTTTCACCTCAATGCTGCCGCCCATCATATCCAGCAGCCGTTGTGTGATGGCAAGCCCCAGCCCGGTACCCTCGACGGTGCTGTTCTGTTCCAGATCCAGCCGCTGGAACTTGTCAAACATCTTGTTGATATCCTCCGGTCGGATGCCCACGCCCGTATCCTGCACGGTCATGATCAGGCGAACCGTCTGCCCGGCTTCCGCGCTGTCCGGCATGTCGCCGCGCAGCGTCAGCCGCACAGAGCCCCGCTCCGTGTATTTCACGGCGTTGTTGAGGATATTGGTGATGATCTGGCGCACCCGCACCTCATCGCCAAGCAGGGTGTCAGGGAGCGTTTCATCCACGTCGATGCTGAAATCCAGCCCCTTTTCGTGGGCCTTGAAATAGATCATATTGCTCAGGTCGTTGAGCATCGAGCTGAGCTGATATTCTCCCTCGGCGATATCCATCTTCCCCGCCTCGATCTTCGAGATGTCAAGGATGTCGTTGATGATCGCCAGCAGGTTGTTCCCCGCCCTCTCAATGTTCCGGGCGCAGGCAGTGATGCTGGCAAACGCGTCCCGGATATCCGGAATGGCGGCCTCCGCGCCGCGCGCCTGGGTGCTCTCCCGCAGGATCATCTCATTCATGCCCAGCACGGCGTTGATGGGGGTTCGGATCTCGTGAGACATTTCCGCCAGGAAACTGCTCTTGGCCTGATTGGCCTGGTCGGCGGCTTCCTTCTCCAGCTTCAGCACCCGGGCTTCGTAGGTCTGTTTCTGCTCTTCGGCCCGCATTTCCTCGATGCGGCGGGAATAGTTCTGCTCGTTCCTGTGCCCGATCAGGTAGAAGAACGCGATCAGCGCGAAGATGACGATGCAGATCAGCACGTTGACTCCCGTCTGATGTCTTGCCTCGGCGAACAGCTCCTGATTGCCCACCGCGATGACCACGTACCACTGGTCCACGATCTTCTTGACGAACACCGTCTGTTTTTCGCCGTCCACCGTCATCTCGAAAATTCCGTTCTGCTTCTCCAGGATGGCTTCCAGCAGCGCGCGATGATCCGCGTCCTCCGTCAGATTGCGTCCCTTCTGCTCCGCGTCCTGATGGGCGATGATCATGCCGTCCTGGTTGACGACAAAGCCATATCCCTTTTCCATGACATGCAGATCGGTGACGATCTCCTGGATGTGATTCATCGTGAGATCAATGGAGATGACGTCGGTCCCGTTGGAGAGCATCCGGCAGATGGAGATGACGATGTCGTGGGTCTGGGCATCCAGATAGGGCGGCACGATGGTGATCTCTCCCTGCGCGTCAACGGCGATTTTATACCAGTCCCGCTGGGTCGGGTCATAGCCCTCCGGCGGCACCCAGGCCAGTCCGTCCAGATACTCGCCCTGAATATAGCCGTACAGCCCGGTGATGTTCGTGTCGAAATTCGCCCTCTGGTAATCCGTCTCCTCCATAATGAAGTCCAGGATGTACTGCGTGGACGCGCCGTTGCGGATCATGTAATCCACCGTGTCCGCCGAAACCCACAGCGCGCTCTTGGTTCTCTCCAGATAGTTCTCAAGCTGCGCCGCCACGCCGGAGATCCTGTCCTCTCCCATTTCGTGGATTTTGCCCATCGACACGTCCTGAATAGCGCGGGAGGTGTATACGACCATCACGACCATCAGGCAGAAGATCACGATCATCGGCACGAACAGGTTGAACCTGCCCTTTTCTCTGGCATGCCTCTTCATGCCGTCATTCCCCCCTCCTGCAAAATCAGTTTTCCTTTAGCTTGTATTCCGTGTCCTCGTCGATGATCTCCAGCATGATGTCGGCGAATACGGGATCGAATTGCGTGCCCCTGCCCCGTTCAATCTCGCTCCGGACGGTGGCCTGCGGCAGGATGCCCCGGTAGCTGCGCCGGCTGGTCATGGCGTCGTAGGCGTCGGCCACAGCGATAATGCGCGCCTCCTCCGGAATGTTTTCCCCGATCAGGCCGTCGGGATAGCCCGTGCCGTCGTAGCGCTCGTGGTGCCAGCGCGCGCCGATGGCCAGCTTGGGACGTTCCGGAATCTTCTTCAGGATTTTGTCCCCCAGGACGGGGTGAATCTTGATCTGGGCGTATTCCTCCTCGGTGAGGTGGGAAGGCTTGTTGATCACGCTGTCCGGCACGCCGATCTTGCCCACGTCGTGCAGAAGCCCGATCATGTAGATCTCGTTCTGCCGGTTCCGGGGATAGCCGAAACGCCGGGCAATCTGACGGGCGTATTCGGCCACCCGGCCGGAGTGGCCGTTGGTGTAGGTGTCCTTGGCGTCGATCGTCTCCGCCAGGGTCTGCACCACGCGCATGGAGAGGTTTTCGTTCTCCTGCGTCTTCAGCTCCACTTCCTCCGCCAGGTTTCTCTGAAGCCGGGAAAGCTGGATGATGTGCTTCACGCGCACGGTCAGCACATCCGGCACAAAGGGTTTTTTGATGAAGTCCATCGCGCCCAGGTTCAGGCCCTTCATTTCGGACTCGGCATTGTCGTCGGCTGTCAGGAAGATAACGGGAATCTCCTGCCCCGGCGCCATTTCCTGTTTGAGCAGCCGCATCGTCTCAAAGCCGTCCATCTCCGGCATCCGCACGTCCAGAAGGATCACATCGGGGCTGTTGCTGCGGATGTACTCCAGCAGCGCGCGTCCGGATTTCAGCGCCGTCACGCGCATATGCTGCCTGCTCAGGATCAGGCCGGCCATCCGGAGATTGGCTGTGTCGTCATCCACGACCACCACCCAGTCCGTCCGGGGCTTGATGTCTTCCTGCACCGGGCCGCGGTTCAGATTCGCCTGCTGTACTTCGGAGATGATCACGGTGTCGGAGCCATATTCCGTTTGCTTCCAGTCCTCAATCACCCGCGAGATCACGAGGCCGACGTCAGCCTCTCCCACCTCCGGCAGCAGCAGGAATACCTGGTTCTCCCCGGTATCCATCATCATGTCGCTGTTGCGCAGCGACTTCTGCAGTCTGTGTCGGAACTGGGTCATGACCTCCAGGCGCCGGTGCGCGTCATACGGCTTTGGCATCTCCACCGTAAGCAAAATCTGGAACGCGATCCCGTGATAGCGTTCCAGGTAGCGAAGCATATGGCGATAGACGTTGCCGAACGCCTCGCTCCCCATCCACATCCCGGTGGTGGTTTCGTTGCGCTGCTCCAGCGTGTTGGCAATCTCCGCCAGCGTATTGCCGGCCGGTGTGTTTTCCTCCGTGCCGGATTGCGGGATCGATGCGAGGACACCGAGCACGCGCGCCGTCAGCTCCGCAGCCACGAACGGCTTTCTCACCACGCCGGCAGCCCCCATGGCCTGTGCCCGCGCTTCCGGATCCGGCTCCCCCTGCTCCGCCATCAGCAGCACGGGGATTTCCCTGCCCGTCCTGCGCGCGTTCTTCAGCGCGGATATCGCCTCATCACCGCCGATATCCCACATCACGCTGCCCAGCAGGATCAGATCCGGCCGGTTGTCCTTCAGAAAATCCAGCAGCGCCTGCCCGGATCTGAATCCGGTCACGCGCATATGCTGCTTGCAGAGAATATGCCCTGCGTCCTGCAGTGCTTCAATATTGCTGTCCGCGACGACGATCCAGTTCATCCGTCCAGCCTCCCCTCAGCGGTGATATACAGGCCGCTTTCACAGCGGATCATGGATGATCGGTTATTCCTTTTCTTTGCGACGGCCCGGAAAATCTGTGCTCTTTCTGATGATTATACCATAATCCGCGGTCCCTGCATAGTCCCATGAAGGCGCGGAACAGATCCTGATTGACCGGAAGCCTGTTCTGTGACATAATATCTCATATCTTTGCCAGCACGGAAAGAGAATGACGGAATCATGCAGGCATGAAAGTATGAAAGGAAGAGACGGCCATTGAACCTGATCAAGAAGATCAAAAGCTGGTTTTCCGGGAAAGCCCCCGCGGAAGAGCCGGAAGCCCGGCCGCAGCCGCAGGCTCCGGCCAGGATAAAAAAGACCTGCAAAGGATGCGGGAAAACTTTCAGCATCGACCCGTCCTGGGAGTTTATTCCGAATTACTGCAAGGAATGCAAGCAGAAGTTTGCCCGGGAAAAAGAGGAGCGCCAGCGGTCGGGGGCGCCGAGACAGATCCGGAGGAAATGTAAGAACTGCGGGAAGTTCTTCACCTTCCCGAATACCCTGCCGCATTATCCGAATTATTGCAGCAACTGCCGGAAGGCGCACCAGGCGGCCATGAAGGAAAAGTACGGCAGGCCGGTCAAACGGAAAAAGGAGCAGAATTCCTGAAAATGCTGCTCCTGAAAAGATCCGTTTCATCGCGTCTGATGCGGAAAAGGCCTCGAAGGGCCATCCGGTTATAATTCCTGGATGATTTCCCGGGCGGTTTCCTCGCTGATTTCCGTGGCATATACCCCGGGGGCGAACTCTGCGATTCCCCCGATGCCGCGCTGGATCACAAAGCGAAGGCGGCCGTTCCGGACTTTTTTGTCTGTATAGAGTTTCTGCACAAGCGCCTCCCGGTCGATATACGCCGGGATCCGGACGGGAAGCCCGGCTCTTTCCAGCAGCGTCCGGACCCGCAGCGCCTCCTCTTCGGTCATGTATCCCATGCGCACGGACAGCGCGCACTGGGCCACCAGGCCGATGGAAACGGCTTCCCCGTGCAGCAGGCGGTAACCGCTCAGCGTTTCGATCGCGCGGCCGACGGTGTGGCCCAGGTTAAGGACTTCGCGCAGGCCGGATTCCCGCTCGTCCTTCATCACAACGTGGTATTTGATCTCGCAGTTCCTGCGGGCAATGTATTCACAGGGAGCCGGCTCGTTGGCCCGGATCTCCCCGATATGCTCTTCCAGCCAGCCAAAGAAGCCAGCGTCCGCCAGGCAGGCATGCTTGATCGTTTCAGCCAGCCCGCTGGAGATTTCCCGCGCCGGCAGGGTGCGCCAGCAGTCGATGTCGATATAAACCTTCCGGGGCTGGTTGAACAGGCCGATCAGGTTGGTGGCCAGCGGCGTGTCCACGGCCGTTTTCCCGCCGACGGATGCGTCCGCCGCGGACAGCAGGGTGGTGGCATAGTTGATGAACGGAACGCCGCGCCCATAGGTCCCGGCCAGAAAACCGGCCAGGTCGGATACCACGCCGCCGCCGACAGCCAGCACAAAGCAGTCCCGCCGGAACCCCGCCTGCAGCATGCTGTCTTCCAGAGAGGCTTTGGTCTCCCTGGTTTTGTTCTTTTCCCCGGCCGGGAAGGAGAAAATCTGCCCTCCCAGCCCGATGCCGGTCAGGGCGCGGAACAGCGGCTCCGCATAGAGTTTCTCCACCGTGCTGTCCGTAATCAGGGCAAACCGCCGGAGAGATCCCATCATTCCGGTGTCCAGGTCCGCGGCCAGCTTCCCGGCCAGGGAACGGCCGACTTCGATCTCATAGCTGTCATCGACTGTTTTTTTCAGTTCCACATGGAAAACGCTCATGCTGCATCTCCTTTCGGGGCGAAAACGGTCATTTCCCCGGTATTGTATGCCATTTTGTCCGTTTTCTCAAGTCTGGACAGGAATCGGAGCCATGCTTTATAATGAATCGGAAGAAATGATCGGAGGTCCGTGCCATGAACCGTGAGGACAGGAAAGCCCTGGAAGCGTATGTGCAGGCGCTTCTGTCCGAGCGGGAAAAATATCTTTACCAGCACGCGCTGAACAAGGTGCGGGTCATTACCCGCAGCATGAAGAGCGCGGAGAAGGAAGAATACCTCTGCAGCGATGCCTTCCGGAACACCCTGCGCCAGGTGCAGCGGCGGGACCGGGTTTACCAGGGGCTCCGGCGCGGCGAGCTCGTGCAGAGCCGGGATCTGGCGGAATTTGACCGCCTGGAGCGGATGATTGCCAGGGAGCTCTGCCAGGATCATCCGGTGGATCTGGCCTTCCTGCGGACGGTGGATCAGAGCCGCGTGTCCCTGGAAAAAGCGCATCAGGCGCTGCAGATGCTCCGGGAAGGCGTTCCGCGGCAGTTTTTTTCGGAGGAGATCGGCCGGCTGACCGCGCAGGCGGAGAACAGGGTCGTGCTCTGGCTGAGAACCGGGGATCAGACCGGCCATCCGGAGGAGGCGGAAGACGGCGAGCGTTCGGTGGTCCGCCGGGTGCTGGAGCGCAAATTTCCCGGCGGGCTGACGATGAAAGCCGTCAACCGGGCGTTCCAGCCGGGCTCCCTGGAATCCTTCCTGCGGGGTGAACTGTCCCGGGCTTATCCGGTGCTGGCGGATTGCCGGAATATCCGGACGCCGTCGGGCGAAACAGTAGCCACCGTAACGCGCCGGGAAGCCGACCGCGGCGGCGCCCTGATCATGAACGCCCTGGGCAAAAAGTTCCCCCGGGAGCGGATCCGGCGGCTGCTGGAGCGAAACCCGGACCTGATCCGGCTGCAGAAGGACGCGGACGCCGCGTGGCAGCGCGAGCGGCGGATCCGCGCGGCGCTGCTGGACGCGATTCCCGAGCATTACCGGGATCTGTACCCCCTGGCGCGGCGGATGAGGCGGCATTTTTTCCTGCATCTGGGGCCGACGAATTCCGGCAAGACCTACGAGGGCATCCAGCGCCTCCACGGCGCGGAGAACGGCCTGTACCTGGGCCCGCTGCGCCTGCTGGCAGCGGAACAGTTTGAAGCCCTGAATCTGGATGATATTCCCTGCTCTCTGGTGACCGGGGAGGAGCAGATCCGGGTGCCTTTCAGCCGGGTTCAGTCCTCCACGGTGGAGATGGCGGATCTGCAGACCCGCTATGACGTGGCGGTGATCGACGAGTGCCAGATGATCGCGGATCGGGACCGGGGCGGCGCCTGGACCGCGGCGATCCTCGGCCTCTGCGCGGAGGAGATCCATGCCTGCGCTTCCCCGGACGCGGAGAAGCTGTTGACCCGGATCATCGGGGATTGCGGGGACGAGCTGACCGTGATCCGTCATGAGCGGATGACCCCGCTGGAGGTGGAGAAGGACGGCTTCCAGTTTCCGACCTCCGTCCGCCCGGGGGACGCGCTGATCGTCTTCTCCAAGGCCCGGGTGCACGCGGTGGCTGCGGAGCTGAAAACACGCGGTTATAAGGTTTCGCTGATCTACGGCGCCCTCCCGCCGGATGTGCGCCGGAACCAGGCGGACCGTTTCATGCGCGGGGAATCGGAGGTCGTGGTGTCCACCGATGCGATTGCCATGGGCATGAACCTGCCGATCCAGCGGGTGGTGTTCCTGGAGTCGGAGAAGTATGACGGCGATGTCACCCGGATGCTGACCGACGCGGAGATCAAGCAGATCGCCGGCCGGGCCGGCCGCTACGGCAAGTATGAGGTCGGCTATGTGAACGCCTTCGGTTTCAAGAAGGAGGTGGCCCGCGCGCTGGAGCGCCCGCTGCTGCCGCTGACGGAGGGGGTCATCGGCTTCCCGGAATCCCTCCTGGGGATTCCCATGCCGCTGACCCGGATCCTGGAGCAGTGGATCCGCATGCAGGACCGCGGATGCTTTTCCAAAGCGTCCACCGCGCGGATGGCGGAGCTGGCAGCCATGATGGAAACGCCGAAAACCGACCGTCGCCTCCTGTACCGGTTCATCTGCATTCCCTTCGACGAGAAGGATCCTGAACTCCTGGCGCGCTGGAAAGCCATGTACCATGCGGAGTGCCATGGGGAGCACGTGGATGTCCTGGCGGAAATGCCGGAGATGACCGATCCGGAAAGCTGTACGATCCGGATGCTGGACGGGCTGGAGGCGGATTACCGCCGGTGTGACCTTTGCTACAACTATGCCAGGCTTTTCCTGGAGAACCCGGAGGAATTGCTCGCGGAGATTCAGCGGCGCAAAGACCTGATCTCCCAGGGCATTGTCCATATTCTGTCCACCCAGAAGCTGCAGCAGCGGGTCTGCCCGTCCTGCCGCCGGCGGCTGCCCTGGAACTGGCCTTACCGGCTGTGCGATACCTGCCACAGCCAGCCCCGCCGCAGATAGCGGGAGATCAAGGAGATCGGCATGCGCATCATTTTTGTCCGCCATGGGGAACCGGATTACGAACATGACTGCCTGACGGAAACCGGCAGGCAGCAGGCCGCCGCGGCCGCGGAACGCCTGGCCGGGGAAGGGATCGGCACGGTCTACTCCTCGCCCAACGGGCGGGCCCGGGAGACCGCGGAATACACCGCGGCGAAGCTGGGCCTGCCGGTCAGGCAGCTGGCGTATATGCATGAAATCTCCTGGGGCGGGAAAGGCATTCCCGAGAACGGCCATCCCTGGACGCTGGGGGAATGGCTGATTGACCGGGAGGATTTTGACTTTTATCACCGGGACTGGCGGAAGCATCCGTATTTCCGGAAGAATGTCGCCCTTTCATACCGGGAAATGATCGCGGGAAAGATCGACGAGCTGATTCTTTCCCACGGTTACCGGCATGAGGGGAGCCGCTTTTTCTGCGAGGCCGCCGGGCAGGAAACGATCGCCCTTTTCAGCCATGGGGGCTCGGGCGCCTGCGCCATCGCGCACCTGCTGGCCCTCCCCTTCCCGTATGTCTGCACGGTGCTGCCCTATGACTTTACTTCTGTCAGCATCCTCGAGTTCCCGGTGAGAACGGGCGAATATGTCCATCCCCGGATCGAGCTGTTCAATGACGCCGCGCATATCCGGGGGCTCAGCCGCGGCGTGGTTTTCCAGCAGATCAGCGAATGAAAGAGAATCGGAGGGAAAGCGGGATGGAAAGCAAATCCCGGAAGTATTTGAAGACCTTCCTCGTTCCGGGGCTTGCGCTGCTGGCCCTGATCGTGTTTGCGGTGGTCATCAGCGGGGGAAAAAACGCCAGGGGCAGGGAGAT
Source organism: uncultured Clostridia bacterium (assembly GCA_947166385.1). Taxonomy (GTDB): domain Bacteria; phylum Bacillota; class Clostridia; order Christensenellales; family Aristaeellaceae; genus Aristaeella. Next base: position 1,183 of record CAMVEB010000034.1, on the reverse strand, counting down.
CGGCGGGATGATAGTGACCCTGCCGGAGGGATTCAGCTGCAGCTATTCCGATTCCCGCTATTCCGTCTAAAAATACAAGGGGACGGACCAAAAGCCCGGCACCCTGATTCTGGATGAGGATATCCGGGATGATCAGGCCCGCAATTTTGCCACGGCGGAGGACGTCATCGAGCGCTGCGACTGGTTCAGGAACCGGGAGCTTTATGTCAATCCGTACGGCGTCCGGATGGCCCGTGGCTACGCGGATTATTCCGGCACGCAGGAACTGCGCTATTATGTGGAAAACGCCGGATCGGTATTCCTGATATGCATGAATATGGACAGCCGTTTTTACAATCCGGACGACTGCGAGGCCGCGATGCTGGAGACCGCGGAAAGCATTCGCCCGAAGCGTTAACCCGCCCGAACAGCCTCCGGGAGCAAAGCGTTCCCGGAGGTTGTTTTCATCTTCTGTTAATTAATTTGTAAACCACGAAGAAAAAGATGTTCGTACTTATATTTCTTTGCTTTTGCCGCAAAAAAAGTTGAAAATAATCCTTGACAAACGAGGATCTCGGGATTATCCTATAAACAAGAAAGGTTAACAGATTAACCTAACAAATAAAGGAGGTCACCGAAATGAAGAAGCTGCTTTCCCTGATTCTGGCAGTGTGCCTGGTCCTCGGCATGGCGTCTTTCGCCGCTGCGGACGAAGAACTCCCCACCTTTGACCAGATCGTCCTGGGTGAGAACACCGACCTGACCGCGAAGATCCACTTCGCGTATCACCGGACGGATATTCCGGACAAGCTGAACGGCTATGTCGCGGAATTCCAGAAGATCTACCCCAATGTGGAGATCGAATACGAGCTGATCACGGACTACGCTGAGAACGCTCTGCTGCGCGTCGGCAACAATGACTGGACCATCATGGGCATCCCCACCGTCCAGAAGGACGAGCTGTCCAAGTACTTTGTGCCGCTGGGCTCCCTGGAGACCCTGGGCAGCCTGTACAACTTCATGAGCTCCTGGTCTTTTGACGGCGTGTGCTACGGCATTCCTTCCACCGGCAACGCCAACGGCCTGCTGTACAACAAGCGGATCTTTGCGGAAGCCGGCGTGACCGAGCTGCCCAAGACCCCCGATGAATTCATCGCCGCCCTGAAGGCCGTCAAGGAAAAGACGGACGCGATCCCGCTGTACA
>CAMVEB010000033.1 GCA_947166385.1 uncultured Clostridia bacterium | reverse complement strand
GAGAACAGACCCATTACTAAGATCGAGAATATTATAAGGAAATAGAAGCATCAATGCAGTATGCCTTGAGTCCAAAGAAGTACTCTAGGGATACCACACCGAGTGTAAAAATATAAAAAAATAGTACTCACCTCTTGGCAGTGCTATAATATATGTCGAACAAAGGAACAATGATCTAATAAATTATCGTTCCAATGCTCAAAATCAACATGTCATGGCTGTCACAGCAGCCCAACACCCGAACCCAGATCAAATAAGGAGAGCTGGTGCATGCTATTTCAAACATTGGATAAACTCAAGCGGCAGTCAATACTGGCTACTATCCTCATGATGGCATTCGGCGTGTTTATATTGATTTGCCCCGAAAGCTATGTGAATATTCTTGTTGTGACTGTGGGTTATGGGATGGTCATCTTTGCGATCGTGGAGATGCTTGAATTCATTTCGAGCAAAAAAGCCCCGATCCACTACATCATTTTTACCGGTGCCTTGATCATCGCTTTCCTCGGCGTTTTCATACTTATTTACAATCAGGATCTGCTTAAAGCCCTAGGTTGGCTATTTGGATTCGTGCTGGTGCAGGATGGCCTTTTTACGCTGTTGAACGCTCTGATGTTTGCTCGTCGTTCCAATCGGAAGGGCTGGTGGCTGCTGATCGTGCTGGCTGTCGTGCTCATGACGTTGGGCGTGCTGATCTTCGTGAACCCCTGGTGGGATTCCCCGACCATGCTCACGAAGGTCATCGGCGGTGCGCTCCTGTTCTCTGCCTTCGTGAGCACTCTCAGGCTCATTTGGGTGTGGCCGTTCAAAAACGGGAAGGAGAGTGCGGAAGATGCCTCTGAATGATAAGGCTCAAAAACTGGTGAACAAGCTTGAAAATGAAAAAGAACAGATCAAACACAACACGGAGGAAATGAGTGCGGAACTGAAACAACTTCTCGAAAGCGAGATCGAAGCGTTTCAGAAACGCGAGAAGCACCGTTCTGCGGAAATGGTCAGTATCTTTGCCAAGCATAATTTCTACGCCAACGGCTTTACACCGCAGGAGCTTCGGACGACCCTGGAAGATCTTGGGCCAACCTATGTAAAGATCGGCCAGATCATGTCCAGCCGGGTTGATCTTCTGCCTGTCGGGTATTGCAGGGAGCTGGCAAAGCTGCGTGATAGCGTAAAGCCTCTGGACCCGGCTGTGGCCAAAGCCGTCATCGAGCAGGAAACCGGCAAAAAAATCGACGAAATCTATTCTGAGTTTCGGGATGAACCACTGGGATCCGCATCGATCGCTCAGGCCCATTATGGTGTCCTCAAGGATGGTACCCGAGTCGTTACCAAGATACAGCGCCCTTTGATCGCCGACATGATGCGAAAAGACTTCGTTCTTCTCAACAAGCTGGCAGACCTGGTGAACATCGTCGAAGAAGATTCCGACGAACAGGTCATCGACTTCAAGTCAGTGATCGCAGAGGTTGAACGAGTCACCAAAGCTGAATTAGATTTCCGCGTCGAGGCAGAGAACACCCGTCTTTTTAAGGAAAAGTGTATTGATGACGAAGAGCAGATCTCCTGCCCCACAGTCATTGACGAGCTGACCACCGAGCGCATCTTCACCATGACCTACATCGACGGCTACTCTGTCGCCAATACGGAAAAGCTGGTTGCGGATGGCTGCGACCTAGACGGGATCGGGCGTGTGATCGTAGATAGTTACCTGCATCAGGTGCTGGATGTGGGCACATTCCATGCTGATCCGCACCAGGGCAACATCCTGGTCAGCCACGGCAAGCCCTATTGGATCGATTTCGGGATGATCGGGCACGTCACAGACAAGGATATCGACCTCATCCAGGAAGCAGTCAAGGCGTTGCTGATTCAGGACGCTGACGCCTTGGTTAACGCGGTCATGGGTATGGGCGCTGCTTCGGAGAAAACCGACCGTACCAAGCTTACCCGGGACGCAGAAGTGTTCATCCAAAAGTATATGAACGTTAAGAGCGTCAGCGATATCAATGTGACCGAGGTGTTCGATGAAGTGATGAGTCTGGCCGCCCAAAACCACGTTTCCATGCCGGGCAGGTTCACCATGCTGGCCCGCTCTCTCACCACCATAGAAGGCGTTGTCGAGCAGCTTTGTCCCGATCTGAATTTATTCGATATTCTTTATGACAAGCTGAAGGAGCGTGCGCGACAAAACATGAACATTCCGCGCGAGCTTCTTGAGAAGGGGCAAGAGCTGGTCAATGCAGGGAAAAAGGCAGCAAAGATCCCTCTCCTCGCTTCGGAAGTTCTGGAGGGTATGGTGAAGGGAAAGACGAAGGTGCGCTTCGAGCTGTCCGGTTATGAGGAACCTCTGAACCGGATTTTCCACTTCTTACGGTACACTGTGCTGACACTGGTAGCCTTAGTACTGTTTATCGGCTCCTGCATCCTCTGCACCACCGATTTCAAGCCGATCCTGGCCAACGGAGTGCCCTTACTAGCCGTAGCTGGGATCATCTTTTCCATCGCGCTAGCGATATACTCGATCAAAAAACTGAAATAGCCGACATCCGACGTAGTATGACGATACTCTAAAGAGTACAGAAAAAAATTTCTGCAAAATTAGCACTCACCTCTTGACAGTGCTAACAATAGTGCTATAATATGTACCGAACAAAGGAACAGCGATCCAATAAACCACCGTCCCAATGCTCAAAATCAACATGGCGTGGCTGCCACAGCGGCCCAACACCCGAGGAGGTAAGAGTTATGTTGATGCCGAGTATTTTTGCTGAGAATTTGTTCGATGACTGGTTCGATTTCCCGTCTTTCCGGAACATGGATCGTCAGCTCTACGGCAGGCACTTTGCCCGTGAGATGAAGACCGATGTGCATGAGCATGATGACCATTACGAAGTGGACATTGACCTGCCCGGCTTCCAGAAGGATCAGATTCAGCTGAGCCTTGAGAATGGTTATCTGACCATCACGGCCACAAAAGAGGTCGAGAAGGATAAGACGAAGAAGGGCAAGACCATTCGCCAGGAGCGCTACGACGGAACGCTGCAACGGAGCTTCTATGTGGGCGATGCGCTTACGGAAGAAGATATTACCGCAAAGCTGGAGCATGGTGTGTTGAGCCTGAATATCCCGAAGAAGGCAGAGAAAAAGCTTCCTGAAAAGAAGCTGATCGCCATCGAAGGATAATAAAGACGTACATCCCAAGCAAACTGAACCAATCGAGGGGCTCATCACCAACCGTGGTGAGTCCCTTTTCTTATCAAAGCACGTGAGTTTATCAGGCGTTACGGTCTCCTAGCATAAGGTTGTATCATATTTGCACTTTTTATACAGTTGATTATTCTCTGATTCCAATGGAGTATAAGGAACGAATCACTCCGTTCACCTTCGAGGACGGCAACTGAGCCATGCGACTTTCTGGCAAAGAAGCCATACCGCCAAGCAACGAAGCCATGCCACCGTCGCATGGCTTCGTTAGTGGAACAAGCCGTCAACAGCGATAAATCGCGCACGTGCGAATAGGGCAAAAAAGAAGCAAGCCCTTGATCTACAAGGGCTTGCGAGTGGTGGTGACAGTTGGACTCGAACCAACGACCCCATCGATGTGAACGATGTGCTCTCCCACCATGGTAGGAATTACAAACCGTTGAGTACGGTGAAACAGGCGTCCGGCTCTTTGAAATCAACGGATTCAGCGTTTCGCCAACCTTCAGACGAGTTACTCAAAACGGCTTGTGTACCCCTCTGTGTACGCCGTACACAAGTGCCGTACACAGCCGTACACAACGCCAGCCGTACACAAAAATGGGCACCAGATTTTACTCTGGTGCCGCTGCTTTTACCGTCCGAATCTGTTGTAATACTCTGCCGCGATCGGCTTGGCCTGGTCCAGGAAGAACCGTGCGGCTCGTTCCTTGATGCCGAGCTCCTCACCAATCTTACGGGTGCCGTACCCATTTTTCAGGTACTGCTCCAGCACTTTGCCATACATCGGGTTTTTCGGGAACCGCTTGTTGACATACTCGACCATCCGGTCGCGCAGGTCGTTCACTTCGGTTTCCTCATACCCGGTCTCCGAGCATTCCAGAATCGGATTCTCGTCCCGGCTGATGGTTTCGCCTTCCTCGTTCTCCTGCACTCCCTCGAAAAAGTCATGACGCTGCGCGTACCGCCTTTCCGTGGTGTGCTGGGTGTTCAGGTAGGCCCGCTGATTGTAGGCGAAGGCCGCATCCGTGGTTTTGATGAACACAACGGGTTCAGGCTTTCCACCGCCGATGCTGATGAACCGCAGGCCGCCGTTTTCTTTCGCGTTCAATGTGATTAGCGCGTCTGCGGAATCAGCAATAACGGGGACGTGGTAGACGATCTCGCCGGTGTCGCTCCACTCTGTCTTGTAGGGATACCGGGGATCGGGTCGTTGGGTTGACGGGTTACAGACAACGTTTGTCATTTAGGTTGACTCCTTTCTCTTGCGAGAAGCGGAGACAACCTATGGACCGAGCCAGTTCTCTCATGGTGGTCACCGTAAGCGGACTACTCCGCTTCCCCTTGGGCACGGCGACCAGCAATATCGCAGTTGCTGGCTTCCTGAGGGTAATAAGTTCCGGAGCGCGGGGCGATTACCGCACCTGGCCCGTCGACTGACCAGGTGGGCGTCGCGACATCCGGGGCGGTTTCTTGTCACGCCCGGACATTTTCATCCAACTTTCACATTCGGCCCTTGTAGAGCAAACCGAAAGCGGATATAATAGGAATTGGTGGGAAACGATCCTAACCTGTAGGATTTGTTCGCCCGCCGTGATTCCGTGTTCATGGTAACGCAGGTCGTGATTGCGCCGCACATTCATAGCGGTTGTTTATCAATTACATTGACTTGCGTATTGATTACATAAAGGGGAACCTATGCTGAGACTGTGCTTTGGAACCTTGGGCCGGGTCTTGAGGGAGTGCAAAATCAAGACCGTTTCCGACGTTGAGCTTGTAGGCGCGTTGACGAAGACTATTGATCCTGCCTGTGAGTATGGAACGAGCGAGGGAACTGCTGTTTCTCGCCTGCTTAGCTGTGAGCAGAACCTGTCGAACGGGCAATCACGTCGAGTCGGTCAGAAGATGAGAACGGACTACTCCGAGTTTGAGAGTGGCTATGGAACAAACAGGCTAAGCGACGTTGTCAATGCGGCGTTAACCGCTGATCGCCATGTAGTAGCACAAAAAATAAAAGAAGACGTTTTTCGTCTCCTTGATCCTGATCGCAAGGATCTGTGTGTCCCTGCGCTCTTTGATATTATTGCGTCTGATACGGTGATAAACACTGAAAAGGCTGAAAGCTTCCAGACCTATGTGGGTCAAAGCAAAAGCGCTCTCCTGTCTCAGCATAAAATCTGTTTGCCGGAACTACTGGCAGGCTTGTTGATCTATGTGGTCGCTGCAGTAGTAAACACGGTTGGAAAGCAGTGCGCAAAAAAGATTGATCGTGCCTACGTAGACAGATTTCGCCTTAGCTTACCGGGTTATGACATATCTGACGATATGGAAGAATCTGATGATGAATCGGAGGCGACTACTGATTTCAGTGAAGAAGCTATCGAAAAGTATCTGACCAAGCTTCGAGAGAAAAACGGTTCTGTAAGAACACTTCTGAATCCATACCAGATGACACCCTTGTACAACATATATGTTTGCAATGATATCATCAGAAAAGTGCCCGTTCAGAGCCGCTTTCGGAATGCGTATACTCTGGAATACATTCCAGACGCTACAGCAAAAGATCTGGCCGCCTGCTCGAACTTTGTGATTATCGTAGGCACTGGTGGTATTGGAAAATCCATGATGATCCGGCACCTTATGCTTGATGCTGTCGAGAGGTATCCCGAAGACGGGATAGTGCCGTTGTTTGTTGTTCTGAAAGACTTTGATCTAAGCTGTGATTCGCTGTTTGATTATGTCTATGGAAAGATTCATAATTTAGGCACTGGTATTTCGCGTTCTCATTTACGGTCTTTATTGGAAAACGGGAAGTGCCTGATCTTACTGGATGGTCTTGATGAGATCAACACTAAGTATGCTGACGCATTTGAAAAGAAATTGGAAGAATTCACAGACCTCTTCCCGAATAACCAGTATGTGGTTTCATCTCGTCCTCATCGCACTTATTCTACCTATTCTCGTTTCACGATTCTGCAAATACGACCGTTCACCAAGCCGCAGGCACTTGCGCTCGTGGATAAGCTGGAATGCAGCGCGGACGATTATGCTATCAAAGAAGAGTTCCGTGAACGGCTTGATACAACATTATTTGATACACATCATCAGTTTGCCGAGAATCCATTACTGCTGACAATAATGTATATGACATATGAATTGTTCCGGGATGTCCAGTCAAAGATGCATCTGTTTTATCGGGATGCATATAAGGCACTGTCTCAGAGTCATGATGCGCTAAAGGGTTTGAAGCGGTCGTCTCAGACAGGCCTGACAGCAGATGATTTCGCAGACTGGTTCGCTGAATTTTGTGCCAGAACATATTATGATGAAAAATACGATTTTTACGATCACGAGTTTACGAACTACTTTAACAGCCTTTCCATGCACGGAAAGCATCCGGAACTGTCAATAGACGCCAAGGCATTCAGGGATGATCTGTGTGATAACCTTTGCCTTATGTACTTTGAAAGCGGAAAGTATCATTTTACTCACAGATCATTTCAGGAATATTTCTGCGCTGTATACTTCTCAAAGCAAAAGGATCGAACATTGGAAGGCGTCGGAGAATTCTTTGATAACATGAGATCCCGGAATTATGCCGACAAGACATTCTCTATGCTCTATGATATGATACAGCCCAAAATCGAGGAGTACGTGTTTATTCCGTATCTGCAGAAGCTGTTCCAGGAATGTGATTCAGGAGATGACTACTGGACTTTCCTGGAGACCATGTATCCGCAGATCGAATTCATATCCGGCGATACGGACGCTATCCCTGAAATTTCACCATCTTCATTTATCTATGAGTTTATTCGAAACAATTATTTTGATATCGAGTATGATTGTGATTCGCTTCCCAGAGAAGATGCTTTCATAAGGTCAAGATACGCATATGTCTATGATGACGGCAGTGAAGTATTAATGGACGTTGATGAAATTGACTATGAATATGAAGAGGAATATGGCAAGCCTGACGAGGTAGGATGGTTATATGAAATTGATATTGCAAACCTCCGAGAGAAAAAATACCTGTACAAAGAAACCCTGGCAGCTTTAGAGGATGATGGCTTTTGTCTGAAACGGGAGTATAAAGCGGCCCGCGAATGCTTGAAAAATCTACTTGATAAGCAGAAACCAACAGGGCATAATTTCTTTGACCGTTTTAGCTGAGGGGAGGTGCTGATATGGAACGTGAAATCGAGAAATGGGTCGGTTTGGAAGAAATCGCTGACCACATGGGAATAAGCAAGGATACAATCCGCAACTACATCAAGAAAGAACAGATCCCCTATTATCGGATCGGGAAACAGTACAAGTTCAAAATCTCAGAGATCGACGCTTGGATAGAAAGTGGAAAAAGCGCTGAGATAACTGAGTAATAATATTTAGTGAAAGGACGGTGTTGAACATGGCTGCGAACAAGGAAAAACAGACCTATTCCGTAGTGTCATATTTCTGCGGATGTGGCGGTTTGGATTTGGGCTTCCGTGGCGGTTTCAATTACCACGACGAGAGGTACAAAAAATTACCCTTTAACATTATCAAAGCCTATGACTTCGAACCAAGATGTGTTGAAACCTACAATGATTACTTTGGAAAAGACCATGCCGAGGTAAAAGACCTTTCAAAAGCAATCGCGAAGGATATGCCGGAAGCGGATATCCTGATTGGCGGTTTTCCCTGCCAGGAGTTTTCATCGTGCGGCCCCCTTGGTGGATTAGACTCTGAACGAGGGAAACTGTATAAAACAATGATTGAGTACATGAACGCTCACCGACCGAAAATCGTCGTCGGAGAGAATGTCATCAACCTTGAGAGAATGCAGCAGGGTGAAGTCCTCAAGGTTATTGAAAAAGACCTGATCGATGCCGGATACCAAGTAGAAGTATGGAAAATGTTTGCACCTGAGTATGGTGTGCCTCAAAGAAGAACTCGGCTGATTATTGTTTGTGTCCGTAAGGATATCTTTGATACCCACGGTTTCCCGGAAAAGCCAGAAGCAAAATTCGCGGATCACTATCGCAGCATTGAATGGGCAATCGGTGATCTGGTTGATGTGACGGATAATGATGTTGTTCCCAACCAGGGTGACTATTTCGCGGCGTCAAAAGCTAAGCGGGGGAACGGTCAGGGCGACGAAAGCAATGAGAAAGACAAGCCTGCCTATACGATTAGGGCCAACCCCAAGTCGAGAGTTCAGTTCCATTATTCTCTGGATCGTCGTCTGACTGTTCGAGAGTGCGCTCGCATTCAGACTTTCCCGGATGATTTTATGTTTAAGTTTTCAAAGACAGTGAATATCTCACAAATCGGAAACGCTGTGCCGCCGGTTCTGGCATATCAGGTTGCCCAAACCGTGGCGAACTATCTGAACAAGATTGGAGGATCGGAGAAATGAGCCTTAATACTCTTGACATCACCCCAAAACCGCGTGTTCTACGCATGCTGGGCGAGATTCCTTTTCAAACATGGCAATGTATCGCGGAACTGGTTGATAACTCCATTGACGCCTTTCTGTCCAATAGTTCGCTGGAGGAAAGAGATAACAAAATAACCGTAACTTGGTCATCGGATTCTGTTGGCGCAAACGAAAGAATGATTGAAATCAGCGATAACGCCACAGGTATGTCTATTGATCAATTGCAGAAAGCTGTTAGCGCGGGATATACCAGTAATAATCCCATTGACAGTTTGGGATTGTTTGGAATGGGATTTAATATCGCGACAGCACGGTTAGGGGAAGAAACCACGATTCTGTCCACCAGAAGTGGAGACGCTAACTGGGTAGGCGTGAAAATCGATTTTCAGAAATTGATCGATTCCAAGAAGTTTGAAGCGCCGATCGTTCGTAAACCAAAGACCAACCCGGAAGAAAGCGGAACAAAGATCACTATTTCCAAGCTCAAGACAGGCATTCTCAATGAGCTTGCTAACAAAGAATCTGAAATTCGGCAACGTCTGGAAAGGGTGTACTCGCCACTTCTCAGCGAGCATGACATTACAATCACGGTAAAAGCAAAACAGTTAAGAGTGAGAAATTATTGCGTATGGTCTGAATCCCGATATGTACGCTATAACCATCAAAACGTTGCAGCCCGGATCAACATTGACCGTAGCTTTGGTTCCGCTCTGTTTGATATGAGCCGTAATTGCTATCTGCGTCCGGATGAAGCTGAAGAATACTATACCGCGATGCAGGCAGGAGAACCTTTCCCTACTCACATCGTCGAAAGAGAAAAGCGATTGACAGGTTGGTTAGGTATCCAGAGATATGCTGATCCGAACGATTTTGGAATCGACTTCATTCGCAATGGTAGAAAAATACTGATTTCTGACAAGACTTTCTTCCAGTATGAGAATCCTCTGACACTGCAGAAAGAACTGCAATATCCAGTCGAACTCGGTACTTCTATCGGTGGCAGAATTGTTGGTGAACTCCATGTCGATTACTTAGTTCCCACATACCAAAAGAATGATTTTGATCGTGCCGACACTTCATGGGACCAGACCCGCGAAGCCATATGTGGCGTAGGGCCTTTCCTGCCCAGGTCACGCAGGGCTATGGGATTTGATGATGATAACACTTCCCCGTTATGCCTTCTTGTAAACGCATATAGGCGTGTTGATAAAGGAACAAAATGTTTGTTCGCGCCGAACGATCTCGCAAAGAGATACGCTGCTGAATTCAGAAAAGGTACCCGGGACTATATTGATGATACAAAATGGTGGAAAGCTGCTCAGGAAGAGGATCAAAAGAACGGCTCTGGGCCTGAAACGACAGATGTAAATACTGGTGAGGCTCCTTCTGATGATATTGGAGCATATCTTGGTGGCAGCAATTCTACCGGTGCCTCATCAAACACTGGGAACACTACAGGCAGTGGTGCGACTACAACCACTGGGACAGCTACTCCTCAGCCAGCTGTTCCAGAAACATCAACCATGGATGATTTGCTGCAGCGGTCTGTTCCTGTTCAGCAACTCTCTGGCCGTCATTATCCCTTCGGAAGATCTGGCTCTCTGAATATCCGTGCGTACGAATTGACCAGGGGCGAGATTAAGCAAAATGGCGAGCGAAAGCCCTGTCACTTCAGCGCTGATGGGATAGATTGTGATTTCATCTATGATCCCACACATCCTCTGCTGGCCCAATATCCCATCACGCCAAAGATGCTTCTGCTGATTTATATCTCGGAGCGTCTTAAAGCACGTGACGCGCTTCCCGATATTGTTTCCGTGTATTCCGCTCTTGTCGGTGTGTCTATGGGAGATTCCAGAATCGATCGTCAGGCATTAGTTGACAGATCAAGCAGCGTTTTTGAGTTGATGAGAGAAAAACTCATGCAGACATTACGTCCCCGTGCCGCTGACGTGGTGGCTTGTATACATGAATCCGCAGGAGAAGTTGAAGAAACAGTCGCTAATATCATAAACGCCAACCCCACGTTGTTGCTGCCTTTCCAGAACGCTACAGCGGCAGGCTTTGACGCTATCGAGTTTGTACCGCCCAAAACCCTGTACCGATTGGTTGAAAGATTCCCTGAAGAGCTCTTTGATGGAAAAGCATTCTCCACGCCTTATCTGAGCATCAGTCTCACTGATGATAACGCGACGCAGCGGGCAAGAGAAGCCGCGAAAGATCGCATACTCTCCTTTATCAAGGACGCTCTGCGCATAGTCACCGGATATGGGCAGCGCGTTCAGAAAGAAGAATTAACAAGAGCGTCCCTCAGTGTGGACTTCCTTGTTAAGGAACTTGAATCATGAACTTTTACACAGACGATATTGCAAATGGGTATAACTGGAAAGGCTTAGAGCGTGCCATTGCTCGGATGATGGGGCACCTTGGTTGGAAAGACATTACTGTGATTGGCGGCGCGGGAGACAGAGGCGGAGATGTCCTCGCGACACGCGCCGAAGGTGACCAGATCAGAGCATGGGTGGTTCAATCGAAAGCGGTTTCTGGTGACCGCTATATCGGACCCCAGGCGATCAACGAAGCCATAAACGCTTTATCTTTCTATGAAACCAATATTGCCGCTGTAGCGACAAACGGCGAATTTACAAGAACCGCAGTGCAGCGTCAACAGCAATTGGCCTCTACGGGATACACTCTCAAGCTCTGGAACGGTACGTTTTTGAAGAGCCTCATTGATCAGATGCCGGACGATCATGCCGCCTTCAGAAAACTCCGTCCTTATCAGGATGATATTGTCGGCAAAGTCATCTCTTCATATGATGCCGGTCAAAAAAGAGCATTTTATATTGTCGCCACAGGCCTTGGTAAAACAGTGATCGCCGCCACGATCGCGAGGCATCTGTGGGAACGGGGCTGTCGTAGGATACTGGTTCTGTGCCACGCGACGGATCTCGCGCTCCAGTTGGAGCAGGGGTTCTGGCCACAGATTACCAAAGGAGTACCAACGTCAGTATTTTTTGACGGCCTCCCGCCCCGGAATACCGAGGGGATATCTTTCGGTTTATACCAAAGCCTGTATGGGTATCTTCCGGGCATTGAGCCTGATCAGTTTGATGTGGTAATTGTTGATGAAGCGCATCACGCCCTCGCCCATGGATTCAGAACATGCTTGGAACATCTGCAGCCGAAATTCCTTGTGGGAATGACAGCAACACCATGGCGAGGTGACGGCCAGAGCCTGACCACAATCTTTGGAGAGCCGGTTGCTAAGGTGTCGCTGGTAGACGGCATGGCAATGGGATATCTATCGAAGGTTGATTACAGAATACTATGCGATAATGTCGACTGGGACAATATGCAGAGTATGAGTGAGCAGAATCTATCTATTCGTGATTTGAATAAACGGCTGTTTTTGCCGCAGCGCGATGAGGCTGTAATATCAAAACTCAAGGACGCAATGCGGGAAGTTGATAATCCACGGATCGCGATTTTCTCGCCTTCAATTGAACACAGTAATCGGTTCGCGGATATGCTTTCAGCAGCGGGCGTTCCCTGCGCCGCACTATCAAAAGTTGACAAAGCCGAACGGCGGCGGAGACTATTGGCCTTCGCGGCTGGAACCTATCAGGCGGTTTGCGCGGTCGACGTTATGAATGAGGGCATCGATATCCCGGACGTTAATATTTTGGTGTTCCTGCGGGCGACACATTCTCGCCGGATATTTGTTCAACAGTTAGGCCGTGGCCTCCGGCTGTCTGAAGGAAAAGAAAAAGTCATTGTCCTTGACTTTGTTTCTGATATACGACGTATGGCGGAGATGATCGAAATGAACAATGAGGGAAAAGTGAAAGGCGCAGCGCAAGAGGTCGTCTATCTGAGAGATGGATTCGTTTCTTTCTCAAATGCCCGTGTTGAAAGCTTTGTAAATATGTGGTTGGAGGATGTCGCGGATCTCAGTGGTTCCGATGATGAAGTGAAATTAAAGTTTCCGGAGGGATTCTAATATGGCATTACCAAAGAACATTCAGAGCCAGGTGAAGCAGGCGGTTTTCAGAGAAGCGAGTAGTTTTGGTTACGGGGAATGCGGGCGTATTGAAAGCGGACAGTTTATCGATACGCTTGTGGACACTCCTGAAGTTGGCGGTGTTCTGATTAGCTATATGGAGAAAGAGAAAGTCAGAACTTACATCAAAGATGGAATTCTGAACGCCTATACCAAGAAACTGACCAAAGAGGCTCTTTCCGCTTCTACACCTGAGGAAACAATAAGTAAAGTGTATGGAGAAACTGCACAAATCATTCAGCGCGGAACGGGTAAAAAGAGCGGACTGTTTGTCCTCCGCTCAGAGTCCGGGACAATATATGTTCTCAGTGGCGGCACGGTTCTGAAATGGGAAACTGCTCTACGAAAAGCGCTGGATATCATTTCGAACGAGCCGAAGTTGACAATCAACGGCACACTTCCGTCTATCTGCTTGAAGCTTTCATTATCAGGACAAGCGCTGACTGACGCAGATAAAAAGCAGATCAAAAACGCTGTGGGTGCCGTCGGCGTAAAGGTTATTTTCTGTGGTGTTTAAGGGTGAGTCATGTCTAACAAGGAACGTACCGCAGAGGTGACGCATAAGATAATGTCAGCGATTCCGTCAAAAAACACGGAACCGGAACTTATGCTCAGGAAAGCCTTGTGGAAAGAGAATCTGCGCTACCGGGTCAACTATAAGAAACTCCCGGGAAAGCCGGATGTCGTCTTCACGAAGTATCACGTTGCCGTCTTCTGTGATGGGGACTATTGGCACGGCCATAACTGGGCAATCCGCGGACTGAGTTCATTGGAAGAGGAACTGGCTGGATATTCAGACTTCTGGCGAAACAAGATACTGGGAAACATTGAACGCGATACTAAGAATAATCATGCCTTGCGGGAAATGGGCTGGACAGTTGTGAGACTATGGGAAAGTGATATTCGGGCGGATATTGATGACTGCGTCCAGCGGATAAAAACCGCGCTGATAGATGCGGGCATGGAAACACACGAATAAAAAGATCGGGCAGCACTCCAGAGGATCGGAGCGGCTGCCCGTTTTTTATTGCTTCTGATAAAATCCGCATTGGTATCCATCAGCCCGGAGTTCCAGACCCGGTACCCACGGCGGTGTTCTTCCCATCAGTTCACAGACGGAGTCCAGGGATGTCTCCATGGGGACTTCGAGGATCACCTCGTCATGAACATGCGCGACGATTCTGTATTCCTGAAGGCTTTTCATAGCGAAAGCCAGAATGTCCCTGCAGATCGCCTGCGTTATGTTCTCGACCAGTTTCGGACCGTATGTCTCAATCCGGGACCAGCGCTTCTGCTGGTCAGTACCCATATAGGTGATACTCTCGCTGCCGTACTGGTTCTCCTCCAGCCGGGGCTTCACATATGCCAGTTTTCGTCCAGACGGTAACGTGACGAAAAGCATGCCGCTCCGTGTTTCAAAGAGAACGTTGCCAACAGACTGCGGGATCTGTTTCCGGATCGCTGTCTTGGCAGCTGTGTCCACGTTCCACCAGTACCGGACAATGTTCGGATTAGCCTTACGCCACATGTCCACCAGCGGTTTCAGCTCCTCTTCCGGGATGCCCATGGTCACCGCGCCCATCGCGGTCAGGGCACCAACGCTCCCGCCGTATCCGAGGGCGAGTTCCGCGATCTTGCCGCGCTGGCGAAGGTGGCTGTTCTGGCCATGCTTCTCCACGACGCAGTGGAACATTCGCGCCGCCGATTCACAGTAAATATCCCGCCCGTTATGGAACACGTCCATGCGCCACTGTTCCCCGGCGAGGTACGAAAGAGCCCGGGCCTCCACAGCGGAAAAGTCGCTGACGATGAATTTGTATCCGGGTTTCGGTACAAAGGCTGTTCGTATCAGTTCCGACAGCACCCCCGGCACAGAGGGATACAGCAGGTTCAGCATTTCATAGTCCCCCTGCCGCACCAGTTCCCGGGCCTGCTCCAGATCCTCCAGATGATTTTGCGGCAGATTTTGCAGCTGGATCAGTCGGCCTGCCCAGCGGCCTGTCCGGGAAGCACCATAAAACTGAAACAGCCCCCGGCAGCGATCGTCATTCCCGACGGTCGTTTCCATGGCCTGGTATTTTTTCACGCTGCTCTTGGCGATCTGCAAGCGGAGGGACAGGACTTCCTTTATGTCATCCGGCACGGTTTTGATCAATTCCACGGCTTCCTTCTTCCCGAGAGAATCCACCTCAACGCCGTGATCTGCAAGGTATTGCTTCAGCTGAACTACGGAGTTCGGATTGTCCAGCCCGGTCAGCCGTTTCAGTTTCTCTGTCAGATCAGCCTTGGTGATGGCATCAATCCGGATCGCTTCCTTCACCAGTTTCCGGTCGATCCGGATGCCGCGATCGTTGATCATCTGATCCTGATGGTATTCCTCCCAGACGAAACCCGGAACCGGATATTTGCTGAGCCGTTCCTGTATCTGTAGCTCCACCTGCACATCCCGCTCATTGTAACGCATAAACAGATCCCATTTCTCCGGCGCATGCTCCGGCAGGTTCCACGCCCTTCCGCTGGTACGGCTGGGAGTGCAGAAAAACTGGATCAGTTCTTTGCCTTCCTTCAGCTTCTGCTCCTCAAAGCCGAGAACGGCACCGACTTTCTCCAGCCCGAGGGGCAGGCCGTTGTAAATACCCAGTACCAGGGAACATTTCCATGCGGAAGGGTCAAGGTACTGACCGTCACCGTAGGAAGAGAAGAATTCAGGATGCTTCCGGCGAAGCCAGACGGACAGGCAGACCCGCTCGAAACTGCTGTTGTAGGCCCATTTCTCCACAGTGTTATCCGTCAGCGCTTTCAGGATATCCTTCGGGACTGTGTCTCCCTGCGCCAGATCGTATACCCTGATCGGGCCGTGATTAACGGAAACGCCGAAAAGCAGAATATCAAAATCGTCAGATTCAGCGTAACGGTATACGCTGCTTTTCACAATATCGACGCTGGATCTCGTCTCCAGGTCGATACTCAGGTTCTGTATCATAGTCATTCCTCCGAAGATAAAGCGGCAGCAGGAGGATGGCTCCTGCCGCCGGTAGTGGGATCAGGCTTCCTGCGCTTCGGCCTGCTCCTTTTCTTTGGCCTTACGTTCCTTCCGGGCTTTCCGCTTGTCCCGGATGAAATCCATCACTGCGGAGATTGCTTCTCCGAGAAGGTACAGAACCGAAACGTAACCAGCAATGAAGAAACAGGCAACAATGATCAGATCAGCCAGCTGACTGATGGTAATGGTACTGGATTCCATGATTTTTCACCTCATTCATATTTGTCGTTGTCTGGGTGGCGGTGTTGTCCGCCACCCCTTTGTCGTTTTCAGCCCAGGAAATCCTCGTCGTCATCGTCGTCGGCGAAGTCATCCTCGGCGCGGCTGTGACCGCCCAACGGAGTGCCGTCAGCCAGCTTCTGCAGGTTGTTCAGCCCGCAGGCGATGCCCCGGTTGCCGTTGCTGTTGAAGGCGTAGAAGGAAATCGACGCCCGCCCGATGATGCCGGAGTACAGCTCGCTGCTGTCCAGAATCGGATTCCGGTCAGCATCCACAACGCCAGGCTTGGTGGTGCTGTTGGCGTTGATGAACCAGGCATTGGCGTAGGCTTCGTCGCCCTTGCGCTCCTTGTCGCCGTCACGCAGCGGGGTCTTCAGATCCTCCAGCGCCGGGACAGTCTTGGAGTTGCCCTTCAGCTTACCCTGCCCCTCGTCGTAGGCGGCCTGAATCGCGGCCTTGATCTTCTCCACGGTCACGGTATCGGACTTCGGGATGATCAGGGAGACGCTGTACTTCGGGGTGCCGCCGCCCAGCGGGACTTTCGGCTCGTTGACGGTCAGGTAAGAGAAAACAGTGTGCTTGCCAGTGATAACTTTTGTCGGATTAGAAACCTTACTCATGATGTTATTCCTCCATAAAATCTTGTTGTGCTGTGTTGAATTCCGGGCGGTCATCGCTCTTCGGAACTAACACGGGTTTTCCCTGAGGCTTGATAACCAAGCCGCTCAGGAGTTCTTCAAACTTGGATTTACCCAGCTGCTTCGACATCGCCGTGATGCCCAGCAGTGTTTTTTCGTAGGGATCGTATCCCGCTTCGGTCACGATCCTCGCTACCGCCGCTTCGTCTGTGTACTTGCGATTGCTCCGGCCTTCCACCAGTTTGTACCCGGGGAACTTTACTCCGGCGAGAGCCTGGTTCAGCGCGTACTTCTTGATGTCGTCCGCCCAGCGAACCAGCGTGTCGATCCGCGGCAGAATCTCCGCGATCTCATCCGGTTCCAGCGTAGGCCCTTCAGCAAATTCGTACCGCGCCAGCTCCATGGCGTACTCGGCCCGTTTCCGGCAGGTGGCTTTCACCTTGCAGAACTGGCAGTGATCCCCGGCCTCAAACTCGCCCTGACCCTCGTAGGCCAGCTTGGCGATCGGTGCCAGAACCTCATCCGCCCATTTCAGCAGGTCGTCCTTCGTCAGCTCGAATGTATCGATGTTTTCCCGCCGGGGCTGGTAGATCGAAAGCCTGATCCGCTTGATATCAAACAGGTTTCCGAACGTGTCCAGCGCTCCAAGCGCGTAGCATTTCAGCTGGCTGTTTCCGGTTCCATCCTCGCCCGACGCGCTGACTAGGCATCCGACGCCGTACTTGAAATCCGTGATGTACAGCAGGTCGTCCGCTACAATCAGGGCATCCGCCGTGCCGAACCCGTGCTCTACCCATTTGGAGAAATCCACGGTCTGTTCAACGCAGACCATCGGATCAGGGCACAGGGCTTTGGCTTCTTCCACCTGACCCAGTACGAAGGAAGCGTAGCCTTCGGCGGCTTCCCGCATTTCTGCGTCATACCATGTCAGGTCTTCGGTCGGATCCTTTACATCTCTGCCCAGCCCTTTCTCAAGCAGGTACTGGCAGAGCTCATGCGCGTCCGTTCCCTGCTGCGCGTAAGGACTTCCCTGGTCTTCTTCCTGTGCGCACAGCTTCGCGGATGGAGGGCAGTGGAGCCATCGGTCACTCGCGGAAGCGGCTAAGAATGCGTGCTTAGCCAACTCCAATTCCCTCCGCTTCTGCCACGATGGCCGCAAATACTGCGGGCTCTTTCACATCAGAAAGCTGTGTCACACCGTGCTTGGTGAGCAGCGCTTTCACTTCCGCTCGGAACCCAGTCCTGGACTTCTCCGCCAGAATCGCCCTGACTTCCTCATAGGTGTACACCTTTGCGGGAGCCTTGGGCTCTTCCTCGGCGGGCGTGTCCTGTGTGCCCGGGGCTTCACCGTCTTCGAACAGACTGACCAGTACGGCCACATCCGCGCAGATCCGTTTCAGCCCCTCAACGAGAGTCGCCTTGTCCTTCTTTGTCATGGGACTTTACCTCCTTCCCTGAGTGATGCCGCTCTGACCGGCTCACTCCCTTACGTTCAGATGGAGGTTCGTTTTTACAGTAAAAGTGAAAATTTCCTCATAAAAAAATGATCCTGCCGCATCCGGCGGAGTTTCTTCATTTATATATGCTTCTCGATCCCGACCCGGGGTGATCTGTCGCTTCCTTTTATATACCGCCAACAACCCACACATTTTCCGAAAGAAAAATCCGAATTCACTGTAAAAACCGGCTCCCATCTGAACGTAAGAGAGTGAACACGCGAGGAAAGGAGCCGGGAACCATGAGCAGAGATTCACCCGAATGAGCCGACGGCAGTTCACTACTACGACAGATATGGAGGAAGCAAAAATGTACGCGATTCGTGAATCGGCACAGAAGATCAACGGTGTCGTGGTTGACACCTTTGAACGGCAGGTACACACGGAGGACGCTGTTCTCCGGGTGGAAGCCGGAACCACAGGTCCCACCGGCGGGGACCGCGCCAGCGGCAGCCGGACGTTCCTTGACCTGACCGTCCTGTACGGGGACTACCTGCTCGAGCCGGAGTGCGACGAGGACGGCAAGGTAATCGGAATCCGGATCGCCAGCTGCGGCGATGACGCGCTGGAAGCCCTGATGAAGGCGCTGGACTTTTCCCTTCACGCTTACGTCGACCAGTGTAACGGCGAAGACGACTGAAACACAGGGCGGGCCTGCTGACGGCGGGTCCGCCCGGAAAGGATTTTTTATGAAGCCTATTGAGACTGAATACAAGGGGTACCGGTTCCGCTCAAGGCTGGAAGCGCGGTGGGCACGTTTCTTCGACGCCTGCCATGTGGACTGGGAATACGAGCCGGAAGGCTATGACCTTGGCGACGGACTGTACTACCTTCCTGATTTCCTTCTGCATGGGGTTGATGGCCGTGACGGCGGTGACCTGTATGTGGAAGTGAAAGGCCAGATGACCGACCTGGATGCCCTGAAGATCAACCGCTTCGCGGAACAGGGCGGCAAGGTGCTCGTCGTCGGCAAGATCCCGGAGGGCGATGACGCCCGGGATATTTCGGAGGATATTTCCCGCCGCGCTTACAGCAACGGCAAGGAAGGCTGGCCCTACGAGTTCAACTTCGAAACCATCGACGGTGATCACTTCGCCGCCCACCCCGGCATCAACAAGGACGGCAGGTTTGAACTGTTCGGCGACGACAGCTCCTACCTGTGCGATCAGGATGATGCCGCGACGGAAAGGGCCTACAGGCTGGCCCGGCAAGCGCGGTTTGAACACAGATGGGTACCCGATATGAGGAGGGAACCGCATGCGTGATCTCGGGATCGCATATGGAGCCAGCCGACAGGCGCTGAAGTGGTCAAACAAGACCATCTCCTTCGAGAACCTGAAGGAGCGCCTGAAGCACACTCTTCGCACCCCGGAATCAGCGGAGGAATACGCCAAAATGAGCAAGGCCGACCGTGATCAGGCAAAGGATCACGGCGGCTTTGTCGCGGGCGTACTGATCGGCGGTCGCCGGAAGGTGGATACCGTGGAGTCCCGCTCCATGGTTTCACTGGACGGCGACCGCATCGACACCGCTTTCCTCGACGGGTTTGAAGAGAACATGCCATATACGGCTGCGCTTTACACCACCCACAGCAGTACGGAGGAAAAGCCCCGGGTCCGGATCATCATTCCGATGACCAGGGACACTTCCCCGGAGGAGTTTGCCGCTGTATCCCGGTATCTCGCGCAGATGCTGGGCATTGACTATTTCGACGAGTGTTCGTACCTGCCGAACCAGCTGATGTACTGGCCCTCCACCCCTATGAATGGCGTGTTTGTCTATAAGGAAACGGAAGGCCCGTGGCTGAACCCGGACGATATCCTGAACGCTCACCCTGAATGGATTGATCCCACCCGCCTGCCGACCTCTTCCCGGGAGAGTCAGGCGGCTGTGACCACCGGGAAAAAAGTCCAGGATCCCCTGACGAAGGACGGCGTTGTCGGCCTGTTCAACCGGGTATACTACCCGATTCAGAAGGCGCTCGAAACCTTTCTGGACGATGTGTATGAACCGACGGCATCCGACCAGCGCTGGCACCTGATTGAATCCAGCTCCATGGCGGGCGTGGAAATCAAGGAAGACAAGTTTGTCTATTCCCACCATGCCAAGGACCCTGCATACCTGAAGCTCTGCAATGCTTTTGATATCGTCCGAATTCACAAGTTCGGCGATCTGGATGACAAAGCTTCCTTTAAGGAAATGCGGAAATTCGCCATGTCGCTGGACGAGGTGAAACTGCAGGCGGCTGAGGAACGGTTGCAGGAAGCCGGGGCGGATTTCGAAGATCCGGCGGACGATGACAGCTGGAAGGCCCGGCTAGTATATGAACCCCGCACCCTGAAGCTGGAAAACTCCCTGCACAATATTCAGCTGATACTGGAAAACGATCCGCTCCTGCGGGATATCGCCTTCAACCAGCTGGCGGATGGCATGGAGATTACCGGCCCGGTGCCATGGAAGCACCCGGCAAAGTTCTGGCGCGATCAGGATGACGCGCAGTTGATCAGCTACGTGGACAGCCACTACGGTTCCTTCTCCGCCCGGAACTATGAGATCGCGGTCACGAAGGTGACGGACGACCGCAGTTACCATCCGATCCGGGAGATGTTTGAAGCCCTGCCGCCGTGGGACGGCGTGCACCGGGTGGACACTCTCCTGATTGATTACCTTGGCGCGCAGGATAACCCGTATGTTCGGGCGGTGACACGCAAGGCGCTGTGCGCGGCCTATGACCGGGTTTTCAATCCTGGCATCAAGTACGACTACATGATTGTCCTGAACGGAGATCAGGGAATTGGCAAGAGCACCCTGATCGCCAAGCTGGGAATGGAATGGTTCTCTGACAGCCTGTCCCTTTCCGATATGAACGATAAGACCGCCGCTGAAAAGCTGCAGGGCTACTGGATTCTGGAGATTGGAGAGCTGGCAGGCATGAAGAAGGCGGACATCGACAAGGTGAAGGCTTTTGTATCCCGGCAGGACGATAAGTACCGAGCTTCCTTCGGGCGGCGGGTAACGCCGCATCTCCGGCAGTGTATTTTCTTCGGAACCACCAACACAGAAAACGGCTACCTGCGTGACATCACAGGCAACCGCCGATTCTGGAATGTGAAGGTGACCGGCAACGGGAAATATCAGCCGTGGGATTTAGACGCTGAAACCATCCAGATGATTTGGGCCGAAGCCATGGTGCTTGCGAAGGCTGGGGAACCCCTGTACCTGCCGCCGGAACTGGAAGCGATGGCGAAGGAAGAGCAGGTGCTTGCCATGGAACACGATGAGCGCGAAGGCGTTGTCGCTGAATACCTGGACGCACTGCTTCCCAATGACTGGAACAAGATGAATGTTTACCAGCGCCGGGAATATATCCGCGATAGTGACGATCCTACCAGACCGGTTGGTGTGTATCACCGGAATGTTGTCAGCAACATTGAGATCTGGTGTGAATGTTTCGGGAAGAACAAGGAAGATCTGCGGCCCGCCGATTCCTACGCTATCTCCGCCATCATGGTCAGGATGCCGGGATGGCATAAAGCCGCTGACCGGCAGTCGCTTCCCATTTATGGGCAGCAGCGGGTTTATGTGCGGGATAAGTGACAAGGTTGTCTGCCTGTCCTGCGGTTGTCTACTGGCTTGTCCAGTGCCTGAAGCCTTTGCCATCAAGGGCTTCAGGCACAGTTAGACAACTTAGACAAGATTTCTATCATAGAACAAAATTCTATGTATAGAAGATGCGGCAACGTCCGTGAACACGCATATTTCGCGCGTAAGAGAAATTCTTGTCCGGTTGTCTAAAAAACTGGCGTGCAACCTTTGATTTCAAAGGTCCCCTGTTAGACAAGCCCCCATAGACAACCGGTAGACAAGACAACCTATGGGAGGAACACATGAGAGAGAAACTGATTGAACAGAAACTGGTAAAAGCCGTGAAAGCACTGAACGGGATGTGCCCCAAGCTGGTATCCCCGGGAACAGATGGTATGCCTGACCGGATGGTGCTTCTGCCAAATGGGAAGCTGAGTTTCGTGGAGGTCAAGGCACCCGGGGAAAAGCCCTGCCCCCTGCAGGTGTGGCGGCATGAGCAGTTACGCCAGCTGGGGTTCAGGGTCGCGGTGCTGGCTAACCCGGAACAGATCCCCGGCATATTGGAAGAAACACGGAGGTGATCACAGTGCCCAGCGTGATTCAGCTGAAGTCGGGCCAGACGGAAACAGTCTTTGATCTGGAAGGCCTGCTGTACCTGGTGGAGGAACACATGGGCGATGAGGCCCGCCGCCTGCTGGAAGATTTCACAGCGCCGGAAGAGGATGACCCCGACGCGCTTGCGGATCTGGAAGCGGAATACAAGCGGTACCGGGATCATCACCATGAAGTGATGCGGGAACTGAGGGATCTGTCTGAAACGGAAGCGCGGCTGATTCGAGAGCCGGAGATTGACCGGAAGGCCCTGTCCGGTATCGCCGGAAAGATCGGAACGATCACATGGAGAGAGATTAATGTGTGATGAAGGATACTTTGCCTTGGCACGGGCGATCATCCTGCAGGCGGTCAAGGATTTCAAACCGGCATACCTGCGGCTGAAACGCCGTCCAGATGACAAGGCGGCAGCGGCACGGGTAAAGGAAATCACAGAGTTTTTCTGCGGTGAATATTTCTGCCTGCTGTCTGACACGGACGGTCCCCGGCTGCTGAGAAAGATTATGGAACAGATTGATGAGGAGCAAGAACATGAAAAGAAGTGACCTGTACGAATACCAGAATTACAGCGTGGATTTCCTGAAGGAACATCCGGAAGCCCTGTTGATCCTTGAGATGGGACTTGGGAAAAGCGCTGTGTCCCTGACTGCGATTCTGGATCTGATGTTCGACCGCTTTGAGGTCGGAAAAGCACTGGTAATCGCACCGCTGCGGGTAGCCCGGACGGTGTGGCCCGAGGAACGTGAGACCTGGGAGCACGCTTCCTTCCTGCGGATGTCCATCATGGTTGGCGACGCGAAACAGCGTGCCGCCGCCCTGCGGGCACAGGCGGATGTGTACGTGATCAACAGGGACAACGTGAAATGGCTGACGGATTACCTGGAGAAACACAATATGCCGTGGCCTTTCGACATGGTAGTGATCGATGAGCTGTCCAGTTTCAAGAACCACCAGAGCCAGCGATGGCGGGCACTGCGGAAGGTGCGCCCGTATATCAAACGGATCGTCGGCCTGACCGGCACACCCGCCAGCAACGGCCTGCTGGATCTGTGGGCGGAGGTGTACCTGATCGATAAGGGCATGCGGCTGGGACAGTTCATTACCCGGTACCGGGATGCCTATTTCAAACCTGCCGGGATGAACCCATACACCGGTGTGGTGTACAGCTACGTGCCGAAGCCCGGCGCTGAAGCACAGATCTACCAGCGCATCGCGGACATTTCCGTTTCCATGAAGGCGAAGGATTACCTGCACATGCCAGAGTGCCTGATGGTCAATCACAAAGTGGAAATGGACCCGGATGACCGGGAACTGTACGATGCCATGAAGCAGGATCTCCTGGTTGACCTGGACGGAGACACACTGACGGCGGACAACGCCGCCGCCCTGTCCAACAAACTCCTGCAGATGGCGAACGGCGCTGTGTATAATGCCGACGGCGATGTGAAGAAAATCCATGACAAAAAGCTGGAAACCCTTCTGGATCTGATAGAGCAGGCCAACGGTCAGAGTGTGCTGGTTTGCTACTGGTACAAGCATGACCACCAGCGGATTCAGGAGTTTTTGGCGGGCAAAGGAATGCCGACCCGGGATCTGAAGAGCGATCAGGATATTGCCGACTGGAACGCCGGAAAGATTCCGATCGCCCTGATCTCCCCGGCGAGCGCCGGGCATGGCCTGAACATTCAGAAAGGCGGACACATCATGATCTGGTTTTCGCTGGTGTGGTCGCTGGAACTGTACTCCCAGTGCAATGCCCGTCTCTGGCGGCAGGGACAAACAGAAGTGGTCACCATCCACCACATTGTTACGAAGGATACTGTTGACGAGAATGTCCTTTCCGCTTTGAAACATAAGGACACGACACAGCAGAACCTGATCAATGCGGTGAAGGCCCATCTGACAATCTAATGGCAATCCGAGAAACATTCTATTTTTCGGAGGTTGGTGCCATGAGCATTATGTGGCGGTATCTGGATAAGCGGTCGGCGACGATCGCGGCAATCAAGGACTTCAACAATATGAAGTTCATTATCAGGGACACCGGTGAGGAGATCCGGGGCGTGTATGAGAGCGCGGCTGGCGCGGGCAGTCCGAAGCTGGACGGCATGCCGAAGGCACACAATCCCACCGCCGGTGAGGAACGTACTATCAAGGCGATTGAGGAGATTGACCTTCTGCGGGAGCGCTACCGGCAGGCATGCGAATACATGGCCTGGTTCCAGCCAGCGTGGGACGCGCTGTCGGAAGACGACCGGTTCGTGCTGGACACATTCTTCTGCAGCTGTAACGAGTACGGTTCCGGCGCGGCTGATGTGGTTGCGGATCACTTCAGCATCGAGCGTTCCTCCGCCTACCGGAAGAAGAGCCGGGCGCTGGAGAACCTGACCACCCTGCTGTACGGGAAAGGATAAACTGTCCAACTGGCGGGACGATTTATGAACAAAACCCGTGTATAATGGTAGCGTGGAAAATCTGGAAGGCTCCGCAGACACATGTCTGTGGGGTCTTCTTTTGTTTAGGAGTGAAACACATGCTTTTTTCCAGTGAACAGGTATCCGCCGGGCATCCCGACAAACTCTGCGACCAGATTTCGGACGCGATCCTGAGCGATTGCCTGAGCCATGACCACCAGAGCCGTGTGGCTGTCGAAACCCTGATCAAGGATAACCACGTGACGGTCGCCGGGGAAATCACCTCCGATCATGAACCGGATGTGCATGAACTGGTGCGCCGGGTACTGGCTGTCCGGGAACCGGAGATCAGCAACGATTTTGATCTAACGGTTCATATTTCGAAGCAGTCCGCTGATATCGCGCAGGGCGTTGACAAAAAAGGCGCTGGCGACCAGGGTATGATGTTCGGCTACGCTACGGATGAAACACACAAAATGCTGCCGATTCCCTTTGTTCTGGCAACCGAAGCGATCCAGTCCCTCCAGCAGGGTGAATACCCGCTGTTGCTTCCGGACGCGAAATCGCAGGTGACCTATGATTACCGGAAACGTCGGATCGATACGTTTCTGATCAGTACCCAGCACACTGAACAGGCAAAGCTGACAGATGTGCGGGAGATTTGTTCCCATATCATGTGGAAGATAGCTGACGCCTATGGCCTGAATAACGATTTCCGGATTCTGGTGAATCCCACCGGGCGGTTCGTGACCGGCGGGAGCTTTGCCGATTCAGGAGTGACGGGCCGGAAGATCATCGCGGACACCTACGGTGGCGCGGCGCATCATGGCGGCGGAGCGTTCAGCGGAAAAGATCCGACGAAGGTTGACAGATCTGCGGCATATATGGCAAGGCGAATCGCGAAGGATGTTATCAGGGCCGGGCTGGCACACAGGTGCGAGATCCAGCTGTCCTATGCCATTGGCGTTGAAGAACCGGTCGGTATCTACGTGAACACATTCCATACAGGGAAAGCTCCTGCTGGATACATCGTGAAGTGGATTCGAAAGCGCTACGACCTGACCCCGGAAGGCATGATCGATTTCCTTGGCCTGCGGAATGTGGATTACAACTACACCAGTTCCCTTGGACATTTCTGGCGGCAGTGGCTCCCTTGGGAAGACGAGAGCCGTCCCTATGGGAAATAAATACGCTGGAAGCATTGAAATTGCTTGACTTTATGACCTTTCAGAGTGAGTAATGTCCTACCAAAATCGAAGGAGGTATGGACCATGACCGTTACTACCAACACGACCGACCGCAAGGCGCTGGCGAAAGCCCTCGCCGATAAGCTGGGAACCACAGCCAAGTACATGGGGCCGCCCACATTCGGGTACCAGGTTGGCGATTACACCGTCAACCGGGACGGCGACATCGAGGGTGAGGATTTCGAAGCCCTGCGGGATTTCCTGCAAAGCATCGGCTGTTTCCCGGAGGAAGAAACAGAACCTGCCGGAGAGCAGACGGAGCCGGAAACGGAAACCCCTGATTCAGGAGCGCAGGATCAAGTGAACATTTCGGTGCCCGCCGATGACCTTACTCCAGCACAGATGAAGAACCTGATCTTCACGCTTTTCACCAAGCAGTACCTGATCGGAAAGATGACCGGCGGCGACCTGCTGAACATCCCGGATAACCTGATTGCCCGGCTGATGGAGAACACTCCCGAAACCATGGAGGATTTCAAAGCCCTGCTGGATGCCGCCAAGGAGGATGGCCTGACCGGATTCGAGTTCGCTGAAGGAAAGGTCACCCTGACCTATGCGGCACACCAGGACGAGCCGGAGCGCAACATGCTGTATGCCATGCTGACTGCCCGGATCCTGAAAGTGGCGAAGGAAGCAACCCGGGTGTTCCCGGAGCGTCAGGAGCCCGAGAACGAGAAGTACTTCGCCCGGGCATGGCTCCTGCGGATCGGATACAACGGCGCTGATTCCAAAGCGGAGCGGAACCTGCTGCTGAAGCACCTGAAGGGTCACAGCGCTTTTCCGAACGACGAGGCGGCTGAAAAGCACAAGACCAAGTATGCAGAGATCCGGAAGGAAAAGCGGCAGGCGGCACAGGAGGTGACCTCCAATGACTGATATCCAGAAAGCCCTCGCGGATTTGAAAGCCCGGCAGGAAGCCGGAGAGCACATGCCCTGTCCCCGGTGCGGAAAGGATACCATGAAGCCCGCCCTGTACACCAACGCCCTGAGCCGGGTTGCCGATGGGATCATGGTGTGCGACGATTGCGGAACGCAGGAAGCCCTGCTGGCATTCATGCGGAACCCGATGCCCGTGGATGAATGGGCATTCCTGAACAGCAACCTGCCGAGCGTCGATTTCAAAGATCTCCCCGGCAAGGCTGTATGGGAACAGATCCGGATGGATCACGGGCCAGCGCTGATCAGCATTTTCAAGCGCTGGACACAGGAACAGCCGGGAGCGGATTTCAAACCGTACCGCCGGGAAGCCATGAAGCGATGTCCTGGGCTGACACAGATTTGGGAGCGCCCCTTTCAGGTCATGTATGAGGTGTCAGATGGTCAGCTGATCCTGCGGTTCAGGCACACCGATGATGGCGTAGAACTGAGCGCTGACCTGATGGAAAACGACAAATAAGGCCCAGCGTATTTCAGAGCGGAGCGGCAGCAAGCCGTCCCGCTTTTTCTTTGCCTGTTTCGCCGCACGTGGCGGCTCTGCCGCCGGGCTTGGGAAAACGGTCGACCGGAAACGAAAGCGGCGATGTTGGCGCGAAAAAGGGCAAAGAAAAGGCCGCTTCCGATTTGAAAGCAGCCGTGCCTGGTCGGTCTTGTTCAGTTGTTTACCAGTCAGTTCCCCGGGCGATACTTCTTTCCAGCGCTGGCTTCAGGATCGTCTTGATTTGGGAGCTGAGCCCCAGCCTGCGGTAAGCGTTGGCGATGCCTTCGTAGTACTGCGTGTGCGGCGGTGATTTCCGGATCATCTTCATCAGGTAGATCATGCCCTCGATCACGGAACCGTCGTCCATGTGTACCCACCAGCGATCCTTGATGTAGTAGCTGGGGTAGCCTTCGTAGCGATCCAGCATCTGTTCATCCCGCCTGTTGATTTCCCAGACCGCAACGGGTACACGATTCCGCTGGTCGCCGGTTTCTTCGACCGTGGCGTGGAGGTAGAACTCCAGCCGGGCACCGGAAATGTATCCGGTGCCGATCAGTCTGGCTTCCGGGCAGCGGACAGCCATTTGTTCTTCAACCATGTTTGATCCGTAAGCGATGTATTTCATGTAGCCTCCTTGATTCAAGAGCCTGCGGCTCGTTTCTATCTTCTCCCTTTTCAGGGGAAAACGCAAGGGTCATTCATTGACGGTGTATTCGTAAAGGTCAGCCATGTCGAGGACGGTGACCTTGTAGTCCGGGCGGTAGCCGAACGGGTTACGTTCGTAAAGTTCGTAGCTGTCGATCTCGCTGGCGACACAGTCTTCGATGAATTCTTTCCGGGCCTCGCTGTCCGGGAAGCGGATCTGGTTGTCTTCTTCCAGTTCGGTTGCCGCCTGATCGATGTACCAGCGGATGTCAGCGTCGGTGATAACTGCGGTGAACTTTTTCATGGATGTACCTCCTTCTTGATTTGAAAGCCCTGCGGGCTGTCCATCCATCACTCTGCCGCCGCCGGAAGTCAAGTCAATGTGTACCTCCGGCGGCTGATTTGAAAGCTCAGTCGGCGTATTCAATTTCCAGAACACCGTCGTCGCCTGTGTTGATCGCCGTGATGGTCTTGAACATCAGGTCGAAGTGTATGTCGCCGGAAACCGTGCTGTCGAAAACCGTGGTGGTTTCGTCGCCGCCCCGGTACCAGAGAATCCTGAACGGAGCGTTGAAGTTGAATGCCGGGTTGTTGATCAGGTCACAGATGTACATTTTGTTGCCCTCCTTGATTTCAAAGCTGTGCCCGCAGGCGAATGATGATGTTGCTGATTTCCCGGGGAGTCAGCCCGGTGATCTCCAGATCGTTCCGACCGTTGATGGTCGCCATCAGGATTTCGAAGAACTCGATTCTGAAGCTGGCGGCGTGGTTGTCCGGGTCTTCTTCCCGGAACTGTGCCCAATCCCGCTTCAGGTCGGCAACCGTGTATTCCCGGTCGTCGTTCAGGTCAATGAACTTCATGGCATGTGCCTCCTTTCGATTTCGAAGCCTGTGGCTCCGGGCGAAGGCTCCCGGCGGGAGCCCTCAACCGGAACCGCCCGGCGGCGGTACCGTGTGCGTCAGCGGATGGTGAAGTACTTACCCTTGGCGCGGATTTCAAAGCTGCGCTTGCCTTCCTTACCCCAGACCCGGGTCATCTTTTCGATGTCTTCCAGCCTGCAGGTCTTCATCTTGGGCTGTTTCCGCAGCCAGCGCAGGGCTACCGATTTGAAAGCGTCGCCGAGCTCTTCCCGGCGGGTCTCATCGTGTGCCTTGTAGCGTTCCCACTGGAGCTTGCTGATCCGGCGGCCTTCTTCCATATCGGTGTACCAACTGTGGTTCCGGTTGCCGCCGATCCAAGCCCACTCGATTTGGAAGCGCGGCTCGAGGCGGTTGTTCCAAACTGTGCCGTCCCAGTTGTCGTAGACCCGTGTGTCCGGTGCGGCCTTTCCGACCGTCAGGCAGATGGTGTCGCCGTTGTACCCGTCCTCGTCCCGTGCCCAGTGGTGTTCCCGGGTCAGAAGAACCCGGAGGATTTCAGAGCCGTTGGTCAGGTCGATGTGTGCAATCTCGCCTTGGCTCCCGTTCATGGTGTCCGGGAAAATGGTGTACCCCTGATTCAGGAGCTCGGTGACCTTCTGGGTGTACGCGTTGCGGATGTCCTGCTTTTTCATGGTGTGCCCTCCTTGGCGCTGTGCGCCTGTTGATTTAGGAGCCTGTGGCTCCGGGTGAAGGCTCCCGATTTGAAAGCCCTCAACCGGAACCGCCGGTGTGGCGGTGGGCGGCTTACCAGATCCCGCCCGTCCGGGTCAGGTGTGCCTGCCTGTCCAGATTCAGGAGCCGGGCGGCGACCTGTTCCGGCTCGAGGTTCAGGCTCTTGCCGAAGATGGTGACCAGCTTTCCCCGGCGGTACACCTTCCACATCCCGGCGGGAGATTTGAGAGCCCAATGGTACTCGGTCTCGTCGTAGGGGTGGATGCTGGAAACGCAGGGTGTGCCTGTGCGGGGGTCGGTCTTGATTCCAAAGCGCTGGCGGTCGACGGTGATGATTTCCATGGTGTGTTCCTTTCCCGGGCTGTGCCCGTCTCGATTTAGGAGCCGTGTGGCTCCCGGGAAGGTTCCCGATCCGGGAGCCCTCCGGGGAACCGCCCAGCGGCGGTCGGTGTGTGCCCGCCGGATCAGGAAGCCCGGCGGGTGGTCTCGGCACCGTTCCTCCAAGCGGCGTTCCCGGGCAGGTGCTTCAGGAGGTGTGTCCGGGCGGTCTTGAACTCCTCGCCGTTCATGCCCAGCCGGAGGAGCCAGCACCGGAAGGTGTACGCCGGGTTGTCGGTGACCGGGCGGTTCGGGCTCGCCGAGGCGACCGTCAGGGCTTGGTGGCTGATCGCGAGGCACAGCTGGATGTAGGCTTTGACCTCCCCGGCGTGAAGGGTGGAGTTGAAAGCCCGGAACTCGATCGTGCCCTTCTGCCAAACGGCGTGGAGGTTCAGGAGGTGGTACCGGGAGGGGTCGTAGTGCTGGTGTGCGTGCCATTCCCAGTTCCGGTCGTCGTACCAGATCCGGGCGAGCTCCTCGGAGGAGGTCGGGCGGCGGCGGTTCAGGGTGGCGAGGAAGTCGGGGTCGACGGGCTGGCACCACCGTTCCCGGCGGGCGGGGGAAATCTGCAGGGCTTGGGTCAGGAGGTCTTCCTTGGCGTTCACCAAGTTCACCAAGTTCCGCAGGGTTTTCGGGGTGTGGCTCCCCAGCCCGACGTGCACGTGGATGCCGCAGGAGGGGTCGGCGTGTGCCCCAGCCGCCCGGAGGGCCCGGACGCAGGCCTGCACCGTTTCGAGGTCTTCCCAGCGGCACACCGGGGTGACGAACTCTGTGCCTTGGTCGCGGGGTCCGGCGATGCTCCCGTCGGAAACGCACTTCCAGCGGCGGCCTTCCCGGTCGATGACCACCCAAGCGTCGTAGGAACCGCCTTCGTGCCGAACTTCGGCGGTGTACCCGTCGGTGGAAAGAACCCCGGCGATCGCCCGGGCGGCGGCTTGGCGGCTGATGCGGTTGACCTCGATTTCGGTTCCGAAGGTTTGGGTTTTCACGGTGGGCTCCTTTCTTCCGGCGGCGGCTTTTCCCGCCCGACCCGGGTGCCGGGCTGTCGCTTTTGGGCGGTTTCCCGCCCGGCGGACACATCCATCACTCCGCCGGGCGAAAAAGTCAACGGTTTTTTTCGGAAAAAGAGCCGCCCGCTTCCTTATACATGCGTGAAGCCCGCCCGAAAAAAACCGAAAAAACCCGGTTTTTTTTCGCCCGCCCGGGCACACCCGCCGCCCGGAAACCCGCCCGCCGGAACCGGGAAAAACCCGCCCGGAAACCCCGCCGGAAGACCCCGCCCGGAACCGCCCGGGCACACCCGCCGGGGTCGGCACCCCGCCGCCCGGGCACACTGCCCGCCCGGAAACCCCGCCGCCCGCCGCCGGGAGGAACCGCCCGCCCGGGCACACCCAGCCGGGGTCTCCGACCCGCCGCCGCCCGCCCGGGCTGTGCCCAGGGAGGGGGTGGTCAGATCCCTTAGTGTGCCTGGCGGCGACCGCGCCCCAGTCACGCGCGAATTTCCGACAAATTGGGGGCCGGGGGTATCAGCCCTGCCCCGGGAATAAAAAAACCGCCCGAAGGCGGTGAAGGAGGAACCTATGAATACGACCCTGGATATGCGGCGGCTGCCGATTGACCAGCTGAAACCCGCGAAATACAACCCCCGGAAAGACCTACAGCCCGGTGATCCTGCCTATGAGAAGATCAAGCGCAGCCTGCATGACTTCGGGTACTGCGATCCGATCGTCTGGAACGAGGTTACCGGCAACATTGTCGGCGGTCATCAGCGCTACAAGGTGCTCAAGGCTGAAGGCGCGACCGAAGTGGACTGCGTTGTGGTACATATTGAGAAGCCGGAAGATGAAAAAGCGCTCAACATCGCCCTGAACAAAGCGACCGGCGACTGGGAACCTGTAGCCCTTGCTGATCTGCTGAAAGACCTGCAGGCATCCGGTTATGACCTTGGCGCGACCGGGTTTGACGCTGCCGAGGTGGATGATCTTTTCAGCAAGGTTCATGACAAGGAAACCCACGATGATGACTGCGAGCTCGACCCGGAAACCATCACCCCATATGTACAGCCCGGTGATGTATGGACGCTGGGCAGGCACCGGATGATGTGCGGTGACAGCACTGATCCGGATGCGGTGGATGTGCTCATGGAAGGCATCAAAGCCAACCTGGTCGTAACGGACCCGCCTTACAATGTTGCGTATGAATCCGCAGATGGAAAGAAGATCCAGAATGACAGCATGGCAGATGAACAGTTTTTCACCTTCCTGCTGGCAGCCTTCAAGAACATGGCTGCCCACATGGCAGAGGGCGGGAGCGCTTATGTATTCCATGCTGACACCGAAGGGCTGAACTTTCGCCGGGCTTTCAAAGAGTCCGGCTTTCATATTTCCGGGGTATGCATCTGGGTGAAGAACAGCCTGGTGCTGGGCCGCAGCCCATATCAATGGCAGCATGAGCCTGTGCTCTATGGTTGGCTTCCCAACGGAAAGCATAAATGGTTCTCTGACCGGAAACAGTCTACAATCTGGAACTTCGACAAGCCGAAGAAGAGCGCGGATCACCCGACAATGAAGCCGATCCCGCTGCTCTGCTATCCCATCAAGAACAGCAGCGCTCCAAACGCCGTGGTGATGGATCTGTTCGGTGGCAGCGGCTCTACCCTGATCGCCTGCGAACAGACCGACCGGATCTGCCGAACGATGGAACTGGACCCGAAGTACGCAACAGTCATAGTGGAACGCTTCCACCAGGACTACCCGGATCAGGAGATCACAGTACTCCGGGACGGGCACACAATACCCTACAGTGAAGTGGTCACAGGTGCGTAAAAACACACAATTCCGCGGAGAGGAGGTGAAACCAGATGGCAACCAAAGGAAGGAAGCCCCTGCCCACTGCCCTGAAGGTACTGGAAGGCGACCGGGGAAAAGGCCGCAGGCCGATCAATAAAGAAGAGCCTACGCCGCCGCAGGAGAACGTGAAATGCCCCGCATGGCTGATGCCGGAAGCAAAAAAGGAATGGAAGCGTCTGGCTCCATCCCTGATTGCGATGGGTATCCTGACAGAACATGACATGGAAGCCTTCGCCGGTTACTGTCAGGCTTATGCCCGTTGGCGTGAAGCTGAAGAGTTCCTTTCCCAGCACGGGACGATCTTCAAAACACCCAGCGGCTATGTACAGCAGGTTCCACAGGTATCCATTGCCCAGCAGAACCTGAAAATCATGCAGTCTTTCTGCTCAGAGTTCGGCCTGACCCCGGCCAGCCGTGCGCGGCTCTATGCCCAGAATGGCGACAAGGCCGATACGGATGATCCGATGGAATCTGTTCTGAGGGGAGGCTGGCAGGATGCAAAGTGAGGAGAAAGCCCGCCGAGTCATCCAGTTCATAGAGTGCCTGAAGCATACAAAGGGAGAGTTCCACGGTCAGCCTTTCAAGCTGCTCCCATGGCAGGAACAGATCATCCGGGATGTATTCGGTACTGTCCGTGATGAAGATCCGACGATCCGGCAGTACACCACGGCGTACATCGAAATCCCGAAGAAACAGGGAAAGTCAGAGCTCGGCGCTGCCATTGCCCTGAACATGCTCTGCAACGACGATGAATGGCGTGCGGAGGTTTACTCCTGCGCGTCAGACCGCCAGCAAGCGGCTATCGTATTCGATGTGGCCGTGGACATGGTGAAGCAGTCCCCGGCACTTAGTAAGCGAATTAAGATCATCCCGTCCACAAAGCGGATGGTCTACCAGCCGACCGGCAGTATCTACCAGGTGCTTTCCAGCGAAGTAGCGACGAAGCATGGTCTGAATGTCAGCGCCTGTATCTTCGACGAGCTGCACACCCAGCCAAACCGCGCTCTGTACGATGTTATGACGCAAGGCAGCGGTGACGCCCGGAAGCAGCCCCTGTGGTTTTTCCTGACAACCGCCGGAACGGACCGAAACAGCATCTGCTGGGAAGTTCACCAGAAAGCTATCGACATCCTCGAAGGCCGAAAGGATGATCCCCGGTTTTACCCGGTGGTTTTCGGCCTGCCGGATGACGCTGACTGGACAGATGAAAAGAACTGGTATAAGGCGAATCCCTCTCTGGATCAGACAATCACCATCGATAAGGTCAGAGACGCATTCCGCAAAGCACAGGAAACCCCTGCCGATGAGAACATGTTCCGGCAGCTCCGCCTGAACCAGTGGGTGAAGCAGTCCGTCCGCTGGATGCCGATGGATAAATGGGATGAATGCAGCGGTGTTGTCAATGAGTATGAACTGGAGGGCCGCCCCTGCTATGCGGGACTCGACCTTTCCAGCACCAGTGACCTGACCGCCATGGTGCTTGTGTTCCCACCACGGGATGAGGAGGAGCAGTACATTATCGTTCCGCACTTCTGGCTCCCGGAAGAAACACTGCAGCTTCGCGTCCGCCGGGATCATGTGATGTACGACAAGTGGGAACGGCAGGGTTTCATCCATACCACGGAAGGCAATGTCGTCCACTATGCCGCGATTGAACAGTTCATCCTCCAGCTGGGAGAACGATTCAACATCCGGGAAATCGCCTATGACCGGTGGAATGCCACCATGATGGTTCAAACTCTCGAGGATGATGGCTTTACGATGGTCCCCTTCGGTCAAGGGTTCAGGGATATGAGTCCTCCAACAAAGGAACTGATGCGCCTGGTATTGGAACGGAAACTGAATCATGGCGGACATCCGGTTCTCCGGTGGAATATGGACAATGCCTTCGTGCGGACAGACCCTGCCGGAAACCTGAAGATCGACAAGGAAAAATCCACGGAAAAAGTCGACGGTGCTGTGGCACTGGTCATGGCGCTGGATCGTGCGCTGAAAAACGCCAACAGCGGAGCTTCGGTTTATGACGACCGGGGCTTTTTGATTATCTGAACGGAGGTGCTGAAATGCCCCAAAAGCCGAAAAGACCCTGCCGCTACCCGGGGTGTCCCGGGTTCTGCGAACAGGGCCAGGTGTTCTGTAAGGATCACCGGATGTACAGTGATGATCGCCTGCGCGGCGGATCCTCCGCCCGTGGGTATGATGCCCGCTGGCGTGAAGCCCGGGCATTGTTCCTGAAGCAGCATCCGCTCTGTGCTTTCTGTCAGGCGGAGGGAAAGATTGTCCCGGCGACTGTCGTGGATCATATCATCCCGCACCGGGGTGACCAGCGGCTGTTCTGGGATCAGACCAACTGGGAATCTCTCTGCAAAGAGTGCCATGATAAGAAAACCGGAAGTGGGCTGTGATGGCCAGAATAGCAATCACTGTAAAATAAACAACACAAAAATGCCCCAAAAAGGGATCAAGGACAATGCAGGCATTGTCCTTGCGAACGATCACTCTTTAAGAGCTCACGCCCTGATAACAGATCAAGTATACGGCATTCAAATAAGGTTGTCAATGATTTTTTGCAGAAATTCGAGTGAAGAAGTCACCAGGAAATTGGGTGAAAAATAATCGATACGCTTTATCATCCTGCCGTCTGCAAATGCTTTCAATTCCTGCATGCCAGTATTATAAATGTTTGCTGAGACAATACTCTTGTACGCATAAAGCATGCAAACAATTTCCAACAGTGGCCGACAGGTTAATTTCTTTTTGCGTCCAACTTTTGGGATGTCTGATAGCCCGGCTACGAACTGAGAAATAATCTCCGGTGGTGCTGTGTCCG
Source organism: uncultured Clostridia bacterium (assembly GCA_947166385.1). GTDB lineage: Bacteria > Bacillota > Clostridia > Christensenellales > Aristaeellaceae > Aristaeella. The sequence goes on along the minus strand of CAMVEB010000033.1, from coordinate 6,692 downwards.
AAGTAGCCCCCATATTATTTAACAGGCAATTATTGTGTGCACATGCATTTCGCAAACTTCTGACCGGATTAAGAACATTCGTTGGAAGTTGATCACCAGAAAGCAGACCTCTTTTGATGCAGAACTCATAGAAACGAGTCAACATACCGAAACCGATTATTTCCATAAAAACCCAAATCGGACAATTTGAACTGAGCACCTCGGTCCTAAGAATCGGTCCTTCATCAACCACATAGCATATATCAAAATACTTATTAATCAGATCCTTCGTGAAAACAGCATCGGCCTTTTGAGCTATATCTGATAAAACTGATGGACACTCCTTAATAAAATCGTCTATTATCTGATAACCATCTTCACCATCTGCTCGAGAAACGGTTTCAACAAGCATAACCTTCATGGCATGCTCAATATTAATACACATCCTCAGCAGAATTGTCCGCAGATGATAGTCGATTGTTGAAAGTTCGACCAGATAAGCAAAATCCAGATTGATATATTTTCCCTTGTTCTCAGTGTGAAGGTATTTTTGATAATTCTTTCTGTAAGAGGCAGTCCGTAGGTAGTTGTTCCGCTCGGATAGATAGCTTGCCGCTTCATCTTCATTCATAATGGAGAAAGTTACACCTTTTTCTTCTCTGAGCAAGGTCACAAGCTCCTGAGCTGTCTTTTTGGGTTTCTCTGCTCTAAGATCAATACTCAAGTGAATTTCCTCCGTAAAAATATCCCTTGTATTATACCATCACAGAGGCACTTTGTCATCGTAAATTAAATTGTCCAAATAGTGAGACGATCTCTGGGAAAATCTCATGTATAATGGTATCGTGGAAAAATACACAGAGGGCCATCCGGACAGCCGGACGGCTCTTCTTTTTATGGAGGAAACCGCATGAAGAATCCTTTTGCTGGGCTGTTCCGTGCGCGGGATAAGCCCCAGGACAGCGTCAGCGCCGCGCCAACCTTCTACTTCGGCACCAGCGGCTCCGGGAAACCGGTCAACGCAAACACCGCGATCCAGCTTTCAACGGTCTACGCTTGTGTCCGGGTCATCTCGGAAACAGTCGCCAGCCTGCCGCTGGGAGTGTACGAAGCTAAGGAAGACGGGAACCGCAAAGCAACAGAGCATCCGCTGTATCCGCTACTCCATGACGAGCCTAACAGTGAGATGACATCCTTTGTTCTGCGGGAAGTCATGCTGGCCCACCTGCTGCTCTGGGGAAACAGTTACTGCCAGATCATCCGGTCTGGTCGGAACCAGGTCACCGGCCTGTACCCACTGCTGCCGGATAAGATGACAGTGGACAGGGATAAGAAAGGCATTCTGACTTATACCTACATGACCAGTACCGGAGAACAGGTGGTGCTGTCCCCAGAGGATGTCCTGCACATCCCCGGCCTCGGCTTTGACGGGATCATGGGCTACAGCCCCATCGCGCTGGAAAAAAACGCGATCGGCCTTGGGATCGCTTCCGAGGAATACGGCAGTAAGTTCTTCTCTAATGGCGCACGACCTTCCGGTATCCTGACACACCCGAACACCGTGAAGAACCCGAAGGCCCTCCGCGAAAGCTGGAACAGCGCCTATGGTGGTTCTTCCAACAGCAACCGTGTGGCCATACTGGAAGAAGGCATGAAGTTTGAGCCGATTGCCATCCCGAATAATGAAGCGCAGTTTCTGGAAACCCGCAAGTTTCAGGTGGATGAGATTTGCCGGATCTACAGGGTGCCGCCTCACCTCGTAGGTAATCTGGAGCACGCAACCTTCTCCAATATCGAACACCAGAGCATTGACTTTGCCGTGCATACCATCCGGCCCTGGCTCGTCAGAATTGAACAGGCTATGAACCGCGCCCTTTTCACCGATCAGGAGAAGGGGCGCTATTATGTGCAGTTCAACATGGACGGCCTGATGCGCGGTGACTACAAATCCCGCATGGAAGGTTATGCGATTGGCATCAACAATGGATTCATGTCTCCGAATGACATCCGTGCGTTGGAAAATCTGAATCCCATTCCCGCTGAAGAGGGCGGCGATACCTACCTTGTCAACGGAAATATGATGCCCCTGAAAATGGCTGGTGCTGCATACGAAAAAGACGCAGCAAAGGAAAATGACGACAGCAAGCAATCATCCCAACGACAACAAACCCCTGAAAGGAGGAACAAACCCTGATGCGACACTTTTGGAACTGGGTCCGCAACGACGATGAGTCCCGCACCCTGTACCTGGACGGTGTGATCGCGGAAGAATCCTGGTTCTCCGATGATATCACGCCCGCCATGTTCAAGGAGGAGCTCTTCGCCGGAAACGGCCCCATTACTATTCACCTGAACTCGCCCGGTGGTGACTGCATCGCGGCAAGCCAGATCTACACCATGCTCATGGATTATCCGGGTGATGTGACCATCCAGATTGACGGCATGGCAGCTTCTGCCGCTTCCGTTATTGCGATGGCTGGCACACACGTGACCATGAGTCCCACCAGTCTGATGATGATCCACAATCCATTCACGATGGCCATGGGCGATACGGAAGAGATGCGGAAAGCCATCCAGCTGCTGGACGAGGTGAAGGAAAGCATCATCAATGCTTACCAGATCAAGACCGGGCTGAGCCGGGAAAAGATCTCCCAGCTTATGGACAGTGAAACGTGGATGAACGCCCTGAAAGCCAAGGAACTCGGCTTCTGCGATGAAGTCCTGTACACCGGCGCGGAAGACCTGCCTGATGACATGGCGGCCTATACCTTCGAACGTAAATCCGCTGCGGCTTGTCTCATGAACCGGGTGATCGCGTCCATGCCGAAACCGCAGAATGTGGTGAAGGATGAACCTGAACACCCGCCTGATGTGGTTCCAACCCTCGAGGAACCCAAGAAACCCGAACCTGTTACCCCTGACAACCGAGTAAAAGCGGCAGACCTGGAGAAAAGGCTGTCGCTTTTGAAATGATGAAGGAGGATTTTCATTATGAATCAGATTCTTGCTCTGCGTGAAAAACGCGCCAACCTGTGGAACGAGACCAAAGCGTTCCTGGAATCCCATCGTGCCGAAGATGGCACCGTATCCGCCGAGGACAACGCGACCTACGAGAAGATGGAGGCCGATGTAGTCGCTCTCGGCAAGGAAATTGACCGGCTTGAGCGTCAGGCTGCGATTGATCGTGAGATGGATCAGCCGACCGCTGCGCCGTTGGTTTCCCGTCCCGTTGCCCCCACTGCCCAGAAGCAGGGCCGTGCTTCCGATGAGTACAAGACTGCTTTCTGGGGCATGATCCGGAATCGGGTCGCCACTCCGGGTGTGATGAACGCCCTGCAGGTTGGCACCGACTCCGAAGGTGGCTATCTCGTACCGGATGAGTACGAACGCACCCTGGTGCAGGGCCTCGAGGAGGAGAACGTTCTCCGTTCGCTGTGCACTGTCATCCAGACCAGTTCCGGCGATCGGAAGATCCCGCTGGTGGCTTCCCACGGCACTGCCTCCTGGGTGGATGAAGAAGGTACGATCCCCGATAGTGATGACACCTTCGGTCAGATTACCATCGGCGCTCACAAGGTGGCCACCATGATCAAGGTTTCCGACGAACTTCTGCAGGACAGTGTTTTCAATATTGAAAGCTACATCGCTGCTGAGTTTGCCCGCCGGATCGGTGCTGCCGAAGAGGAAGCCTTCATCACCGGTAATGGCACCGGTAAGCCCACGGGTCTGCTGCATGCCACGAACGGTGCAGGCATTGGTGTTACCACCAATGGAAACACGCCGACTGCGGATGAGATCTTCGATCTGATCCACTCTATCAAGAGTGTGTACCGGAAGAAAGCCGTCTTCCTGCTGAATGACAGTACACTGAAGGCCCTCCGGAAACTGAAGGATGGTCAGGGCCAGTACCTCTGGCAGCCGGGCCTCAAGGAAGGTCAGCCGGACACCCTGCTGAACTACCGCCTGGTGACTTCTCCCTTCATGCCGGAAATTGACTCCGGAAACAAGGTGATCCTGTTCGGTGACTTCAAGTCCTACTGGATCGCTGATCGCCAGGGCCGTTCCTTCCAGCGCCTGAATGAGCTGTATGCCGCTACCGGTCAGGTCGGTTTCCGCGCTACCCAGCGCGTAGATGGCCGTCTGGTGCTGGCTGAGGCCATGAAGTGCCTGGCTGTGAAGGCCTGATCCCCCAACGACCATGGGAGCCGTCTGTAATGGGCGGCTCCCTTCCAGCATTGGAGGTGCTGAGTTATGAGCTATAACGCGAAAAACTATACCGAGCAGGGCGGCGAAGTCACCCATATCGGCGGCAAACTGGTATTCGAGGAAGGCGGCAGTATTGCAGGATTCCCCGGTGCCGCGAACCAGGAACCCGTAACCGGAAACCAGGTGAAGGATGTGAAGGATGCCTTCAACGCTCTTCTCATAGGGCTAAAAAACGCCGGAATCATGGTTCCGGACAGTTGGAATGTCTCCGTTCTGGCATGCCCGACGCCTGCTTCCATGCCGACCAGTGAAACTGCCGCCAACAGTGGTCATGCGACCGTGACGATCGATGGTACGGAGATCACTATTACCCTCAACTGCAAGGTCAGTGAACTGGCCGATGCTGACCATGGAACAGCTTGGGGCAAGCATAAGTGGCTGGGCTTTGGTGTTCGCACGGGCCTTGGATCTGTCGTGGGCGTGAAGTTCACCGACGATACCGGCGCGAGTGTTACGCTGTCTGCGGATGACGCAGCCGAAGCGACTACCCTTGACCTTTCCGCTGGCGACTTTGTGCTGTACATCAAGGCCGATCAGGCAGAATACCTGACTGGTGATAAGCATTTCACCCTGAAGGCTGATGGCTATGCCGAGACTACCTTCACGATGAAGATCGTGGAGCCGACCACGCAGGAGGGATAAGCCATGTCGAAGTGCTATTTTGCCCATGGCGGTAATGAACTGGTCATCGGTGGGAAGCTGACCTTCCTGCCCGGTGCCAGTGTGGAAGGCGGCGAGGGACTGTTCGATCTTCCTCCGGGAGGTGAAACTGTCAAGCTGCCCTTTCTGGCTGACAGCACGGCGACCACCGTAGCCCAGCTCCGCGAGGACTACAACCGCCTGCTGTCCGTATTGCGGGATGCCGGGATCATCGCGCCTCTTCAGGAGGTGATCCCCGATGATCGTGACGGTTGATGAGGTCAAAACCCATCTGCGTATCGAGCACAATGAGGAAGATTCCTATATCGAGGGCCTGATCAAACAGGCTCAGGCAGAAGCCGAGGACTACTGCCGGGTCTCCTTTGAGGAACCCGATGATGAAGGTATTATCCCGGACGCTCCTGAGCCTGTCCGGCTGGCCGTCATCCTCATGACCAGTTTTTACTATGAGAATCGGGACATTCCCGATATGACGACCTACAAAGCAACCCGTATGGCGTTTGACAATCTGCTGTACCGGTATCGAGATCCTGAAAAGATGTTCTGACGGAGGTGATGGCCTGTGCGGGGTTACAAAAACTTCGAAAGCGATCCACATCCGGGGGAACTCGAACACAAAATCGAGATCGGTTATACAGAGAATGTGATCAATGAAAACGGGTATCCCACCCCGACAGATGTCGTGGTCTGCCGGGTATGGGCCGCTGTGACGGATGCCGGAAACCAGCATTACCGTGCCGCCGACGTCATGAACACCGAGGCTGTCATCAACTTCACCATCCGGTACCGGGAGGACATCAAGCCCGGGATGTGGGTGCGCTTTCAGGGAGAGAAATGGAACATCTCAACTCTGGGCGAGTATAGCTTCAAGCGCACCTATCTCGGCCTGAAGGCTTCCCTTGCCAAGGGGGTGAGCGGATGAAGCAGGTACAACAGGCGCTGGCGAACATCGGCATTCCTGTTTACGCTGGCATATGGCGGGCAACTTCACCTAATCAGAATCCTCCGGAACAGTACTGTGTTTACTCCACGACAACCACGGAAGGAAGCCATCACGATGATCATGTGACTTCCTTCCGCACTTTTGTCTACCTGAACCTCTGGAGTGATAACGACCCGACCGACATGGCGGATACGATCCGAATGGCCATGTACCAGTACGGCTTTACAATGGTTGAGGAATCCGACAAGGGTTACAACCAGCCTGCCTACGATACCGCCACCCGGCAATACACAGTCCAGTGGACATGGTGCTGGAGGGAGGATGTGGAGTATGGCAATTGAACTTCGTGGGTTTGATGACCTGAAGAATGACCTGACCAATATGGCCTACGCGCTGGATCAGGGTCCCGGTGTGAACCGTGCCCTGAAGGCTGGCGCTGTTCCTATCGAACAGCAGATGCTTCACAATGCCAGCACTGACCCGAAGATCATTACGGATGCCCTGCACTCTTCCATCCACACAGGATCGGTGAAGAAACGGCGCGGAAGCGGAAAGATGATCACCATCGGCGTGCATCACTCGGAAAAGGGAGCGTACTACGCAAACCCTGTAGAGTTTGGCCATGGTGGTCCCGCCCCAGCTCCCGCGCATCCTTTTGTCCGTCCTGCCTTTGATACCCGGGCTGATGAGGCCTATGAAGAAATGAAGCGCGTCCTCCGAGACGAGCTCAAAAACCGATGAATTTGGAGGTAAAAGATTATGCCTAGCAATCCTACCGCTTCTCCGACTGTTTCTTCTACGGTCGGCCTGAAGAACATGGTGATCGCCCCGCTGACGGTCGACA
>CAMVEB010000032.1 GCA_947166385.1 uncultured Clostridia bacterium | reverse complement strand
AAGGGCGTCACCACCGAGACCGGCGCCGGCCAGTGGGGCACGGCCCTGTCCATGGCCTGTGCCTATCTGGGCCTGGACTGCAAGGTCTTCATGGTGAAGGTTTCCTATGAGCAGAAGCCCTTCCGCCGGGAGGTTATGCGCGTTTACGGCGCGGATGTCACGCCTTCCCCGTCCATGACGACACAGGTCGGTCAGAAGATCCTCGCGGAGCATCCGGGCACAACCGGCTCCCTCGGCTGCGCGATTTCCGAGGCGGTGGAGGTGGCGGTCGGCCATCCCGGCTACCGCTATGTACTGGGCAGCGTGCTGAATCAGGTGCTCCTCCATCAGTCGGTCATCGGCATGGAAACCAAGATCGCCATGGATAAGTACGGCATCAAACCGGATGTGATCATCGGCTGCGCCGGCGGCGGAAGCAACCTCGGCGGCCTGATCGCCCCCTTCATGGGAGAGAAGCTACGCGGCGAGGCGGATTACCGCATTGTGGCCGTGGAGCCCGCTTCCTGCCCGAGCCTGACCCGCGGCGTCTACGCCTATGATTTCTGCGATACCGGCATGGTCTGCCCTCTGGCGAAGATGTATACCCTGGGTTCGGATTTCATTCCCGCGCCGAATCACGCCGGCGGCCTCCGTTACCACGGCATGAGCCCGATCCTCTCCCAGCTCTATGATGACGGGATGATGGAAGCGGTCTCCATCCCGCAGACCCGGGTCTTCGAGGCGGCCGAGCAGTTCGCCCGCACGGAGGGCATCCTGCCCGCGCCGGAAAGCAGCCACGCGATCTGCGCCGCCATTGACGAAGCCATGAAGTGCAAGGAAACCGGCGAGGAGAAGACCATCCTCTTCGGCCTGACCGGCACCGGATACTTTGACCTCGTGGCCTATCAGAAGTTCCATGACGGCCAGATGGATGACTACGTTCCCACCGATGAGGAGCTCGCCGCCTTCCGCGCCAGGCTCCCGAAGATCTGATTCCCCGAAAAAGCAGCGCCGCCGGATTTTTCCGGCGGCGCTTTTCCGTCCCTGTCAGGATTATTTGATTATCGTAATGTTCCGGAATACGCTCACCAGCGTATTCGCCACGGTGGACATCGTCTTGATGAAGATATCCAGCGCCACGCCCACAACGTCCTTCCGGGTGTCGCCGACGGTGTCGCCGGTAACCGCGGCCTTGTGGGCGGCGGAGCCCTTGCCGAAGCCCTTCAGCGCGCCGGATTCGATGTACTTCTTGGCGTTGTCGAAAGCACCGCCGGAGTTGCCCATGAACAGCGCCCGCGGAATCGCCACGATGGTCGCGCCGATCAGCAGGCCGCCGACGAATTCAACGCCGAATACGAATCCGCCGATCACCGGGATGATCATCGCCAGCACGGAGGGCACCAGCATCTTCTTCAGGGCCTGCTTTGCGGCCAGCGCGATCATCCGGTTGTAGTCCGGGGTCTTCTTCCCGGCCAGCACTTCGGGCGTCAGCTGCTTGTCGCCTTCGTCAGCCATCAGCTTGGCGGATTCAATCGTGTTGTCGGTCAGCATCGCGGAGAAGTATTCCACCAGCGCGCCGCCGATAATGGCGCCCGCCACGACGACGAACGACGCGATGTTCAGGTTCATCTCCGAGGAATAGCTCCCGACATAGGAAACGATCAGTGACACGGTGGCAAAGGCCGCGGAGCCGATGGCGAATCCCTTGCCGACGGCGGCGGTGGTGTTGCCGACGGCGTCCAGCTTATCGGTAATCACGCGCACTTTGGCGTCCAGGTGGCAGCTCTCGGCCAGTCCGCCGGCGTTGTCGGCGATGGGGCCGAACGCGTCGATGGACACCGTTGTGCCGACGAACGCCAGCATCCCCAGTGAGGCCAGGGCGACGCCGTAGGTGCCGGCCAGCTTGCCGGATACGAACAGCGCGATGCCGATCACCAACACCGGCAGCAGCGCGGAGCGGGATCCGATCGCGTCGCCCTTGGTGATGACGAACGCTTCGCCTTCCGGCGCCATCTCAGCCAGCTTGCGGGTGGGTTTATAATCCGTGGAGGTGTAGTATTCGGTAATGGAGCCGATGGCGACGCCGCTGCCGATGCCCAGCACCGCGCAGATCCAGGGCGAAATCCATCCGGCGACCCAGTGGTACGTATCCTTCAGAATTCCGGCGTCCACTTTGGCAAAGCATACATAGGTGGCGGCCAGGCCGATCAGCACGGTCAGCCCCGCGGAAATCCAGGTGGCCAGGTTCAGTTCCCGGGAGGGATTGTCGCCCATCTTTTTCTTTGCCGCGTAGAACAGGCCCAGCAGGCAGCTTAGCAGGCCGGCGCCGGCGATCAGGATGGGGTAGGTGATGGTCCCGGTGAATACGTTTTCCAGCAGGCTCTTGTCTCCGGCGAAGACGCCCTCGTACTGCTGGAACAGGATAACGCTGATCATCAGCGTGGCGGAAATTGTGGCTACGAAGGACTCCAGCAGGTCGGAGCAGTTGCCCGCGATGTCGTTCACGTTGTCGCCGATGAAGTCCGCGATGACGTTGGGCACGCGGGAGTCGTCCTCGGGCAGGTCGTTCCGGACCTTGGCCAGGATGTCGGCGCTGATGTCAGCGGCCTTCGTGTAGTTGCCGCCGGCCACGCGGTTGAACATGGCTACCAGCGAGCAGCCCAGGGAGTAGGTGGAGATGTGCATGATCGTCGGGTTCACGCCTTCCAGCGTCACCAGCAGCCCGCCGCCGGCCACATCGTGCCGCACGGATCCGAAGATCAGCAGCACGGCCAGCAGGCCCAGCAGGCCGAAAGCCTGCACGGACAGCCCGGAGATGGACCCGCCGCACAGGGCAACCTTCACGGTCTCCCCGATGGACAGGCTTTCCCGCGCCTTGTTGGCGGTGCGGACGTTCGCGTATGTCGCGGAGCGCATGCCCAGCACGCACGCGCAGGAGGACATCAGCGCGCCGAACAGGAAGGTGATCCCGCTGGTCTTTTCGACAAACAGGCTGAATACTACGGCCAGGATCACCACGACGATGATGATGGTTCTGTATTCCGTCTTCATGAAGGTGTTCGCGCCGGAGCGGATGATCCCGGCCATTTCGGCCATGTCGGCCGTGCCTTCGTTCATCTTCCGGATGCGGACATAGTTGGCGGCGACGTAGCCGACCGTGACAGTGATCACTGCCAGCACCAGGACATACCAGATTGTAGCCAAGTGATACCACCTCGATGAATAATAATGTAATGTGGGCGAAAAAGCCCCAAATCAAACCATTTTAATTATGGCCCTTTCATCCGGTTCTGTCAAGCTCCTTTCTTCCGTTGACAAAGGCCGTTATCGGCAGTATAATTTCTTTTATGTGAAGCCTTGAACAGTATGTTTTTTCAGGGCACAGGGCTCGGCAGGATTAACCTGAAAGGGGATTCGGAAGATGGACGCTTGTACCGCGATTGTTGGCATCAACTGGGGGGACGAGGGCAAAGGCAGAATGGTGGACCTGCTGACCGAGGCTTTTGATATCGTGGTCCGGTATCAGGGCGGCGGCAATGCCGGCCATACCATCGTCAATAAATATGGAGAGTTTTCTCTGCACCTGCTGCCTTCCGGTGTTTTCCGGAAGAATGTGGTTAACGTGCTGGGCAACGGCATGGCCCTGGATCCGGAGAATCTCCTGGCGGAAATGCATAACCTCATGGAGAAGGATGTGGAGATCACCCCGGATAACGTGATGATCAGTGAGAGGGCTTCCCTGCTCCTTCCCTGGCACCGCCAGATGGACGCTCTGGAGGAAGCCCGCCTCCAGGACAAGAAATATGACAGTTCCAAGCAGGGCATCGCTCCCTTCTATTCCGATAAATATCAGAAGAAGACGGTCCTGGCCGGCGAGCTGTTCTATCCGGATGTTCTCCGTCAGCATCTGAACGGCCTGCGCGAGTGGAAGAACCTGATCCTGACCGGGGTTTACGGGGTGGATCCCGTCTCGGAGGAGGAGATTGAGGCCTGGATCGAGCAGTACTGCATGCCCCTGAAGCCTTATATCCGCAATACCAGCACCTATCTCCGGGATGCTCTGAGCGATCATAAGAAGATTCTCTTCGAGGGCCAGATGGGCGCGCTGCGGGATCTGGATTACGGCATCTATCCGTTTACCACCTCCTCCAATGTGCTCTCCTCCTACGCGCCGATCGGCTCCGGCATGCCCGGGGTGGAGATTGACCGCGTCATCGGCGTCATCAAAGCCTATTCCAGCTGCGTCGGCGCCGGCCCCTTTGTCAGCGAGTATTTCGGCGATGAGGCGGACCGTTTCCGCCAGATCGTCGGGGAATACGGCACGAGGATTCATCGCGTCGGGCCGATTGACCTGGTGGCCACCCGCTACGGCGTGCAGACCCAGGCGGCGACGGAGGTCGCCCTGACGAAGCTGGATGTTCTCGGTAAGCTGGAGGAGATCCCGCTCTGCGTCCGCTACCGGCTGAACGGCGAGGAAACCGATAAGATGCCCTTCCCCGCGGCGCTGGATCAGTGCGAGCCCGTGATCGAGACCATGCCCGGCTGGCAGTCCGATATCTCCGGCATCCGCAACTGGTGGGATCTCCCGGAGGAAGCCAAGAACTATGTCAAGCGCATTGAGGATACCATCGGCGTGGTGATCAAGTGGATCTCTGTCGGTCCCGAGCGCCACAGCATCATCCGGCGCGGGCAGATTATCTGAGTCATGTTTTCACGGGCAGGTTCCCCGGCGCGTGAATGCAGAATATAAAAATCTTAAACGAAGAAGAGGAAAGAGTATGAAGGGAAATGTTCTGGTAGGTCAGTCCGGCGGCCCCACTGCCGTCATCAACTCCAGCCTGGCTGGTGTGTTCAAAACCGCGAAGGAGCGCGGCTTTACCAAGGTGTACGGAATGCGCAACGGCATTCAGGGATTCATTGATGAGCAGTATGTGGATCTCTCCGATCATATTAAGAATGAGCTGGATCTGGAGCTGCTGAAGCGGACGCCTTCCGCTTTCCTGGGCACCTGCCGTTACAAGCTGCCCGAAATCCATGAGGACAAGGCGATTTACGAGCGCATCTTCGAGCTGCTGGACAAGCTGGAGATCGAAGTCTTCATCTATATCGGCGGCAACGACTCCATGGATACCATCCGCAAGCTGAGCGACTACTCCCTCCTGACCGGAGCGAAGCAGAAGTTCGTCGGCTGCCCGAAGACCATTGATAATGACCTGGCCATTACCGACCATACCCCCGGCTTCGGCAGCGCAGCCAAGTATATCGCTACCTCCACCAAGGAAATCATCTGCGATGCCATGGGCTTCTCCTATAAGAAGAAGAATGTCACCATCATCGAGATCATGGGCCGGAACGCCGGCTGGCTGACCGGTGCGGCCGCTCTCTCCCGCGGGGAAGACTGCGACGGTCCCGATCTGATCTACCTGCCCGAGGTTCCTTTCAGCGTCGAAGGCTTCGTCAAGAGCGTGGAAGACCTTCTGCAGAAGAAGGACGTCGTGGTGGCCGTGGTTTCCGAAGGCATCAAGTCCGAGGATGGCCACTATGTCTGTGAAAACACCGCCGGTTCCGAAACGACCGACGCTTTCGGCCATATCCAGATGACCGGTACCGCCTCTTATCTGGCCTCCGTGATCCAGAAGGATCTGGGCTGCAAGACCCGCGCCGTCGAGCTTTCCACCCTGCAGCGCGCCGCGGCTCACCTCGCCAGCAAGACCGACGTGGACGAAGCCTTCAACGTGGGCGGCGCCTGCATCAAGGCCGCGGACGAAGGGTCTACCGGCGTGATGGTCGTGATCGAGCGCGTTTCCAATGATCCCTATGAAAGCTCCACCGCCGTTTACGATGTCCATCGCATCGCCAACGCCGAGAAAGTGGTTCCGCGCAAGTGGATCAACAAGAATGCCGATTACGTGACCGAAGAGTTCCTGGATTATGTGCGTCCCCTGATCCAGGGCCAGTATTCTCCCGTCATGGTGGACGGTCTGCCCCGCCATCTGAATATGACCCTGCGGAACTATGACTGGTCCAGGAACGCCAAGAAATAATCACCTGTCATCCATTCAGCCCGGAGCATGGCCTCCGGGCTTTTTTCGGAGGTTCTCCCATGAAAACAAACCGCACTCTTGCCCTGTTCCTGGCGCTGACCCTTTGTCTTTCCCTGCTGTCCGGCCTCGCTGTCGCGGAAAATGCCGCGGCTGCGAAACTGGCCCCGCAGAAGGTGGTAATTACCGGTTCCCATGATGTGGCCAAAGGCCTGAAGATCAGGCTGACCGCTTCCGTCTCCCCGGACGGCGCTCCTCAGGACCTCGTCTGGAAATCAGCCGATCCCGATATCGCGAAGGTCAGCCGCAAAGGCGTCGTTACCGGCCTGAAGGAAGGCACAACGGTCATCACGGCCGCCTCCGGCGCCGATGCGAAAGTCCGCAGGAAGTGGGAAATCAAAGTCTGGTCCAAACCCGTGGAAAAGGTCCTGGTGGTGGCCCCCTCGGACCAGATCGTCCTCAGCGATGTCAGAACGCTGCAGCTGAAAACGGCGGTGGAGCCGAAGTGGGAATGCGCCTCCGCGCTGGTCTGGAAGAGCAGTGATCCGAAAATCGCGAAGGTCTCCGATACCGGCCTTGTCACCGCGAAAAAGCCGGGCCGCGTCACTGTCACCGCGACCGCCGCGGATGGCAGCAAGGTAAGCGGCAGCATCACCCTCACGGTGGTGCGCAGCACGGAGGAGCCGGCGGAGAACCGGAATTACTATGCCCTCCTGATTTGCAATGAGAAATATCAGCATATCAATCAGCTCCCCAGCACCCCCCGGGATGTCAATGCCTTCCGAAACACGCTGAAGGGCCTCAGCCAGCCCTGGAAGATCACCGTCAGGAAAAACCTGACCGCGAAGCAGATCCGCTCCGCGATCTACGATGCTTTCAAAGGCGCCACGGAAAACGATGTCTGTCTCTTCTTCTATGCCGGCCATGGCCACGAGGATACCGATGTCGATTGCGGCGCGCTGATCGGAGTCTCCCATAATCCCGAGTCTGAACAGGAGGATCATCTGAAGGCCTCCCAGGTGGCCTATGCGCTGGACAAAGCCTGTCCCGGCAAGGTCATCGCCATTTTCGAGTGCTGCGGCAGCGGTTCCTATCTTTACCAGGGGGAATCCCTTTCCTGGGAAAGAGATCCCTATGCGGCGAGCGGAAACCCGAAAGCGTTTAACCGCAGCGTCCTCAGCGCCTTCACCTCCGTGGACGGCCCGGTCACAAGCAACACCGGCGAGCTCCTCGGCTCCAAATTTTCCGTCATCACGGCCTGCGAGCACGGGGACTGGGAGCTGGAGGTTCCCCTCAGTCAGAAAATCGATGGCGGAATCCTGACTTACTGCCTGGTCAACGCCATGGGCTGTGATTTCCCGAACGGCGCCTACAGCGGCAAAATGCCCGCCGATACTAATGGCGACAGCCGTCTGACCCTGCCGGAGCTCATGGCCGGCGCCCGGAAAATCTACAATGAAGACCTGCGGAAGCGCTTTAAGGATCTGACCCCCGAGATGCAGTACCACGGCGATCCCGCCATGATCCTCTTCACCCGAGAATAACAGCTTGACATGAACCCCCCGTCATGATATAATGCCATCTGTTCCAACCGGAACAATGGTCTGGTGGCATGGCTCAGTCGGTAGAGCACATCGTTCACATCGATGGGGTCGTTGGTTCGAGTCCAACTGTCACCACCACTCGGAAGCCCTTGTAGATCAAGGGCTTTCACTTTTTTATCCCCCGGCATCACTGCCGAGGGGTTCACTTTTTTCAGGGTTCACTTCGACGACGTGAACAGCTCGGGTCGCCATTCCGTTCACACGGTCGTCTGGCTCAGTTGCCGGAAAATCGGGGTGGCTTTGTTGGTGGAATTGGCTGGGCTTGTTGCTGGATTTGCTGTATAACAATGGAGTGACCCTGTAGGAACCGCAAAAAAAGGGTCACTTTGCAAAGTAAGTTCCGGTTTTGAACCAGTAAGTTCCGGGAACTGCTGACACCATAAAAATCAACGTGTTGGAGGCGATACGCAAGTATCGAGATGGTATTTCAGGTGGAAAATTGTTCCCGAAACGGATATGTGTATGCAATAAAAGATGAAAGAAAGGTAAAATAAACATGTGAGTGGAGGCAGAGAAAATGTGCTTTTCAAAGTAAATTCCGCCCGCTAACATATGTTACTGAGTACTTCATTGTTACGCTGGGCTCCGCCCAGACCCGCGGTTTATCGCTTTACTCTTCAAGGGCTCCTCTACCGGTATCATCTGAGATTGTGACGCAAAAGAGCGATACCGTATAGCATCGCCCCATCAGAGACCAGCTGGCGCTCAGGTCGCACCGCTGCGTTGCCTTATCCTCCGTTGCTGGCATGTTTACGATATCATGGGTATTGCATCGGTTCAAGAGCTTTGCGAAGATTTTCCAGTTTAAATTCCGGTTGCCGTTTCTCAAAGTAAATTCAGCCCCCGAACCGGAATTTACTTTGAAAATTGAGGGCCGCAAAAATTATTTTCTACCAGCAGGATTTTTCCCTGCCAGTGAAGAATCAATTTCGCCAATTCCCTCCCCGGGGAATGTTCTCTTTTTCACCATCCCAACCGATTGACTGGAAGGAGGAAATGAAAATGACGGAACTGATCTCGAGGAAACTCATTCTGAATGTCATGAGGATTCTGGCGGACAAGGATATCGGATGCAGTGTCCGATTCCAAATTGCGGGAACCGACAACTTCGGTCTTCTCCGGCTGGAGAAAGGCTATACACCGGACACGCAGGTTTACCTGACCACTGGGGCAGTAGCCAATGGAGACGATCATCTTGTCCAGCACTTTCTCCATCACACCGCCACCATGGAAGAAATGAGCAGATGGCTCCGGGAAACCGGAAACGCAGATGTGCTCATCAAAAGCTTCACGGAGCTCAGTGACAGAGTCGATGAGGGATTTGATTGAAACCTACCAGCCTTCGGGCTGGTTTTCACGTTTTTGGCCCAAAATCGCCCTATGTGCCGCCACAGAAAGCGGAACGAGAAGCGCCGTCCGTGTGGACAGCGCCAGAGAATACCGGAATCGTTATTTTGCGCAGAACGCTCTGATAGCCTCATTGGCAAATGCAGCAGTTCCTTCACCGCCAGCCTCATCAATGTTGGCGGTCATATCACCACCGGCAGCATACATCTGTCCGAGGCTGGAAAGAATCTGTTTGGAGCAGGTGTAATAGTGCTTTGAGATGAAATCCTGCAGTTTCGCAATCAGCGACTGAACTGTCTCAGAATCGGGATCATCTTCCCTGTGCTCACCTATTTCAGCAAAGATAGCCATCATCTGCTGACCAAGTGCGTTTTCCTCTTCTTTGTTCCTGGCTTGGGATTTCTGTTCGAATTCATGATATTCAGATGTTTCGCCCCAGGAAGCTTTCGCCTGTGCTGTGTATTCATCAATCTTCTTTGTGTCGAAAGCTGAAAAGTCCATATTCTGCTTCACTCCTGTTGTCTTTATTCCACGAGCGAGAACAATCAGGTTTTCCAGATGCTCCTTCTTTAGCTGAAGCAGCTCAATTTGCTGATCGAGTGCTTTTTGCCTGTCAAAGGCGGGACTCTGGATGATACCCTTGATTTCTTTCAGCGGAAATTCCAGTTCACGGAACAAGAGGATTTGCTGCAGGGTTTCCAACGCTGTATCGTCATACAGCCGGTAGCCTGCTTCGGTATATTCCGCAGGGTGCAGAAGACCGATATGATCGTAATACTGTAGGGTGCGTATACTCACGCCTGTCAGCTTGCTCACCTCATGAACCGTCATCATGAAACCCGTCTCCTTGCTGGTGATGATGCCATGATAAACTATAACGTTGCGTCAGAGTCAAGCGGTTTTTGAAAAATTATAGGAACCGCCATCTCTGATTACCAGTGCTTTTGCTGATACGCGAACGGCTCTATCCATCTATCAGTATTCCCCCATATCGATCTTCTTCACAATCACGCCCGCGTAATCATGATTTGTTTTCTCAATATGTTCCGGATTCAGCTGATAATGGATATTGTACAGGAGTCCCTTTTCTCCAGTCTTGTCTGCCAGATATGCCTCATCAATATGAGCGCTGATCACTTCCAGGCAAATCATCGCATGATCGTCTCCCGGAACAATCTCTTTTTCCCAGACATACCGGCACTCGAGATTCATGAAGCACTCCCGGACTATCGGTGCATTTACCCAGCTGGCGGGCTCTGCTGTTAACCCGGCTGCAGGGATTTCGTCCGTTTCTGCTTCATTATGCCTGATCGTGGCCATGCAGGCATCATAATAGTCTGGGGAAAAGAAGTTGATTACAGCCTCCCGTTTCTCTTTCAGTGTGCTGTACAGATGGCCTCCCTTATTCACACTTCCGAGAATTGCATAATACCCTTTCCCATGATTGGCACTGGTGAAAGTGGACCAGGACTGCATACACGCGTTGGTCAGGCCATTTGCTTTGTAGGTCGTCACCAGAAACATTGGTGACGGTACCGTCATCACGAATTCTTTCCAGCAGAAGCCCCAAGCTCTCGAGACATCAGCATAGTTGCCCTTCATGGATTCGGGCATTTCAGAATAAGTGTATTTCATTACTGTTACTCCTCCGATAATATTTCTGATTATACCATGTGGGGAATAAATTGGGGAAGAATTGTTTTGTGTATCCTGACAAAAGTCATTATCTGTATTGATGATGATATCGGTGAGATCCTGATGAAACTGACAGAAGGGAAACAGGAAAGGAACTGAAAACATTGAAGATTTCTCTGATAACTGTGATCATTTCAGTTTTCCTTTCGCCTGCAGAATTTCTTCAACATATCCGATGCATTCCCGGATCATTGCGTTGCAGTGCGGCATCTTTTCCCCGCCGTTTTCAGCATTGATCCGGAGCAGATCTTTACAGTTGATCATACCGTTATGGTTATTCCGGACTCTGCGAATCAGGTCGTTGGCCGCCTGCGGATCATCAACGCCGGCCAGACCAAGGGCCATCAGGCTGCCGGTGATCGCGCCGCAAACCGAACCCATCTGCATTCCTCCGCGGAAATAGGTCGCGGCTTTCATACAGGCGTTCTCGTCATATCCGGCATCCTCCGCGAAAACGGAAACGACTGACTGGCAGCAATTCCAGGCAGGCCTTCCTTCCGGAGTAAAGTGACCGCGGCGTTCCATGGCCAGATCAGTGTATTTGCTCATTTGGATGCTTCCTCCGCCTGTGTAATCATTCGTTCAAAGCTTTCCGCGAACCGTTTGTCATCTTCCTCTGTCCGCCTGGCAGGGCCTTTCAGATGTTGCTTCCCGCTGCGCCTGGCTTTCCTGGCCAGATGCCGTTCCATCAGCAGGCCGTCTATGTTGTCATCCGTATACCATCTGCCGCTCTGGTGAATCGCCTTCGCGCCTTTTCCCAGGGCCAGCGCGGCAACGCCGTAATCCTGTGTGACAACGATGTCTCCGCGTTTACAGAGATTGATCAGCGCAATGTCCACCGCATCCGCGCCGGCTCCGATGACCTTGACGGTACTGTAATTTGATGTCAGCTGGTGATTGGTATCGCAGAGCAGGGTGACCGGAATTTCATGCTTCCGGGCAATATCCTCCGCAATGTGGGTCACCGGGCAGGCATCCGCATCAATGTAAATCGTCATATGCATTACCAGCCTGTATGGAAAGGCCAGGAGAAGGAAACCGCATTATCTTCCAGATCAGGAGCCGAGAAATCCTTTATCATACGGTTTACCAGATCAGCGATGCATTCAACAGGCAGCGCATCAATGATTTCAATACATTTTTTAGCATCCGCTGCGGAAACCACCGGCATATCCGGTTCTTCCGGAGGAGCCTCAAAAGATAAAATGATTTCACAACGGGGTTTTTCATCCATGTATCGGAAGGTTTTCAGACACATGGGATACTGTTTTTCTTTTCCTCTTTCCTTAATGGTCAGTGTGACAGTGTAATACCGCCCGTCTGTGCCTGTTTCCGCATACCATTCTTTCGTCCACGATACATCCACTGGCACATGAAGAATCAGATCCGCAGGGCTGACCTTCAGGTAAGTGCAGAGTGTGTTCAGCGTATCGAACTGAATGCCCTGAGCATGATTGTAGGCCAGAGCGGTAAGTGTAGTCCGGGAAATCCCAGTATCCTGGAAGACTTTCGATATTTTCAGATTCCTTTGCGCCAGAAGAGTGGTCAAATTGCAGTGAATCATGTGAAATATCCTTTCCTGCATGTTTGTTCATATTGTACAATATACGCTACATTTCGTCAATGAACACAGCAAAATGTCGATTGAACATTGCAAACATATTGATAGATGAGCAGGCAGATGTTACAATGAACATGCTAATCGTACAGAGTATTGTACAAACAGAAACGAGTTCGTACAGCGAAGCGCTTCCGGGGCAAAATGAAAAACTTTTGAAATACACTGATCCATGGTATTATGAATGATACAAACCAGAGGCGCCGATCCGGGGGAGGAGTTGTAATGGGAAAGAGCAAACGCAATATTGGCCCGTTACTGATTATTCTTGCCGGTTGTTTCTGGGGCAGTATGGGCATTTTTGTCAGAAAGCTGACATCCTTTGGCTTCAGTTCCGTCCAGATCGTGTCGATCCGCATTACATTGGCTGCGCTGTTTTTCTGTATCCTGCTGCTCATCAAAGACCGTTCCGGTTTCCGGATCGCTCTTCGGGATTTGCCGCTTTTCCTCGGATTGGGCTTCGGGAGCATCCTGTTCTTCACGATCTGTTATTTCACGGCCATCACGATGATGCCGCTTTCGACCGCGGCAATCCTGCTCTATACCTCTCCGATCTGGATTATGCTGATGTCTGTGCTGTTCTTCCATGAAAAGCTGAACGGAAGGAAACTGCTGGCGCTGGCACTGGCATTTGCCGGCTGTGTATTGGTTTCCGGGATCTCCGGGGAAGGGATTACACTGACCGGCCTGCTGATCGGCCTGGGCTCCGGGATCGGATACGGCCTGTACAGCATCCTGGGGACTGTTGCACTCCGGAAGTATTCTCCCTATACGGTCACAGCATATACCTTCCTGTTCGCGGCTGCCGGTTCCTGGGCAATCTGCGGACCGGGAGATATGGGTTCAAAGTTTACCGCCGCGCCGGACCTGCCGTGGCTGCTTTTCTTCTGCTGTCTGACCGCGCTGGTGACAGCGGTCATCCCATTTCTGTCCTATACGCTTGGCCTTCGCACCGTGGAAGCGAGCAGGGCGGGAATCATCGCCACGATCGAGCCGATGGTGGCAACGCTGGTCGGGATCCTGGTTTTTTCCGAGCCCCTGAATTTACTTTCCGGATTGGGAATTCTCCTGATCCTTTCCGCCGTGGTTATTCTGAACTTGAATAAAAAGAAAACATAGCAGTATTGTCTGCGGAATGGAGGAAACCTATGGAGTTTGCAGGAAACAAATCAGTCATCACCCCGGAAGCTGTCTGTATCATCGGAACCTATGACGAAAACGGTGTTCCGAACGCGATGAACGCCGCCTGGGCCATGCAGAGTGACATGAATGAGATCACGATCATGCTGTCCAAACACAAGACAACGGAGAACTTTGAGAAAACCGGCGCGTTCACGGTTGCCTTCGGCACGGTGGATACCATGCTGATCTCGGACTATTTCGGCGTGGAAACCGGGAAAAAGGTCAACAAAATTGAAAAAGCCGACTGCCATGTGCACAAAAGCCGGCATGTCAACGCGCCGATCATCGAGGAATATCCGCTGACGCTGGAATGCAAAGTCAAATCCTGGGATCCGGAGACCGGATATGTCATTGGTGAAATCGTGGCTTCCCAGGCGGATGAAAGCATTCTGACAGACGGCAAGGTGGATCTGGGGAAACTGAAGCCGATCATCTTCGACCCGTCTTTCAACGCCTACCGTGTTGTGGGTGAAATCGTTGGTAACGCTTTCAAAGATGGTCTGAAGCTGAAATAATTGTTTCCCGAAGTTGAAAACCCGGCCCTTCACAGCAAGGGTTGGGTGCTGTTTGTCTGTGCGGCACGCAGGGCATATGTAAATCAAAAATCAAATTGCTTCAGAATCTGGAATTACCAGTTTTCGTACCGTTCATGACGGCCGAACTGACGGATGCCCAAGACCAGGATCGTGTAAAGCAGCTATAGCGTATCAGTTTACAAATAGTAAGACACAGCGCAGTTCTTGTAAAGCAAGGCTTCACCTTCTTTTCTTGCGAGATAAGGGGTTCAGGGGTATAATGAGCAGACGCTGAGAAGCACAGTTAAAACTACGGAATCTGAATTTTTCGGGACATCAGGCCCTATGGAGGCAGAAATGAGCAGGCTTGTGCAGTTTGACCAATTACATAACACAAGAGACCTCGGAGGCATGGTTGCTACGGACGGGCGCAGGATTATCCAGGGTATGCTGTACCGCTCCGGTCACCTGAACAGGCTCTCCGTGTCGGATACAGACAAACTGGCGCGAATCGCTCCTGTCATCGTTGATTTCAGGACAGACGCCGAAAGGAGGGAACAGCCTGATCAGAAGATTTCCGGAACGGAGAGCATTCATATTCCTATTGTGGACGATCTGACAGCCGGGATCTCCCGGGAGCAGGGAGCACTTATGGAAATGTTCCGAAAGTTCATCCTGAAGCCGAAAGAAGCAAAACAGTATATGTGCGACATGTACCGCGCCTTCGTGTCGGATGACGTGGTCAGGAAGTATGCCGGGTTTACAGATTTGCTGCTGGGGCTGCAGGACAGAGCCGTCCTGTGGCATTGCACAGCAGGAAAAGACCGCGCCGGGATCGCGTCTGTTATTGTGGAAGAAATACTGGGAATTTCCCGGAACGAGATCATCTCGGATTACCTGAAAACAAATGAATACCTTGAACAGGATACCGGGATGCTGACTGCCCTTGTCAAAAAGCAATGCGGCATAGACGATCCGAAAGCGGATGAGTCCCTGCGTTATCTTTTCGGTACAGAAAAGGAATATATCGAAACCTATTATCAGGCAATCGACGAAAAATACGGCAGCATGAACGCATTCATCCGGGACGGTTTATGCATCACCACAGAAGGATTGAAACAAATGAAAGAGCAATATCTTGTTTCGGAATAAAGAAATCGTCCGACGGGCCTGCCGGAAAACGGTATGATATAAGGAGAAACATGAAATGACTCAAATCAAAGAGATCAGCGTAGAAGGCTGCTCTTCCTGACACTGTTTATGGGGGAGAAAGATATGCATGAGGAAACAAAGAAAGTTGCTCCTCACATTATCAACAACGCATTCAGAGGAGCCGTGGTTCCGAACAGCGAGGCGTTGAAAAATCTGTTGCAGATCATGTAATTCGAATATGTATTTCTGAGGGACAATGGCGGGATTTCCCGAAGAGCACAAGAAAGCTGTGCATGATGCGCTATTCCCGAAAACTCTGGTTCAGGCTTTCAATATTGGTGCAAATTTCATTTGACAAATTCCAGTTCGCAATAAAACAAGTTCGCAATCAGGCACAAAAACCAGATTGCGGACTAGCTGTATTTAACTGGAAAAAAGACGCATTCAATGGTATACTGAACGCAATCGTAGTGGGAGGTGAGGATTTTGGCTCAGTATAATCTTTATAACGATGATGTCCGGGTTGCACGATTCTCTGTGTCAAAATCTATCATATCTGAGTATTTCCCGGAAAAACCCGATTTACTCCCAATGCAGATCCGCCACTCAACCGCTGAAGGCTTTTCATCCTGGCTGAGGGAACGGGCTGTAGATCTAAACAACGTCCAACACCGGAACTTGATGAATGAATTGCTGGGAAGCCGTGATAAAACGATTCTGGTACTTCGCACGCACATGTTCAGCATTTCCGATACTTTCACCTGCTTTGAGGAAGGCAATTTCACGCCGAGACTGCAATTATGCAAACCGGAAAGCCAGAATACGGTCAGTAACTTTATTCTTGTTTCAAGTGATACGAGTTTACGAAATCTGCAGGTGGCAACTCCAAATGCATCCACGGACGGAAGCTTTACAAAGACATGGAAGTATGAAAAAGGCGCGTGGTGGTTGTATAAGCTCCAGCCAACTGAAGCCTCCAAAGCGGAAGTAGAGATCAGTCGTATATTACGGGAAATTGGATGGGACGCTGCAGAATACACATATATGGGAAGCTTCCGTAAACGGGTAAAATCCCGCAATTTCCTTCAACCGAAAGAGTTCTTTGAACCATATGATTCTTTCCGCTTTTTCTTCGACGATCCCAGCGATGATGAAGATGTGATTTATCAGAACATTGCTTCTCTCGGACCTGAATTCGAAAAAGCGTGGAAACGAATTCTTATTGCGGATGCCGCTTTCCTTAACACAGATCGCCATATGCGTAACTATGGTTTCATTCGTTCCTCTGAAACAGGGGAAGTACTCCGACTGGCACCGAATTTTGACAACAACCAGGCTTACCTTGCCAACCCGAGTGGCACCTATTCAGATGGCATGCTTAAGCTCTATATGAAGAACGCTGACAGCTGGGATTATAAGAATCTTAAAGTACTATGCAGCGCCATGAAAGAACATCCTTACATGAAACAGGCATATGAGGCTTGCGCTGCCTATCTGAAATAACAGGAAGCAGTAACCCGCTTCCTGTTTTCTTATCACAGCATTCCATACGGAAGAATCCTGTGTTTGACAGATGATCATCTCCGAGTGATTATTCATTTACGTCATTCTTCTTGTTCTTACTCTACTCCCGATTTCTGTAATATGCGAACATGTACTGCTGATAAACACCGTTATACGGACTGTAATTTTCAAATGGATATCCGCTTGGATACTCATTTTCCAGAACCCTGTTAATCCATACGTCCCGGGGAAAGGCATCCATCTGATGCAAACCAAACAAAGCGACACAGCTTGCAACCTTGTTCCCAATTCCATATATTCCGGTCAATTGCCGAATCGCCTCGCTGCAGTTTGCCTTCTGAAGTTTCTGGAGATTGATCTTTCCATCCTCGACGGCCTCCGCGGCAGCATGTACATACTTCCAGCGGTATCCAAGCTTGCAGTCAAGCAGTTGCTGTTCGCTCAGCGTGATGATCTGATTAGGAGCCGGAAAAGCATAGAATTCGCGGCCCTTGGAATCATGCTGAAGGTTTCCGCACGTCTGCGATAACATCTCTATGGAGCGTTGAATGGCCGGTATGTTTCTGTTCTGTGTGATGATGGAAGTAATCAGCATTTCCCAGGGATCCTGTCGAAGGATACGGATGCCTTTTTCATGTTCCATGGCCTTCCATAAAAAAGGATCCCGGTCAGAAGATATCCGTTCACGAATAGCCTGATAGTTTTCATCCAGATCAAAATAGGGATACCAGTACGCCTGGAATGTGTTTTCATCGCAATCCGCCTGCCAGGTTTGATCTGCGATGTGAGAAATGTAAAGGCACCGATTTCCCGCAATGATCTGAAAGGTGTTTTCATCAATGATGTGCCAACGGAAGCATTGCCCGCTTTCAGCAATTTTCCTCAGGTCGAAATCATCAGTAATCGTAACAATCATAATTCGTTAACCAGTCAACCGGGAGTCATACCACTGTGTATCCTTCGGACGCCAGTGCTTCCAATGCCCGATTGAAGTTTGCTCCTTTCACAAGGATATAATCCGTGTTGTATGTCGAAACAGCGAAGATTCCGATTTTGTGTTCCGCAAGGATTCCGGACAGCTTTGACAGGATCCCGATCAGCGAAAAATCAAGCACTCCCTGAATACGGAATCCACGCCATCCATCATCACGTTCTATCGTCTTTAATGGTACATCTTCCGTTTTGCATACCAGTGACAGTTCCTCATCTGTCTTTCCCACAAAATAAAAGTCTGCTTTCAGGTCTATATCTGATACATCTGTCATTTTGCAAATCGACAGAGGATATTCAATCGTCTTCAGTTCCATATTGCTATCTCCTGATGTATTGCTCTGCGCCAATGCCCCTGCTTTCAAAACGTTCAACGGTCATATGCAGGTCATACTTTTCCCGGAGCGCTGCCAGCTGTCGACCAGCAGAGCGCTCACGTTTGCCTGTTTAAAAGAGCTTCCACCTGTGTTCTCTTTTCATACAACACGCAGCCGCCTTCATGATCGTCATTCAGCAGTCCGCCATCCTGCAGGGCCATGAACAACGGTGATTTCAGCGCTTCCCGAAGGGAGGTATCCCGTACATTGATATCCGAATAAGGAGAGAACGGACAGGGCTCTGCGCCGCCGTGGGAGTTGATGTGGAAGAAGCCACGCCCGGCAGCCACACAGCCGCCGCTGCTCTTTTCGTCACCCGGGAAGGAGATGTACACCATTTCAGGGTAATCTTTCCGCAGGCAGGCAATTTCGCTGGCCAGGTATTCCCGATCCTTATCCCCGGGAGCCAGCTCTTTACTGTCATCCGTGACGGGCACAAACTCCACAAAAATGACAGCCTTGCAGCCTCGGTCAGAAAGCTTTTTCAGGAAGGAAGCTGAGGAGACTTCCCGGATATTCCGGGTGGTAACGGTCACGGAAGCGCCGAAGATCAGTCCGCGCCTGTGCAACTCGTCCATGTTGGCAATCAGCCGGTCATAAACGCCGGTCCCTCTGCGGGCGTCGGTGATTTCTTTCTCTCCCTCAATGCTCATGATGGGCACCAGGTTCCGGCAGCGGTCGAACAGGTCGAAGTACCGATCGTCCATGAACGTACCATTGGTGAACACCGGGAACAGAATATTGGGACGCTTTCCGGCGGCTTCGATGATATCCCTGCGGATCATCGGCTCACCGCCCGCCAGCAGGATGAAACTGATGCCCAGTTCATCTGCTTCCTCAAAAATCTTCAGCCACTCTTCACTGGTCAGCTGCCGCACCGGAGCCGCATCTACCGTGGCATGATTGCAGCGGGAATAGCAGCCCGCGCAGTGCAGATTGCACTGGCTGGTGATGCTGGCAATCAGAAATGGCGGGATATGCTCCCCGGCATCTTCCGCTTTCCTGCGCTTTTTAGAAGCTGCGCGGCTGGCCAGGGCAAATTTCGCCATATAGGCGCTCTCTTTGGGATTTCTGAAAGTCGCCTTCATGATATCGCCCACGACGCGTTCCACGCCGTGGGTCATATAGGATTGAATATCAAACAGTTTACTCATGATGGAAGTGTATCATACTCTGCATGGTAAATCAAGACGCGAACTCTGGAAAAGTGAACGCTTCCAATAAGCGGAAGTATCATCAGTTTCCTGTTGGCAGACGGAACAATCATCCGCCAAAGGAATCCCAAACTCAAGTGCTATATTAAAAAGTCCCGGGCTGGCCATGCTGTGACGCAGAGTGTCACCGACTTTTACCAATACGCACCGATTTGTCATCTTTCTGTCAAGCACATTTTATGTTATACTGCAGTATGAAATAAAGATGAAACAAATGCATGAAAGAAGAACAATGAATCTATTATCATACGACGGAAAGTACGTCAGGCTGACGGATAACTGGGGAAACACATTCACAGGGCATGCCGAGCACCAGTCTGCCGATTATTGCTTCCATGAATACGGCGTGGAAGAAGAAGGCTTGCGGGTTGAAGGCTGCATCGTATATCATTCGCAGATCGCGTCCGTGAAGGTCGTTGAGATGCGCGGTACCGCTGAACTGTTTACGGAGAGGCTGACCCTACGCCGGTATCGTCCGGACGACGCAGCCGATCTCTATGAGCGGTTTGGCACGGATGAAACCATGTTTCGGTACTCCGGATGGAATCCCTACGCGACCCCGGAAATGGCACAGGAAACCGTGCAGCGTTTTATTGCCAGCTATGAGGATGATCACAGCTATAGCTGGATCATGGATTTTGATGATGAACTGGTCGGAACTATCGGCGCTTATGATGGTCAGGATGGTCGAATAGAGGTCGGGTTCAGTGTAGCCCGGGTTTGTTGGGGACGCGGTTACGCAGCAGAAGCTCTGCAGGCCGTGCTGCGGTATCTGACGGAAAACGAAGGCTTCCACCGCGTTACCGCCTGGTGTGCTGCGGAAAATGTTGCTTCCCGGAAAACAATGGAAAAGGCAGGAATGCAGCTCGTCAGCGTTGAAAAAGATGGTCTGGCTGTTGGCAATCATACCTTCGACAAGCTGAATTTTGAATACCGAACAGGAGCCGGACGAATGGACAGAATTGAGGAATTGCTTAAGAAACCTTATTGGATTATTGATATCCTGCCGAAGCAGGTGCCAAAAGACAGCCACGGGCAGTATTTTGCCATTGAAAAATACTTGCTGGAAAAACAGCTGTCGGACATCAAACGCAAGCATCTGAACGTGATCCTGAAGCTAAACTGCTATCTAGACATCGCCATCGATGGAGAGGTCAACCCGCCCCCTGCAAAGGTCAGGGAAATCATGGATACGAGATATGTGTACATCATGATTAACGACGCCATGATCCTGTCCGAGCCGGATGATACCCATCTGACTGTGTTCAACCCGGATGAACCTCTTATACAACTGATTTGCAGCATTTCGTCCTCAGAGGGGCTGTTTGTTTGGCAGCCACCGCAGGCATAGTCATGTCTGTGCTCGAAGGAGGGCAAATTTATAAATGACGGAGGCTGCTGCCTATGTTCTGGGATAGGATCATGAGCGATTTTAAACTCCGTTCATAACAGGAGGATGGTACTCTCTTCTTCGTCAGTCACATGGGTATTTCAGCAGTTCCATCACACTTATCTTCATATCTTCGCTAACGATTACCTTCATGTTTTTATCATAACTGTACATCATCTGCCTGCAGTTTCCGCAGGGAGGGAGAACTGATAGATGAAATTCGCAAATTCGGGCTTGACGTCATTGATTAAAAACCAGTCTGCGATTACACCTGGTTAAATGTCTAATTGTTGGCAACTGAATGGACAGAAGGAGCATCGTTATTTCGTCATTTTCATTTTATGTTTTTCATTTTGGATTATGGTTGAAAAAAGGTGCCGGATAACGGGGATTTATTCTTCAGCTGCCAGCGTTATGATCATATCCGGAAGCACCACATTCCTGCCGTAATCATACTGCTTCTGCTGATCGTCAGTACGGCCGACCAGGGCCGCACCTGACGCCGAATTATCAGATACCACAAGCAAAGCAATGCCCGGCAGCTCAAATAAATCTGTCATCACTTATCACCCTTTCCGGGCAATGCCTTTGACAAATACAGAATCAGATCATCATCAACGGTGCAGACCGTCTCATACTGGACGCATTGCCTGTCCTGATACCAGACACCCGAACCGTCCGGTACATACCCACGCCTGATATACATACGCTGGGCAGTGCCATATTCTTTGCATACTCCAACACCCAGACATACAGTGTCCGCATAATCCGCGGCGATTTGTTCGGCTGTATCCATCAGTTTATTGCCAATTCCTTTCCGCTGGTATTTCTGCAGTACGCTGAAGTCAACGATGATCGGCCAGCCTTTTCCCCTGAACGGGCCTTCCCGTACAGTCAGGTATAAATACACATAACCGGCAGGACTTCCCATATATACAGCCGTCAGGGCGATGCATTTTCCTTCCGCTTGGTCCTTCATCCTCATCTGATACCCGGCAAGATCCGGATGCCAACCCTGGGCGGTATATTCCTTCACAAAAACCGGGCCGTCCGCATCTTCCATTGTGCGGATTACAAGTTCTTCATCTTTGTAATAAATCATTTGCTGGTTTCCTCTGATCATAATGATACAGGATAATCCACGTTCTCCTCAGCCGGAAGGGGAATACAATGCTCAAAATATCTCACATTTCTCGCCGAAACCGCCGTAAGGGATATCGTTTACCAGGCAGTGCACAGCATTTCCGATATCTTCCCAATCCGGTTCCTCACCCTCCCGGGCGCAGCATTCAAACTCATCCGTCACAAACTCGATGATTGTCATATCAATGAAAAGCGGCAGCTTTTTCAGCATCTCTTCCGAAACGTCCGTCTCGCTCCGGTAACCTTCCAGGATCGTCTCAAAGTACCGACCCATGCAAGCCATCCGTTTCTCCGGATCCGGTTCATGCCGGTACCAGCCGACGCCATGCGTCCAGAGATGGGCCAGATCGAACATATACCAGCAGTAAATACAGTTGTCAAAATCAAATGCGGTGATATCACCGGTATTCAGATCCACATGGTAATTGCCGTCGCTGAAGTCAAAATGGACAAGTCCGTAATTCTCCGGATCTTTCGGAAGCGTCCTGTAGTTCTCCAGCCGCCTGCAGATCGCCCGCTTCAGATCCGCATAGGTATCGGGGATCAGGCGGTCGATATAGTCCGCAGTGTATTTGTCGGAAAATGCTCCTCTGCGGTGAACCGGCCTGTATTGTCTGGACAGCCGGTGAATGGCCCCCAGTGCCTTCCCGGTGTTGTAGAAATACTCCTCCAGCGGCGCGCCTTCCCGGTATCGGTATCCGTTATCACTCAGAAGCATTCCCTTCGCGTACTCAAACAGTGCCATAAAGACAGTTATCCCATCCTGCTCCGTGCGTTCAACCAGTTTCCCGCGGACAGAGGGGATCACATCCGCCACAGGCGCGCCGCTCAGGGCCAGGTATCGGATAAACTCCGTTTCCGCAAGATAGTCTTCTTCCGTCCGGTCACCCAGCGCCGAGATCCGGAGGACATACCTCTTCTCTCCGTTCAGGCTGCAGATATACACCAGGTTTCGCCCGCCTTCATGGCCGGGCACCGGCCGCAGTTCAAAATTGTCAAGCGCATACAGTTTCTGTGCTTTTTCTGTCATCGTCTGTCAGTCCCCCTTCCGTATCTCTGGAGCGCCATGTTTCTTTTGCGCCGTTCCATGGCAATGCTCATCATCTTCTCGTTTTTCCGGATCCTTCTCCAGTTCTTTTTCTTTGTTCCGGGCAAGGTACCGGTCCCTGTGAACCTGCACCACGCGATAAGTATCATTTTCCGTGTTGATCCAACCGATATTTCCCATCTGTTCCTCCCTTTGTTCACGCAAAAAAGCTGCTTATCCGTCACGGACAAGCAGCCGGTCAAACCGAATATATACCGGGGATTATTCCGGCCTGCTCTTCGGACGATCGGACACAAAGTCTGTACGGATATGGTTCGCAGTGTTTACGGTCACTGCAGCCCGTTCATTCATCACTGTCCGCATACGAAGAGCCCCCTTTCCTGTCAATCTGGGAAGAATATACTATGAAAAACAGTCATTGTCAATTCCAATTTAAAGACGCCTCTCTTTCATCCCGTTCGGGAACAGGGACGGGCATCTTCTTTTCTTGCGGGATGAGGAGTCAGCGGGTATAATAAACAGGTCGCTTCAGAGTACGGATCGGGTACATCGCCGCATATGACCGCGGGAGGGCAGGGAGACAATCCGATGTAACATAAAGACAAATGGCAGCCAATCGTTCTGATGATTCTAACCACATCGATTGCGATGGGCACCTTTTACTGGATGAAATCATGGAACAGCACCAGGATCCTTCCTGTTGTGGATGTAGCAGGAGAAGAAACGGACGCCACCATCGGGCGGCTGATCACTTGCGTAGTGATGTTTTTCAGTTCACTTGCCTCGGTGACTTTTGCGGTGCGTTTTGGGAAGAAGTCTCCGGATCAGCCTGCTCTTTCCTGGACATTGGCCACATTGGGCAGAACGCTTCTCTGGATTTCCATCGGGGAATGCTCCTGGCACTTTGGCTTTCATGTGATGAACGAGGAAGGGGAGATCCTGTTCACAAACTTTCCCCGTATTGAATGTGTTCAGGGTTTTCCGTTTATGATCTTAACCCTTATAGCGTTTGCGGCAGCGCGGAATAAGGCATCCTTTCCGCTGATGTCCTATGCTCTGGCGTTTACCGCCAACTGGTACGGTCACCTGTGCATGATGGGACTGTATCCGATTGCCCTGGCCTGTGGAATGGAAGTGGAACTGCCGGTGTTTTACAGGGCATCAGGACTGATTCATACCTTCGTATTTGCGGCTGCCGGGCTGTTTCTGATACTGAGAAAGGAGACGAAACGGGAAAACAGATATTTCTCTGCGGTGCTGCTTTATATGGCACTCGGAACACTGAGGTTTGGCGTCATGATGGGAGAAACGTGATCTTATGGTGTTGAATCTGCAGGCTTTGAGTTTCCAACTGATTTTGCTTTGCGTACGGGCTGAATTTAGAAGAGAAGGAATGATGAGAGACATGGAAGAAAAGGAACTGTTCATAAAAGAAGTATTACCCGGTATCTTTCTGATGGATGAAGCTCATGAGGCAACCGGTTATCTGGTTCTCGGAAAGGAACAGGCCTGCGTCATCGATACGATGAATGGTTACAACGATCTGTATCAGGCGGTTCGGAAGCTCACGGACAAGCCGCTGACAGTCGTGAATACGCACGGCCATCCGGATCACATTTTCGGCAATATGTTTTTTGACGCTGCCTATATGCATCCGGCCGATCGGGATCTGGCCCGGATGTTTACGGAAGACCCGGGATATCTGAAAATGCTGGAGGAGCGTCATGCGACCTTTCCGCCTTTTCATGACATCCTGCCGGGTGACGTCATTGACCTGGGCGGGCGGACGCTCGAAGTCTTCGCTCTGCCGGGTCATACTGCCGGCAGTATTCTCCTTCTGCTCCGGGAGGATCGGGTTTTGTTTACCGGCGACAGCATCAACCATCATCTCTGGATGCAGCTGGACGGCTGCCTGCCCATGAAGCAATTCCTGAATGAACTGGACAGGATCATGTTCCTGCAGGAGCGGGCTGATATCATCCTGCACGGACACGCGCGGGACACGGACGATATCTCGCTGCTGCGCTGTATGAGAGACGGCGTGGAAGAGATTTGCCGGGGGATGACTGATCAGGATCTGCCGTATCAGTGGTTTGGCGGGACCGACCTGCAGCATCCTTTCCGCTGCGATCCGGATAAACACTATCAGCAGGATGACCATGTGATTTGTTACCGTGCCTGCAATGTCGGTTCATGAGCGAGAACGGGGAGCGTTTTGAACGTCTCCCGCCAGAGGAGGGTGCTGAAATGGGACTGTTTCCATACCGCGCAGTGATCGTCGATTTCGACAGGACATTGCTCCGGACAGATAAAAGCATTTCTGATCATACGATTCGCGTCCTGCGGGAATGCTGTCAGTCAGGGGCCCGGCTGTTTGCGGCGACAGCCCGTCCGGAAAGGGCGATTCAGGCTTACTGTGATACCATTGCATTTGACGCGGTCACAACATTGAACGGCGCGCGGACAATTGTCGGGGATGATGTATATGAGGCATTGATCAGCAACCGAAGCGCGGAATATGTCCTTCAGCAGCTGAATGCCATGGAGGGAGCGGTCATCTCGGTTGAAACAGGAAGCGGTTTGTATGCCAGCATCGATATTCCGGTGTGGCAACCGACTGTGACGGACGATATCTGTTCGCTGGCCGGACAGGAAAAGATCTATAAAATTCTGGTCAGTCATCCTCAGATCCCGATAAGCCGGATCTGCCTGGATTTGCCGGAAGATCTCTATACGACAGTTGCCGATCAGAAACTGATTCAGATCATGAGTAAAGAAGCCACGAAATGGAATGGTATCCTCAGGATGCTGGAATCGTTTCAGATTCAGACAGAACAGGCGATTTATTTCGGAGACGACAATGACGATACAGAACCGATTATGAAGTGCGGCTGCGGTGTGGCCGTCGGGAACGCACTCCCTTCCGTACTTGGTATAGCGGACTATATCACAGAGAGCAATGATGAGGATGGCGTGGCGGCTTTCTTATCCGGACTGATCAAGGGATGAGAACCTCAGCCGGCATTGCCGGCATTGCCGGATGATGGGAAAAGGAGGCAGGCTGTGAACTTTCAACTGATCGCCCTGGATCTGGACGGGACGCTGCTCAACAGCCGGAAGGAAATCCCAGCGGAAGCCGCGGAAGCCATCCGCGCCGTTACCGCGGCCGGAAAGACGGTCATTTTTGCCACCGGCCGGGCTGTCTGCGAACTGGAGGAGCAGATCGCCCTGCTGCCGCAGGTGCGTTACGCGGCCTTCGCCAGCGGCGCGGGCCTGTATGATATCAAAGAAAAGAAAACCTTCGGCCTGCGCGGCGTCCCCGCCGGACAGGCCGGCAGAATTCTGTCCATTGCCCGGACGAAGGACGTTATGCCCCAGATCGTGACTCCGGACGCCGACGTTATCCAGGCTTCCCACATGGAACAGCTGGAGCATTTCCATATGGGCGTTTACCGGCCCATGTATGAGCGGGCCATGACGCTGGTGCCGGATATCTACGCCTTTGCGGAAGCCTGCCACGAGCCGTTCCTGAAGATCAACCTGTACCATGCCGACCCGGAGGAGCGCTTCCGTACCCGGGCGCAGCTGGAATTTCCGGACCTGGATCTGGTTTATTCCGAGGTCTCCTCCGTGGAATGCTCCGCCGCCGGCGTCAGCAAAGGTTCCGGGCTGGAACGCCTGTGCGGCCTTCTCGGCGTGCCGCTGAACGCATGCATAGCCGTCGGCGACGCGGAGAATGATATCCCGATGCTGCGCGCGGCCGGGCTCGGCATTGCCATGGGCAACGCGCCGGCGCATGTAAAAACCGCCGCGGACCGGGTCGTTTCCGACCTGGACCACGGCGGCTGCGCTCAGGCAATTATGATGCTTCTGTGAGAAACGGGGGACGGCTCGGGGATCAGGCATCCGCTTTCCGGACATGAACCTCCACGGAAGCCTCTCCCAGTTCTTCGCAGGAGACGATCAGCTTTCCGGATCCTTCCCGGTTTCCGGCCCGTAAGACGGCCATCGCTTTTCCGTGCCATGAGGTAAAGCTTCCAGACGTATAGTTCTCGGATGTGATGCTGGCGCCTGAGCCGAACCCGGCCAGTGTGACAGCGCCTTCCGCCCGGGCCTGAAGCCTGATTTCCGCGTCCGGAACCGGATTGTCATCGGCATCCAGCACTTCCGCGTTTACGTAGCACAGGCTTTCCCCGTCTGCTCTCAGCGTCTCTGTTTCCGGCGTCAGCCGCAGTTTTGCCTGCTTACCGGCGGTGACCAGCACATCCCTCGAAATTTCTTTTTCGCCCACATAACTGACGGCTTCCAGCCGGCCGGGTTCATACGCCGTTTCGAAACAGAAGGATTTCGGGAGATCAGGCATTTCTCTTTCTCCGGCTTTCAGGGAGCCAATCTCCTTTCCGTTCAGGAAAAGGGAGACACGCTCCGCTCCGGAGAACACGACGACCCGGACAGGCTTACCTTCCTGCCCCCGCCAGGTCCAGCTGTACTCCACACCGATGAATCCCCAGAGGGAAATCAGTTCCACCCGGTCAAAAACGGCCGGATCATAACTGAACAGCCCGGTCCGATCGCTTCCGAAGACAATGCTGCGATAAATGCCCTGCGGACGGACATCGCCGAGAATATCAAAGTCCGCGTCGTTCGCCGTACGCCAGGGGAAGCTTACGCTGTGAGACAGCAGTGCCCCGGGACCTTCCTTCAGCAGCGGGTCATCCTTTTCCAGAAATACAGACCGGCCGATGCCTGCTTCCCCGAGATAATCCCACGCGGTCCAGGTGAACTCGCCGATCACATAGGGAGTCTTTTCAATCATGGGCCAGTGCAGGCCGACTTCTTTGGGGAAGTTCTCACTACCCAGCATGATTCGCTCCGGGAACAGATCATGATCCTGCTCATATTTCCCTTCCAGATAATTATATCCAACGATATCGAGACCTGCGGTAAAGGGCTCCGTTACCTGCTCCCACAGCAGATCCCGCTCTCCCAGCACATCCGCGTTCTGGCCCATGGAAGCGCTGGCTTTTCTGATCATGTCGTCCATCATCCGGTCATCCAGACCGTTCCAGAAGGAACAGATGCCGTTGGACACCGGCCGGGAGGCATCCATACGATGAACGCGTTCCGCCAGCCGCCGCGCCAGGGAATATCCGTTGCCCAGGCCGGCCCGCTCCGTGATTTCATTTCCGGTGGACCAGATAATGACGGCGGGGTGACAGCGATCTCGCCGCAGGAAAGCATCCAGATCCGCCTGCCAGTCTTCGGCGAAGAACTGATTGTAGTCTCCCGGCTGCTTGGCCATCCCCCAGGCATCGAAGGCCTCATCGAATACATACATCCCCAGGCGGTCACAGGCTTCCAGCAGTGCGGCGGAGGGCGGGTTATGCGTTGTCCGGATGGCATTAAAGCCCAGTTCCTTCAGCTTCTTTACCTTTCGCGTCTCCGCGTCCGCAAGAGAAACCGCCCCGAGCAGGCCGTTGTCATGATGAAGGCAGCCGCCCCTCAGCTTGACGGTCTGCCCGTTGATCCGCAGCCCATGCCGGGGATCCGCGTCCACGGTACGGATGCCAAAGATCGTTTCCGCTTCATCGACCGTTCCGTCCCCGGTGGGAACAAAGTGCGTGGTGTAGACCCCCAGATCCCGCACGGAGACCTTCAGGGTGTTGCAGTTCGGCTCTTCCGCGCTCCAGAGTTTCGGATGGTCCACCGTCATGGTGGCCTGCGCCGCTGTGACCGCGCCCGGATCCAGCTGTACCCGTACGGTCCGGGTGATTCCTTCCAGCGTAAAGGATACCTCCGCCAGATGCGTTTTCAGCGTGTGATTCTCGATCTCTGCCTGAAGGCTCAGATATGCGGTATTTTCTTCGATCTTTTTTGTATAGGCGAAAATGCCGTCCGGCTGCAGGTGAACAGCCGGACCGACCAGAAGCGTTACCCCCCGGAAGAGACCCGCCCCGGAATACCAGCGGGAGTTGGGCTGCATGCTGGGATTCACTGTCACAGCAATCCGGTTTACTGTTCCAAAGGTGCAAAGGTCTGAAAGATCCACCCAGAAAGGCGAGTATCCGTAATGATGAAGGCCGGCCTTTGCCCCGTTGACCTCCACCGTCGTGTTCATCATGGCGCCGTCGAAGTACAGGAAGATTCGGTTTTCCCGCCAGGCTTCCGGGATTTCCACCATCCGCTGATAGTGCGCCGTCTCAGCGTTATAAAATCCGCTGGCACCCCGGGAAGGCGCGTCTTCCCGGACATCCGACTCAATCATATAGTCATGCGGCAGCTGAACGGTTCGCTCTTCCGTTTTCAACCGGGTCCATGGCTGCAGCATACCCGGACCAAAGGTCCAGTTGCTGTTGAGGTTGATTTTCTGCATGAATATTCTCCTCTCTGATCCTTGTTATTCTATTATACGGCAAAACCGGCCTTTGATAAAGAACGAATCGTAAAGTGATAACGGTATACATTTGTGTAATTTTCTCCGGTGTGATAGAATGGCGCCGATGGAAACGCTGATCAACCCAAACGGAGGGAACATAACCGATGAGCAGAGCATTTATCAAAGGCGCCAATCCCTATATGCCGCTGTGGGAGCATGTGCCGGACGGCGAACCACGGGTTTTTACGTGGCAGGGAGAAACCCGGGTGTATGTATACGGATCCCATGACACGGAGAAAACGGAGTACTGCGGGCGGGACTATGTGGTATGGTCCGCTCCGGTGACGGACCTGACGGACTGGAAATGCCACGGGACCTGCTTTACAGCGGAAGATCACAGCATCCTGTTCGCGCCGGATGTGGTGCAGAAAGGGGATACCTTTTACCTGTATGCCGCGGAAGACCACGGATCGCGGATCACGGTGGCGGAATCAGAGACGCCGTGGGGGCCTTTTGTGAATCCCAGGAAAACGGATCTGGGATTTGATCCCGGTGTGCTGGTCGACGATGACGGCCGGGTGTACGCTTACTGGGGATTTTGCGCGGCATACTGCGCGGAGCTGAACGAAGACATGGCCACCATCCGGGAAGGAACGCTGCATGAGCATCCCCTGGCGCATTGCAGCGCACCCTGGTCCAAAGCGGACGGACACCTGGGAGAGGACTGCTTCTTCGAGGCTTCCAGCCCGCGGAAGATCTTCGGGAAATATGTTTACATCTATTCCAGAAGGGTTGAGAAAGAGATGCCGGAGCTGGGCGTGTATGAGCCCTGCAACGGGTTCCTGTCCTACCGGGTCAGCGACAGCCCGCTGGAGGGGTATCGGGACGGCGGGGACATCAGCTTCAACGGCGGGGAGATCCTGGCCGGGCCGGACGGGCGGAATGAGATGACCTACCGGTGGGGGAACAACCACGGATCGCTGATGGAAGTGAACGGCCAGTGGTATATCTTCTATCACCGGCATACGGGGACGGATGAGTATGCGCGCCAGGCGATGATGGAGCCGGTGGACGCGGCGCAGGGGAAGGACGGAAAGATTTACATCGGGAAGATTACCTACCGGAACGGGGAGCCGGTCGGCTCCTGCCCGGTCGAGATGACGTCCCAGGGAGTGCAGGTGAACGGGCTGGACGCGCGGAAATGGATTTCCGCCGGGTATGCCTGTCACCTGCACGGCGGAAAAACACCGGCCTATATCCGGCCGGTTTACGGGCAGCGGGAGGATATTTCCGCGCCGGCGGTTCAGCTCAGCAACGGGACGGCTGTCGGATTCCGGTACCTGCAGTTCGGTATGAATACGCCGAAGACCGTAACGGTGCGGATGACCGCGGTGCACCTGGTGACGGTATCCGTACGGGTGGATGCCCACGACGGCAGGGAAATCGCGGCCTTCCGGGCGGAAGGCGGGGAACGGGAAATCACGGTCCCTGTTTCCGGCGCGGGAATCGGCCGGCATGCCGTGTATTTTGTGTTCTCCGCGGAAGGCGATGAGCCCGCGGCGGAACTGGATCGCTTTACGTTTGACTGATTTTTTTCCGTTTCAGTTCTTCAGAAAACGCAATACCTGCTCCCTGCTTCGCAATGCTGTGGATGCCCCGACGGCTGTGGTGCAGATCGCGCCGCAGGCATTGGCAAAGCGCAAAGCCTCTGCAGGAGACGCACCGCGCAGGATCTCGGACGCAAAACCCGCGACGAAATTGTCTCCCGCTCCGGTGGCGTCGACGGCCTGAATATCGCAGGCGGGGAGGATCATCCGCTCTTCCGTGTTTTTAAACAGGCAGCCTCTGCTGCCGAACTTGATGATGACATTTTTCACGCCGTAGCCGAGGAATACGTCCGCCATCTCATCCGGCAGATCCTTTCCGGAAAAGAAGCGCGCCTCGTCCTCATTGGGCGTGATATAATCGATCAGAGGAAGAGAGTCACGAAGATCGTCCAGCGTCAGGGAGCGGAAGTTCGGCAGTTTGGTATCGGCAAAGATGATCAGCCCGGCGGCTTTTGCGGCGGTCAGCACGGAGCGGATGATTTCCGGATCGTCAAAAGGCGCGCGAAAGAGCGAGCCGAGGATCAGCGCGCGGACGTCGGAAAAACGTTCCGTGTACCGCTCCGGATGGAAGTTGTGTCGGTGCGCGCCGTTGGTGATGGACTTGCGTGAGCCGTCCTCGTTCACAAACATGGTTGTGACCGGGGTCGGGTGCCCGGCCGTGCGGATGATCCGGCCCGTATCCACCCCGCAGCGCGAGAGAGCGCTGACAATCATGTCCCCGGCTGCGTCTTCACCGAGGGAACAGAGGATGCAGGTTTTCAGGCCGAGCTTCGCCGTGGCCATGGCTTCGTTCACCGCTTCCCCGCCCACATTCAGCGAACCGGATTCAGCGCGGTAACCGGAAGCGGAAACCGGCTCGGGGTCAAATCCCCTGATGATCGAATCCACCAGCGCCATACCGACACAGATCAGGTCAAATTGTTTTTCCATAGGACAAATACCGCCTTCCCCGAAAGAAATCTTATCGCTGTGTAAGGGTGTTATCAACGGATCATCCGTTTTCCCCTGTCTTTCCAGGATAAATCTTGTTAAACTGAAAAATGTTTTCCAGCGAGAATTATACTGATTTTGGTTTCTGAGGACAAGGGAACGGTTGAGACGGCTTTTTTTTGTTTCCATCACCGGAAAAGCCCGGAATTCCGGTTGCAGGTTTCGCGCACCGGACAGAGGAAATCATCTTCCCGGCAGAGAATAAAACAAAGGAATAAGCAGATCGATCAATGCCTGCGGGTGATTCCGGTCAACGGATTTGCCGGGCATGGATGAAAATGGGCGGGGTGGCAGCGTGAAGAAACTGTTTGATGAGATCCGCTGTCTGGAAGGGGAAAAGATTATTCTCAGAAAAATCACGGAAAATGATAAGGAAGCCCTTCGGGAAATGGCTCAAAGCCATCATGTTTACCGTTATGAACCAACGTATCTCCTGGAGCAGCAGTATACCGACATGGATCAGCTGATCCGCGATATTTACGGCGAATATTTTGAGAAAAAGCAGAACCTGTTTCTTGGGGTTTATCTCAGGGAGAATCCGATAGAGCTTTGTGGGCTGGCGGAATTCTACGATTACCGGGATCACCTGCATATGGTCAGCATCGGAGGACGCCTGCGGGAAAAATACTGGATTGCTGATACGAAAGAAGAGGGTTCGTTTGTACCTGAGCGCGTTTTATTTTCCGGGGGAAGAAGAGGAGTCCGGTTTTCTTTTCAGCCTGAAAACCACCTATGACCAGACGGTTTATCCATACGGCGTTTTGCCGAAAGTGGGGCTGGATGAAATCATCTTTCGCCCCATTACCATTCTGTACGGCGGAAACGGAAGCGGGAAAAGTACGGCGCTGAACATCATTGCGGAAAAGCTCCGGCTGATCCGGAACAGCGCGTACAACCGGTCCCGCTTCTTTGAGAATTATGTGGATCGCTGCCGGGTTACGCTGGAGGAGACAGTTCCCCGGGAGAGCCGGATCATCACCAGCGACGATGTCTTTGACATGATGCTGGACATCCGGTCCATCAATGAAGGGGTTGACCGGAAAAGGGAAAAGCTGGCGGAGGAGTATTACGATCTGAAAAAGGAAAAATTCCGGCTCGCCTCGCTGGATGATCTGGACAAGCTGCACAGGATCAATCAGGCCCGCAGTAAAACATACAGCCGGTTTATCGAAAACGAATCCGGGAAAAGCCTGCGGGAACGTTCAAACGGGGAAAGCGCGCTCATGTATTTCCAGAGCAGGATTGAGATGGACACGCTGTGCCTGCTGGATGAGCCGGAAAACAGTCTGAGTCCGGAGAATCAGCTGGTCCTGGCGGATTTTCTGACGGAATCTGTCCGATACTGCGGAAACCAGCTGGTCATCAGTACCCATTCTCCGTTCCTGCTGGCGCTGCCGGGAGCAAAGATTATCGATCTGGATGATCATGCCCGGGTGGTGGACAGCTGGACAGAGCTGAAAAATCCGAGAGTATATTTCGATTTCTTCAAAAAGCACGCGCGGGAGTTTGAAAGCGAAGCTGAATTGTGATGAGCCGGAGTTGTAAAAGTTCTCAGAATAATGGCAGTATTTGATTGCCTGGAACTGCTTGAATACCAGGTCCGGCAACTTGTTGAGCAACTGGAACAGGAGGGTCTGATTTGAATAATATCATGGAATATAAAGGTTATGTGGGCAGTGTGGAGTTTTCCGAAACAGATGGTGTATTCTATGGAAAGGTGCAGGGGATTCGTTCATTGATTTCCTATGAGGGAACAACGGCATCTGAACTGGTTACGGATTTTCACGAATCAGTGGATGATTACCTTGCGGCGTTCGAAGAAGAAGGGACTTCACCGGAAATCGCTTACAAGGGCAGTCTGAATGTCCGGTTTAAAAACAGCGATATCCACAGACAGGCAGCCGTATATGCCATGATGCATGAGCAGAGTCTGAACAGTTTTATCGAAGAAGCCGTTGAGGAAAAACTGGCGCACATCTCAGATGCTGCTACAAGATGATAGCTGATATAATTGACTTCACTTGCTATATTGATCGGGATCCAAATTAAAGATGGGATAATATTGAGAAATGCCGCGCGGGATAACCTGGTGCCCCTGGATGTGCTCTGCGAAGTGATTTTTCGCTGGAAATGGAATGAATTGCAAAATGAATTTCTGATATGCCCAAGAAAAATGAGTGTGGATTATTTATAGCCGTGGCGTGGCGAAAAGAAAAAAACGAATTCAGAGAGAACAGAAGTTACAGCAATGCATTTCTGCTCTTTTTATTTGTACGTATTCACTCGGTGCCCATGAATTACAACAAAGTCTACTCATAAGTAGACTTTGAAAGTAGACTTAGAGTAGCTTTTGTGGTAGACTATGCTTGGATTGAAGGGTTGTACAGTGAATCTTGGGAAGGAAAATGAACAACAGGAATTTAAACCTGGACTAGCGCAACTTGATAAGGGATTAAAATCTCTTTCTGCAATGCTGAACCGACAGCAAAAAGGAACTGTCTATTTCGGAGTAGATGATGACGGAACGGTAAAAGGGATAGAGATCGGTAAAAGAACGCTGCTTGATATAAGAAGCAGGGCAGCTGAGCTGATTGAGCCTCGGATCATTCTGAGCATTGACGATCTTAAGGATGAAAATGGATTGACCTTTATTCGTGTTTGTGCCGAAGGTTCAGATATCCCATACTCCTGTGATGGCAGATATTACATCAGAACAGCATCGGCAGATGAGCGGATTGGCAGTGATCTGCTGAGAAAAATGTTAATCTCCGGAAACACAGATATGTTGATGCAGATTACATCAGAAAACCAGGAACTCTCATTTAATGGTTTGATTCTTTTCCTGAAAAGCAAAGATGTGCATGCATCTCCAACAAATACTTTTTTTACCAGCTTTGGACTATACAATAAAAATGGATTTTTTAATCTGCTTGCGTATCTGTTGTCTGATCAAAATGAGATGATTATCAAGGTGATGCGCTTTGCCGGGAATGATAAAACGGTTGTTGATGAACGTATGTCTTTTCAGAACCAAAGCCTGATCCTAACCGTACAAAATGTACTCGAATACTTTAAACAGATCGATCTTCCGAGGAAAGTGGATCTGTCAACCGGTATTCGTTCTGAGACAGTTCTTTTTGATTTCCAGTCATTCCGGGAGGCATGGATAAATGCTTGTATCCATAACACATGGACAGAAAAGATTCCGCCCGCAATATATCTTTACGATGACCGGATTGAGATTGTTTCTTATGGAGGACTGCCTTACGGACTGAGTGAAGAAGGGTTCTATGCCGGGACCAGCAAACCGGTAAACCATCGTCTGTTCAACATTTTTATCACCTGTGATTTTTCAGAACAAAGCGGTCACGGAATTCCTCAGATTGTTAAGACATATGGAAAAGAGGCATTTTCATTTCGGGACGGCATGTTGATTGTGACAATTCCATTTGGATATGAACCTGACCATGTTAAAGCAAGACGGATGCAGAAATCCATACATGAAACACTAACAACAAATCAACGGGCAGTACTTGGTTATCTGACAGATCATCCTTATGCGTCTCTCCAGGAAACAGCGGATGCTTGCGAACTGAGCCTTGGCGGTGTTAAAAAGATTGTAGCAAAGCTTCGTGAAATGGCCATCATTGAAAGAAAAGGTGCTAAGAATAATCCCATATGGGTAATACACTAAACGATCAGGGAGAAAGCATATGATGGAAAAGGTATTATAAAGCACTGAATGAATCGAACAGTCTCAATGAATGCACGCCTTTTGTGATATTTATGCTGGAAGTGATCCGGGATGCACTGGCTGAGATCATACAGAATCAAAAGGCATTTATTCCGACAAATGACGGCAATAATGTCGGAATAAAAACTGCCGAACATGTCGGAATAAACCGGGACGCTGTAATTCGAATTCTGAAGAAACAACCACATGCGACAGCGAAAAGCCTGGCAGAAGCAATTAACCTGTCACCCAGACAAGATGAACGCATTCTGGCTGAATTGAAAAAAGAAGGAAAGATTGTCAGAAAGGGATCAAATAAATCAGGATGGCGGGAAGTAAAAAATGAGGGAGTTTTATGTTGAATTTCACAAAAAAATAGCGAGAATATATATGGTATGCACATTTTATGAAAAATGCGAGGTCAGAACCCGCCCAAGAAATTAATCCGGCATGCAGGAGATCTGGGGAAATCCTTGACCTGATGGAAAAAGCCGACGGGGAAGAAGATACGAACCTCGCGTTGCTCCGGAGCAGTCCGCTTTCATCATCCGGATCCTTATTCAAACTGGGCCGCGTACAGGCGGTGATAGAAGCCTTTCTGATCCATGAGGCTGCGGTGTGTGCCCTGTTCGACCACATCGCCGTCTTTTAAGACAATTATCATATCCGCGTTTTCAATGGTGGAAAGGCGGTGGGCGATGACGAAGCAGGTTTTCTGCTTCATCAGCTCCCGCATGGCCTTCTGGATTTCGCGCTCGGTGGCGGTATCCACATTGGAGGTGGCCTCGTCCAGGATCAGCATCGGAGCGTCGTAGAGCATGGCCCGGGCGATGGTCAGGAGCTGCTTCTGGCCTTTGGAGATATTGCCGCCGTCCTCACTGATGACGGTATCATAGCCCTGGGGAAGGCGCATGATAAAGGGATGGATCCGGGCGGCCTTCGCTGCGGCAACGACCTCTTCCATGGTGGCGTTTTCCTTCCCGTAGGCAATGTTTTCAAAAATCGTGCCCTGGAACACCCAGGTGTCCTGCAGCACCATGGCATAGGAGCCGCGGACGCTGCGGCGGACCGAGGTACGGATATCGCGGCCGTCGATGCGGATGACGCCGCTGTCCGGATCATAGAAGCGCATCAGCAGGTTGATGATCGTGGTTTTGCCGGCACCGGTGGGGCCGACGATGGCGACCAGTTTACCGGCGGGGGCTTCCAGGGTCAGGTTGTGGAGAATGGTGCGCCCGGGATCATACCCGAAGGCTACATGCTCCACGTTTACCTCCCCGCGAACATTCTCCAGCAGGTATGCTCCTTCCACATCTGCCGTTTCCTCCGGCTCATCCAGGAGGGTGAAAACGCGCTCGGCCGCCGCAAGGGCGGAGAAGAGCTCGTTGAAGACTTCCGCCACCGCGTTGATCGGCCCGGCGAACTTCCGGCTGTAGAGCACAAAAGAGGAGATGCGGCCCAGGTCGATCTGCCCGTTCAGGAACAGGATGCCGCCCAGCAGGGCGATCAGGCTCAGACCCAGGTTGTTGATTGCAGTCATGGTCGGCCCGAGGGTGACGCCGTAATGTTCCGCATCGGAGAAAGCGTCCGCCGCATTCCGGTTGATGGTATCGAAGCGTTCGTCCACCCGATCCTCATAGGCGTAGGCCTGGATGGTTTTCTGGCCGGAGAGCATTTCCTCCACAAAGCCGTTCATCACGCCATAGCTCCGGGAACGCTTCGCGTAGCGGGGCTGGGTTTTGCGGCGCATGAAGACGGTATAGACCACGGAAACCGGCACGGTCACCAGCGTCAGGGCGGAGAGGGGCAGGGAGATCAGGGTCATCATGACCAGGGAACCGACGACGGTGACCAGGCTGGTCAGGATCTGGACGATATCCGTGGCCATGCTGGTGGAGATCACGTCGATATCGTAGCTGACGCGGGAGATGATATCCCCGGCCTGGTGGCGGTCGAAATAGCCCACCGGGAGGCGCATCAGCTTTTCAAACACGTCCTGGCGCATGCGGCGGGCGACGCGGCGGCTGACTACGGTCATGACCAGGCTGATGCCGAAGCCCAGCAGGGCGGAGGACACATAGCAGACGAGCATCAGCAGGGCGTCGTGTTTCACTGCGTCAAAATTCACTTTACCGGGGCCCGCGGCGGCTTCGCGGATGGCAGAACCGGCCAGGCTCGGCCCCCAGAGGTTGAGCAGGTTGCTGATAAGGCACAACACGGCGACTCCGAGAATAACGTACTTCCATGGGCCCAGGTAGCGGAGCATCCGGCGGAGGGCGCCGCGGGTGTCCTTCGGCTTTTTCATGACAGTATC
The DNA here is from genome assembly GCA_947166385.1 of uncultured Clostridia bacterium. Lineage (GTDB taxonomy): Bacteria > Bacillota > Clostridia > Christensenellales > Aristaeellaceae > Aristaeella. The sequence continues at coordinate 4,952 of CAMVEB010000032.1, read as the reverse complement.
GCGGGCCATCTACTCACCCTCCTTCATCTGGGTCAGGCAGATGTCCCGGTATTCAGGACAGGTTTCCATCAACTGGGCGTGGGTGCCGCGGCCGATCATTTCGCCTTCGTGCAGGACAATGATTTCATCCAGGGAAAGGATGGAGGAGACACGCTGCGCAATGACGACCGTGGTCGCTTCGCCGTGATGCTTCCGGATGGCCCGGCGCAGTTCCGCATCCGTCCGGTAATCCAGGGCGGAGGAGGCGTCATCCAGGATGAGGATTTCAGGAGAGGCGGCGAGGGCGCGGGAAACCAGGAGCCGCTGTTTCTGGCCGCCGGAGAAATTCGCGCCGCGGATGGCGGCTTTATGTTCATAGGCGTCCGGCGTGTTCTGTATGAAACCGTGGGCCATGGCATCCTGCGCTGCGGAGACCATTCCTTCCTCCGTGACAGGGCGACCAAAGACGATGTTTTCCCGGATGGTATCGGCGAAGACAACATCATTCTGGAAAACGACGCCGAACTTCCGGTGCAGTTCATCCCGCGTATAGGAACGGACGTCCCGGCCGTCCACAAAGACATGACCCTGCTGCGGATCATAGAAGCGCATCAGGAGGTTGATGATCGTGGTCTTGCCGCTGCCCGTGGCGCCGATGATCCCGAGGCTTCCACCCTTCGGGACGCGGAAGGAGATATCCTTCAGGCACTGACGGCGCTCTTCGCCGAGGAACTGGCCGTGCAATTCCTTCGGGGAATCCGCGTCGTAATTGAAGGAGACATGATCAAAAATCAGGGCCTCGTCCCCCGGGACTTCAGCGCACCGATTCGCGGGCAGGGGCGTCAGCTCCTCCGGCAGATCGATCACTTCGCCGATACGGTTGGCGGAAGCGTTGGCCCTGGACATCATCATGAAAATCCGGTTCAGGCCCATGACGCCCATCAGGATCATATTGAAATAGGTGAGGAAGGCGAGGATCACGCCCGGAGCCGTCTGGCCGTCGTTGACACGGCGGGCGCCGACGAGGACGACCAGTGTCAGCCCGACATTCAGGAAGAGGGTTACGATGGGGCCGGGGAGGCTCATGATGACACTGGCCTTGACCTCCTGCCGGGCCATGCGGGTATTCGCCTCACCGAAACGGTTTTCCTCATAGGATTCCTTGTTCAAGGCGCGGACGACACGGATGCCGGTAATGCTTTCCCGCATGCGCCGGACGAGCACGTCCATGCGCCGCTGCACTTCGTTGTACAGGGGAATGCCTTTCCAGGACACAAAGCAGACGAGCACGATCATGACGGGGGCCATAATGCAAAGGATCATGGCGAGACCCGTATCCATCGTCAGGGTGATGGCGATGCCGCCCAGGAGCATGATGGGCGCCCGGATTCCCATGGTCTGGATCATGCGGACAAAGCTCTGAACATTGTAGGTATCGCTGGTCATCCGGGAGATCAGGGAGGGAAGGCCGACCTTGTCCATCTGGCTGCCGGACAGGTTCAGCGCCGTATGGAAAAGATCCCGCCGGATGGCATAGGTGCTGTTTTTCGCCACGCGTACGCTCATACGGTTGGCGGTGATATTCAGAATCCGTGTCAGCAAAGTCAGTCCCAGCATGACGGCGCCCCAGGCAATGACCGGCCAGGCGTCGGAGGCCGCGGGAATGACGTGATCCAGCAGGTGCTCCAGGACATAGGGAAGCAGCAGGTCGGTGCCTGTACCGATCAGCTTGATCACCATGACCGCCAGGATAAACCGGCGGTAAGGGCGCACATATTTCCAGATCAGTTTCATTCCGTAACCTGAGGCTCCTTTGCGCAGCGGAAAGATCGCCGATTATTGTACCACAAGGCCCCTGCGGCGCGCCACAGGAAACATTTACCAGCCGGGCAGGCAGAGAGAAGTGGGCATGACTTCCTAAAGTCAGTCATGCCTGACTCGGGAGAATCCCGGAAAGATGTGTTGTTTATTCCCCAGTATCTCAAAATGGCTGAGCACCCGACTGTTAACAACCGGGGAGTTGCAGGTTCAAGTCCTGCCTGGGGAGTTTTTTTATTGTCCTGGACGGAAATATGCCATATAATATCATGAACAGCGCAGAAAAAGGTCATTCCACAGAACGGAAAGGTAATGATTTCATGATGGAGATCAAAGGAAAAGTAACAACAGCGGTCTGCTATGCTTCGGTGATTGAAAAGGAAGCGATTGAACAGATCCGAACCATGTGCGACTATGAGCTGACGGCGGGAAGCCGTGTACGGATTATGCCGGATGTTCATGCGGGCTCCGGGTGCACGATCGGAACGACCATGACCATTTTGGACAAGGTGTGCCCGAATACTGTCGGGGTAGATATCGGCTGCGGTATGTATACCGTGAAATTAAACGAAAAAGAGCTGGATTTTGAACAGATTGACGCAGCAGTTCATTTGATTCCGTCCGGCATGAATGTCTGGGAAAGCAAAACGGAGGAATTCGATCTGACCGGTCTCCGCTGTTATGGCGCATTGAGAGACATATCATACCTTGAATGCTCCCTTGGCACACTGGGCGGAGGGAATCACTTCATTGAAATTGACCGGGCGTCCGACGGAGCGTGTTACCTGATCATTCATTCCGGCAGCAGGAACCTCGGAAAACAGGTAGCGGAGTATTATCAGCAACGGGCAGAGGATTCCCTCATCGGAAAAGACCGGATTACGCGGGAACGGGACAAATTGATTCGGACGATGAAGGCACAGGGAAAGGATCAGGAGATTCAGGAAGCGTTGGAACAGTTTACCCGCACATGCGGCCCCTTTGCACCTTCTATGCCTGTCGCTCTTTGCTGGCTGGAAGGTCCGGCAGTGACAGAATACCTGAACGATGTAGTCGTTTGTCAGCGATTCGCGCGCAGAAGCCGGGAGATCATGGCGGAAATCATCCTGGATAAAACCGGATTGACTGTTTCTGAATCCTTCCATACCGTGCACAACTACATTGATACAGATGAGATGATCCTTCGGAAGGGTGCGATCGCCGCGCACAAAGGGGAGAAAGTCCTGATTCCCATCAACATGCGGGACGGATCTGTTATCGCGATCGGGAAGGGGAACCCGGAATGGAACAATTCCGCGCCGCACGGAGCAGGACGGATCATGTCCCGGGCAAAGGCAAGGTCTTCCATTGATCTGGAAGAATACCGGAAAGCCATGCAGGGGATCTATTCTACCTCTGTCAATGAGAATACGCTGGATGAAGCCCCGATGGCTTACAAATCCCTGAACGATATTATCGGGGTGATCCGGGATTCTGTGGATATCGTGGAGATCATGAAACCTGTGTATAACTTCAAGGCTTCGGACGAAAAACCGTTTTGGAAGAAAAAGTAGGATATATAGCAGATGCGGACACTGGTTATCGCATACATTCGGGAAACGCCGCTTGTCCAGCGGCGCCAGGATCAAATACTCACTCTGCAGCTTTTTGGTACCATTTTTTTGCTTCTTTTTTGTTTCGTTCTACGCCTATCCCTTTTTGATAACATTGAGCAAGATTTTGCTGACCATACTTATTTCCCTGGAGTGCTGATTTTTTATACCAATAAGCAGCCTGAACATAATCCTGATTAACACCGGTTCCGTTCGCATAGCAGATCCCTAAGCTGTTTTGAGCATCCGCGTCACCTTGTTCTGCGGCTTTTCGGTACCATTTTGCCGCTTCTGAATAGTTTCTTGATACCCCTAAACCATTTTTAAAGTATTTTCCCAAACTGTTTTGAGCACTCATGTTTCCCTGAATGGCAGCTTTTTGATACCATTTGAATGCTTCAGCATAATTACGCGTTACACCGAGCCCCTTATCATAATAATCCCCCAAAGCATTTTGCGCATCAGCATTGCCTTGTTCCGAAGCTTTTTGATACCATTTGAAAGCTTCTGTATAATTACGCGCTACACCGAATCCTTTATCATAGAAATGTCCCAAAGCATTTTGAGCATCGGCATTGCCTTGCTCCGCAGCTTTCCGATACCATTTGACTGCTTCAGTATAATCGCCTGTTCTTCCCAAATCATGGCTAAGAAAGTATCCCAGTTTATTTTGTGCTTTTGAGTACCCTTGTTCAGCCGCCTTCCTGTACCATTGAATGGCTTCCGCATAATTCTTTTTAACGCCATTGCCATATTCATAACAAAGGCCAAGATTGTTCTGGGCGAAATAATTGCCTTGTTCAGCAGATTTCAGAAACCATTTTGCAGCTTCTTCATAGTTTTGTTCTACACCATTTCCTTTTACATAACAAACGCCCAAATTATTCTGAGCATCAGCGTTTCCTTTTTCAGCATCTTGAATCATTTTCTCAATTTTTTCAGAAACACCAGCCTGTTGATCAACCGCAGATAGGTTGAGGCTATTGTTTTTTTGATTGTCCGGAATTCGTATATCTTGGTTTTGTATGTTTTGAATACTCTGCTGATACTTCATGGGTTGCTTTTCATGAATTTCCTGTACAGGGGTCGCCTCATTCTCAGCAAGTAATTCTCTGATCAGTTTTTGATCTTCTTCTTTTGCTTGCTTCTGTGCAAAAATAAATAATTGCTCTTTCTTTAAGCATATAGGCATACTGGCAAGCTCATGAAAATCTGATACATGTTTTTCTGCGCATAAGGCATATAAGTGCAGGCTGGCATGATTAAGATGTTTTCCCGTATCCACAAGAGAATGATATTTGTCCGTTACTTTTTGATATTCGCCGAGTATGAGCCAAATCTCCATTTGATTCTGAATCAGATCATAAGTATTTTCCTGTGGCTGTGTTTTTTTCTCCGGCACAGGAATTGTTTTCAGCAGATGATTCAGTTGTTCCCAGGCAGTAATTCCTTCCGAAATGGCCTGGGTTTTCCTCAAAGCTCTCGGCAGATTCTCCGGTTTCATCCCGCCGATCAAATAACAGACCAGAATGCGATCTGTTTTTCCATTCCGTTTTGCTTCTT
>CAMVEB010000031.1 GCA_947166385.1 uncultured Clostridia bacterium | reverse complement strand
CCACAAACCGGGATCGTGTTAAATTCATGTGTCCATTCTACGGGGAGTATTTTAACTCATCACTCGGCAAAATGCGGCAAATCGCGGCCGCCAAAAGTAGTAGAAAAGTAGTAAAACGAGGTTTTTCTACTACTCCGAATCTCTGCCCAAAGGATACCATATCCAGAGCTTTTCGGGCAATAAAAAATCCGGCCACTGTCGCAGCCGGAGTCAAATTCGCTGTCCACTTATCCTGCCCGAAACATCTTCTTGTCTATCATTATTGTGGAAGCTGATCCATCATCTTCTTAATGTCTTCATCGTCAGTCAATTCATAGGTGATCTGCCAACAGTATCTTGCTCCAGTAGCATCTCCTTGCTCCGCGAAGTGTTTCCCATAGTGAAATGACAATCCCAACACATCCGGATGTGCTCCAACCGGGAAACCATATTCCTCACTGATCTTCCGGAGATAATCCATTTTAGGTGGTGGGATGACCCTCCCAGCTTTCTGCTGGATATAGTACAATTCTGACATGGCCATATGGGATTCTTTATCAAATTGCAGGCTCATACTATTGCTGAAAAATACAATCACCAAATCCCGTCATTCGCCGCAATTCCTCATATATTCCGCGGCAAACTCATCCACATCCGCGTATCGCGCGGGGCGCAGTCCCGCCTTTTCATATTCTTTGAGGTACTGCCGCAGGATCCGGTCAAACCCGTCCGCTGTTTTCCGCAGGTCTCCGGGATCATAGGCGGAAAGGACGTCATACGTCCCGATATCAACCTCGCTGCTGATATCATTCAGCATCTCATTCAGGCTTTCCAGGCTCATAAACGCCAGGTGCCGGTCGCCCTTTTCCGCCGCCTGCGCCATCTTCCCATGCCAGTTTGAGAACATTTCCTCATAGGTCCCGGACAACGTATCCGCGCCTGCGGGCTTTTTCTTCCGCGGCAACTGCCCCTTGACCTGGCGAAAGCAGAAATCAAGCCCCTTCATCAGCTGTGTTAATTGTTCCTTCAGATCTTCCACAGTGGTTGCCGCCAGCACGTTTTCAATCATTCCGCAAAGATGATCGGGTTTCCTCTCCATGGCGTCCAGTTCTTCGCGGCGCCGGCTGACACCTTTGCAGAAATATGTCTTGTTCAGCAGGGCAAGGGCGTTTTCCGCAAAGAAGATTACCCCGCCCGCGCTCCGGCGCGCGTCGTTCAGCGCCTCTGCGGTCATGGCGTCCGCGTAACAGCACCGCGCCTCTTTCAGTTCCTTTTCTGCCTTTCGGTAATCCTCTTCCCCGAACGGTTCCGCCAGTTTCTTCCGAACCTGCTCCCGCAGGGTTTCCAGCTCAATCCTGTACTTTTCATCCGCACAGTACACGATTTGCGCGTCCATCAGTTTGGAGATATGGGGATGATCGTATTCGGCGTCCTGCCGCAGGCTTTCCCGGGTCGTACAGTAGATATCATGCCCCACGCCCAGGTCTTCCTGGATAAAAGCTTTTCCCAGCTGCCATCCGCGGTCGTCATTGATCAGGATCAGCAGGTCAAGGTCCGACAGCGGATGAATATCTCCCGTCTGAAAAGATCCGTAGATTCCGATCAGCGCGATCGCCCCCGGGCATACCGCCTGTTCCTTCCGGATGACCGCGTCAATGATTTTCCGGTTTCTGATCTCCAGTGAGTTCATCTGAATAAGCTCCTTACTGTCTGCAATGGAATGCCCCGTCGGAGGATTGCGCTCATGCGTGATTTCCTGTGTCCCGGCACCAGGCCGCGATCTCAGAAACGAGTTTAAGGGGCAGCTCGTCAGAATAAGGGATCTGAATGGAACCTTTGCTGTACCGGAGGCCGTACTCATCCAGCCGTTCAGCAAAACATGCCACCGTCTCCGGTCCGGGATAAAGACCGATATGCGTTTTCTGGGCTGCAAAGTGAATGATGTTATGCCCGTTCCACCAGGTCGGCATCGCCCATGAAATCTTTTCCTTTGCTTCCGGAAGCTCATCCCGGATGGCTTTCCTTACAAGCTGAAGCTGTTCCTGTATCCCCGCATCCTGTTCAGAAATATATTCGTCAACCGTTTCCGGTGCTTTTCCGCAAAAATGGCTCTGGTTTTCATTTCTGAAAGATCGGCCGCACTTCCGGCATTTCCACATTTTCTCCTCCGCTTTTATCTCAGAATCTTTTACAGATGCCATCATGATTTCCTCCCCGCGAAACCGGCCGCTTCCCTGATCCATGCAAGTAATTCATCATCAATTTCTTCCCCGGTCCCAATCATGACATGATGCGTCCACCGGCCGGGACGAGGTTCAGCAGCTGCATTGATCCGGGTGGACTCAACCCTGTGGGGCAGTCCGAAGGTGATCGTCAGGAATGGATCCGGACGATCCTTTGCTTTTCGAACCGGTGTGAATGAAACAGCGGCAAACATATGCCCCGTGAAAAAAGAAACCTGCGTTTTCCCGACTTCAATTCCTGCTTCCGGAATTTCGGCAAGCACGGATTTCCGAAACACCTCATACATCGGCAACGCCGCCGGTTTTCTGTCAAAGAAAAACAGTTCCTCAGAAGAAATCGTTTCCCGGCAGTTCTCTTCCCCCATATGTCTCTTCCCTCATTTACCGCTGATTCACATCCATAAAGGCTTTTATATGTTGACGGTAGCGATGTATTCGGCGTTTTCCGGGATTTCAGACCGCGGATTGTCAACGGTCACAACCGGCTTTTTCCCCTGTTCCTCCAGCCCCATCACAAAATGACACAGCGCGATCCCGACGTCGATCTTCTGCAGGTCTCCCGTCTTTTCCCCGATATAGCCTTTATCCCGTTTTTCATAAAAGTGGTATCCATGCTCCGAAACAATGATCCTCCAGGGCTGCCTGTTCACCGCGGACGGCGCCCACCGTACCATCTCGGCCAGATCCGAGATTTCCGCCTGCTTTTCCGGCGGCAGCGCTGTACCCCATGCTCCGTCAAAAAAGATCTTTTCCACAGGCAGCCTTGAATCGGCGCCGACGCCCTTGCGCATCATCGTTTCTTTCAGAGAACGTCTTTTGGCGGGATAGCCAAGCGGGGAAACGCAGGGCATCATTTCGCCTTCCGCGAGTCCCGCCGCGCGCTCAAACGCTTCCCGTTTCATTGTACCGCCGATCCAGGTCGTACCGATCCCCAGGGACCAGGCATACAGCACCAGCTTCTCAAAAGAGAAGCCGAACGCTTCCTCCGCGTGTGGTACTTTGCTGACAATGCCTGCGATATACAGGGATTCCCCGCTCAGCACCGGGCTGGATAATCCGTGGGTTCCGGCGTCAAGCAGGACAAACCGGACGGGTACGCCAAACGGATTCTCAATGGTCCGGATATACTGTTCGATCTTCTCCCGGTCCTCCGCGCTGACAGGTCTCCCGTCAAAGGTGCGTACGCTTTTTCTTTCCCTGATGATTCTGAGCAGTTCAGTCATCCCTGTTTCTCCCTTCCGGTTTCCCTGTCTTCACAGCAGGGCTTTCACGCACGCTTCCACATCAGCCATATCAGCCGTCGGCTCGAAGCGGGCCACCACATTCCCTTCGCGGTCGATAATAAACTTGGTGAAGTTCCACTTGATATCGGGCTTCTTGTCCCAGTCAGGGTCAGCCTGGGCGAACATCTGCTCCAGCAGGGCCTTGTACTGATGCTCCTCAAAGCCGGCAAAGCCCTTTTCGGATTTCAGGTACGTATACAGCGGCAGCTCCTGCGGACCGTTCACGTCCGCTTTCTTCATCTGCGGGAAGGTGGTGTTGAAATGCATCGTGCAGAACTCATGGATCTCGTCGTCCGTTCCCGGAGCCTGTCCGCCGAACTGATTGCAGGGAATATCCAGGATCTCAAGTCCCTGATCGTGATAATCCCTGTACATCTGTTCGATCGGCGCGTACTGGGGCGTAAATCCGCAGCCGGTGGCCGTGTTGACCACCATAATCACCTTACCTTTGTAATCCGCCAGATTCAGTGTTTCACCTTTGCCTGTAGTGATTGTGTAGTCGTAGATCATCGTTCATCCGTCCTTTCATTTATTCAGCAGCGCTTCAACCTGCGCCCGCTTTTCATACAGCACGCAGCCTCCCGCGTGATCGTCCTCCAGAATCCCGCCGCTTTGCAGCGCCCGGAACAGCGGGGAGCGCAACGCTTCCCGCAGGGAAGTATCGCGCACATTCATGTCGGAGTAGGGTGAAAAAGGACAGGGTTCGGCTCCTCCGTGAGAGTTGATATGGAAGAATCCCCGTCCCGCCGCAACGCATCCGCCGCTGCTCTTCTCGTCCCCCGGGAAGGAAATGTAGACCATTTCCGGATGTTCTTCCCGCAGGCGTTCAATCTCCCTGCTCAGGTATTCGCGTTCCGCGTCGCCGGGGGCGAGATCCGCGCTTTCGTCCGTCACCGGAACAAACTCCACGAAAATCACCGCTTTGCAGCCGCGGTCAGAGAGCTTTTTCAGGAAGGCGTCTGAGGAGACCTCCCGGATATTCTGTGTCGTAACCGTAACGGATGCTCCGAAAACCAGGCCTCTTTGGGAAAGCGCGTCCATATTGCCGATCAGCCGGTCATAAACGCCTTCACCCCGGCGGGCGTCCGTCGTTTCCTTTTCACCTTCAATACTCATGACAGGAATCAGATTCCGGCATCGGTCAAGCAGCCCGAAATAGCGTTCATCCATGAAAGTTCCGTTGGTGAAAACAGGAAACAGAATATTGGGATGCCGGCCCGCGGCTTCGATCACATCCCGCCGGATCATCGGTTCGCCGCCTGCCAGCAGGATAAAGCTGATTCCAAGCTCATCCGCCTCCTCGAAGATTCGCAGCCATTCTTCCGCTGTCAGCTGGCGCACCGGTTCCCCGTCCACCGTCGCGTGATTGCAGCGTGAATAGCATCCCGCGCAGTGCAGGTTGCACTGGCTGGTGATGCTGGCAATCAGGAATGCCGGGATATGCTCGCCCGCGTTCTCAGCCTTTCTGCGCCTTTTGGACGCGGCCCTGCTGGCCAGGGCGAACCGGGCCATATACGCGCTTTCCCTGGGATTCCGGAAAGTCGCCCTGACAATATCCCCGACAACGCACTCAACGCCTTTTGTCATATATGCCTGGATGTCGAAGCTTTTGTCCATTGTTTCCCCTTTCATGCTTCTCCGGGTTCATAACCGGTTCTTCCCGCGTGTTTCTTACCATTGCCGCTCAGAGCAGAAGGCCGCCGTTTCATTTCTCACCGATGATCTCCTTCAGAATTCGCGCGAAAGAAACGTCATACGCCTCCTGCTCTGCTTTCCGGCGGCTTGTCTCGATTTGCCCGATCCTGACAGACTGTATCCACTTAAGCCGGCTTGCCGCCTTCTCTGTTTTAATGGCGACCTGTGTATACTCCGGACCCACCAGCAGCAGCTTCAGGGCCTCCGCCGGTTTCAGAAAACCGCTGCCGATGATTCCGAGCGTTTCAAAAATCGTATCGTTGGCGATCGGCCCGATCACCACGTCCGCCGAAAGATCATCCCTTGCTCCGCGATTCCGGAAGATGTAGCTGAACCATTCTTCATCGCGCCTGAACCGGTGAATCAGCAGGCCGCTTTCATCCAGCTCATATTCATTCATGACCGCGTCCGCGCCGGCCCATCGGGAAGCGAATTCCCTGTCCGGCGACAAATAGAAGCCCGGCCCGAAATCAGCGTTTTTCCTTCCACGTCGGATATCCGGATTACGGATCTCCTCCCTGCCTGTATGATACAGCTTCACTCTCTGGTCCTCTCCGGTCGGAATACATTCATGTTTCTTTTCCTCCTTTTCCTTTCTGGTTTCCTAGCAGTTCATAGAGCAGCATGTACAGCGTCTGCGCTTTTTCGGGCGGCAGGTCTATACAGCCGGCTACTTTCCCGGGAACATCCTTCGCCTTTTCCTGCAGCGCCCTGCCCGCGTCGGTCAGCCTGACCTCCACCACGCGGTCGTCCTCGCGGCACCGGCTTCTTTGCACATACCCCGCCTGTTCCATCTTCTTCAGCAGCGGGGAAAGCGTCCCGTTATCCAGCATCAGTTTCTCACCGATCTCTGTCACTGACACTCCGTCTTTTTCCCAAAGCACCAGGAAAACAATGTACTGGGTGTAGGTCAGCCCCAACGGCTTCAGCCAGGGGGTATAGAGGCCGGTCACATTCCTTGCGGCCGCGTACAGGGGAAAACAAAGCTGATTGGCCAGTTTCATCGCTTCATGGTAATCGTAATCCATTACTGACCCTCCAATTTCGTTTGATACAAATATATTTTATCATACATATTGTCGCCTGTCAATACCGTCTGCCCGGATTTTTTTGGAATTGTCCTGAAGATTCAATTCTATGATTCCTTCATTCCTGAACTTGGCTAGCATTTCCAACATATGTTTCCCAATTTTCTCAGGGTCATAATCAAGAGCAGCACAGATCAAGCGTAAACCATCCGGAGTAAGTATTCGCCCGTACAGCCTGTAAATCTGGTATTTATGGTAAGCTGAATGGAGGGAGGCGTAGGAGCGCTACGTTGACCGGAATGAAGCAACGCCATGGCGTAAAAGACACCCAAAGATGATATAGTTTTAGATTGAGTTTAGTATTAGCTTCCTTTGGTCATACCGGCAAGACCCGGAGACGAAGCGTCATCTCCTCCGGCGCTCAAACATCTTGGCCAACCCGCCCTCCGCGGTTTCGCGGAAGCGCTGGTTCATGCTGATGCCCGTTTCGTACATTGTGCGTACAACGATGTCAAAGGAGATGCGCTGTGTATCCCCGAGGAAGCTGGCCAGATCGCAGGCGTCCATGGCCCGCCGCGCGGCGACCGCGTTGCGCTCAATACAGGGCACCTGCACCAGTCCGCAAATCGGGTCGCAGGTCAGGCCGAGATGGTGCTCCAGGGCGATTTCCGCCGCGTGCTGGATCTGGTTGGTATGATGTCCGTAAAGATAGGCCAGCGCCGCGGCAGCCATGGAGCAGGCGGAACCCACCTCTGCCTGGCAGCCGCACTCCGCGCCGGAGATCGAGGCGTTCCGCTTGATGATATTGCCAAAAAGCCCCGCAACGGCCAGTCCATGCAGGATTTGTTCATCGGAGAAGCCGTTTGTTTCCTGGGCGTAACGCAGTACCGCGGGCAGAATGCCGCAGGCGCCGCATGTTGGCGCGGTAACGATGGTGCCGCAGTCCGCGTTCTGCTCGCTGACTGCGAACGCGTAGGCGGAGAGAATCCGGCATTCGCGCACCTGGGGCAGCTCGTTCTCGATGCTCTGGTTAAACAGCAGCTTCGCTTTCCGCAGAATATGCAGTCCGCCGGGCAGCTCGCCCTCATGATGAAGGCCTTCCTCGATGGCGTTTTTCATCGCGGCCCAGACCTTTTCCAGGAAAGGCCAGATTTCTTCCCCTTCATTGAATTCCACGTACTCCGCCAGATTCAGTCCGCGGAAGCGCAGGAACTGTTCCACTTCGGCATAGGTGTTCTCCGGATAGACTTCCGGAGGCTCACGCCCCGGCTGACCTTCCACGCGAATATCCCCGCCCCCGATGGACAGCACCCGCAGGCGGTCCGAAACCTGACCGTCATGAATGGCTTCAAAGTCCATGGTATTCGGATGCGGCAGGTCAGCGGGCGATTCCGCCGCAAAAACGATCTCCGTGGGCTTTGGTGAAAGAACTTCCCGCAGCACGCGGTCCGTGCCGTGGCCTTTCCCTGTCTTGCTCAGGGATTCATAGAGAATGACCCGATAACCGTCCGCGTCGGGATGCTCGTTTTTGAACAGCGTCGCCGCCCGTTCCGGTCCAATCGTGTGGGAACTGGATGGTCCCTTGCCGATCTTGAAGATTTCCTGAATGGATTTCATACCGTTCTGCCTCCACATTCAACCGGGTTTCTGTTTGCTGCCCCCGCCGCGGGGGCGTATTTCTTTTTCTGGTCAAATCCTGGCTGGGACTTACAGAGGAAGCTTCCGGCCCGCCTTGATCCACTCCCGGAATTCCGCTGTGGCGGTAAACAGCACGTCGCCGGAGGAGTTGATGGCTGTTTCGCAGGAATCCTGAATGACGCTGATGATGAAGCCCACCGCCACGACCTGCATGGCAATATCATTATTGATGCCAAACATGGAGCAGGCCATCGGGATCAGCAGCAGGGAGCCGCCGGCCACGCCCGAAGTGCCGCAGGCGCCGAGGGTGGCCAGGATGCTCAGGACAATCGCGCTGACAAAGGATACGCTGACGCCCAGCGTATGCGCCGCCGCCAGCGTCATGATGGTAATGACCACGGCGGCGCCGTCCATATTGATCGTCGCGCCGAGGGGGATGGACACGGAATAGAAATCCTTGTCCAACCCGAGCCGCTCGCACAGGGACATATTCACGGGAATATTGGCAGCGGAGCTTCTGGTGAAGAAAGCGGTAATGCCGCTTTCCCGCAGGCATTTGAATACCAGCGGATAGGGGTTGCGGCGAAGGGTCAGGCCCACGATAAGGGGATTGCTGACGAGCGTCACGAAGGCCATTGTTCCAACGAGCAGGAACAGCAGCTTGCCGTAATCCGCGAAAATGGACAGCCCGCTGGTGGAAACCGCGGTGAACACCAGGCCGAGAATGCCGAAGGGCGCCAGGCCGATGATCCAGCGGACGACCTGGGATACGGCGTCAGAGATGTTCTGCAGGGAGGTTTTGAGGTTCGGGGAAGCAAAGGCCTTGAACGCGAGCCCCAGCATCACCGCCCATGCCAGCACGCCGATATAGTTGGCGGTGCCGATGGCCGTGATGGGATTCTGCACGATATTGCCCAGGATGGACTTGAAGATTTCCAGGAGCCCTCCGGGAGGTGTGGAACCAATGTCGCCGGTGGTCAGCTTGATGGTCATGGGGAAAAGGAAGCTGGCGATCACGGCCATGATGGCCGCGATCAGCGTGCTCGCCAGATACAGCGCGATCACCATCGTAAAGCGTTTGCCGATGCTGCCGGTGGCGTTCGCCAGGGAGCTGATGACCAGCACAAAGACCAGCAAGGGCGCAATGCCCTTCAGCGCGCCGACGAACAGATCGCCCAGAATGGTGAGAAAGGTGGCCTGAGGCGTCAGCAGCCCGAATAGGGTGCCGAGCACCAGACCGACCAAAATTTTGACAATCAGAGAGGTTCCATTCCAGATTTTGCCGATTGCTTTCATTAAAAAAGCTCCTTTCCGTTTTCTGTTTGATCGGGAAACCTGTCTTTCACATATGGCCATGATTGATTTCTGAATAAGCAATCGTGGTCTTTCGCTTTTTTCATTATAGCATATCAAGCAAGAAATGGAAAGGCTTTGTGCTTCAGGAAACACGGCTCACGCATGAATCTTCCGGATAACTTTCTCGAGATAGTCATCGTCGTAAGCGCAATGACGACGTCGGCGAGCGATCGACATTTTGTCGTCCATCGACTTTAGTACATTGAGTACAATATGCCTGACTACACAAAAGTTTTCAGCTGTATGATCAGCGCGCATTCTGGAGTGATCTTCACGGAAAGTAACATCCAGGCACCAATGCAATGAACTTTCAACTCCCCAGTGGCTTCTTGCGGCCAAGGCATACTCGTGTACATCATCAATAGACAGAAGATGGTAATGCCTTTCTTTTGTGGTCTTAAGGTTTACGATGCCGGTCTGAAAAACTATGCTAATCTCCACCGATTCCTGAATAAGGCTGGAGAGCCATATTCCGCGATCTATGTCGGAAGAGATGAACGCCTGTCCTGTGAGCGCGACCACGAGCAAGGCATGATCGATTACTGGAATCAAGGATAAAGCAAGCTCCCGATCATCGGTTTGTCGCCGGTGACCGGGAGCATCTTCATGCAGCTGGAATTATGTTCTTTTCTTTACCGGTACCCAGATTGCACTATGATAATCCGGGTCCGTCTTTTCGCCATTGACACAGTCATACCACTCTACACTGGCATTTCCACACAGTTCATACTCTGGATTGCCGGGGAGCCATTCTTGAAAGATTCGAGTGTTCACAGCCTGAAGCGCTTCCGGGATTGGTCCGATACAGTTGAATACTGCCCAGTCACTGCGGGGAAATTCATAGACGACCATACCTTCCGGCACATTTCCGCCTGTGTATTTACCGGCAACGAGATACCGGAACTTCCCGTCTCCTATATCATCTATGCAGATACCATACTCGCCGATACAATTGTCCACCAGTGCCTGCTCGTAAGGATTCGCCGGTGCATTCCCGGCATATACATTGAATGCATATTTCTCGCATATCTCATCCCAGTACTTTGGAATCTCAGTGTATGCAGTCTCATTGTCAAATACCTTCTGAAAGCCGATTACCTTAAACGGAAACATCGGTGTGATCTTGTAGTCCATCTGCTTACCTCCCTGAATGGATAATGTAATTGTCAGGGGAAGGAAGGTGGTTATCGAAGCTCCGCTACGTACCTGTGAAGGCGTTACACCATGGAACCGGGAAAAGGCTTTCGTAAAGCTCTCCGGCGTTTCGTAACAGTATCGCAGTGCAATATCGATCACTTTATCCTTCGTTTCCTTCAGGTCAAGCGCCGCCAGATACAATCTGCGGTTTCGGATGTATTCTCCAATCCCATACCCGGTCATCAGCGAAAAGCCCTTCTGAAGGAAGAAAGGTGAAAGATACACGTGGTCGGCAACATCCTGCGCACTGATGTTGTCTTCCAAATGATTCTCCATGTAATCAATAGCGGTACGAATGCTGGTAAGCCACTCCATCGCCTGCACCCCCTTTCCTTGATGGGATCATTATATCCTGTGAGAAAGGTATCGTCCTGTCTTTTCCTGTTCAGATCTGTCCAAACCAATGGTTTTCATTCCACGATTCCTTCACTTCTGAACTTGGCCAGCATTCCGGAATCCTGATCATCACATACTCATGGTCCTCCGGCGGATAGTGAATTCTTTCGTCACCGGGGTGTTTTTCCGCGATGTACAGTGTCGCAAACGCCCACAGTCCGTCTTCCATGCGGATCATCCGGTCTATTCCGAGCACGGGGTATTGGTATACCCCTTCTTCCTCCGGAGCCTGCCGATCCCGAATCAGGCGGAAATTTTCAGGCCTCAGCGTCAGTTCGGTGGTTCCAAGTTCGGTTCCGTTCATGTCGGTCCAAAGGAAACGGATGGGCTCCCCCCTGCTCCAGCTTTCGTTTTCCCCGCTTTCGCATTGCATGACGATCAGCCCGTTCCAGGAAAACAGATTCGTCAGGAGCCCGTCGCGGTACAGGCTTTCCGTGTCTCTGATCCACAGGAGTCGTCCTTCTGCATCAAACCGGACCAGGCAGTATGTATACGCATATTCATCGCCGTCCGCCAGGAGTTTCCCCTCCCGAAGAAAACCGATGTATCCGCCGTCTTCTGTTTTCACAACGTTTCGCAGGACAGCGTTGTCCGTGTCAGGCTGCTGATAATCCAGGACGGTGTCCCACAGGACGCTGCCCTGGGACCAGTCTGTCTTCGTGAACTTCGCATGGCTGCTGTAAGAGGTATCCTGGCCATAGGTCACCAGTTCTTCGCTTCCTTTGACCAAAAAGCCTATCCCCCCGTACACAACGTCCCCGTTATACCGGGAAATCTCTTTTCCCTTCCAGTTATACAGGGTTGTTTCATAACGGAAATCCTGATCAGTGACGCTGCCCAGAAAGTCACTTTTTATGATGAAAGAAGGCGTGATATCAGACAGCTGGCCTCTTGCCCCGCATATTCTGGTCAGATCAAGATTTTTCCCCGCGCGCTTCCCCTGGGGAGTGAAAAACTTTACCGCGATCTTTCGGGGATAATCCCAGACAACGACAGCGATTGACCCATCCGAAAGAACAACGGCTTCCTCAGCGGATGTATATCCGTTCTTTTCACGGTCTGTATACTCCCAGCGTACTGTCCGATCCGCATTCAGGCACAGCACATAGGAGCCTGTTTCTTTTCCGGCTCCGGACAAACGCATTCCGCCGGTCAGAATCAGGCCGCCGTCCGGAAGCGAACACCGGTATTCCAGCCATTCCCGCTGTTTGCTGTCCAGCTCAACCAGATTCTCTTCCATACCGAACTGTCCCGACGTCTCCAGGGGATCCTGTTCTCCGGAAAGCGCCGGAATTTTTCGCTGCTCGGTGCTGCCGCAGCGGGTGCACCGGCGCTCCTCCAGTCCGGTCCTGTCCGCTCCGGCCGGCAGCACGATCCGCCAGTCCTCCCATTCATGCCCCATGGCGGGCTGGATCTTGTCCTCAAAATGGCTGGAATTCCGGGAACAGAAGCAGCGGATCAGTCCGTCCTCCGTGCAGGTGGCGGCCCGAACCACCGTACAGACCCCCCATTCATGCCCCAGCGCGTCCGTCTTCACGGATTTCCGCTTCTTACACAGCGGGCAGCGGTAGGTGTCCTTCCCTTTCTCCGTGCAGGTCGGCGGAACACTTTTCACCAGTTCCCACCGGTGATCGCAGGGAGCTGTTTCCTCCGCCCTGACCATCCCCGCCAGAAGACAGAGTCCGGCCAGCAAGGCCAGGATCACCCGCGTCCGTTTCTTCATCAGCATTCCGCCTCCCCTTTTTTGAATCTATCCAGATAATTATACCACACGCGGACGGATTTCATCATATTCTGTTTTAGATATTATTTATGAAATAATATATTGACATCATATCTGAAATATGTTATAAATCATTCATCGACATATTATATCGCGAGTAATATGCTGATAGATGATTTTTGAAATAGAATCTGATGAAACGAAAGGAGAAAGGCACCATGGCAAAGAAAGCAGGAGAAAGCGGATTCCGTCCCATTACGGTGGAGGACCATCAGGCGCTGGGGCGCAGCCACGCCGAGAGAAAGGTCACCGCTGTCAACGACGCGCTGCAGTTCCCGGTGGGGGAGGCATTTGACCGGGATCTGACGGAGATCCTGGCCGGAGGCGCGGAGGAACGCGGGGAAGTTGTTGCCATCGCTCTGATCGACTGTGATCATTTTGACCATATCAACAGGGATTTCGGCCCCGAGGAGGGAGACCGCGTACTGATTGAGCTGGGGCGGTATATCGCCGGGGCCGTGCCGGAAGAGGCGAAAATCTACCGGATCGGCGGGGATGAATTCGGCATCATTTTCCACGGCACGATGGAGCGGGAGGAAATCTTCCTGTTCCTGAACGATCTGAAGAACGGCTACCACGTCACCACCCCGGACGGCGAACCCCAGAGCATTACCATCGGGATGGCCACCGCCTTTGAGGATGCTTCCCGCTGCCCGGAGCTGATTCGGAAAGCGGACGGCGCCCTCTTCCGCGCCAAGGTCAGCGGCCGCGGAAAAGTCGCCATGGCCAAGGAAGAGAAAATGGTTCCCAAGACCAGCCACTTCACCCAGGATCAGCTGCAGCGCCTGGCCAAGCTGGCCAAAAAGGAAGGCGTGGGAGAAGCCATCCTCCTGCGGGAAGGGCTGGATCTCCTTCTGAAAAAGTATGATGTCTGAGGTCACAAGAAAACAGCCGGCCACGCGCGCCGGCTGCTTTTTTGTCATGATCTTGCTCCGGGTCAGTAATGATCCTCCACCAGGATCGGTTTCCGGACGAAAACCTTTTCCAGCGTTTCCCGATTCCCCAGAACTTCCGTATCCTCCCGGTAAAGGGCCTCCGGAAGGCTGACCGCGCCGGAGACCAGCTGTCCCAGCGCTTTCTCCGACACCCGCAGGTCCGGATCCCGGTCCGTGAGGGCCACCCCGGTGTCCGTGACTTCCCAGGTTCCGTTGTTCTCCGGGATCAGTTCATCCGAAACGCGAACCGTGAAGCGGGCGCCTGCCGGTTTCCGGATCGTCTCCAGGGCCCTGGCCGCGTTAACCACCCGGATCATATAGTTCTGACGCGTCGTCTTCTGGATGTCGTAGGCCAGCGGGCTGCGGATCAGGGACAACAGCTCCAGATCCCGGGGAAGGAAAAGCCGGATGACCCCATAATCCGCCGAAAACCGGGCCAGGAAGCCGAGAATCGCCCGGAATCCTTCCGGCCCGTCCCAGGCCAGATCCTTCACCTCCAGAATCGCCTGCGGATCATGGCGAACATCCTGAAAAACCAGGTACGCGACAGGCCGGTCTCCCGCAGACAGCATATAACAGAACTTCCGGTCCCTGTAAAACTCCCCTTTCAGCAGCTTCGCCGTTTTTTCGTCATCCCGGAGAATGGCCAGATTGAAAGAAGCGGCAAAGCGGTTGTACAGCGCGGTCCAGTCAGAAACCGGTTCGCCCTGCTTCCACAGCCTGGTCTTTCCGCGGAAAACATAGCCCTTCAGCACCTGGGGACTGAACTCATACACATTCTGCCAGCAGACGGTTTCATATCCGAATTTCCGATAGAACGCGTGACTGAACGGGTACAGCGTGGAGATCACTTCCCCGTCCGCGAAGGCAAAGGGAAGAAGCTTCAGGAAGATCTCCCGGATCGCGCCTTCCGCCCTGTACTCCGGGAGCGTGGAAACCGCGCCGATTCCGCCGTTGCGGATCTGCGCGCCGTCCAGCCAGCTGATGAACCGGTGGTTGATCATATGCGCCATCAGCGTGCCATCCTCATGGAAAGCTCCCCAGTGCTGATACGTCTCCTTCATGCTATCCTCGCGGGCTTTTTCCAAATCCTCCAGCCGACTGTGAAAAGCCAGCGTCGCAATCATCCGGGCTTCAAAACGTTCCTCTCCCTGCAGCAGACGGACTTCCATCTCTTCTTTATCCCCTTTCCCTTTTTTCTGCTTTTTACGGCTGCTCCCCGCTCTCCGGGGCCGCATACTGTCTGCGGCCGAAAATGCCTGTGCCGACCCGGACCATGGTGGCCCCTTCCTCCACCGCTACCTCATAATCGCCGGACATACCCATGGACAGGACCGGCCCGCGGAAATCCGAATCCGAAACCGAGAGCAGTTTCGCCGCGGCCATTTCCCGGGCGCAGGCGTTCAGATCCCGAAAGTACAGCCGGTTTGTTTCCGGATCTTCCGTATAGGGAGCCGAGGTCATCAGGCCGAGGACCCGGACATGCGGAAAAGCGGAGATTTCCCCGGCGGCCGGGAACACGGACTGAAAATCAAAGCCCCATTTGCTTTCCTCCCGCGCGGCGTTCACCTCCAGAAGGATCCGGACCGTCTGACCCTTTCTGGCCGCTTCCTTCTCGATCTGTTCCGCAAGCGGGACAGAATCCACCGAATGGATCAGGGCCGTGCGCCCGATCAGATATTTCACCTTGTTCCGCTGCAGGTGGCCGATCATATGCCACTGAATCGATCCCGTCTCCCCGCCGGCCGCAAACTGTTCCTGCTTCTGCATGAGTTCCTGGACATAGTTTTCCCCGAAATGGATGACGCCCGCCGCCCGGGCCTCCATGATATCCGAAAAAGGCTTCGTCTTGCTGACCGCAATCAGCGTTACCTCCTCCGGGGAACGTCCGGATCTCTCACAGGCGGCATCGATCCTGCCGCGCACAAAACGCAGATGTTCCGCGATCGTATTCCCGGTATCCCTGGCTTCTGTCATGGCCCTGTTTCCCTTCCCCGCATCGGTTCCTTCGTCTGATCCCTCTTATCCTTCGCGCTTCCCGAACCCGTTCAGCCAGGCCCGTTCCCCGAAGGGCAGTTTCTTCGGCATCGGCGGAGTCTCCTCCGCGATCCCGACAGGAAGAATGCAGACCAGCTCATATTCATCCGGCACGCCGATCAGCTTCGCGATCCTATCCCCGATCCGGTCCGCATCGGTAATATGACCCTCATACCAGCAGCTCTGATATCCCAGCGCGGCAATCGTCAGCAGCATGTTTTCAATGGCTGCCGCGTAATCCTGCGTCGCGAAGCAGCGGTCCCGGTAAGCGTTGATCCTGCGGGTCAGCACGCAGATCATCGCGGGGGCGGTCTGGGCCACCGGCGGATCAATCTCCTTCCTGATCGCGGCCAGAAGCGCCTCATCGTCCACCGCGATCAGGCTTGTCGTCTGTTTGTTGCAGCCGGAGGGCGCCGCCAGGCCCGCCTCCAGAATCGTCGTCAGATCCTGCCGGGGGACGCGGTCCGGTTTGTATTTGCCGCGGTAACTGCGCCGGCTCATGATCAGATCCGGCAGCGAAGCATCCTTTTTCAGCGACTGGACATAAATCTGACACGGGTTTTCCTCCCCCCAGAGGGAGGGAATCACCTCCAGCTCCTGAAACCCGACGCTCCGGTAGAACCAGTTGGTCCGGTCGTAGTCCTCGTAATAGCCCGACTGAACCGTTTTGACCTGCATGAAGGCATATCCGGCCGCCGCGGCGTACTCCTTCGCCGCGCGCACCAGCGCCTTGCCGGTGCCCTGGCCGTGAATCCCGTTCAGAACCCCCATCACAGCCAGCTCCACCGTGCTCTTTCCGGTCTCCTTGAGGCAGAGGAATCCGGTTGTCTTCCCGTCCTTTTCAGCGGCGAAAAAAACCTGTTCACCGCTTTTCTGAATATAGTCCTCCCTGGCTTCCACGTTCTCAAACCAGTCGGTCAGCGTTTCCAGAATCTCTCTGGCGATCTCCCGCTTCCGCGCGGCATCCGTGATTGAACGAACCGCTGTCATGCTCATCCTTATCCTTTTCCTTTCAGAGTGTTTCCTGACTTTTCCGGCCAACGCCGGCGGGGAATTCCGTGACCGCGTTGATTTTCATGGCTTGTTCCTTCGTGATGCCCGTCTGCTGCCAGTCGATCTCCTTCTCCATCCACGCATAGTCGCTGATCCGGATGCTGATCAGCCTTCCGTCTTCTCCACGCATATAGGCGGCAATCCCGGACATGGGAATCCTGCCCAGTTCCTCCCGTCCCCGGTCAGAGATCACATGAACCCATTCTATCACGCCGGTGACCCCATCATCGATCAGGGTCTCATACCGCATGCCGACCTTCTCCGGAATATAGGAGGCCATCCCCGTGTAAACCCTGCGAAGCGCTTCCATCCCCTTTTCCGGTTCCTGCCCGCGGTACAGCGCATACCCGCCGAAGACACAGTCCGGATGCATGCACCGCAGGATCCGTTCCACATCCACCCCGGGCATATGGTGCAGCGCGGTATAGTACTCCCGGACCGCCCCGGTCATCAGCCCCGGGTCTCCCATTTCCAGATGCGCAGGCGTAAACAGGGGTTTCCGGTAGGGGGTCAGGCGCGGGACAAAACTGCTATGGGTATACAGGCGCACTTCCTCCAGGGTTCCCCGGCTTCCCAGATCCGCCACGACGAACATGGGAACCTGGTTGATCATGCCGTCCACCTCAAAGTTCAGCACCATCTCGGTGACGGAGCGCCCTCCACTCCTTGTCTGGAATTTGGGCGTGATGCTTAATCCGTCCGCGTCAAACCGGGAGATGAAGCCCTCCGCAAAAGCGCGAAGCTGATCTTTTCCCTCAAAGCGGCCGTACGGCGTATCCGCCGCCGGCGGCATGGCTGAAAACTGGCGCCGGTCCCGGAACAGCGCCAGGGCCTCCTCTGTCCGCTTCTCCGCGATATACGCCATCAGAAGAAGCTCCGGAGAATGATCGTCGATTCCCTGCTGGGGTTCCGGATACAGCACATCCAGCTCCGCCCTGTTCCTGATTTCCATCGTTTTTTCCCTCCCGGTATTCCCTGTTCCGTTTTTTTTCGCTCCGGCAGCTCCGCTTACAGGCCCTCCAGCGTCATCTGCTCGTATTTCTCCGGCAGATGATGCATATAGTCAAAGCATTCCTCCGGGCTGTCCATGATGCCATGATCCCGGCAGAAGGAGCGGAACAGGTTCATCAGCTCCGCCCTGTTCGGGCTGGGCACCTCATACGCATTCCCGTATGTCCGGATATACTTCTCCTTCAGCCCCGGAAAATGCCTGTCCAGCGCCGCGTAATAATACTCCCGGTCGCCCTCCCGGAGCGTCAGCCCCATGTCAAAGCAGATGATGCCCTTCACCTTCACCTCTGCACAGGCTTCCAGGATCGCGGTCACATTCTCCGGCGTATCATTGATCCAGGGAAGGACCGGCGTCAGCCAGACCACCGTGGGAATCCCTCTCGAGCGCATCTCCTCCAGGACTTCCACCCGCCTTTTTGTATTGCAGACATTCGGCTCCAGGATCCCGCACAGGCGGTCATCCCAGGTTGTCAGCGTCATCTGCACCACACATCGGGCTCTTCTGTTGATCTCCTCCAGCAGATCCAGATCCCGGAGGATGCGGTCGGATTTCGTCTGCACGGCCGCGCCGAATCCGTACTTGCAGATCAGCTCCAGGCATTTTCGGGTCAGCCCGAGTTTTTCCTCGCAGTGCATGTACGGATCCGACATGGATCCCGTTCCGATAATCCCTTTCTTCCTCTTGGATTTCAGCGCCTGTTCCAGGAGCTCCGGCGCGTTCCGCTTGACTTCGATATCCTCAAAGGGATGCGTGAACTGATAGCATTTGCTTCTGCTGTCGCAATAGATGCAGCCGTGGGAACAGCCGCGATAGACATTCATGCCATAGACGCCCTTCCCGCCGGTCAGGATTCCCTTCGCATCCACAAAATGCATCCGTGCTTCCTCCGTTTTTCACCCGCCTGCATGCAACAGATCTCACCGGCTTCCGCAACGAACAGAACCGGAATCCCCTGCTGATCCGGCGAAATTATACCGTATCCGAACCCTTTCGGCAAGGGAGGAAGGCGGCAGCCTATTTTTCTTTTTCGGAGGAATAGACCGGTTCAATCCGCGTTTTTTCCCCCTTGTCCGGGGCCGAAAAAAAGATAGAATAGGGTGCGAAAAAAGAAAGCCCGGAAAAGAGGGAAGAAAATGGGAACCAAAGCGATCACCGCCGAAAACCTGGTCAAATATTACGGAAAAGCCCGGGGCATTGACGGCCTGAACCTGGAAGTGGAGACCGGCGATTTCTTCGGCTTCATTGGCCCGAACGGCGCCGGCAAATCCACCACGATCCGGACCCTGCTGGGCCTGATCTCGCCGACCGCCGGCAAGGCGCAGGTCCTCGGCCTGGATATCGGAAAGAACAACCGCGCCATCCTGCAGCGGGCTGGATACCTGCCGTCGGACACCGCCTTCTACAGCGGCATGAAGGTCCGGGAAATCCTGAAACTGTCCGCGGACCTGCGGAAAAAGGACTGCAGCAGGGCCGCGGACGAACTGTGCGAACGGCTTCAGCTGGACCGGGAGCGGAAAGTGGAGGATCTCTCCTTCGGCAACCGCAAAAAGGTCGGCATCGTCTGCGCGCTGCAGCACGACCCGGAGCTGCTGATCCTGGACGAGCCCACCGGCGGCCTGGATCCCCTGATGCAGCATGAATTCTTCAGCATCCTGCAGGAGAGGAATCAGAAAGGCGTCACCGTCTTCCTCTCGAGCCATATCCTCTCCGAGATCCAGCGCCACTGCTCCCGGGCCGCCGTCATCCGCGAAGGAAAGATCATCGCCTGCGGCAGCGTGGATCAGCTGGCGGAAAGCAGTGCCCGCCGCGTGACCCTGCGGGGAAACATCCGGCGGGAAGACCTGCCGAAATGCAGAGACTGGAAGGAGCTCGGCGATGCCGTCAGCTTCCTTTACAACGGGGATATCAATGATCTGATCCGCACGCTAGCAAAAACAGACATTCAGGATATGACCATCGCGGAACCGGATCTGGAAGAGATTGTTCTGCACTTCTATGAGAAAGGCGGTGAGCAGGCATGACCCTGATCCGTCATGAACTGAAGCGCGGCTGGAAAGCGCTGCTCATCTGGACGCTTGCCATCGGCTCCTTTATCGTCATCTGCCTCCTGATGTATCCCGAAATGAAGGGCCAGATGGACAGCATCAGCTCCATCTTTTCTTCCATGGGGGCGTTCTCCTCCGCCTTCGGGCTGGACACCCTGGACTTCGGTTCCCTGAAAGGCTTCTACGGCATTGAGTGCGGCAACATTCTGGGAATCGGCGGCGCGCTGTTCGCGGCGCTGCTCGGCATCGGCGCCCTGGCGAACGAGGAAAAGAACGGCACGGCCGAGTTTCTGCTGACCCATCCCCAGTCCCGCGCGGAGATCGTCACCGCCAAGCTCGCCTCGGTGCTGATCCAGATCGTTCTCCTGAACCTGGTCGTCTGGCTGCTGGCGATCGCCTCCACCGCGGCCATCGGCGAAGCCATCCCGTGGAAGGAATTCTCCCTGCTCCACCTCGCTTACTTCCTGCTGCAGATCGAGCTGGGCTGCGTATGCTTCGGCATCTCCGCCTTCCTGTGGAAAGGCGGCATGGGCATCGGCCTGGGGCTGGCCATCGCCCTGTACTTCATGAATATTATCGCCAACCTGACCGACTCCGCGGATTTCCTGAATTCTATCACGCCCTTCGGCTACTGCGACGGCTCGACGATCATGAACAAGGGAATCCTCGATTCCAGCCGGCTGCTGATCGGCCTCGCCTTCACCCTGACCGGCATCGGTCTCGCTTTCTGGAAATACACCCGGAAAGACATCCGGTAAAACTGGTGTCTTCGCGTCACAAAACGACCGGCCCACTGTATTCCAAGCAAATCATCGTGATGTCATATGCAGGGTTTTTCGTGCCTGATGTCGAAAAGAAACTTTTAAGTCTTTCCCTGGTCTTACCGCTATCTTTTGCGGGGAATATCAGAAATTCGTTTGTTTCATCCGCCGTCAGGACAAGGAGGATCCGGAGTCATGGAGTTCCTGAAATCCATTCAGGCAGATCTCATGGTAGTGCTGAGCGGTATCTGCGGGATTATGGTCCTGCTGGTGCACATGACAGATACCATGTCCAAAACACGCAGGAAAGTACTGATGCTGCTGGAAGTCAGCGCCATGCTGCTGATGATCGCCGACCGTCATGCCTATCTGTCCAGAGGCGATATCAGCACCTGGGGCTGGTGGGTCGTGCGGATCAGCAATTTTACGGTGTTTTTCCTGACGCTTGTCACGATGTACGCTCTGAACATGTACCTGATCGATCTGTTTACCCATGAAGGGAAACTGGACGCCGTTCCGAAACGCCTGAAGGCTGTGAAGATTCTGACCCTTGTGGGAATGGCGCTGGTGATTATCTCCCAGTTCACCGGGTTCTATTACACATTTGATGAGATGAACCGCTATCAGCGCGCGCCGGGATTCATCATATGCTACGCGATTCCCTTTCTCATCCTGATTCTGCAGATGTCGCTGACGGTTCAGTATTACAGACGGTTCAGCAAAAGCATCGGTTTTTCACTGCTGCTGATCTACGGGCTGTCCATCGTCACTTCCGTGCTTCAGTTATTCCTGTACGGCCTTTCGCTGAACAATATCTCGGTGGCCTTAAGCGCCGCGCTGCTTTACCTTTTCGCGCTGCGGGATCTGAACAAGGAAGTATCCCGCAGACGAAAACTGGAGATCGACCACTACAAGGAAGAGCGGGAAAAAGAGCATACCCTCTTCGAGCAGACGGCGGAAGCGCTGGCCTCGGCGATTGACGCCAAAGACCCGTACACCCACGGCCATTCCGCCCGGGTTGCCATGTATTCCACCCAGATCGCGCGGGAAGCGGGGCTTTCCGAGGAGGAGTGCGAACAGGTGTACTTTGCCGCGCTGCTGCACGACGTCGGCAAGATCGGGGTACCCAGCGCGGTGATCAACAAACCCGGCAGGCTGACCGAGGAAGAGTTTGCGCTGATCAAGCAGCATCCAGTCAAGGGCAATCAGATTCTCTCCAGCGTCCAGCAGTCGCCGTATCTGAGCATCGGGGCGCATTTCCATCACGAGCGCTATGACGGCCGGGGCTATCCGACAGGACTGAAAGGCAGTGATATCCCGGCGATCGCGCGGATCATCGGGGTTGCGGACGCATATGACGCGATGACATCCAAACGCAGCTACCGCGACCCGATCCCCCAGCAGACCGTACGGGAGGAGTTTGTCAAAGGAACGGGGACACAGTTCGATCCTGAATACGCGAAGATCATGGTTCATCTGATTGACCTTGATATCGAATATACCATGCGGGAAAGGGAGACCGGAGACGACGGTTCCGTCGCCACCCGGCTGAAATGCGAAAAGATTTTCCACGAGTGTACGACAGGAATCCCGGTCACCCAGAAAAAAACCTCGATTCAGCTATACAGCAAGCCGGACGAAGGCCTCCCGGAAGACCGCTGCCTGCCCACGCTGGTTCTGTTTGACGCTCTGGATGCGAGAATCCACGAAGACGAAGCCAAAAAGAAGGATTTGCTCTATTACGAATATGCCCGGATCCGTTTTGACGGAAAGGTGATCTGCGAAGGCGCCCGAAAAGCGGAAGTCAGGAAAAAGGCGATGGCTGCCGGAGACGGGAAGGATTCCGGAAAGCAATATGTCAGCTACTCGGTCGAAGCCACCCGGGTAAAGGATCACGTGCTCATCCGCATTTCCGGCAAAGGCAGAATCATCGAATGCATCATTGCCCTGCCGGACAGCTCGCGGTTCTCTTATCTCTCCCTCACCGGGGAGCACTGCATGATCAGCAATATCAGCGTGAACCGGGAAGAGACAGACGCGGACGAAGGATCCATCCCGCGGATCGCCGAGGAGATCAGTTATATCCGCGGATGCCCGGAAGGAGATCTTCCGAATCTGCAAATCGACGGCTGGCGTGCGAAGACAACAAAAGGCATTCCGGTCACAGACGGGCTGAAGCTGACTTTCCACACCCGGAGCCTGCCGACAGCGCGGCTGATCTGGCACTGCGCGTTTATCAGCCTTTTCACCTCGGAAGACGGAAGCGCGGAGGGAGACAGTTTCCGGGAATTCCTCCTCCTTCGCCTGGACGGGGAAAACTGGGAATCAGACAAGCACGCTGAAAACGATGTGCACATCGACCACACCCGGGACTTCCCCGGATGGAACGTCTGGAAAGAGACGAATAAAAACGGGATGGACTGCACCGTGAAGATCCGGCGCGACGGCAACAGGGTCACGATGGAGACCAGCAACCTCGGGATCGCGATCGACAGCACCACGACCATTATGGACGACGTCAGCGAAATCTATGTCGCGCTGACCGGAGACCAGTGCGCGCTGACCGATATCCATATTGAACGATAACATCCGGCAGGCATCCGACAGGGTCCCCGCTACTGGATCGCGGAATAATAGGCCTCCAGGTCTTTCCGGCATCTCTGAAACACGATCCGCATATTGGGATCAAATTGCGTTCCCATGCCTTCGTTCATGATAGCGGCGGCTTTCTCATAGCTCATGGGTTCTTTGTAAACCCGCTTGCTGACCAGGGCGTCGTAAACGTCCGCCACCGCCATGATCCGGGCCTCGACAGGGATCATCTCCCCCACCAGGCCGTCGGGATATCCCTTGCCGTCCCAGCGCTCGTGATGGTGGCGCGCGAGGCGGTAGGCGGTCTGCACCAGGCTGTCCTCCTCCACGCCCTCCAGAAGGATTTTCACCATCTGGCCGCTGAGGGTCGAATGGGTCTTCATGATCTCGTATTCTTCCGGCGTCAGCCGGGCAGGCTTATTCAGAATGCCGGAATCGATGCTGACCTTTCCCAGGTCGTGCATCGGCGCCGTTCGGATAATATCCCGCGCCAGGTTCTCCTCCAGCGGGAACAGATTGTTCTCCATGATCTCCCGGACCAGGATCCCGACGACATCGCTGGTCCGCCGGACGTGACCGCCGGTGTTGCCGTCCCGGTTTTCAACCATGTCCGCCATGCTCAGGACAAGCTTCTCCTGGATCGCCTCAATGTTCCGGGTCTTTTCCGCGACCTCCCGGTTCAGCCGGTCGTTATAGTTCGTCAGGAGCTCCAGGTTCTTCTTCTCTTCCGTAGCGTCCCGGAGATCGATCAGGTATCCGCGGACAGGACCGCCCTTCCGGACGGAAAACCCGGAAATCCGATAGGCAAGCGTCCGGCTGCCGGAGGGGAAAGAGCCTGTTTCGACCCCGTTCACCGTATAGTTCTCCATCATCCGGACAAACCTTCTTCCAATCTCGCTGTCTTCGGAAAAAGCCGTGTCTCTCTTCTTATCCCGGAGTTCCGGGAAAAAGTCATAGCTCTTCTCATTGGCGCCGAGGAATTTCCCCGTCAGCCCGACAGCCACATAGCCCCGCACGGCGTGATCCTTCTGGCTTTCCGTGATCATATTGGAAATATCATGGGAACGGATCTGGTCGTAGGACAAAACCAGGAAGGCCTCGACCAGCATATAAAGGAACGGCAGGAAAGAAAAATCCACTTTCGAAACCGCTTCCACCGTATAGAGAGCAATCCAGATTCCGATAAAAACCAGGTAGCCGAAGACGGAGCGGCGGGAAACGTTCCGGCCTTTCGACCGGAGCAGGACGACGACACAGGTGATCAGGAGAATCACCGCCATCAGAAAGGCATAATGCTCGAAAGCGTTGAGGACTCCGGTCATCCGGGAAACATAGCCGTCCCCCGTGTCGATGATCTCAATCATATCCGGTCCGAACCGGTTGTTGAAGATTCCCCAGATCGGAAACAGCAGAGCCGCCACCGATCCGTAAACGACGGCCTTGACCCACGGGCGTACCCGCACGCCGGCGCTGTGGAACATGGAAAACAGAATGACCGCCATCATCAGCGATGTCATCAGTTCGATCAGGGCAAAAAGCACCAGCCCCGCTTCCGGCGTGGAAATCCGGACCTTCAGCCAGAAGGCCGTAATCAGTAAAGGCAGAAGAAGCGCCACAGACCACTCGTTGATATCGATATGGTCATAGTTCCTCAGCGCCATCATCAGCGTCGCCAGCACCGCAATCACGACGCAAATGCCGTATCCGGTCGTGATCATTGATCGTTCTCCTCCGCGATCCGCTGGTCGATCTCAAAGTATATGTCCTTCCACGCGTCCGCCGACAGCACGGATTTCAGCTCGGAACGCACGGAGGCAAGCAGCGCTCCCGCAACCTCCAGATCCAGATCGTTTTCAACCCGGACCGCCTTCGGATCCGGCAGACTGCCGCCGGGAGCCGCCCCGTCCTTCGGAATGGACCGCACGGAAACCAGCAGGTGGACCGTTTCCCCGAGAATCTTTCCGAAGACGGAGAGGCGAACGGTTCCGTCCGTGCCGTGATTCACTGCGTTGTCCAGGAGAGATGCCATGATCTCCTTCAGCTTTTCCGCATCACCGACAAGCGCGTCCGGGACATTCTCCGTGATGGCCGTCTCCAGGCCGAGATGTTTCTTCTCCGCCATGGGCCGGATCATCCGGAGGACTTCCTCCGCCGTCTTCCGCAGGGAATAACGGTCTGATCCGGCTTTTTCTTTCGAGGCGGCTTCCGCCCGACGGGCCAGGCCGCTGATCAGCGCGAGCATCCTGTCCGCCGTGCTCCGGATGGATTCCGCGTATTCCCGGGTTTTTCCCTCCCCGCTCTCCCGGAGGATCTTCCCATTGATTTCCAGGATTTCCCGGACAGGCGCCTGCAGGTTTTCGGTTGCCATGGAAAGGAAGGTGTTGTTCGCCGCCGTGACGGCCTCCGCTTTTTCCAGACGCTCCGCAAGAACCTGGGCTTCGTTTCGCTCGTCGTTGATATCCTGAACCGCAAAGATCACGTTTTCCAGCGGCTTCCCTTCCGTCCGGTCCATGGCGAAGAACCGGAACCGGCACCAGCCGTGCAGCTTGCTGACAAATTCCCAGACGATGCTTTCCCGATTCCGCATTCTTTCCGGAAGCGTGTCCGCGTCCACGAACGCCAGGGTGTCCGCCAGAAAGCTTTCGTCCGAATCTCCCCGAACCGCGACGTTCAGCAGCTCCCTCGCGCTGCTGTATTTGCTCCGGAGATTCTCAATATACTCTCCCGGGGAAACGGGCGTCATCTCATCCATGGCCAGGTTGATGATATAAATGGCCTCATACAGTTCCGACATGTAGGACAAACCGGACCGGCGCTGTTCCATCTGCTTCCGGGCAATCCGGTAGCTGACAACGCTCGTTCCGTAAACAACGCAGGAAAGGAACCACAGCGCCGCAGCGATGATGAAGGTCACAAAGCTCCAGCCCTGGGTCAGGTTCCTGTGATAATGAATCGTCAGATCATACTCGGAAAGATCCAGTTTGTCCAGATAATAGAAGATCATGCCGATTTTCACGCTGTCTCCGCTTCGAATCGGCATTTCCGTGTAGTATTCGCTGGGGTAATAAACGATATAGTCCCCTTTTTGCATGGGGATCAGAAGATCTCCGTCAAAGCGGTACTGAAGGCGGACGTCCTCCAGGTGATAGTCCTGCAGGTTCAGCCGCTGGACCGTTTCGCTCTCACCGCCCGCAAACTGGTGAATTTCGACCTCGCCGTTCCAGGCCTGGTTGATAAAGCAGTCCCCGAGGATGTCAATCCGCAGCCCCCATTCCCGGATCGCGTCGCCGCTGTTGTTATAGAGGGTTTCGTCGACGGTCTGGCCGATCAGGTCCACCGTACTTTCCTCCGTCAGGGGGAAGTCCCGCTTCAGCCAGCTGCTGGTGCTGTTCTCCCGGTCATTGATTTCCATATAGGAACTGCCGGATGTGTCGTTTCCGTGAACAGTGATGACCTGGCGGTTAAAATGAACCAGAATCTGAACATGCACAATAAACATCAGCAGCATCACGACAAACAGAGCAATGCTGATCCGCCTAAGAAAGGACTGATCCTTCATTCACACCCCTCCGAATCTTCCCTCGCCGCACAAAGTGGAACAGAGTTATCTCCTTTTTACGCAGCTGACTCGTTTTCCGTGTTTTCGGAGTTTTCGGATTCATCCGGGTTGTCCGTCATTCCCTCTTCCGGATCCGGTTCCGCCAGACCGAGCTCCACGTACAGGTCGTACATATCATCGTACAGACCGCACACGGCATCCATTCCAAGGTTCGGACTGAACGCTTTCACGAGCACGGTCTGCCACGATCCGTATTTTTCAAACATCTGATCCGGCGTCGGTCCATTCTCGTCACCGTAAGTCTGCAGGTTGCTTTTCTTTACCTTTGCCAGCTCTTCCGGATCGTTCTCATAGGATGCCAGGCGCACGCGGTTTCGTTCAGCGGATACCGCCCGCGCGATGGCCTCCAACGCAGCGCCTTCATCCCGCATTTCGTACACGATATCCATCATTTTTTCCATGGAGGCGTGGTATGCTTCCCGGGTCTTTTTTGCTTCCGCCACAAGCTCCGGATCCGTCCAGTCATAATCTGCGTACTCCCCCAGGCGTGTGGAATCCGGATTCGGGGAAAAGCCGTAAACTGCCGCCGGGTTTTCAATGATATCCTCCATCGCGACGGGATTCTGCCGCGGATCGTGGACATACCGGAAAGGTTCATCTTCCCTTTCAGACGTCGCGGCAGCCGCGCCAAAGAGCACCACACACGCGAGCACCAGGAGCAGAGCCAGGACTTTTTTCATGTCATTTCTCCTCCGTATATTCAAGGATTCCTTCCATGCCGAAGAATCCACTCCGCAGCGATCCGGCGCAAAGAATTCTTCCTGAAAAGCCTCCCGCCGGGGCAGGAGCGAAAGCAGCGGCTGAATGTCTGATGGGGATGTCTTCCTCATCGAAATATATCATAACAGATGACAGAACGCAATAACCTGATAAGCGTTCATCCACGTCCTTTGTTCCCTCCTTGCCAGGATACGGATAACATGCTATAATCGCTTAAAACACAAGCCCCGGAGGGCAGAAAGGAAGTTATCAATGAATAAGGGAGAACTCATCAATGCTGTTGCCGCGAACGGCATGACCAAGAAGGATGCCGAGGCTGCCATCAATGCCGTCTTTGGCGCGATCGGAGATGCTCTGGCGAAGGGCGAAGCTGTTCAGCTGATTGGCTTCGGCACCTTTGATGTGAAAGAACGCGCTGCCCGTGAAGGCCGCAATCCCCGGACCGGCGAAGTGGTGAAGATCGCTGCCTCCAAGGTTCCCACCTTCAAGGCGGGCAAGGCCCTGAAAGATAAAGTCGCCAAATAATAGAGGAAGGTAATGGACCATGGCTACGAAGAAAAAGGTTGCTGAGGAAATCAAGGAAGAAGTGAAGGCTGTGGAAGCCAAAGCCCAGAAAGCCGCCGCGGCTGTGAAGAAGGCTCCGGCCAGGGCCAAGGCTGCCGCAAAAACCACAGCGAAAAAGGCAGAAGCGGCTGTAAAGACCGAGACTGCCAAAGTGGAAAAGAAGGTTGCGGCAAAGAAACCCGCCGCCAAGAAAGCACTGAACGTTGTGATCCAGAGCAAGATGGGCGGATCCATCACGCCGGCTGAGATCGCCGCAAAGGTTCCGAAGGATGCCGTGAACGCCTATGTGAAGGTCGAGGAGAACAAGATCTACTGGACATCTGACAAGGATGCCGGCAGCGTCGATATCTGGTAAGCATTCACTGTAAAATCATAAGCATTGAAAAACTCCTGTGCCATCATCCCTGTGACAGGCACAGGAGTTTTTCGCAAAGGGAAGCCCCATTCAGTTCATGAACCGGTTCCGCATTCCTGTCAGGAAAAAATGAGGAGGAGGAGAAAAAGATGGATCGATCGATTCTGGATTGGCTGCTGGAGGAACAGAATCCGGAAGTGCGGCTCAGAACGCTGAAAGAATATATGAAACTGCCGGACGATAATGAATCAGTCATCGAATGCAAAAGGCAGCTGCTGCATAGCAAAGTGTTCGAACGGGCGCTGAAAAAGCTCAGGAAGGATAAACCATGGGACAAGTTCGACGCCATCATGGCTTTCGCCGAATGGGGACTGACGCGTCAGGAGATCGGATCAGAGATCGATGACGAGGTGTTCGCCCTGATCGAGAGCACAGGATTCAAAATGCTGTGCGGAGAGCCCTACCTGCTCCGGAATCTCGTGAAACTGGGGTATGATCAGGAGGAGACCGTCCGAAATGAAATTGCCTGTGTCTTAAGCGGAATCAAGGAAGACGGCGGCTTTGGATGCATCAGCACCAACAAAAAGACCAACGATCCGAGAAAACCGCATAAGAGCTGCGCCAGGCTGACGGTGGAATACCTCCTGCTGGTCGCCGAACTGCATCTGCAGGGATACAGGCCGGACTGCGAGAGCCAGCTTGTGCATTATTTTACGAAAAGAAACATCTTCTACAGGACGGATGACATGAAGACGCCCATGGTTGACGTAATGCTGGGCACATTCTATCCTTCCGACCCGATCAAGGTGGGAGCGCAGAACATCCTTTACGCGCTACGGGTTTTAGGGTGCCGGCCGGATTCTGAAGCGATGCAGGCCGGATATCAGGTGCTAGACCAGCATCGAAAGGAAAACGGGAGATATATTCTGACGGCATCCAAAAGCGTACCGGCTTTCAAGGCGGGGAACGTCGGGGAAGAGAACAAGTGGGTTACGCTTTATGCCTGTATGGCGCACGAATAAATGGGATACAGGTCAGGTTTTTTCCGGCAGGAGAAATGAAAACAATGAAAATTCCGGCTAAAGGCGGATGAAAGAATCATCACAGCAGATTTGTTTCAAAATACCGTCTTTGATCCTGTATGCTTCGCCATAAAGTGTTTCGCCGGTATCATCAATAACGATATAACTGCCGTCATTCATCGCAATGATTTCATGATTCATGCTGTCCGGAAATGTGATATCTTCTATCAGCCTCAGCCCATCCAGGATTTCCTCACGGAGCATTTGAAAGTGAGGAAAAATGTTGGTCTTTGTCAATCCCAACCCTGAAATCCACCGTTCATATGAAGGATCGATCGCTTCTCCCGGCAATTCAGGCCCGGCATAAACGGGATCGGCACAATTCATGGAACCCGCACTCCAGGCAAGAACGAGACCCTGATAGTCTTTCAGGCTTTCTTTCAATCTGATTTTCCTGAAAAATGCGTTCTGTGCGGGAACATGTCCTCCTGTCAGGATGATGACATTTCTTGAATTGATTTGAGCCGCTGTCTCTTCATTCCTGTCATCACACATATCCAGGCAGGAATAGTCCAGTCCGCTCATCGGAAGTGATTGCCGGAAGCATTCAAGCACTGCATCATTCTTTTCATAATTTGATGGTGATGCACATATCATCAGCACACTGGCTTTTTCAGGCCACAGGGATTTGACCTTGTCCAACAACCCGTTTTTCTCTATCAGGACAGATGGCACCCTTTTTCCGTCAACCCGGAAAGCACCTCCGAGCGAGCTTGTTAAAACCGCATTCATATGAGCCCCCATGAAAGCCAGAATCCGTTGCTCCATTCTCCTGAAATCATGTCGGGTTAACTACGCTTTGAAGCAACCTGTTTATTATACCTGCCGGCTCCTCATCCCGCAAGAAAAGATGAACCATCATGGCTGAAAACACAGTTTTTGACAAAAACCCGTACCGGAGCATTCGCGCAGGATTCGGCAGATTGTTTTCTGAATGACGGGATTGTCTGATAAAAAAAGCGGAACAAAAAGGGGCGTCCCTCCGTTCCTCCCTCCGTTCCGCTCTGTTTTACCAGGTGCCGGTTGCTCCGTCATCCTCGGGTTGTTCTTCCTTGGGCTTTCTTGGTCTTTCCTTGCGACGGCGATACTTACGGACACGAGAAAAGAGCAGTTGAAACTGACATCTGTTCCCTGTGCTGCGTATTAACAGATGTCAGGCGCAAACAGCGCCTGGAATAACACCCATATTTAATTGAGGAGGAAAAAATGAAAAAACTTTCAACCATTCTGTCGGCCGTTCTGTGTGCACTGCTGATCACCTGCCTGGCGGTAACCGCCTGCGCGGAAGAACCCCCCACCTCGAACCTTTACAGGCCGAGCATGTCCGAAACGTTCAAGGCTCTGGCCGCCGGGAAAACCTTTGAAGCCCGTGTCAGCAAGAATGAATGCTACGGCCAGGACGAAGATTCGATCTGGACAATCACCCTCACCGCCTGTGAGGAAACCCATTTCGAAGCACAGGACATTGAAAACCTGAAGGAGCACGATATCATCGCTTTCGCTCCCGGAAGCGCCATCTTTGTCACGGAAAAAACAGCCGAAGAGGACGGATTCAGCATCAAGGATCAGAACTCCCTCGGATATTTCTTCACCAAGACAGATGACGGACATTATGTTGCCCGCACGGAAAACGACAATATGTTCTTTACGGAAATCTTCACCATCACGATCCCGCTGGACAAGGACATCAGCTTCCTGGACTGGAGCGATCCGGAGAACCTGGAAGCGCCGGTGAAGAAGGGCTACGACGAGCTGCTCGATCTCCTGCTGGAAGACACCAACTTTGCCCCGTACAACACCAAGGTCTCCTTTGATGAGAACGGCAAACTGGCTGAACTGCTCTACACCTATTCCCCCTGGAACTGATTGATTCAGATCATTTCCCCTGCCCGGCTCTTCGGAGCCGGTTTTTTCGGTGCGGCGCAATCCGCTGACGATGGGATTGCGCCGTTGTTTTCCTTTTGGTCAGAGGCTGTGTCACTCCGCGGGAGCTTTGAAAACAACGCCGTCAGGCTGCAGGGTGATGGAAATTGCGGAGGCCGCTGTCATTTCAATGTCAGTCCAGTCTTCTCCGCAGATCTTATATACCACACGATCGCCGTTTTCCCTGAAGCCTACCCTTTTATAGCAGTGATAAGCCGCCCTGTTATTATCAAACACTCCAAGACTGACCTCGTTTGCACCGTATATTTCAAACGCATATTTCAGTCCCAGCCTGAGCATCCGGCTTCCATATCCCTGGCCTCTTTTCATCGGATCAACAATGACAAATCCAAATCGAACCTTTCTGTCATCATTTCCCGGAATCCTGACCGTAAAAAAACCGACAAGGCCGCTTTCGTCAAATGCCACAAAGGGAAAGAATTTCGTATTATCCTCTCTCCCGGAAACAACTTCCAGCAATTTCTCTTCGGAAACAGGATAATCTCCCATCATCCCTGCTGACCATTTATAGAATTCTTCAGGCTCACTTGTCCAGGTGATGATCGTCCTTGCATCCGGCGAACGAAACGGTCTCAATCCAAGCATAACTGTCTCCCCATTATCCATAAAGTTTTCCTGCCCGGCCAACTCAGCAGGCACCCGTGATTGCAATTTTATCTTTGTTCTCATTCCAATCACTTTCTTCTTCAAAGCCGGGGGCCTGTTCCATGATCCACAAAGGATAAACTGTCCGGTTCCACATGACAGGGCAAAAAGATCACTTTCACACCAGCTTTCTTCGCGTCTTCCAGCGCTTTGCAGAAAGACGGGTCTGTTTCCCGGTTCCCCCGTACTTCCGTGATTCCGTCCATCTGAATCACAAACATCAGAACCGGCTGGAATCCGATCGCCTTTGCCAGCTCGCGCAGATGCTTTGTGCCCCGCTGTGTCGGTGCGTCCGGAAAGTAGCCGATCCCATCCCGTTCAAGGGTGCATCCCTTGACTTCCATCAGAAACCGTTCACCGCCACGTTCCATCATGAAATCCAAACGGGACTGACCATATTGATACTCAGGCCGTATTACGTCAAAGCCCTGTGCGTCCATCCACTCGCGGGCCACGGCATTTGGAGCCTGACTGTCTATATTGACAAGCAGTCCGTTTGACTTTCTCACAGAAATCAGGTCATACGCCGTCTTTCTGGCGGGATTATCTGATCCGGAAAGCCATACTTCCGCTCCGGAGATCAGCAGCTCTTTACAGCGACCTGTGTTTTTGACATGCACAGTATTCACGGATCCGTCTGTTTCGACATGAGCAATGAATCGGTTCGGACGGTCGATGAAAACTGCCCTGGTGATTTTTTGATAGTTCATTGGCCGCTCTCCTCCGTTTGATTTTGTCGGACTCACTGCGTATTGAAGCGACCTGTTTATTCTGTCTGACGACTCCTCATCCCGCAAGAAAAGGAACAAAGGGGCGTCCTGCCGTTATAGCACAAAAAGGAAATGCTGTGAAGCAAGCGCCGTTCCGTCAGATCAGCTCATATCCCCATACCACAGGTTTTGCAGAACCTTCCGGCAGCAGATTATGCGTATAGCTCTGTTCCTCATGCCTGCGTATAAATGTGTTGGGAGCGATGCAGTACAGTTCAAAATACAATTCACAGCCATTCCGCGAAGGCAGAACGGAAAGGAGCGTCCCTCAATTCCGATCCAGAACCGGATACAGCATCGCGAATGGATCTGTTTCCATCCGAATATCCTCATCCAGTATCAGCAGCCGGTTTTCGATCCCTGTATTTGCCGGCCACTCAGGCAATCCGTTCCCGTTCGGATCACCCGTGCGGATAAAATTGACGAAATACTGCTGCATGGTTTCGCTCAGTTTCCGGTCTGTTTCGTTATAAAGGCCTGACTTTTCCGGAATATTCCCGTAGAAATACACTTCTTCCCCGCTGTGCCAGTCACCAAGGCTTCCGTTTTTCCTGGTGAAAAGATATTCATAGGATGGAATCCCTGCCGCCTGCCGTTCCCAGACAGCATGGCCGTATGTGAAATAAAAAGCCGAATAAATATCCGCCCAATTTCGCTTCGCTTCCGCGTCCGTTGCAGCCGGAAAGAGCGCCAGAACCTGTTCCGCCTCCTGCGGGGAGAATAACCCGCGAATCTTTCCGTCATAATTGGACAGATTCGCCTGGTCAAAGAGGATGAACGCTTCCGATTCCTGCCCGTTAAATCCGTGAAGCCTGGCTTCCTCGTTAAACACGCCCTTTTCATAAGATTCCCACGGCGTCTCTGTAAGGGAATACCCGTCCACCGTCAGATGATGGTGCGCTGACAGTTCTCCCACGATCCTCTCCGCGGGAAGTTCCCGCAGTCCTTCGATGCTTTTCACGCCTATACGCGCTTTGGTTTCTTCGCCTGCTTTCAGCGCGTCCTCCAGGGATCGGAAGGAATGCGCCGGATGGCGGGCTGTGACCGTAGAGCTTTCGGCGATGACCCTGCGGAACAGACCTTTCGCCAGCGGGGATGTGCACAGCGCTGTCACGCATGCGGCTCCCGCTGATTCTCCCGCCAGCGTGACATTCTCCGGATCTCCGCCAAAGGCGGCGATGTTGTCCCGCACCCATTCCAGCGCAC
This sequence comes from uncultured Clostridia bacterium, assembly GCA_947166385.1. Lineage (GTDB taxonomy): Bacteria > Bacillota > Clostridia > Christensenellales > Aristaeellaceae > Aristaeella. The sequence goes on along the minus strand of CAMVEB010000031.1, from coordinate 11,446 downwards.
AAATCTGATCCAGCAGACCGTAATTACCGGTCGTTCCGTTGGGGGATTCCGCCGCCAGCTCACGGTCCGCAAAGAAACCGAAGATTCCCAGCCGATAGCCCATATTCACAACGATAACGCCTTTCCGGGCCAGTCCTTCACCGCTGTATGCCTCATACCATGGCTGCCCCGTCTGCAGGGATCCTCCGTGCACATAGACAAGCACTGGAAGCTTTTCCGCTTTTCCCGCCGGTTTCCAGATATTCAGATACAGGGAGTCCTCACTGGCAGCTTCACGACAGTTGTCGCTGAAAGAAATCTCATAGTCATGGTAGCCGATGATCCGAACAAGGGAATCATAGATCGGCAGATTCTGTGTCTGCATGGACATCGGAGCGAAATGATCCGCCTTCAGGACGCCCTCCCAGGGGTCAGCAGGCTGCGGTTCCTTCCAGCGCAGAGGACCGACGGGAGGCTGCGCGTAAGGAATTCCCGTATAGACCTCCACCTGACCGTCCCCGGTCAGTACCCCCGTCAGATCTCCCTGTGCCACATGAATCACGCCGGTGGATCCGGCAGAAGAGCCTTTTACCGCGGGGATCAGCCGGATCGGCGGCCAGGAGGCCCAAAGGATTGCGGCAAAAGCCGCCAGCATTCCGACCTGGACCAGCAGTTTTCTTCCCGTTTTCCATTTGTTCCAGCATCGTGACCGGATCAGATAATATCCACCCAGGAGCAAAGCAGCAAGAATCCACCCAATGACCGTATGCTTTCCAAGCTCCAGAACAGCCGCAGAGATTACTACAGCAAGGAAAAACAGGATTCTCCACAGGATCCCCTCAGAGCGCTTCTTTTCCATAAATACCTGCCCTTTCCATGTATGATGAATATCAGATTTTTTCTCTCTAATGATACTCCGGTAGAATCATCTCGTCTTTCATTGTCACAAAACCAGCATTTTCATACAGCGGTCTGCCCATTGAAGTTGCTTCCAGCGTGATAAAGCTGATGCCCTTTTCTTTTGCATCGTTAATCAGGATGTCAAGCATCCGTCTGGCAATCCCTTGCCTTCTGTATTCCGGCCTGGTGTACATATTCATGATATATGCCTTGTTTCCGCTTGGATTATGGAATGTCGGCATGACCTGATAATAGCTTATCCCTCCTGCTCCTGCAAACCGGTCACCATCAAAAACCAGGCATGCGGTATGCGTTCCGTCATGAAGTGCCTTTCGATAGTATTCATATGATTGATATTCGACCTCTGTCATGTCAGTATCGTCAGATAGCTTATTAGCGGCGCGAAGAACTTCGATCCTTGTCCTTGTCAGAAGATCGATATCCTCGATCGTTGCTTTTCTGTAGTTCAGATCCATATCCACTCTCTCCGTTACTGATCAATCATAGATATAATAAAGATACAATTCAAAGTTCATTGGCTTACATGTCCTACCGTTATTTATTCTTCTCCATACGTATCAAATGCTCTTCGTCAGGCTCTGAAATGCCATTTTTGAATTGATATCCCATCTTCAGATAGAATGGGACTCCCGTGATTGACGCGGGTATTTCTATTCTATTTGCCCGAAGCCCGTATTCATCATTTTCCAAAGTTTCAACTATTTTGCGCCCAATACCTTTTCCCTGATAATCAGGCGAAACAAATATTGTAAAAAGACTGCTCTCGTCTTCCTTTCCCCAGTATGGTCCTATTGCACCGCATCCAATGATCTCGTCTTCATCAACAACAATATAGAAATGAGTCCAGCTCGCACGTTCAAGGATATGCTCAGGTGTCTCCTCTGCAATTAATGCATCCATCAGTTCCTCAGGATAGTCTTTTGTGTTTGAAATGCTTATTGTTTTCCTTATCAGATTTGATACTTGTTTCTCATCGCCAGCCTCTATTCTTCGGATCTCCATTTTTCTGTTCTCCCCTTATTCTAAAGATATATAATTCAAAGTGGGAGTGATGACCTTCCGACCATCACCCGCCTATCATACCATATTCCCAAAATCAAAAAAAGCCCGCAGAGCCCAATTCATAAGGTCTGCGGGCTTCCGCTTCCAAGGCATCCTTTCCATGTTGATGGGAACGGCTGAATCCTGTATAATTTCCAGGAAATGAGGATCGAGGAGATCGACATATGACGACAGACAGAGACCGGAGGAAGCATCCTCTCTGAAACGGAGGCGACTCATTGATATGACGGATTATCCATCGGAAAACCTGATTCTTCATTTTGTCACAGAGGACGATCTGGCAGAGGTCGTCCGGACCTGGCCTGCCGATCATCATCCGCTTTCTGACGCAGAGGCGCGGGCAGCGATCGCTTCTATGCGCGGAAATTACGAAAGGAATACGAAAGGCTGTATCCGTCATCTTTGCCTGGCGGTATGCGGGAAGGATCATCCCGGAACCATCATGGGCTGGTGCGGTCTGGACGGCACGAGAAATCATTCGGAGCCTGAAATCTTCATCCTGCTGGATGAAGAATACAGAAACCAGGGATACGGAACGCAGTGCGTAAAGGAACTGCTGCGGATCGCGGCGGAGGAATACGCGCTTGCCGGCGTTCACGGCGGGTGTGCCAGGGAGAACATCGCTTCCGCCCGAGCCATGGAAAAGGGCGGCATGGTACAGTATGGTACGGAAGAAAACGGAGATCCGCTGTTCAGGTTTTGTACAGAAAAATGATTCGGTTCATTTCAGGAGGAAGGCGCCATGCAAAAGAAACTGATCCTGATCAGCGGGTCTCCCTGCGTGGGCAAGACTGCCGCTGGCACAAAGCTCTTTGAAAGCTGTGACAACAGCGCGTATCTCGACGGGGACTGGTGCTGGTGCGTGCATCCATTTTCCCTGGCGGACAAACGCCTGCGGAACGGAGACAGAAGCATGTCCTTTGTTCTGTCCAATTATCTGGATTCGGATTTTGAATTTGTATTCTTTACCTCGGTGGTGCTCACGGACGCGAACATCCGTGAAAATATCCTGAATGGAATCACGGCCAGGGAATATCAAACCATCGCCTTTACGCTTACCTGTTCGGAGGACACGCTGAAAAAGCGGCACGATCAGCGCGGCGATCCGGGCGAAACGAATTACTACTGGCTGCATCTTCCGCCCTGCCCGGGAGATATTGTGATTGATACAGACAACAAGAGCGTCCGGGAGGTTGTCAGAGAAATGAAGAGATATCTGTTTCCGTGTTAATCCAGCTCCCTGTAGACCGGTTTTCGCAGGCGAGTAAAGCTGATCAGCATCCCAGCAATCCCGGTGATCAGGAACATCAGCCCGATGCCGGCTCCTTTTCCTGTCCCAAAGAGTACAGACAGCGCCCGCTGCGCCGGGGAATCTGTCATCATAAACGGCTCAAACACCTCATCCGCCAACAGTCCGCCCAGCAGGAGCGCCGGCGGAATCGTGAAATTCTGGAGGGTGCTCTTTGCGGAGAACACCCGTCCCTGCATCTCCAGCGGAACCTTCTCCCGCATCAGGGTATCCATGTTGACGTTCATCACGGCTGCCATCGCATAGCTTCCAAAGGCTGCCGCACACCACAGCCACGGCTGCTGAGTCAGGCCCTGGATGATATTCCCGGTGAAGACCAGGCCGGTGGTGATAAAGATTAACGGAACGCGCTTCCGGGCCGGTTTCATCCATGTTGCCAGCAGACTGCCGGCCAGCACACCCAGGGCCGTAAAGCTTTGCACCATGCCAAGCACAGCCTGGTTATTTCCTGTGCGGCCAAGGATGAACGGAGAAAGCATGCCATCGTTGCCCAGCTTCGCCAGGAGATTGATCACCGCCAGAAACAGGGTCATCCGAAGGATGGCCGTATGGTCCTTCAGATAGCGGATCCCTGACAGGCAGGTCTTTGAGAACGGTTCATTTTCCGTTGCCTGCCGTTTCTCTTCGGGAATCCGGATCAGGAACAGAAGCACCAGGAAAGCGACGGCAAAAGTCGACAGGTCAACCATCAGTACCAGGTCCAGTCCGCCGCAGGCCAGCAGCAGCGCGCCCAGCGCCGGGGCCAGAATGGATACGGCAGCTCCGCTGAACCCCTGCAGGCCGCCGGCCCGGGCATAATGCTCCTCCGGAACCAGCAGACTGACAGCGACAAAGGAGGCCGGTTCCTGGAAGGCGTTCATGAGGCTGAGCAGGAAATTGATCGCATATAGATGCCAGATCTGCAGCACGTCTGCGGAATGCAGCACAAATACAGCCAGCGTTCCGCAGGCTGCCAGCAGGTCCGCGATCAGCATGATGCGCTTTTTGTTCTGCCGGTCCACCACGCTGCCCGCCAGGAAGCGGAAGAAGACCGTCGGCAGGAAAGTGCATACCGTCAGCAGGGTCACGCTGGACGCGGTTCCTCTCCGGCTGTATACCCAGATAATCACCGCATAATCCGTCATGGCCGTCCCAAGCTGGGATACGGTCTGTGATCCCCACAGCAGAAGAAAACTGTGAAGTTGTTTAAATGAATGTTTTTTCATGGCTTTGCTCCTTACATGTTTTATTGGCATGCGGCGCAAAGCCTGACCGGACGAATGGGTCCCGATCGCTCCGTGCAGGTTTCGTCCTTTATCAGACCTTGCGCGGAGCAGAAACATCTGCGGCTAACGATATCCCCCATCTTGTGTGTTTCACTGTCTTTTCCTCCGTGTCATCACGTTATGGTTTATTATACCACTTCTTCCGTTCATCAACAACAGGAAGTTTTGATTGGAATGCCCATTGATGTTCCTTTTAAATCAAGCTTTTGAAAGCTTTCTTCATTTCCCCAAAAATCTCATTATTGCGTGGCGGCCGACGTGCATCGCACCTTTAGGGCAGAACTCCTGACAGCAGAAGCAGTGGATGCAGTCGCTTCGATGTATTTTGGGCTTCCTGTCCCGAAGCTGAATTGCTTTAGCCGGACAGATCTGCGCACACTTTCCACAGCCGACGCATACAGAAGGATCAAGTTTAGGAAAAGGCGTCAGAATGCGTGAGGTAACAAGTTCTGCAACTTTTCCGAGAAACCCGGACCCAAAGATATGAAAAAACACGTTTGATTGAGCCTGGACGGTTTGGAAATCCGGAACGGCAAACCCGGAAGGATCTCCGCAGATGCTGATCCGCGCAGCATCTTCCGGCATTAACCCCCGCTCAGCGGCAGCATGCAGTGTCGGAACATCCTGTATTCCCAGTCCGATCAGCCCGGCTGCAACGGCATCAAGCATATGACCATTTGCACCTGCAAGCAGACACCCGATCTTCCTCGGCTTTCCCTGCGTGGGACCGTTGCCTTCCATACCGATCACCGCGTCACAGATGCAGAGCCGGGGCTTTGAGTATTCGTAGAGGTCCACCAGCATATTGGCAAAATCCTCCGCCCGGGGATAGCGGTAATGAAATTCCGGTTTTTTTGTACCGGGGATCGTGCCAAAGAAATTCTTGACAGCGCAGGTTAATCCCATCATACCATGAGTCTTGAGTTTGCAGAGATCAATGATGGCGTCAACCTTCCCGAGCCAGGCGGTATAAGGAAATTGCTTTGCACGGACAGCATCCGGATAGACGACTTCTGTCTGAGAGAAATCATCGTTGAGCTTTGCGCCAAATGCCTCCGCTTTCCGCATTTCGCACACATCATAAACAACCTTCAGATATGGCGCGGAATAGATTCCTCCCGGGCTGTCACCGATCACAGCTTCCGCCCCACGCTCCCGCAACAGGCGCACAAGGGCGCAGACCACAGAAGGATGGACAGTGGCTGCGCTTTCCGGCTTCATGGCCGTAACCAGATTAACCTTAATACCGACCGTCATACCCGGATGAACAAAGTCCAAGCCGTGAATCGGCTCCAATACCGCCCGCAGAGCAGTTTCCACCTGCAGATCATCATAACCTTCACAGGACACAAGAGACACATCGTACGTATTCATGGTCATTCTTCCACAGGCAGTCTGTTATCGACCGCACTCATACCCAGAATATGAATCATTTTGCTCCTCCGATTTATTCATCCCCGGTTCCTTTCAAGGCGCCTGCTCATTGCCGTCACCGACTCGATCTTTATTTTACTGGCTTTCAAGGGTTTTGGCAACGAGAAGACGCTGCCCTGGCAAGAAGAAAAAGGTACAACATGAATTGGTTTGAGGATTGGGAGTATATGAATTGTTCCCTTTTTTCACATAAAAAATGGGGTATTGCAAAATCAAAGTGAAGGCATTATACTGACCGTGCGCAAATGAATCGCATTGATTCACTTTTTGTCATGTGGAGGAAACCTGTATGAAGCACCGCAATCCAGCCGGCATGGATCGGATTATCGCCTTCGTGAATGACTTCTACCGGGACAACCATCGTTCCCCCACAGGACGGCAGATCGCCGCCGCCACGGGTATTTCCCTGACCACGGTTCAGCGGATGCTGAAAACCATGGCCGAGAGCGGACTCATCAACTATGACGGCAAAACCATCGTCACGGATCTTACCGTCAAAACCAGCGAAGAATCCGTCCCTGTGGGAATCATCGGAAGCATCCCCTGCGGCAACCTGACGCTCGAAGAGGAAGCCGTGGAGGAGATCGTTCAGCTTCCCGTCAGCCTGTTCGGAAAAGGAAACCTGTTCCTGCTGCATGCCAGCGGCGACTCTATGACCGGCGCAGGAATCGATGACGGCGATCTGGTGCTGATCCGGAAGCAGGAGGAGGCCCGGAACGGCGATATCGTGGTGGCCTTCATCGAAGGAGAAGGCAACACCCTAAAGCGGTATCAGAAGTACGGGAACACCATCTTCCTGCATCCGGAGAATCCAAAGTACACGGATATCCCGTTGAAGAACTGCAAGATTCAAGGCGTTGCGATTTCAGTCATCAAACAACTGTGAGGAGGTGGACAAAACGCCGGACCGGACGTATATCGCCATTGATCTGAAATCTTTCTATGCCTCGGTGGAGTGTGTGGAACGGCAGTTTGATCCACTCACCACCAACCTGGTCGTGGCAGACGAAAGCAGAACCGAAAAAACCATCTGCCTGGCAGTATCCCCTTCCCTGAAGGCTTATGGGATTCCCGGCCGCGCCAGGCTGTTCGAGGTCGTGCAGCGAGTGAAGGAAATTAACCGGCAGCGGCTGCGGGACGGCATCCGTTCAGGGATAATCCTCAAAGACGAGACCGGACAATACGCTTTTGCCTCTTCCTCCTTCGACGCGAATACTCTGGCTGAGAACCCGGACTTCGAACTGGGATACTTCGTCGCTCCGCCGCGCATGAAAATGTACGAGGACTACAGCACCCGGATCTTCGGGATTTATATGAAGTTCATCAGTTCCGAAGACATCCATGTTTACAGCATTGACGAGGTCTTCATGGATGTGACAGGCTACCTGAAAACCTATCAGATGACCGCCCGCGAACTGGCCATGGCCATAATTCAGGAAGTGCTTCACACCACCGGCATTACCGCGACGGCGGGAATCGGAACAAACATGTACCTGGCAAAAGTGGCCATGGATATCGTTGCCAAGCATGTCAAACCGGACAAGGACGGCGTTCGGATCGCAGAGCTGGATGAGATGACATACCGGGAAAAGCTCTGGTGTCATCAGCCGCTGACAGATTTCTGGCGGGTCGGCCGCGGACTAGCCCGGCGGCTGGAAAAACTGGGCTGTCATACGATGGGCGATATTGCCCGGCTGAGTGAGACCCATGAAGATTTGCTGTATCAGAATATGGGAATCAACGCACAGCTGCTGATCGACCATGCCTGGGGCTGGGAGCCGACAGAGATCAAAACAATCAAAAACTATAAGCCGGAAACCAACAGTCTCAGCAGCGGCCAGGTCCTTTCCGAGCCCTACAATGCCGCGGACGGAAAACTGATCGTCCGGGAAATGACCGAACTGCTGGTGCTGGACCTGGTCCGGAAGAACCTGGTTACCAGGCAGGTCGTTCTGACCGTCAACTATGACCGGGAAAGCCTGATTATCCTGCAGCAGGGCAGCAGCCCGGAGGACACCGTGTACGGCGTGGCGAAGACCGGATTGCCATACTCCGGAACCGTCGGCACCGACTATTACGGCCGGGTCTGCCCGAAGTATGCCCACGGGACCGGCCATCCGGACCACTGGACCTCCAGCACAAAGGCCATCATGAAAACCATGATGGAACTGTATGACCAGATTGTCGATCCGGACCTGCTGATCCGCCGTCTGAACGTCGCCGCGTGCAACCTGATCCCGGAAAATGACATTCCGGAGAAAGCGCCTGTTCAGCTGGATATGTTCACGGACTACGGGAAACTGCAGCGGGAGGAAGAAGAGCGGAAAGCAGCCGAAGAAAAAGAAAAAAAGTTGCAGAAAGCCACTCTGATCATGCAGGAACGATTCGGAAAAAACGCGATCCTAAAGGGAATGAACCTGGAGAAGAAAGGGACCACCAGGGCCCGCAACGAACAGATCGGCGGGCATAAAGCCGGGCAGGAGAACGTCCCTTTCTCCCGCAAGCCGAGAAAAAAGAGGGGAAATGAATAACCATGGCAAAGGGAATCACCGGCAAAGAGCCGGATCCGCGGGAAGTCTACAAAGGCATTATTGACCATCCGCATTGGGAATCCCCAACGCATCCGCCCATGAGCCTGTATGACCGCGCCGCCCAATTTGCTCCTTTCGCCGCTCTGGCAGGCTATGAGGATATGATTGGCGAAGAAGCGCGGCGGGCAGAGATGAGCGAATCATGCGGAGATGTTGATCCCGACGCATATCAGACTTCATGAACAAGGAGGTCACAGACATGAAGCAGGCACAAAACACAGTCACCAACACGGACAAGACAGAGGAAGAAGTATAGAATGCCCTGAACCCTTCCGGCAAAAAACGGCCGGGAATTGTGTTCCCAGCCGTTGGAAAGCTTCGCCGATTCAAGACGGAAGAACCGCTTTGCGAATTGCCTCGTCCACGATGGCGTTGATTTGGATGCCATAAGGATCACCATCTTCTCCCGGCAGAGAGAGTACACCGCGCGCTGCTCCTGCTGAAATGTTCCTTATCCCATGATCTTCCTGGCAAATTCCGCCGCTGCCTTCAGGTCAGTTTCATCCGGCTTGCCCTTATGGACACCCTTGAATTCACCTTTACAGTGGAATTCTCTCTCATCCATCCGGATGCCGGTCTTATCAGCTACAGCCTTTACTTTCTTCCAAGTGGAATTCATCATCGCAGCTGATCCGAAGTTGACAATTCTGCCAACCTTATCCTTATCCAGTGAAGAAACAAATGTTCTTACCTCAGGATCAATGGTAAAAGCATAGTAGGAGTTGCCCAGGAAAAGGATGTCTACCGGTTCCGTTATCGGAGCAGAGATCGTCAGCGCTTCGACTCCGACAGCTTTGGCTATCGCCTCCGCCAGCCGCTTTGTGTTTCCCGTTTTTGTGTAATACCTGACTGCGATTTTCATAGGTCACCTGTATCCTTTCTGTCAAGTCCGTTTGGTCAGGAAAATTAAATCAAACTCACCAAGAGTCAGGCCGGAACTTACTTGTTCAGTTCCTGTAACTGTTTGATCCCCAGTACTGTTGCCGGAATCCGGTCGTTCGGTGACAGGTTTGACAGAACCACAACCGCTGTTCCTGTTTCCGGGCAGAATCCGAGATAACTGTTATAATGCCCGGTACCGCCATTGTGCCAGATAAAACCGTTTTCATTGTCGATGATCCAGGCCATTCCGATCTCATCCATATGGATACCCATCATCAGATAGCTTTCTGTTGATGCATTGATTGTCTTCAGGCTTTCATGGCATGGTGTGAAGCGCGGATCATTCAGCTGTATCCTTCGGGAATCCGGAAAGTTCTGCCGGCAGCTGAAGCATTGCCCAATGGTTTGTAACAGATGATATCCGCACTGTTTGTGTTTCCTGGCATATATTCCCTGCTAAGGATCAAAACAGACACCTGCGTCGTCACTGCCATATCCGCTCCGCTGATCATATATGGGATGGTTACTGCTGTTTCCGTCGCAGTGATTACTATCCGTTTACACTTCAGAACGCAGGCTTTTTTATCTTTTCTTTTTTTATTTGTCCGCAATGGATGCATTTCCATCCTGTGCAATAATCGAATCCGATACCGGCTTCCTCGTCGGAGATCCTTATCCATCTGTGCGGGCCTTTATTTCCACCCGGAAGATTTTTGCACCAGGCCAAAGGATCAAGTGGATCAAAATCAAGGGGATCATAAAATACATTGCTGCCACCTGCAGCTTTCGCCATATCGTCAAGGGTCAGTTCCCGCATGTTTTTGTTGTCTTCCATTGCCTTTTTCCTCCATATTTTTTCCATTTTCCTGTGACTCATTATTTGATACGTCATTCGTCATCGAACTGGCAGTCATCCGTTGCGTTAAGTGTTTCATTTTCCGTCAATAAGCTCTGCAGAGATCATTATAGCAAATAGCAGTTCTCCAATCAACCATGCCTCGAAATGCCGGAAATTTTTTTCAAAGTGGGGCGAAATGGGGCGGAATGGGGCGAGACGAGATCCCCGGATTTATGATATGATACACTTGGCAAAATTGGATGAGGAATCCCGGAAGAAATGTCTTCCGGGGTTTTTGCGTGGAGGGGAGAAATCATTCAATTTGAACTCAAAATTCTTTGCACTCAAAAAGCCGGCAAGGATCGGGGAAAACCAAATTCGCACTCGTAAATCTTCGCACTCGTAAATCGGGCAAGGAGGGAAAACCAAATTCGCACTCAAAATTCTTCGCACTCAAAAATCAGGCAAGGATCAGGAAAAGCCAAAATTGCACTCGTAAATCTTTGCACTCGTAAATATGATTTGAACCAAAAAAGATGATAAGGAGGAAACCACATGACCAATCATACGCCAGTCAAAATCCCGGAACTGCCGGGAAAGATCTTTCTGGACAGGCGGGACACCGGGGTCTATGTGAAATACCTGCTGGGGCGTGAATATGACAGGGGCCGGGGATTCTACGTGCCGGAATACAAGATGATTGGAGTGCAGCTGGAACACATGCCCGGGCTGATGCTGCCCAACGACAACTATGAAGCCTATTTCGACAGCCGGGGGATTGAACTGAGCGAGCCGGCGCAGGAACAGGAAGACGGCGCCGCGGGTCCGGCCCCGACCGAAGAAGAGGAAACCTATATCCGAAAACGGGAGATATTCAAAACATACGTTCCGTACTTCAACGACCTGTTCTACGAGATTCGCGGGCAGAGCAAACGAAGCCAGCACGAAAAGATCAGCGATTACCTGATCCGGAGCCTGAACGCCATGCTATGACAGGTAATGTCCACTATAAAATATTTCCCAAAAGTTTTTTCAATGGTACCGTTCCTCCCTTCTCCTTTGCTCCGGAACCAATGTAGCAGCTAAACCGGCAACCTGATTGCACCTTTAATGTACAGAGACATTAAATTTCAACAATAAAATACATTAAAAGCCAACAAAATTG
>CAMVEB010000030.1 GCA_947166385.1 uncultured Clostridia bacterium | reverse complement strand
TCCTGGAAACGCTCAAGGTCGACCTATTATGTTAATTTGATGGTTTCTGTGTTATCATAAGGAAGAAGCTCAAAACAGTTCCAAAACTGGAAGTTACTCTTTCAGATCCGCAGTATGAAGGTCAGTAAACGAGGCCTATGCTCGAAAGAATGTACGCCAGTGGTAGTGGATTTTAGCCGGCCTATTTATCGGTGAAGGACTAACTTCCACTCGATTATTCCGGTGCCGCGGAGCGGCACCGATCGTCCGGAATTTGCATCTGGGATAACCTCACGATTCACTGTGCTGACAGAAGCTCAAACCAAGGCAGATGTGACAAGCTGAATAGACAAAGTGATTATTCCGGGTCGAAAGACCCGGTTCTCGCTCTCGAAGAGAGCAATCTTTCCGCTGATTGAGTCCACCTTTCCACCGATCAGATCCGCTCGCGGATCATTTTTTGATTGCGGATTGTCTGCGCTGCCGGGAAGATGGGGGTGTGCCCCCGCGGCATAGGGGGAAGGAGGGAAAGTCCTTCCCCCTAGAGAGCGGCTTGGCGGCGAGGACAACGCGGGAAAGGTTATCCCTCACCGCCGGATTGATTACCTTGTTTCCCGCAGAGTGCCGTTTTTAAAGACCTCGCGCATGTTCATCTCGCCAGTATCAATAATAATTGCATCATGCGCAGCATACCGTTCATAAATGGATTCAGCGAATGTTCCTTTCCCGAGTCGCGGGATCCATTCCTCCCGTTTGTACAGGGTACAGAAGATGGTGGAAACCCGATCGAATCTCCGTTCTGACAGTTCAAACAGGAATGCTACATCATCCTTCTTGAGTTCGGCCATGAGCCATTCGTCAATGATGAGGACATCGTAGGATGAGAACTTCTTCAGCAGTTTCTCTCTGCCGTATACTTCAGTAGCTTTCTCTTTGACGTCATCCAACAGATCTGGTAGTCGGATATACCGTGTCCTGTAATGCTGGCGGCAGGCCTCCTTTCCGAGGGCACATCCCAGATAGGTTTTCCCGGAACTGGTATATCCCTGCAGGATGATGTTTTTGTTTTCCCTGATATACATGCAGGTAGCCAGTTCATTCATGACATCCCGGTTGATTCGCCGCTTCGGTGAATAGTAGATGTCATGCATGTCAGCGTTGGCAAAGCGTAGATGAGCCGACTTGATCAGTCTCTGAACCTTGTCGTCGTACTTCTCCTGGAAAACGAAGTCAACAATTCGCTGGAAGCGCTGGTCAAAGGGCAGCGCAACGGTCTGCACATCGCTGTCCTGCTGTTCAATGATGTCAATGATGGAAGCCAGATTCAACAGCCTCAGCTTACGCTTGGTTTCCTCATTCAACATGTCCGTCACCTCCCTTCACGGCAGTAGCGGAAGTGTAACGGAGATACCCCATGGAGGAATCGTCAATGTCGGGAAGCGCTTTCTGCTCGAGGTAATACGTGTCTTGATTCGCAGAAAGGATTGCATTAATATGATGGTAACGGGGCGACCTGATACCCCTTGTTAATGCCAGCTCGCAAGCAGTTTCCAGGCGGCCATCTGAATACTTCTTGCTGAGATTCAGGACAGACAGGGATGGATTGTAGCCCTGTTCTTTTATGGGCACGTTCGAGAAAATACAGTTTATTACTTTGAGCGTATTTGGGCCAATGCGTGCCGCCCAGTTTCTGATTCTCTCGTCATCCCATGGTTTGATTTTCCTGAATTCTGGCGGCATATCCTCCTCGTGAGTGGAATAACGGTTATTCACGTATTCCGGGAAGAGGTTATGCGTCGTCAGACGTTCGCCCTTGTAGTAAATCTCCAGTGTGGATTCAGTGATTCGCAGGTCAACCATCTTTTTTTCTGCATACTGATACGGGCAGGAATACCGGTTTTTTTCATATACCACATGGTAATCCAGGTTGATTGCTCTGCCGTATACCCATTTGGCTATTTGATACGGAAGAGACGGAAGTGGATGCAGATCCCGTTTTTCTTCCTCGAATACTTCCGCCCGGCTGCCTTCCCGTTTCAGGAACGGGGCATGGTTGAAGTCGTAGAGCTTTTCCGATATGGCACGATTCAGTTCGGGCAGAGAGTAGAACGTTCTGTTACGAAGCCTTGCGATGATTGCCGTTGCAATCTTACCCACAGTGCCTTCCACAGAAGCTTTCTGCTTGGGCTTCCTGACGCCTGTCGGCATGATGGCGGTCATATAATGGAGACCCAGTGCCTCGTAGTCCTGCGTCAGGACGATATCTCCTTCCTTTGGATGCTTAACCACGCCGGTTTTGAGATTGTCGCAAACCGTCCGGGTCGGAACGCCTCCGAAGTATTCATACATATGGACATGGCAACGAAGGAATGAATCCATTTTCATGTCCGGACATGCTTCCACGTAAGAATACTGGCTGTAAGGAAGTGTGGCCACAAACAGATTAACCGGAACGATCTCTCCGGTATCCCTAATGATGTAGGACATGGTTTTCCCTGACCAATCCACTTCCACCTTTTCGCCTGATTTGTGCTCAATGTGGTTTGTCAGGTTTCTGGAGATGACGAAATCCTGATATCCCTCGTAGAATTTCGTTTTTCCAACGGGCAGGGTTCCTTCGCTGCGGCAATTGGACTGATATTCTTCCCAGAGCAGATAGAGTGTTACACCTACTTTTTTCAGTTCATTGTGTACATGCTCGTAATCCGGGAGAGAATAAATGTTTTCTACGGCATGTCTGTCTGGGTAGAACATGCTATAGACTTCCGCTTCGGAAAGAGAACGTACGTCACGGTATGTGATGCCGCGCTCTTCCGCAATGCGGAAGACGTCGCTGACAGAATTCCGGGCAATGTGCCGGCTGTCAGCAATGGTGTTCCGGGAAAGTTTTGCTTCCCGTAGCTCAAGGATGAGCTTTACGTTGATTTTTCGGGCTATGTTTCTGGCTCCTTTCTGTAAACTTGGAGTAATACTCCATGGCCCTATTTTACAGAAAAGATGATTATCTGACCGGATCCTTTCCGCGGAAAGGTGGTCTCATTGCGCGGAATACTGCAGCGGATTCATTGTGCGGAAAGGTTGCTCTGAATGGCGGAAAGCCTGCTTCCGGAACCCGGAATATTCAGACAAAGAACCTACAACTATGACTTCCAGCACTTCATCAACGGCGTGAAAAAAGGAGAATCCCCGCTATGTTGCTGACCAGATCTGCGCCATGAGCTTGACACTATCAGAAACCGATTTTCATTTTTCCAAAATAAAGTTTATCTACCTGACCTTTCCAGATGTGTTGTAAGATACTCTTCAATATTGCATATTGAAGAATCAACTTCTGCTATGTTTTTTCTAAGAAGTCGATGCAGTTCTTGATTTATTTCAACTTTTTTCCCTTTTATACGAATTGTTTTCTCTCTAAAAGTAATATGTCCCAATCTATTACGATATATATTTACTTTATCTATGTAGTATTGCTTAAAATCTGATACGCAAGCAGTTGAGGGTAATTGATATACTGTGATGAGGATCGGTAAAACTGCTTGAAAAATATCCAATCTGTCGGAAATACTTAATAAGTGTTCATCGTTATTAGCATATTCAAAGATATCAGATGCTGATTTTACTTCATTGATTTGATTTGTAATCCTTGCTTTCTTGTTCTCTAGCAAGTTCAAAAGGACTTCTGTCAAAGATAATTTCTGGGTATCATCAAATTTTTGCCAACAATTATTCAATATATCCTTTATTCTTATTTCAAAGTCACTGGTATTATCGAGAACAAACCCGCGTAAGTTTATTATATCTTCTGAACGTTTTACGATTTTACTAATAATCTTTTCAACTTTTTCAGTAAAAATTGTGTAATCTCTCTTGGTTAAATAAACTCCATCAATTGGTGGCATCTTTGCTCTAATAGCAGATAACATATTTTCTTCTTCTGAAGAATAAAACAATATGTCTGTTAGTATGCTGTTTTCTCGTAAAGCAGCAACAATAGTATCACCAGTTACTTCGTCTGCCAATTTGTAATCCATTAATATTAAATCGTAATCGTTCCCGATTAATTCATCAATACTGAAATCATCCCCATTTTTTCTATTAATTGATGGAATTAGATAGTGTATTTTTAGAATTCCTTCAACACGCAGTCTTTCCATATTATACCAAGTTGGCTCATCTTCAAACCAAAGTATCCTGAATGTTGTATTCATTTTTTTAGCCTCACAATCAGCTTAAAGCCCATGCTATATGTAGTGTCGATATCAACCGTGCCATTCATTTCTTTCACTAACTGTTTGATATGAAATAGCCCTATCCCATAGCCCTTTCTCTGCCTATTTGAAGAAAAACCCCACTCAAACAAGGACTTTGGATCAATGTCTTCAGAAAGACCTATGCCATTATCTGAAAACGCGACTTCTACATATTTTCCTGTCTCTTCAAAAGAAATATGTAAAATCGTTGCGCCTGCTTTGATTGAATTGCTAGCAATATTGTCAATAATTATTCCAATTGATGACGAATCAAATTTACAATCAAAGGCGCGGTTATCTTTATCCAACTCATATTTTATACCTTCAATTGTAAATCCTGCATCAATATATTGACAAATGAAATCATAAAGACTATGTGGTCCACTTTGTTTAAGCGATTGATTTCCATGTATCGCTAAATCAGCAAGTTTATGGGCTTTTTCATTCGATTGTTTAATTTGCCCTATGATTGATATAATAAAATCTTTGTTTTCAAGATCCATGGAAATAATTAGTTCATGTAAATAATCAATATTTCCCCTTGAAGCATCTGTTAAAGTATATATAGAGTGAAATCCATTCACGAGATTTGTTACATTTTGATTGGCCGCACCTTTAAGGAAATAGATCTGACGTTCTCTAACAATTCCCTCTTTTTTTACTCTCGCTAATTCCTTCGCATTCTCTTCATTTTCTTCTTCAAGCTGGATGTTTTCAGATATTATTGACTCGGTTCTCTTTTTTAGGATCTGTGCTAAACTAATAAGTCCAGTATCTTGTGTACGTTCAGCAGCACTTTCCAATTTTCTCAGAGACATAGTAATACTATCTTGTTTTCCTTGTGCATAGCTCTTAGTAAGAATATCTGGATTGTAGTCCACACTCACAATATCTTTGGAATCAGCACTAGAAATAAACTGCGAAATAATCTCCTCACCTATTTCGTTTGGAGAAATTATGTGTTGCGGATCAGATTTTAATGGTTCTCCCCAATTAATCAGGTTAACAACATATTTCTCAAGAACTTTTAATACTTTTTCGAGAAACAGATCAGCTAACATATCAACAGCCGGAGTTTGAATAAATCCATGTGCACGGCTTGTCGTCTCCAAAAATTGTTCATTATCACCTTTTATTGATATGCGCCCCATGATTTCGCGAGTTCCCAAAAACCGCTTCCATCCTTGAGCTTTTCTTTGATCAATACCGAACAAATCCTGTCCTGGCTCTCCATAAGGATTTATTCTAAAACCATTCTTATATATAAAGACAGACCCATAATTCTTTGGCTGTACTCCCCCCATTTGTCTAGTAAATCTTGCTTTAGCGCTTTGATTTAAGTAGAACACGACAATAGAAATATCCCGCAATCCATAGTAACCTCTATTTTTTTCAACAAATGAAAAAATATATTCGCCACGATCAGTTAATTTACTTATAATATACTCTCCATCTTCAGAAACATTCACTTCAATACTCGTCGTTTTAATATTCAGCTTTTCAAATATATCATTATGTATGATGCCATTTACAATATCTCGGTCAGGATTAATTCCGGTTTTGCTAAGCACCTTGCTATCATTATCTCTTTCAGCCGGAACAATAAGCTCAATGTCAAAAGGTAATTCACCTTTATTGGCATCTGGACTAATCAGCTTCATCAAAGAACGTTTTAATCTTAGTAAATCATCTCTACTCCAACTTTCACGTAATGCGTCTACTATCAAAGTCGTCCCTTTTGAAAAACCGCTAGGAAGTTTGGCAACTGTTGAGTACTGAACAGGAATATCCATGAATTCCTGTGTATCATCTAATTCAAAGCTGTTCCAATTCACTTCAACTTTGTTTGCAAGTGCTTCGGATTCAGTTTTGGTAATTAGCGATAATATCGCACCCAGACGATCACATGAAAAACGGCCTACACCTTTTGCTCCAGCTATCTCTCGTTTTATTTCGTCTCGAAAAGATGCTTTTTCACGATTTTGAGGTTTCTTCTCAGAATATGCAACAAATAGCCATTTCTCAATAATATCATTATATGTCATGCCACAACCATTATCAGATATAATAATTTGATCTTGACCTTCGTCTGATATAATAAAGGAAATATCAACTTTATCTGCTCCGGCATCATAGGAATTTTTGACCAACTCAAATATCGCAATATATTTATCGCTAATCAGATCGCGACCAATTATATTCTTTAATCCCGCACTTACTCGGAAAGACAAAACACTATTCTGATTTGTCATTTGAAAGCACCTCCCAAATTGCAATTCCAATTTGTTCAGCAAATAAAGGTGGAACTGCATTGCCAACTTGTGTATATCTTGGCACTTCTTGTTTGCGGCGGATCCCACCAGATGTATACTTACCCTTGAATTCAAACCAATCTGGAAAACTTTGTATGCGAGCATGTTCACGTACTGTTAAAATACGCGGTTCAATATAATGGACAATCTCATCAGGTATTGATGTTATAGTTGGTGCTTGCGCATTTTTATTAAGCACAGTTACACCCCGTCGATTTAAAGTGGGAACAATATTATCTTTGGGTGTAATTCGTTTCCCTAATGGGGCATGATCCAACAAATCGTTATGTATCGCTATTGTTTCTTTTCGATGATTGACAAAACGATGACTGTCTACTGCACCTGTTTGTGACTCAACACTTTGCCGCATTAATCTCTGGTAACCAGATTGAATTGGCCCATATAGACCAGTTTGAAAACCTTTAGTATCAGGAGAAGGCACTGTCCCATGAGCTCTTTCCAAATCACTAATTGCATCATAGACAGTTGTTTTGTTTGTTATTCCTTTTGATTTGCAGAAAGATTCTTTGTTTTTGTTAAGCGCTTCAAAGACTTTCTTGGGAGAACGCTCTTTCATTGCTACAAGAATAAAACGTTTCCTGTTCTGTGGGACACCATATTCTGACATGTCAACAATTTGGTGCATTGTCTTATAGCTCAAGCGTTTTAATGCCCTTTCAACATAAGAAGAATATTGTTTTGTCCCTTTTTTACCTTTAAAATTCACTGTAAAACCATGAACATTTTCAAAAATAATAGCTTCTGGCAATACAAGTTTTATAAATTTAATATATGACTTAACAAGGTTGTTTCGCTGGTCATATTCGTCACGTTTTCCAGCCATTGAAAATCCCTGACAAGGAGGGCCACCCGCAACCAAGGCAACCTTCCCCTGCAATGCACGAAGTTCGTTAGTATGTTCTTTTAATAGTATATTTATATCACATTCTGTTATTGGCAACCATGAGGGCCATAAAAAGTGTTCCTGATTTTTTATAAGATTATACTCAAGGGTGGAAAATGCATCGGCATTTTTTTCAATAGCAAATAAGCCCGTCCAACCAGCACTCAATAACCCAGCAGATAATCCTCCACAACCCGCGAAAATGTCAATGTATTTTTTATCCACCATAACGAAGCACCTCGTAATTGGATAAATCAATTAATATTAATTATATCATAGAGACCTTAGCAAAGCAATGAATACTCAGGGCAGTCTCATTTAAAAATGAAAAAAAATGAAAACGTAAGTGCATTGTTGCATTATCGAATTAGGTAAATAAAGATGCTATTCTATCCTCAAGGCATAAATGGCTACAGATGAGATTACAACATCAAGTCCTTTATCAGTTCCTGCATTTCTTCGCTATTTCTTACTCCCAAAGCTAGAAGGAATTCAAAATGTGTCCGTCGCATGTCCTGATAAAATACCTCTACATCTTCTATATCCGTATATGCAACGGGATCACAGATAACCATGTTCCTGTCCACTCGCGCAATAGGTCGACCCCTAAAATCAAATTCGCTGATACAGTCTTTGCACCCTACAATACATAAGCAAGCAAAATATCTCTGTTTCCCAAAAATCACTGGAATAATCTTTTGATAACCCTGTAATACAGGATCTATATTGCTCCAAATTGCCTCGTCATAAACAACTGTTCCAGCTTTATCAGTTCCTAACTCAATTTGATCTGCCAATGAGCAGTAGTACTCAACTACTCCACTGTTAAATACAATTCCTTCCCGTTTGCGTTCCGTACTAATGAACCTCAATCCATCTACACAAGGGATTGATCTGGAATCAATCCGTGTACCAGAAAACACGGATCCGAGATTGCTATGATGTGTATACTCCCAAACGAACAAGTTTTCTCGGCGTGTAGTGAAAGATTCTGGAATTAAATGAAGTAAAACAAATTTCTTTGTCATGTCATCTTCCACTCGTGACGCGATACGCTGTTTTCTCAGCGCGAGGATGTCATCTTCCATTCTCTTTGATCGAATGAACATGTTCTTCAACTCCGTATACCCAATCGTAGTTTTGTGATTGCCATCTCGTTTTGAAAACTTATAATTATCTTCTTTCTCGAAATACGAGTATGGAGCGTAATAGTCACGTTCAATCTGAAGAATAACAACATAATTAGTTGGTGGTGTGGATAACTTAATAAAATGAAACTTTACATCGGGTTGTTTGGGCATTATTGGAGTAAAAAGATTTCGTACATCATTTTCAAATCTATCGCAGTTTGCTATTTCTACTCCAAGAATATTTGAAACAATTCCTTTTCTTTCACAAATCCCATAAATCAGAAAGCCACCTTCCGTATTTGCAAACGAACATATATCTTTGCGTAATTCATAGGCTTCTTTCTCCTTGGCCTCTTTTCCTTCTGCCCTGAAAAAGGAAAAATCGGACTTGTAATCAATATATTGATTCTCTCTATAATCAGGATTATCAATCAGAACCCGCAAATCTTCCTCACAACAATCAGTTATTTTTTTACCATTAATCATCAGATTCATTGATAATCACCTCATCTCGACATCTATGAAAGTATTGACAAACTCTCTCTCAGAATATCTAAAAATGTCAGTATTCATCACATACATATAATTATACGCTATACACGAAATTGTTTTCAAGTGGATTCTCAACACACAATTATATTGATCGATATGTCAAAAACTGCCAATGTTATGAGGAAAACAAGATTTGCAAGCAATGCCTTGGCTGCCGCCCAAAGGCAAGATGCTTGTTGGTGAGAATTCCCCAAACCCCTTTGTTTTCAAGCATGGGATGCCCATGCTGCTGCGCGTTTCTGCGAAACACTTCCTCCATTTATCTTGTGCTTCTGCCAATTCTCCTGTCCTCCTTCCGGGGATCTGTATCCAGAATGCGCCAGACGTTCTCCTGAACGATCAGCAGCTGGCGCATTTCCTGCCTGTCGGCTTTGTACTGCCGGTCTATGGCCGTTTTCTCTTCCTGCAGGCGGTTATACTCCTCCTGTATTTCTTTCATTTTCGGGATTCGCTTTGACGGAAGACTGTCAAAGACGTTTTTTGCTGCCTTGTGGGCTTCGATCTCCTGCTCATGCTGCCGGCGGAACTTCGGCGACCAGTTGGATTTCTTGTACTGGGCGTAGATTTCCCGGGTCTTGGAATACTGGATGATCGCCGAGCGGAGCTTTTTCAGTTCTGCCTGCCGGGCGTTGATGGCGTTAATCCGCTGCACCGCGTTATTCGTCCGGAGGCAGGCGTCGTCTGTCCTTCTGTCCAGTTCCGCGCGGTCTAAAAGGTTGTGCTCCCGCAGATAACTGAAGGTTTTCGCCATTTCCTTCAGGTTGAAACGCTTCGCCCATTTTTCGTATCCCGGGCCCTTGGCCTGCTGGAGCCTGGACTGGATATCCACCAGCAGATTGACTTTTCTGTCATCCGGACGGGTGATCCTGTCCGGTCTTCTCTTCTGGGGTGAACGTGCGTTTTGTGTGTTTTTGTTTTCTGAAAGACGTTCTGTCAGGTCATTCTGCGTGTATCCGTCCCCCAGGAAATCCAGCCGTTTGAATCGCTGTTCTCCCGGGCCTCTCACGGAGATGTGCTTTTCATGCTTGATTTCAAACCCGTATTTTCGCAGAAGAGCCAGCAGTTCCGGGAGGTCCTTCGGGTTTTGGGCCATTGCCGCGTCAATGACTGCCCTCAGATTGTCCCGCTGGGTGGTTTTCTTCTGTGGCTCGTGGGTTTCCAGCCATTTGTTGTACTTTTTGCTTTTCTTCTCCCTGGGGTTTTCGATAACGGAATAGCCGTTTTCAAGGCAGATCACGTCGTTCAATTGCCGGAGAGCCTTGGAGGAGCCCCAGAAGTTGCGAAACTTCCGGTCATATTCCAGGTTCACCGCGCTGAAAATGATATGGTTGTGAATATGGTGTCTGTCTGTATGGGTGGCCACGATGAAAGCGTGATTTCCGTGGGTGAACCGCTGTGCCAGCTCTCTGCCGAGGCGGTTGGCCTCTTCCGGGGTGATCTCTCCCGGCTGAAAGGACTGCCGGAGATGATACGCAATCACATCATCCTTACCGCGTTTTCTGCCGGTACGGTCAATATATAGGCGCTTCATGTAGGCAAATTCCTGATCCGCGATCTGCGGATTGCAGGCAAACGCGGTGACCAGACTGCCGTTTTCTGTCTTTTCCGGGTTTTTGACGTATTTGATCACTTTTGCAATGGATTTCCCCGCAGTCAGGCCTTTGGCCGTATGAAGCGGTATCAGATTTGTTGTTGCCATTGGTATTATCATTCTCCTTCTATGATCAATTCGTTGTAAACAAAAGAATTGACCCTCTTGGGTCAAATGGATTGCATGGATTTTGATCTTGAAATAAGCTTCCTGTTCCTGTATAATTTAACTGCTTTCAAGATAGCTTGAAAGGGATTCTATCGTGCTTGTCAAGAATATCATTACGATTTCCATGACAGCGCGGACGATTTCGCGGAGAACATCCGTCAGAACCGGGTGCATCTGTGACATCATCATCGCCTCCTCAATTATACCACACCTTATGAAAGTGGTCGGGGGCATCAAGCAGCTAATCGGGCTAACGCTTGATTTGTTTTATCGTGTGCTCACCGGATTACAAGGAAGCTGCCCTTACCGGTGAGCAACTCATTTTTGGAGACGTTTTTCGGGAGAGTGTGACTATGCCACATGTATACCCAAAGATTTTCAAGTACAAACGCTATCCTCACATAGACAACAGAGTGCATTGGCAGGAGGTCAGGTCTCAGATCGAAAAACCTGATTACATAATCCATCATGCCTTCTATCCTTTTATCCACTACAAGAAGCGAATGCGGAAATTCCCCAAAAAGTTCTTAAGTCCAGATCACCCGGAACAGACTGATCGAGACGCGCCTAAAGAGCGGGACATAATGTATTCTGCCCATATTGACAGATATATTTACGAATACTACTCCTATCAAATCAACAAAAGATACAACGATTACGCCAGTCAGACAGGTATAAACAGGTGCGCTGTCGCCTACAGAAACAATCATCCCGGCAAAAGCAACATACACTATGCAAAAGAAGCTTTTGATTTCATCCGCAAAGCAGGATCGTCCTTCATTGTAATCGGTGACTTCACCAAATACTTTGATAATATTGATCACGATCATCTGAAACATCAATTATGCAAATTGCTGTCAGTTGATAGACTGCCTGAGGATTATTATGCAGTTTTCCGAAGTATAACAAAGTATTCGTGGCTTGAACTTGATGAAATCCAAGAGTTTAAAGGACTTGACAAAAAAAGTTTTAACAAATTGGATCGCTTTTTTTCACCGGAAGAGTTTCGGCTATTCAAAAAGGATCATCTTAAGACAAACAGAAACAGATTCGGTATTCCGCAGGGTTCCGCAATAAGTGCAACCCTCTCTAATGTGTATCTGATGGATTTTGACAAGATAATAAACGACTACGCCACAAGCCACGCCGGTTTTTATCGCAGGTATTGTGATGATTTCATAATCGTTCTGCCATTACGTGATAAGCAGTCAAATCAAAGAGCAATCGATTTTATTTTTCACACACAAGATAGCATCAAGGGACTGGAACTTCAAGCTGAGAAAACCCAAGTTTTTGAATATGATTCCCAGACTATTAACAACTGCAATGAATCATATCTCCCGGATACAAGCAAC
Organism: uncultured Clostridia bacterium; assembly: GCA_947166385.1. Lineage (GTDB taxonomy): Bacteria > Bacillota > Clostridia > Christensenellales > Aristaeellaceae > Aristaeella. Next base: position 35,540 of record CAMVEB010000030.1, on the reverse strand, counting down.
TCGAAAAACTTAATATCCTATCTTGGCTTCACATTTGATGGACAGACCGTAACGATCCGATCAAAGACCATCGCAAAATACTATGAACGCATGTACCGTAAAATTGATAATATTACGAAGAATAATAGACTATCGCCCAGCGGAAAAAGGATTCCATTACGAAATCTTTACAGACTATATTCGTACAAAGGAAAGCATGCCGAAAGAAGGAATAAGAAACAGGGGAACTTCCTTTCCTACGTTGATCGAGCAAAAAAAGTGTTTGGTACAGACGAGGATATTGACCGCGGAACAAAAAGAGCTTGGTCTAAAATGCAAAAGCGACTAAAGCGGCCTCGGCTATAGTTTGAACAGATTTTTGTACTCAGAGCAAAATTAAAGCGTGGGGCAATGTGCACAATAACACAGTGCCCCACGCCATGGTTATGTTTTGAATTCCGTCAACTGTTGATAAATCCTGCTGATCATTTCAGTCATTTCATTCATACTTCCTCTTGTTTCCTTCAGATCGTTTTCATACAGGCGACCTGTGATGTTTACCCTTTTTGCAATCTGGTTCAGGCATCCTGTACAGCGTCCCAGGTTTGCTGATATTTCCCGGATTTCAGGGATGTCGAGCAGCAGGATATTTCCTTCAAAGACCAGTTTGCGGATCATGGCCTCCCTGCTCGTTATATGGGACTCTTCCTGTTTCTGTTTGATCAATGCTAGTTCCTCGGGAGTGACAGAAAACCGAACCACTATGGGTCTTGTCCTGTTATGCATATCACCGCTCCATCCCGTACGCTTTAGGTCTATCATGCTTTCCTGTTGCGGGAGCGGACATTACAGCCTTCAACTGATCTGCCAGTGTAGGACGGGATCTTTCTTCGATCACTTTACGGACATGACGAACAAATCCATCCAGTACCGCAGGATGAGTCTCCACTATGCAAAAACTGTTTTTGTTGATCGAATCTGCCAGATCTGGTTTGATCGGGATAGTCTGCGCCCATTCCAGATTATCCTTGCCGAATCTGCCGTCCCAGCTTTTGCTCTGGAGTGTATTCGCCAGCACATAGCTGACGCGGTCCGCACCGAAAGTGTCCAGGATCGGCGGTACGATGCTTCTGGGAAGGCGCATCCCGTCAAAATGTTCCCGGATCGATTCTTCGATCACATGCTTGCAGGCCCTGTTCGCGGCAGAGGACGCCCGGTATACCTCCAGTTCGTCGTTTTTCCGGGCATAGACCGATGTTTCCCGGTAAACGGGGATCGCTTTGTAATCCATGTTTTCATCCATTTATCTCGCTTCCTCTCTGTTTCGTTTGTTTGGTTTTTCCTGTTCCTGTGTCTGGGGTTTATGAGCATTATCCATGTTCAGCGCGGCGTCCAGCTCTGCCAGCCGTTCGCTTTTCTGCCTGAATTCTGCTTCCTGTGGGAAAGGTTTCCCTAATTCAGCACGGGCGGTTGCCATCTGCTGATTCAGGCTTTCCAGTTTTCCTTCGATGTTTTGCATCCGGACAGGAATGTTATTCAGGGCATTGTCAATCCGGGTCATATTGCCCAGAGCACTGGTGCCGATATCCACTGAATGGGACATTTCGCCCTTCATCGTCAGGATGTACTGACCGGCGAAAGCGTTATAAGACAGAGACATTTGAAGCCCCCGATATTCGCCGATCGGATGATCCTTGTCGTCCGTGATGGTTTTGCAGGCTTCCAGAATTGCTTCTCCGGCTTTGTCCTTTTCCGTAAAATGAGTACCATGGACTGTCATGCCGATGAAATCCTTTTCCGGCAGCGGATGAGCCGCCAGTGTATCCAGATCCTTCTGCAGACCGACCAGATACCCGCGATTCTGTTCGATTTCCCTGGGAAACTGTTTCAGAAGCTGATCTTCCAGCCGGTATTGGTTGCTCTGGTGTTCAGCTTTCATCAATCTCAGACGGGCGACATCCACATCCAGCGCCATCTTCTCTTTGATGCGGTCATCCCCGGCGCACAGCGCCTTGATTTCCGCATAAGAAAGCGCCGTTTCGTCCACGTCTTCACAGGAGCGAACCGGCGATTTGGAGGTCATGATCTGAGATATGAACTTTTGCTTGTTTTCCACTGTTTGCCAGAGATAGCTGTCAAAGGAGCCTTCCGTCACATATCGGTAGATATGCACATCCGGATTCATATTGCCCTGACGGACAATCCGTCCGGCCCGCTGTTCCAGATCTCCGGGACGCCAGGGGCAGTCCAGGTCATGAGAAGCGATCAGGCGGTCCTGTACGTTGGTTCCGGCTCCCATCTTGGCGGTACTGCCCATGAGGACACGCACCTGTCCGGAACGGACTTTCGCAAAAAGCTCTTTCTTTTTGACTTCCGTATCCGCATCGTGGATGAAAGCGATCTCCTCCGGCGGAATACCTCGGGCAATCAGTTTGTCCCGGATATCCTCGTAAACGGAAAAGTCATTGCTCTTTTCAGCGCTGAACAGGCTCCCTGCCTGTTCAGTTTCTTCCGGCGGCAGATCTCCAAAGTCATCATCCGGTGTTGTGGGTTCCGGGGTGAATGATTCCGTCAGATCCTTTTTTTCTTTTGCCTGATCTTTTCCGGCCTTGCCTTTGGGAGTGGAGATATCACAGAAAATCAGCTGTGTCAGTTTTTCCGGCATTCCTTCCTGCCAGATTCGGAAGACATTGTTCACGCAGGCATTCACTTTGCTGCCAGGATCGTCCGGGAGCAGAGGATTGATTAACCGCTGATCCAGTCCCAGCTTTCTGCCATCACTGGTGATCTTCAGCATGTTGTCCACCCGTGGATCGACGCTGCCGCCGTGAATCCTGGAGGCCCGTTCGGAGAGTTCCGCGATCATGGCTTTCTGGTGCTCTGTCGGTTGAGCGACCACTGTTTCATAGTGTGCTTCCGGCGTAGGCAGGTGCAGCTGATCCGCGGTTTTGATATCTGCAATCTCTTTGAACATGGTCATCAGCTCAGGCAGGTTGAAAAACTTGGCAAAACGGGTCCTGGCACGGTATCCCGTGCCTTCCGGAGCCAGTTCAATCGCCGTCACCGTTTCCCCGAAAGTGGAGGCCCAGCAGTCGAAATGCGTCATATTGTTTCTTTTCAGCGTTCCGTACTGCAGATACCGCTGCATGGTGTACAGTTCCGTCATGGAATTGGTCACCGGGGTACCTGTGGCAAAAATCACACCGCGACCACCGGTAATTTCATCCATGTACCGGCATTTCAGGAACATATCTGTGGATTTCTGCGCTTCGCTGGTGGAAAGGCCTGCAACGTTCCGCATTTTCGTTGTCAGGAACAGGTTTTTGTGACTGTGAGCCTCATCCACAAACAGCCGATCCACGCCCAGCTGCTCGAAAGTGACCACATCGTCCTTCTTTTCTGTTGCCTGAAGCTTTCTGAGCCTGCCTTCCAGCTGCTTCTTTGTGCGCTCCAGCTGTTTGATGCTGAACTGTTCGCCCCGGCTCATTTTCAGTTCCTGAATACCGGTGGTGAGTTCGTCAATCTGTTCTTTCAGCAATCGTTCCTGCCGTTCCTGAGAAACAGGAATCCGTTCAAACTGGCTGTGACCGATGATCACAGCGTCATAATCTCCGGTAGCAATCCGGGCACAGAACTTCTTCCGGTTGGCCTTTTCAAAGTCTTTTTTCGTCGTGACCAGGATCTTCGCGGACGGATACAGCCGCAGAAACTCTGCCGCCCACTGTTCTGTCAGGTGATTCGGTACGACAAACATGCTTTTCTGGCAAAGACCGAGGCGCTTGCTTTCCATGGCCGCGCCGGTCATTTCAAAGGTTTTCCCGGCACCGACCTGATGGGCCAGCAGGGTATTCCCACCATAGATGATATGGGCGATCGCGTTCCGCTGGTGTTCCCGGAGAACAATTTCAGGGTTCATACCGGAAAAAGTAATATGGCTGCCGTCATATTCCCGGGTACGGATGGAATTGAACTTCTCATTGTACCGCTGAACCAGCGTTTCCCGGCGCTGCGGGTCTTTCCAGATCCATTCCTGAAAAGCGTTTATCAGTGCCTGCTGTTTCTGCTGGGCCAGGGTTGTTTTTTTCTGGTTCAGCACCCGGCGTTCCTTGCCATCTGCGTCCTGTATAGTATCGTAGATCCGGATATCCCGCAGATTCAGCGTGTCTTCCAGAATCCTCAGGGCGTTTGCCCGGTCAGTTCCATAGGTTATATTGACCGGGACATTGCTGTAGGACGGTACATTTTTCCCGTTGATATGCCATTCCGCGGTATATTCTGAAAACTGAACCTGTATGGCCCGACGCTGATAAAACGGGATTTCCAGGACCTCTTCCATGAATTGCTGAATATACTGTTTCCCGACCCAGGTCGCTCCGAGGCGTACGTCAATCTCCGATGCGTCCAGATCCTTGGGCTGTGCTGCCTTCAGCGCCTGTACATTAACATCGAAATATGGAGACATTTCCGCTGCGTCTTCTGCTTCCCTGAGCTTCTGACGGACGTTCCCGGACAGATATTCATCCGCTGTCACATAGGTAGCGCGGCCGTCCTCGTCCAGCGGACCGGGAATCTGGAAAATGATGCCCGTCAATTCATCCGCGATCTCATCCTCATCTTTTCCAGTCAGTTCCGCCATATACGGCACATCCACCCTGGCTTTTTCCGCAATAGAGACTGCCAGCGCTTCCACTGCCGTATCCACATGCTCAATCACATGCTGCTGGCGGATCGTCCGTTTGGTGAACATATCCGCTTTGCGTTCCAGTTCACCGTTTTCATTCAGGATTTCCAGGGAACAGAGCAGGTAATAGGCCGAATCGTCACTGAAAGCCAGTGCGTTGGCACGGCTGTTGATCAGTCCGTATTTCGCGGTATAGTCGTCATACCGCTGGTTCAGTTCCTGCTGCAGCGTATGGATTGTTTCTTCGCTGTCATCGTTCAGCTGGGCATCCATCAGGCGATGAACGCAGTCCCGCAGGGCAACCATGCCCTTGACCCGTTCCTGAGCGGTCGCGTTCAGTTCCGGGCGTACCATGACGGAGTTTTCCCGGTAATAGACCTTATCGTCCACGACCGTGTAGGAGAAGTTTTTCACGTCCGGATCAGCGGGAATGCTTTCCCGGATTTCTTCTCCGTCTGCCAGATCCGGCATTTCCACAGCATGATATTCACCTGTGATGCTTCGGACTGCTGCCGCCAGCTGCTCTGACAGATCCGCGCCTTCGATCGGGAGACAGGCTGTTTCCTGCCGGTTGCCGTACATACTGTCATCCCAGGCCATGGTACCCAGTACCATTTCCGGATGTTCCACGAAATAACTGTTGATTGGGATACCGTCTTCCGTCAGGCCTAAATGCACCCAGTCCGGTTCAATATCAATAGGCTGTTCCCGTTTTTGCAGGAAAATGATGTCGCTGGTGACTTCAGTGCCGGCATTTGCCCTGAAAGCGTTATTCGGCAGGCGGATTGCACCGAGCAGTTCAGCCCGTTGCGCGATATACTGCCTGACTTCGGGGGATTGTTTATCCATGGTGCCCTTGGAAGTGATAAACGCCACAATGCCACCCGGACGGACCTGATCCAACGCTTTTGCGAAGAAATAGTCGTGAATCAGGAAATTCTGCTTGTCAAAGCGTTTGTCCGAAAGCTTATAGGAACCAAAGGGTACATTGCCAATCGCCAGATCAAAGAAATCACGGCGATCCGTTTTTTCAAAGCCGGTGACCATGATATCGGCCTGCGGATACAGATATTGCGCAATTCTGCCGGTAATGCTGTCCAGTTCCACACCGTACAGCCGGCTGTCTGCCATGTTCTCCGGCAGAAGGCCGAAGAAGTTGCCAACGCCGCATGACGGTTCCAGAATGTTTCCTGTCCGGAAACCCATCTGTTCCACCGCGTCATACATGGCACGAATTACGACAGGCGAAGTGTAGTGGGCGTTCAGGGTAGACGCTCGCGCCATTTCATACTCTTCATCGGTCAGGAGACTTTTCAGTTCGGTATATTCCGCATCCCAAGCGAGATTACGCTCATCAAATGCCTGCGGAATGCCGCCCCAGCCGACATACCGGGACAAGATTTCCTGTTCTTCCGGCGTAGCCTGCCGGTTTTCCGCTTCAATGGTTTTCAGCGTCCGGATTGCTGCCACATTGTTGGCATACTTGGTTTTCTGACCGCCTTCACCCAGATAATCGTCTGTGATGCGGAAGTTTTCTGCCGCAATTTGCGGAACACGCTCTGTTTCTGCCTGAGCTTCCGGTTGTTCAGGCTGCGTGTTTTCTGATATCTCTGTTGCCGGAGTTTCCGGACTGATCCGGTATTTGTTATTCCGTTCATCCCGGGCCAGTACCCACTCCAATGATTCTTTTCCTTCTGCCCGAAGAATCGGATACGGAAAAGCCGGATCGCTGAAACTGACCTCAAAAGGCCGGTTTTCTTCCACGATGAACTCCCTGCCGTCCATATAGACCGTATCCCCGGGATGCAGATCCCAGGAAAAATTGGGGGTCTCCTGCTGCCGGGGAGTCAGGTCAATCGTGATTTCCCGCATTGCGGGAATACCGTCATGCTCCGGAATGAGCCGTTCACCGGGACGAAGCGGTTCCTGAACGGATGTTTCTGCTTCCTGCTCAACGACTTCACCGTTTACGATGCCTTCTCTTTCCAGGTTTTCACGAATCGCAACGGGATCAATGTCATCAAGGCGTTCCTGTTCTTCATCGGTGTAAAACTCGTTGTCCCAGACCAACCGATTCAGGGCGTTTGCGGCATCTGTCCACGGTACTTCTCGCGGTTCATCGTTCACGGTGACCGGAAGCGCCGAAAGATCCCCGCCATATGTTTCACGCAGGCGTTCCGCAATCTCTTCCGTCGTATGGCCTTCCCGGACATAGCGTTCTATGGCATGCTTGCTCTGGATATCGCCGTTCCATTCACGGAGCGTCCGTTCAATATCCATTTGGGTAATAATCCGGTTCGTGGAAACATATCCGCGGGGTTCGGGATTCACCACAGGTGGATAATGCATCCGGGGCTGCGGAAGCGGCATTTCCTCTCCGGCAAAGTCCCGCTGCATTTCCTCAAAGCGTTGCTGTTCCTGCGGCGTGAGGTATGTGCCTTTCTCCATCATATCCCGGATATGACGCTCTACCACATGCCAGCGCAGGGTCATTTCTTCATTGGTTTTCCAACGACGGAATTGCATTCCGCGGGAGTTGTAGTCAATAAACCCGCTGGTTCCGTCCAGGAAGGTATGGCTGTGCCCGCCAACCCCGTATTCATTGCTCAGGAAAACCCGGGCATCCACCGGCGTCGGATTCTGGGCGTAAAGGGCGGCGATCCGCAGTTTTCCGCCTTCAAAGCCGGAACCGCGGCGTAGGACATGATCAATTTCTTCATCAGATAAAGCAAGAACGGGGCGGTCGCTCCGCTCCGTTCCGATGGGTCTGTGGATTCTGATCGCATCCACGGTTTTGATCTGTTCTTCCTCGCTGGGGAAAAGGGACAACTGCTCTACCTGTTCTTCTGCTGCCCGTTGTCCCTTTTGCACCGGTTGCTCCTGCGCGATTTCCGGTTCATTTGTCAGGCGTAGATCAGTTCTTCCAGAATGATCTCTTCCGCCTGCGCCTTCAGGGTGTTCATCAGGCCCACCCATTTCATCTGATCCGCCGCTTTCAGATCTTCCGTCACGCCGCTCTCCTGCGCCATGTTCCGGATCATCTCCTCGAGTCTCCGGTTCGCTGTCTCTTCCGTCTCCAGGAGATGGTTCTGCAGCTGTCCGCTCAGCAGGAGATTGTTGAACAGTACCGGACGGTTCGCCTGAAGGTATTTCTTCCGCATCCGTCCGTACTTCGTCAGGGGCCGCGTTTCCTCCACGGTCAGGTTCGGGATCAGATAATCCCCGCTGCTCTGATACTGAATCTCGCTCATTTTGCAAACTCCTTTCCACGTTCTTCACTGTGATTTCAATCTGCCGGAGCACCTGCTCACTGATCTGGCTGACGGCTGTACCCAGGGCGGTTATAGCTTCCGGTGTATTCCAGTCGAACACGCTCATGAAATCCTCATGGGTAAAGGCCGCGTCCGGTTCCATCCCGCACCGGGACATCAGGGCGTAGGAGATGCTGACTGCCGCAGCGTTCCGGAAGGAAGCTCCTACGTTGAACTCATCGTATCCTTCCAGATAGGAACCGTCAACGATGTCGATGATATCTTTTTTATTTTCTTCCCAGTAATCCCGGGCAAGCGTTCCGGCAATGGTCTGGAGCTGATCCACCAGGGCGGGATTGCTTACACCGTAACGGTTTTCCAGCGCAGCGTGAACAGCGTCCACATGCTGTTCTCCGAGTTCCCAAAGGAACGGTGTCAGGGAATTCTGCCGGGCACCGGTATCCGATACATCAAAAACATATCGGATTCGAGGGATATCTGTTGTCGGGTCAATCAGCGCGATTCCCTTGGAGCCGCGCCGGACATACCGGCGCATAGTTTTGTTCCAAAGTCCGTACTCTGCACAGGCTATCGCATCCGGGCGCTGCGCAAAGATCATGAGTTGTTCATGGTAGGGATACTTATACAGACGGGCAGCAGTCTGCAAAAATGCAGTCCAGTCCTGATAACTGCCCGTGATCCGTTTTGCCGTATCCTCTGCCATCTGCTTATAGGCTAAAGCATTTGCAGGCAAGGGGTTTACCTCCTGTTCTCAAAAAAATGAGCCGGGAGGTTTGAAGCTCCCGGCCGGTGTTAACCAAGAATCAATTCCCTGATCCCTTTGAATTGATCGCTGTCCAGTGCGGACAGTTTTCGGATCAGACCTTCTGTGGTCTGCCGCAGTTCAGTTTCTTCCGCGGTAGTTTCTGAAAGCATGGTCATCAGATTACCAATCAGCCAGTCCTTTTTGCTTTCGTAGTAAAGCCTGATCAGCATGATCTCATCCTCTGTGAAATCCGGCATGGCATCCTCCTTTCACAGTTCCATGCTGGGAACTTTTACTGCCCCGCCCGGATGCTGATGCTGTCCGTGTTTTTTCATAACCTGTTTCAGTTGTTCCCGAAGCGGTAAAAGCTCCTTTTTCGGCGGTTCTGTTCTCTCTTCCCGGGCCGGATTGATCCCGTTGTTGCCAACGATACCGTCAATCATGTTGTAATCGTCCTCCATGCCGATCTCCGCACTGTGGAGCAGGTTGTCCGGGAGAAATCCTTTGACATCACGGAATCCAAAGGTATCCACATAGTGAAAGGATATATGGCCGGACTGCCGCAGGGCAACAATGTCGCTCATGGACAGGCTGTGGCCGGCGAAATCTTCGGGAATCGCCAGATTAAAGCGGGCGTACAGTTCTTCCAGAATCGCATGCTGTTCCAGATCCGCCGTCTGTTCCAGCTTGCCGGTATAGATCAGTTCATAATTTCCGTGGTCAATCTTCTTTCCGGATTTTTCCACCAGTGTCATGGAAGCAAACCGCAGATCCCGGGTGGAGATGTCATGCTTCAGCTGATAGATCGCAAACCCGTCTCCGGGGGCTGACAGAAATTCCTGTTCGTTCATGATGTCATCACCCCCTTCGGCTTCCGTTCTTTTCCCTGATAGATCAGCTTGAAGCGGGAACGGCCTTCCTCATCTGTTTCCAGCACGATGGTTGCGGAATAGGTTTTTCCGGTTTTGGGAGAATAAAGATCTGTCGCTTCGACCATTTTTTCTTTCAGCAGAATCGTCACCAGATTCCGAGTGACTTTTTTCTTTTTACTGGTGAAAAAGCGGTTGTCTTTCCAGATCGCAAAACGGCACAGCCGGTTTTCACAAAAGAATCCTTCGGAATGTTCGATCACCGGCGCACCGCAGGAAGGGCAAACGCCAACCTTATCTTTGTTGGCCAGATACATTTCACACCCTTCGGGATGATCCATTCTCATAACCCGGCCAATCAGCTTTTCGATGTCTTCCAGAAAGACTTCGGGTTTTTCGTTACCGTGCTCGATTTCCTTTAGCTTTACCTCCCACTCTGTTGTCAGGATCGGATGTTTCAGCAGGGCTGGAACCGCCGCGATCACCATTTTTCCTTTATCCGTCGGAAATAATTCACGCTGTTTCCCAGCGCCTTTTCTCTCCAGCATTTCTGCCTGCACCAGTTTTTCGAGAATGCCCGCGCGGGTTGCGGGCGTCCCAAGGCCCCTGCGCTCCGCGTCTTCCGGCAGTCCTTCCGTGCCGGCATTTTCCATCGCAGCCAGCAAAGTGTCCTCTGTGAAATGCTTCGGCGGTGTGGTTTCGCCTTCTTTTACTGAGGAAAGGCAAGGATAGATCCTCTGCCCCGGCTGAACCTCCTGAATGTTGTAGACTCTTTCTTTTTGAGGATCTTCACTTTCTTCATTTTTCTGTTTCATGCTGTTCATGAAAAGCTCATGAGGTAGTTTCCAGCCAACCTGTACTTCGGATTTTCCTTTTCCGGTAAAGTAATGGCCTTCACATTCCACGACCACTTCAGTTTCAGAATACTCATGCGGCGCGCTGGTTGCGCAGATCAGGCGATTGCAAATCAGGCTGAGCAAAACCTTTTCCTGCGCCGGAATGTCTCCCCAGGGCAGGGTCGTCATTGCTTTTGTGGGAATGATCGCGTGATGATCTGTCACTTTTTCGCTGTTGATCACCTGCCGGACATCTGTGGTAATCGCCATACCGCTGATATACGGAAAACAATTCGCCACCAGCGGTACAAGGCCTGCGATACTTTCCTCCATATCGTCCGTCAGGTACTGGCTGTCCGTCCTGGGATAAGTGATCAGTTTCTTTTCATACAGCGCCTGGGCATAATCCAACGTCTGCTGCGCCGTAAAACCGAAAATCCGGTTCGCGTCCCGCTGTAGCGTGGTCAGATCATACAGTTTCGGCGGGTTTTCCTTCTTTTCACGGCGTTCCACCTTCAAAACCCGGGCGGTTTTCATGGAACAGGCTGCTGCAATCCGTTTTGCTACTTCCGGATCTTTCAGCCTTTCACCAGCAGCCGGGAAACCGCAGCTAAGCTGCACTGTATAGAACTTTTCCGGCTTGAATCTCGCGATTGCGTTTTCCCGTTCCGTCACCAGAAACAGGGTCGGCGTCATGACACGCCCGATATTCATCGTCTGGGAATAGATCAGGGAAAAGATCCGACTGGCGTTGATCCCTACCAGCCAGTCCGCTTTCTGGCGACAAAGCGCCGCTTCATAAAGCAGATCGAAATCGCTGCTGTCCCGGAGATGGTTCATCCCGTCTCGGATCGCGCTTTCCTCCAGGGAAGAGATCCAAAGGCGCTTTACCGGTTTATCACTGCCACACTGATGATAGACCAGACGGAAGATCAGCTCGCCCTCGCGTCCGGCATCCGTTGCGCAAACCACTTCCGTCACTTTTTCATGAGTCAGCAGGAAGGAAAGCATCTCAAACTGATCCTTTGTTTTCTTTGTGACGGTGTACTTCCACGGTTGGGGGAGGATCGGAAGATCCTCTCCCCGCCATTTTTCGTACCGTTTGTCATAATCCTGCGGCATGGCCAGTTCCACCAGATGCCCGATGCACCAGCTGATAATCCATTCATCATTGAACAGATACCGAATATGCTTCGGATCATCCTGTTGGCTCACTCCCAGCACTTCCGCAATTGTCCGGGCCACAGAAGGTTTTTCCGCTATGATCAGTTTATGCGGCGTCCAGATCCGATTTGCCTCCTTACTCATTGCCGCCGTCCTCCTCGTCGGATTCTTCCTCTTCTTCGTCCTCATCGTCATCAAAGCTGGATTCATCCAGCATCCGGTTGGCCGGGACATTACCCTTCTTCTTTTTCATGAAGAAGAATGCCGCGCCGCCGCCCGCGAGGAGAAGTACAAGCAAAGCCAGGATTCCGGTCTGATTCATGCCCTGTTTTTCCGGCTTCTCCGGTTCCGTCGACGGAACGGCTGTCGGCAGGGGCATGGAAGTCGGTTCAGGTGTTACGTAGATGATTTCCGGAGTCGGCGTCGGAACGATTTCTTCCTCGGAGAGAACACTCATGAGATCCCGGTCATCCACCAGGTTCAGGAAATAGGTCTCATACAGTTCATTCTCTTCATCAATCGGCTTGTCATAATCAATGACCAGGTAATAGGTCTGGCCGTTCCGGGACTGCACGGTGATGAACTGTTTGTTGGTTGCCGCGGAATACAGCACATCCAGGGTCTGCATATTCCCGCCGCTGGTAAAGGGCTGACCGGGACCAATCGGCACATATTCCGTCCGGACTTCCGGTTCCGGGGTAACCACCGGTTCCGGCGTGATCACGATCACCACCGGCTCTGCGGTTTGATATGGAACCTGATATGGATACGGATACTGGGTGTATTCGGGTACCGGCGTTGCCGTCGCAACTGTGACCGGCTCCCGGGTCGGATCAGGTTCCGCAGTGGCTGTACCAGTTCCTGTCGGCTTTTTTGTAGGTTTGGTCGTAGGCTTTTCTGTCGGTTTGACAGTCGGCTTTGCTGTTGGTTTCGGAGTAGGAGTAGCCGAAACATAATAGGGATTGTCCAGGACAACCGGATCACTGAAATTGCCTGCATAGTCATAGGCACGAATCGCCAGCTGTTTATAGGTCAGCAGGACATCTTCCATCCGGACATCCAGTTTTCCGTTTTCCAGCGTTGTGAACAAAAGGCCGTTCACCTGTGCCCCGGCGGTGCCGGAAAGATCATCCAGCGCTTCTACATGAAGGAGGGTATCATTGAAACCGGCTGTGACGACCGGAGCGGTACGGTCAAAGATCCGGATCTCCTTTTTTTCATCCATGAACACGCCGCTTTCGATGTTGAGCCGCACTGTCAGCAGGCAGTTGTCCATCAGTTCGAGATCCACATAGTAATAGCCGTCCAGCAGTGTGAACTTTTCTTTGATCTTAACCCAATCCCCGTTATCCAGCTTATACTGCGCTCTGGCCCAGGTCTCATCCGTCAGCTGCCATACTTTGACCCTGACTTTCCGGGTTTTGTCATTTGTCCAGTTCTTCGGGGCAACGATTTCGATTTTGAATAACTGATCCATGATCACCGGCGTAGGCTGCACGGGAGTATCTGTCGGTTCAGTGGTCGGTTCTTCCGTAGGCTCCTCAGCCGGTTCTGTTGCCGGTTCCTCGGTCGGCGTTTCCGTGGGTTCCTCTGTCGGCGCTTCCGTTGGATCTGCCGGCTCTTCGTAGGATTCGTCCGGTTCATCCTCCGATTCATACGATGTATCTTCTGCCGGTTCGATTTCCTCGTTCAATCCGATTTCATCAGAATCAATGTCCGTCACCTCAAGCTCGGTTTCCGCTCCGGCAGTATCAAGCCGCAAGAAGCCACCAAGAATCAGCATCAGGACTGTCAGCAAGGCCATAATACCAATAGCAATCGAGTTAAGCGTTTTCCGATTCATCTTCAGTTTCATTGTCTTGAATCTCCTTCATATTCATCTGCGCCATATGGGCAGGCACTTTATTTGTTCCCTGCGGTTTCGGATCATGAATCATCCGCCGCAGATCTTCCAGGGTAATGGATTCGCTGTGAATGATCGCCAGGTATTCCTGGTTCTCTTCCTGCGTAATCCGCTCTTCCAAACGGGCAATCCGTTCATTCAGCTTTTTCCGGTTCTCCAGGCAGCGCTCCAGATCAATGCGGTGCCTGGCCAGCCGTTCAGCATTGGTTTCGTTTCTTTTGCTCATCTTTCGTATAATCTCCCGAATCCTGCAATTTTGTTGTTGTAATAAGAACTGTGAATATCCTGATAGCCGCAGGGGTTTCCGCAATGAATCATCATTCCGTTGCCGACATATAGGCCGCAATGAGTGATTCCGTCGTTTCCGTCCTCGCCTTCGCCCAGTGTATGGGTAAAGAAAACCACATCTCCCGGCAGGGCTTCCGCTTCGCTGATATGACGGCTCATGTTATACAGGCCGGTCGCGCCGGCATGACCGATGTTCCGGACTCCGGTGGAAGTGAATACCCAGGACACAAAACCGGAACAGTCAAAACTGGTTTCCGGCGTATAGCCGCCCCAGACATACGGATATCCGATACGTTTGTTGGCTTCTTCCAGCAACAGGGCAAACTTGGGATCTGCGTCAATGTATTCCTGCGGTACATCCCAGACATACGGGTCTTTCAGCTGAGAACAGTGCGGACCGCGGAAAATACCGTCCATGTTGCCGTGGGTTGCCATATACAGGGCGTACATACCCATTTGCTGATGGCTCATGGTATAGACCGGGGAATGGGACAGGTTTTTGTTTTTCAGTGTAACCGTACAGGTGGTTTCCTCATACGGAACATCGACCTCCTCACCGTCCACAATCTCCGTTTTCCACTTCGTTTCCGTCGTGATCGTCTCGGTTTTGACGTACTGCCATTTGAAGTATTTCTCGATGATCGGCATGGCGTCGTCAATCGTCCATTCTTCACCGTTCTTGACGGCGGAAATGATCGCGATCAGGGCGTATGGATCATGCCAGATCTCCTGATATTCCACAGAGTAATGATCATATCCCGGATGATACCGTTCGTAATGATCCATCTCATCCTTCAGTTCTTTTTCCTTGTTGGCGTATGCCCGTTCCGCAGCCCGGACGTCATTCTCCGATGCCGGATAAGTGCCGATCACAACTGCCTGCAATGCCGATTCCACCAGAGGAGAACAGGCAGAGATACCTTGAATGATGAAAACCAGCATGGCTCCCAACGCCAGCCACACAAAGCCGCGCCGGTACCGAACAAAAAAAGCGGCAGTTTTCTCTGTCGCGTCTTTCGTTTCACTGGCAGCTTTTCGCGCTGCCTTGTTTCCGGCTTTCCTGCCCGACTTTGCAGCGCGATAACCTTTCTGGATATCTTTTTTCTGATAGGCTTTGGACATGGCATTGCTCTCACCAGGTGCTTTGGTTTTGACAGCATAATCGTTTTTCTTATGCTGACGAACTTCAAAGGCGCGTTTCCCCATCTGATATGCAGAGGAACCGGACTGTTCGGCAGTATGAACCGCCTGCAGTCCGGTGTTATCCTCTTCATATTTTGACAGTTCCTTTTCAGTCGCTTCTTTGACAGCTTTTGTAACCGGCTTTACAGTGAAATCTGACATGGACTTTTTGTCTTGCTTCACGGCGGCAGCACCTCCGTTTCAGAAGGCATATCTCTTTTCTCTTCTTTGTGTTCATCCTCTTTGGGAACAACCTGAAGCTCTGGATGATCCTTCATCCATTGGATATGCATCTTTTCCATCAGATCATCTTCCCTTGACGCCACAACCAGAGAACAGTAGAGGATGATCACGAACATCAGAATCAGTAAAGTGAACACTACAATGATCATTGTCTTCATATACTTTTCCCTCCGATTACGCAGGATTCTTCGCTTCCGCGATACGATCCGACGGTTTTGTGGACATAATCTTGTAGAGTTCCATATCCTTCGGGAAGTGATCCACAAAAGGCAGGATGACGCTTCCGTAACACAGAAGACCTTCGCCGGGACCTACGCCGGTCACGTGCGTCAGCTGATGAGGAGAGATATTCAGTTTCTGCGCCAGCACCTCCCGGTCACCCGGAGCCTGGTTCAGCATGACGATGTAGTCCGAGTTTTCCAGAATATTCTCAATGTCCCGGCTGGCCAGCAGGTCTTTCACGTTCTGGGTAATACCAGTCGGAATACCGCCCCATTTCCGGAAGCGTTTCCAGATCTCCACGCTGTACATGGCTGTCTGTTCTTCCCGCAGAAGCAGGTGGAATTCATCGATAAAATACCGGGTATACTTTCCGGCTTCCCGGTTTGCCGTCACGCGGCCCCAGACCTGATCCTGAACGATCAGCATACCCAGCTTTTTCAACTGTTTGCCCAATTCCTTAATGTCATAGCAGACCAGACGATTATTGATATCCACGTTTGTCCGGTGATTGAACAGGTTCAGGGAACCGGAAACATAAATTTCCAGCGCGGTCGCAATATGATGCGCTTCCTTTTCCTCCATGTTTAGAAGCGCGTTGTACAGATCTCCGAGAATCGGCAGTTTTTCCGGGATCGGATCATTCATGAACGGCTGATAAACCTGCCGTACCGCACGGTCGATTACCGTTTTTTCAATCGGCTGCAGACCTTCACGGCCGCCGATGACCAGTTCACACAGGGACAGGATGAAGTCTGATTTCAGGGAAAGCGGGTTATCATCGTCACTGTAGTTCAGGTTCAGATCCATGGGATTGATGTAATCCGTGCTCGTGGGCGAAATCCGGATCACCTGTCCCTTGAAGCGCTGAACGACCGGATAGTATTCACCCTCCGGATCGCAGATCATGATATCGTCGTCGGTCATCAGGAATGTGCTGATCAGTTCCCGCTTCGCGCAGAAAGATTTACCGCTGCCGGGGGTGCCCAAAATGATTCCGTTCGGGTTTTTCTGATTCAGCCGGTCGATCATGATGATATTGTTGCTCAGCGCATTCAGTCCACAGTACAGCGGCCGGCCTTCCGTCTGGAACAGTTCCTGGGTGGTAAACGGAATGATGATCGCCGTTGCGCTGGTCGTCATTTCCCGGCTGATCTGAATCGGATTCTTGCCCAGAGGCAGACAGGCAATCAAGCCGTCTTCCTGCTGAAAATCCAGCGGAATCAGGGAACAGTTATGCTGTGTAGCGATGGCTTTGGCCTGATCAATTACATTTTTCAGCTGACGCTTACTGTCCGCCGTGTTCATGATCATGAAAGTGAACTGAAACATCCGTTCATTGTGATTCATCAGATCCTGGAGCAGGTCTTTAGCCGCAGCGCCATAGGTAGCCAGATCGCTGGGAATAATGTCCATATCATATCCGCTGCGGACGGCTTTTTTCTGTTCCTCAATCTTTGTTTTGTCCAGATCGGTAATCCGGCGTTTGATCGTCTTGATCACATCCGCCTGATCCAGCGCCTTGAGATGCATGGAAACCACAAGACTGCTTTCCATATCCAGGAAATCCGCCAGAATCCTGTCGCCCAGTTCCGGAGCCAGAATCTGCAGGAAAGAAACCGAAGCATACTTTTCGCCGATCCGGAACATTCTTCCGTCCTCGAATTCAAAGCTGCTGGGAGCGATGAAGTCTTTTGTGGACAGACCGGAGGGCACCAGCCAGGGCCATTCAAAGCGAAACGGTTCTTGCGTATCCATATGGAACATGCCGTGCATGATTGCAAGGCGCTCTTTCCCGTTCAGGGAATACGCCCGGACGCCCAGATGCTTCAGGTCGTTCAGGATATGCAGTTCAATCCGTTCCAGCCGGAGCTTTGCGGATTTATAATTGTCCGCGTCCACGCCGAAGGTAATATATTTTGTTTTTGTCTGACCATTACAGCCTTTTGCCAGCTGACTTTTCAGCAGATTTGCCAGCTCTTCCCGGCTGCTGTCAAACTCGTCGCCCTTCAGCGGGATCATGATGCCGCGTTCAAAAACCTCCAGGCCGATGGACAGATCCAGAAAAGAAAACTGAACGCTGACCGACGGATCGAAGTAGTTCAGGAAGTTCCCCCAGCCATTTAAAATCGTCTGCTGATCATCTTCCTGTGCCAGCTGGTAGTTGATATCTTCAAACTGGATTGTTTTCGTATAATGGCAGTCATCTACGACGCACAGGCCGTCCGGCCACATACGCTGATACGGAATACTTTCCTGCGCGCTGTGCGGACCGTTTCCTTTCTGTTTGTACTTCTGGACGATCGCCGCAAGCTCTTTTTTCTCCGCACGGGTCAGCTTGACAGGCTTGTTATGCCGTTCTTTGTTTTTTGCCTTTGACAATTGCTCTTACCTCCCAGTCCATCTGTGCCTGTTTGGTTACCATGGCATAGAAGTTTTGTGTCTGATAGGGCCGCTTTTTCGGCCGCTTGACTTTCGTCTGCCAGATATGCCCGATGTACTTTTCCAGCGGCTCTCCGTTTTTCTCATACAGGGCGAGCAGGAAAAACGGCATCATGACAATGATCATGAGCAGCGCAGAAAGGGTGGTCGGGAGAGAACCCCGTACCAAAAAGAAAAGCGGCAGTCCAACCAGAATGCCGCATCCGAAGCAGAAAACCTGACGCTTTGTCAGATTGAAAATGAATTTGGTTTTGACCTTTGACAGGTCTTTGGGAACCGTTACGTATGCCATATCGCATACCTCCTTCACAGCGCTAATGCGCGCCGAATACAGCTTTTGACAGGCTGCTGGTCTTGAACAGGGTAAAGCAGAGCAGCACGGAATATCCGATGCATGTCCATACTGCGGCAATCACATCGCTTTCCACGGAAATCGTCTGAACCAGCACCGCGTAAATCGCTACGCAGACAATGATCAGGAATGCCTGGAATGCCAGTGCCAGCAAACTGCGCAGATAATTCTGCCCCATATGCCCCCATTCATGGTTTGCCATGGTAGCCAGCGGGATCGGACCCAGCGAAGTCACCAGATAGACTTCGATCATTCTGCCGTATACGATAATGAAAATGCAGACGGACAGAATCCAGGAAATCATACCGACCAGCAGCGTCTGGAACCACAGTCCGAAGAGCGGACCGATATCCATGGCCTGCAGGCTGGCTTCCATATCTGTGATCACGTTTGAGATATCCAGACTGGCTTCCGATACGATCACACCCGCCGCCTGATTTACCACGTTATGGGCCACATCGAAGATACCCATGATGATATTCCAGGTATTGGTCACGATTAGGACAGCCAGAAAAGTCTTGAACACCCATTTGAAAAACATGAATGTTTCAAAGTCGTGAAAGCTGTTTTTGTCTATGACCATCTGGATCAGTTCGTAGCACATCACAAAAGTCAGGATGATTCCGGCGATGGGAACGATCACATTTTCCGACAGGCTTTTGATCATGTTGAACACGCTGCCGTTCCATGATTGCGGCGTTGCGCCGACCGTTCCGGCAACTTCATTGATCTTCTCGTTCACACTGTCAAACAATCCCTCCAGGTTTCCCATGATGCCGCAGATCAGCAGTCCCTTTAACCATTCGGTTATCTTATCCCATATGAAATTCAATCAGGGATCACCTCCAAGGGCAGGGCTTCCGGAAAGGGAAGCCCTGCCGAAACTCGTAATGCATCAGGCAGAGAACAGGCCGCTCAGAAGCGGAACCAGCACGGTGCCCATCAGGGCAACGCCGCCGCCGGCCATGAGCTGCTTCATGCCCTGGCTCTTCGCACCGGGGTTATCGTTGCCGTAACCCTCCATCAGGTTCACACCGCCCCAGATGCCGAGACCGGCGCCAAGGGCAATCACTACCGTCTGCAGAACGTTTACCGCGTTATTGAAAAAATCCATACAGTTATCCTCCGTTTTTCGCATATGCGTTTTGTTGTGATGGGTAGAAAAAAGCGCCGCCTTAATTCCACAAGGCAGCGCCATAATCCATGGGCTCGTCTCCATTCCAATCGGTATCTTCATCGTACCAGTCATCAGAATCATCCTCATCTATTTCTGCTTCCTCCAGATCCATTTCGAATACTTCTGAAGTATCTTCCGGTCTTACAGGAAGCTCGGTCGACAGAAACCGTTCAACGTCAAAGGCGTTTTTCGGATCTGAGTCTGACAGGTATTTGTACCAGGGGTGCTTGGTCACATCATACTTGTCAGAAAGGAACGGGCGGACACCACGCAGCTGCAGGATACATTTCCCGCCGTCCAGCGTGGCCAGTTCATCTACGGACATCAACTCCTTTCCAAGCTTTTGGTAGTTCAGGCTATGTGAGACCTCACGGCCGCGGGACTCACCCATGTTATATGTGTCGATGGTTTCCCGGCCTAAAGCCTCCGTTAATTCCTTGAGGGTCGTCCGTTCCTTCCCGCCAAGGAATAAAACGCTGTCACAGTTTCCGACAATGGTTTCCGCATTGTCCTTATAGTTCGCTTTCAGCTGCGATTGTGCCTGAAGAATCAGGCAGGCGGATATCTCCCGGCTGCGGATCGTGGCGATCAGCTTTTCCAGATTTGGAATCTTCCCGATATTCGCCATTTCGTCGATCAGGCAGCGCACATGTACTTTCAGGCGTGAGCCTGGGCTCTCATCTGCTTTTTCACAGAGCAAATTAAAAAGCTGGCTGTAACACAGGCTGATCAGAAAATTGAAGGTGCTGTCTGTATCGGACATGATAATGAACAGCGCCGTTTTCCTGTCACCGATCTCGTCCAGGCAAAGCTCATCACCTGATGTCAGTGAGCGAAGTTCCTGAATGTCAAAGGGAGCCAACCGCGCACCGACACTGACCAGAATGGATTTGGCTGTTTTTCCGGCGCTCAGTTTATATTTCTTATACTGCCGGACAGCGAAATCCCCGGGATTTTCTTTCTCTGCCTGCTGAAAGAGGAGATCAATCGGATTCTTGAAATCCTCGTCATCCTCCCGGACTTCCATGAGATTCAGCATCTGCAGCAGTTTTGAAAAGGTCTGTTCTTCCGGCAGCATATGGTAATACATATAACCGATCAGCGCTGTCAGCAGCAGGGTTTCAGCTTTTTCCCAGAACGGATCGCCGCTCTGGCCTTCGCCTTTGGTGTTCAGGATCAGGGTATTCACCAGTTTCAGGATATCCTTTTCGTTGTGAACATAGGCGAAGGGGTTATATCGCATGCTCTTGCTGAAATTGATCGTGTTCAGAATACGGATCTTATAACCTTTTTTCTTCAGAAGAGAACCGGTTCGCACTACCAGATCACCTTTGGGATCGGTCACGATATAAGAGCTGTGGCATTGCAGCAGATTTGCTAGGACAAAGAACCTGGTTTTACCGCTGCCGGAGCCGCCGATGACCAACACATTCTTATTCCGCGCATAGGCGGGGTTCGTCGGCCGGTTGGAAAGCATCAGGCGCTCAGTCTGTGTCAGGATGACGTTCTGCCGGAAATCCTGGTCCATAAATGGCTTGATATCTTCCGGAGTGCCCCAGCGGGCTGAACCGTACTCCCTGTTCTTCCGGAATTTCTTGGCATTCTTGCTTTTAATGTATACGGCCAGACGCAAAGCACCGCCGACCAACGCTCCAAACAGGAGATTCGTAGGATGAAAACTGGGAAGTATGGTTTCAAAGGCCGCCTTCAACCCGGTCATGAGATGCAGAAACTTCTGGGAAGCATTCACGCCTTCCGCCAGCCGCCAACCTTCCGCCAGTTTTGTCGTGAAAAGGCCGACGAATACATATGGAATGTTCAGGATCAGCAGTTTCTTCAGATTTTTCTTTTTCATCTGCTGTGCACCGGATTTCTGTTCCGATCCCTGTTGGGGTCCGGATGGTTCATCAGCGGCATTACCTGTGCAACCTGCCTCCTCAGCGGTTGACGGTTCTTTCTCTTCACTTGCTTGTCCATAAATTCGGAGAATGCTGCGGTGATGGCGTCCTGATCCCGTCCCTTGAAAAAGATGATGTATTTCGGGTTGTCACTTTTGACCTTCCGGACGGCATAATCCACGCCGTACTTCCGACATACATGCTCAAACTGTTTAATCCCGTCATCTTTCTGCATTTCGAAGCTGTTTAGACCCTGGTTCTGTTCCGCCAGCTGTTTGACGGACATTTTGCCGTGCGGCGTAACATCCTGCGTTTTCTTTTCATGGCGAACATTTCTTCGATGTGCCATATACTTGGAAATTGCGGCTTTCAGCACTCTGCCGCTAAATTTTGCTGAGTTAATGATGAGCGTTACGCTCCGATGCTCTACTTCTTCCTGCATGAAATTCCTCCTTTCGGGGAAAAGAAAAACGCCTGCGGTGTATCCGTAAGCGTTTTCTTCCTTATTAGTCTACGATTGCTTGGTTTATGCGCTTCTCTGCTGCGCCAGTTCCTGCACTTTTTCCAGCGTCAAGCCAGAATACTCAGCAACTTTTTCAACAGTTATCCCACCTGCGAGCATCCTCTGTGCAATCTCAATACTCTTGAGTTCGGCTGCAGCCGTAGCGGCTTCATTTCTCATGTCTTCTAATACTTTACACATCGCAGCTCGTCCCTCCTCGTTCTCTTTGAAGTATCTGGCCTTTTTTGCCAGCTGCTGGTAATTCATGTCGTCAGGATCTGTACAGAAGAAATCATGCATCAATTTCCCGAGCTCTGTGGAACCGTCCCGATCAGCGCCGTTAACATAGATGATATGCTCGCCGTCGTTAAACAGCTCACCAGTCTCTTCGATACGGCGTTCAATGCGATACAGCGGTTTACTTTTTCCGATCACATCATTCTCTGTGATGAAGATCACGTAATTGTCCCGCAACGCACTGAAGTCTTCCTTCGGCTGGAGAGAGTGTGCATCCAGCATACTGGAATGATATCTTGCACGTTTCCGGTCAGCACCCTTGTCAGAACGCTGGATCTCAACGTCAATCTCATTGTCATCCTGATCCTTGGCGTCGATATCGAGCCAGATATCTCTGCCTTGCAGGTTCTTTAACACCTGCTGTGTCCGAACACTCTTGACGGAAATATCCGGGCGATTCAGAATGATGCGGAGAATAAACTCAGTGTCTTCGATATTGTTATCGAAACAGGCATTCATGAAGTCGTCGTCAATCAGGCGGAAGCCTCTGATGCGCTGAAGATCCTCTTCATGCTGCTGCTCGTAGTTCATACCGAACACCGTCCTTCCATTGATAATAATACATCAAAGCCGTTTGTTTTTCAACCGGTCATGTCATGGAATCACAAAGGCAATAAGCCTTCCGGTGATATCCGCCGCTTTGTTCAGCAGCCATTCTGCGATATGCGGGAATATGATCAGCGCAATTCCAAAAACCAGCATTCCGTAGGCATCCGCGTCTGTTCCCAGCCGGAACATCCAGATGCAGGCTGCTGTTCCGATTGCGATCGTTCCCAGTAGGTTTGTGATTACCGAAGACAGTCCCGCGATGATCGCCGCCACAAAGTGGACTGCCATCATCGCCAGAATCACCGGCAGGGCTGCTATCCTGAACGGAAGCTTTACCAGAAACATGATTGCACCTCCTATCCCTTTCCTCATTGTCAGAATAGCACCTCCTTCCGGTTTCGTTAAGGATGTCAAATGCTGTTATCTCCTGGCTTTTCTGTTCTTCCTCCTGTGCTTCCGGCTTCTGATTCCGGTTGCAATCATCACAATCAGACCGATCAGCATCACCGCGCAGCCGGCATACATGACAGGTGTGATCTCAAAATCAACGCCGGTTTGGATTTCCGGATAATTCACGAAGACGGGCAGTTCATCCGTGACTACATAGTTCTCGTCAATCACGATCTCTATGGTCTCTCCGCTGACAGTGAAGCCTTCCAGCGTTTCTGTTTCCCGGATCACATAGGTTCCGGGCTCCAGATTATCCACCGGCACCAGGCCGTTCTCTCCGGAAATCAGTTCACGGAGCACATTGCCCTCTGTGTCTTCCAGATTGAACTTGACACCGACCATGGGATTGCCTTCGTTGTCGGCCTTCACGAATTCATAGATGTTCGGAATGTTCACACAGGTAAAGGGAGCAGGCTCAACCCAGTCACTGTCCACATTCAGCGTGATATCCTTCATCTTGCTGAATCCTTCCGGTACCTTTGTTTCTTCGATCTTCCAGAAGCCATAATCGAACTTCGTGAAGATGAATTCGCCCTTGTCATTGCTGGTGACGACTTCCACGACCTCTCCGGTACTGGCATTGATCAGGCTGAACTCCACACCAGGCAGGTATTTCCCGCTGGTGTCCACCTTGATGTACTTGATCCGCTTCAGATGATTCACCAGTGTTGCTACAGGTTCTTCACTGTTCCGGTAGTTATCGTCAATGATGATCTCTGTGATTTCCTTGCTCAGCAGGTAGCCTTCAGGCGCGGCCAGTTCTTTCACCTTGTACTTCCCATAGGGAACCTTCTCAAAGGTAATGATGCCGTTTGCGTCAGAGACTGCAATCATCATCTGCTCTCCGAATTCGTTGATCAGCGCGTATTCCGCACCGGGCAGGATGTTTCCGTCCTGATCCACCTTCTTCAGCTTTACGATGATCGGATAGTTCACAATCGTTTCAATCGGCTTTTCCTGATTGATAAACCGG
Organism: uncultured Clostridia bacterium; assembly: GCA_947166385.1. Classification (GTDB taxonomy): domain Bacteria; phylum Bacillota; class Clostridia; order Christensenellales; family Aristaeellaceae; genus Aristaeella. Next base: position 11,519 of record CAMVEB010000030.1, on the reverse strand, counting down.
CCATCCACAGTCAGCTCAATCTGTACATCGTGCTTCTGGTATCCGGCAAGGGTTTTTGTTTCCTCAATGGTATAGCTTCCATAGGGAATCTTCTCAAAGAGAATCTGTCCTTCCGCGTCAGACCGGGCAGTCATAATGACTTTTCCATCTGAGCGGATCAGAGAGAACTCCACGCCGGCAAGCGGATGTCCGTTTTCGTCATGCTTCTGCAGCAGTACCCTTGTGAAATCATCCCGGATCGTGGTGTCGCCGGTGATTCCGCCGTGCTCATCCACAGTGAACGTCATCACTGCTTCATTCAGCGCATAACCGCTGGGAGTCAGGATTTCACGGAAGGTGTACTTTCCGGGAACCACCGGGATGTTCGGGATTTCCCCATTCCGGTCAGTCTCAGCACGATAGATTACTTCTCCGTTCGCGTCCGTGACTTCGATCAGCGCACCGGGAATCGTATGCTCTCCGGTGATATCCGTCTTGGTCAGCGTGACAGGATACCAGATCAGTTCATCGTGTACCTTTTCGGCAGAAACATGAATCTTCTGATCATCTCCGATATCAGCAGGCTTTGTCTCGATATAGAAGGTCTCCGTATTCAGTTTCCATCCATCCGGAGCAGCCAGCTCACGGATATAATACCGTCCATGCGGATAATATCCCTCAAAGGTCAGGGTACCGTCAGTACCGGTTGTTCCTTCTGCCATTAGTGTATCCGCAAGCAGAGTACCGCTCGCATAATGGATATCCGTATCATTGAACAGGCCGAAGACGAACCCTTCGCCGGGAGCGTTCACGATCACCTGACGGATGGAGGTATCATCCTGCCGGGCCTCAGTGATCTCCTTTTCTTTATACAGGTTGATCTCACTGGGAATAAAGTCATTCCAGGCAGTGACGGTGATCTCCACCAGAGGCGTATGATCATCCGCGTATTTCAGTTCCGCTTCATAACGGGTATCCGGGAAGGCATATCCTTCAGGCGCGGAGATTTCAATCAGGTAATACTTGCCCAGAGGCAGTTCATCGGATACATCCTCTCCGTCAGCAGTAGTGGTAATGGTTCCCACAAGTTCATCCTGCGTATACCATTCCGTGCCGTCCTTGCCGATGATGTCTTCCGCGGCATGGATTTCGAAAACTGCGCCTTCCAGACGCTTCTCCTTATAGACAGGCTGCATGATTGTATTTCCGAACCGATCTTCCTTTTCCTTGAAGCCGATCAGCTGCAGGCCAGTCTTTTCCAGTTTGATTCTGCCTTTTACAGGTTCATCTTCAATCGTGAACTCCAGCAGATACGCTTCACCGGGTTCATTCATGTTCTCATCGCCCACGAAAACCGCCAGCTCTTCCGTCTGGATCAGATATCCTTCAGGCGCTTTGAACTCTTCGATGAAATACAGACCGCGCCGTACAGTTTCCGGCAGCATGACCGTTCCGTCTTCATCTGTGTAGAAGGTATCAATGGTCTTCTTGCTGGGATAATGGACAGTCTGCGTCACATATTCGCCGTTCGCATCCTTCAGTTTGAAAGCGGTATTGGCAACAGTTACAATCCTGCCTGTCTCGGCATCCACCTTAATGAACTTCAGGCGGTAACGAACAGCTTCATTGTTCACGATCAGGCTCGGGGGATTCTGGGGATCTTCCGTTCCTGTGATAAAGATATCAAAGGGAGATTTGATCGCGTATCCCGCTTTGCCCTTGATCTGTTTTACCGTATACACGCCATAGGGCAGCAGCTTGGTTTCTGCTTTGCCGTATTTGTCTGTGGTGATCTTGTCCCGTTCAAACTTCCGGGCATTCTCATAGCTTCCGGCAGACTTCAGATAAACCTCGAAAACAGCGCCCTTTTCAGGCTCTTCGATGATGCCCGCGTCATCGTGGATCTCGTTATCGCCCAGGAATTTCACAAAGCCGTAGTTACCGTACAGGATCTCATTGGTTTTCACACCCACATAGGTGATGACCGCTTCATCAGACTGCCTTGCGGCACTGGTCGCGTCGATGCGCACATGCGTATCGCTGGCCTGATAGCCCGTAGGCGGCGTCAGTTCCACCAGTTCATACACACCGGGCCACAGTTCATCCGTAATCACAGAAGCATCTGTTCCGGCAGTCTTCAGGCTTTCGATGACGATTTCACCTTTCCGGTGCAGGATATTACCCTGTCGGTCAGTGATGTTTTCTCCAGCAATAATCTGGAAGACCGCGCTGGTCAGCACACCGTCTCCACGGGTACCAGGAGTATCTTCCGGATTGCCGGTATACTCATCCTTGTCCCGCTTATACAGCCGGAGCTTTACCTGCACAGGCAGGTTTGTCGCGGAAACATCTGTAATCTCATCCGATTTCACGGTACAGTTGATCGTGACCTCTTCAAAGAGATATCCAGCAGTCGCGCCGTGTTCCTTCACAATGTACTTGCCCTTACGGATTGGTTCAGACATGGCAATGCCGTTTTCGTCTGTGACCATGGTAGTCGCGAGACCATCGCCGTATTGGTCGTTGTAGTAGATATCAAACTGAACTCCCGCAATCCCGTTTCCGTTCTTCCGGTCCTTCTTTGTCATCCTGATCCAGCCTTTGGTCGGCTCATTCTCCACTTCAATCTCATAGGTTTTCAGGTCTTCCGTATCAATGACCACTTCGGTGGAGTAGTGATTGTCCACGAAGTAAACGGGGACTTTGGTTTCCTCAACCTTATACTTGCCCCAGGTCAACTGCGGAGTGACAGCGATGCCGTCCGCATCCGTTGTGATCACAGCAACGACTTCTCCGTCATTGCTTCCCTTATGGGAGGGCAGACCGGAAATACGGGTTACAGTGAACTCCGCGCCGGCCAGAGCCTCTTTGGTCAGCCGATCCTTTTTGATGATCCTGATCCGTCCCTGAATCGGCGTGTCTGTCCCGCTGATGTTCGTAGTTTCATCTGATTTCACAACTACTGGATCGAACTCCAGCAGTTCAGAGGTATAGCCGGTCGGGTTTGCGTGTTCCTTCACGATGTACTTTCCCTTGCGCAGCGCAGGGGAAACCGCCACACCGTCCGCGTTGGTGGTCATCGTCCCGGCAAGACCGGTTCCGTACTGGTCATTGTAGTAGATATCAAACTGAACTCCCTCGATAGGGCAGCGTTCCAGTTTGTCTGTTTTCACCAGTTTGATATAACCCTTGGTCGGCTCGTTCTCGACGGTGATGGTATATGTTTTGTTATTTTCAGTGCCTGAAACTGTAATGGTATAGTGATTGTCCACAAAGTGAACCGGCACCTTGCTTTCACGAATCTCATATTCTCCCCAGGTCAGCAAGTCCGATACAGCTTCACCGTTCTGATCTGTTACCAGTGTTGCAACGATATCGCCAATACCTTCAGTGCCATGTGAAGGCAAGCCTTTCTTGCGGACAATTGTGAACTCCGCACCAGCCAGGGGCTTTTCTGTCAGTTGATCCTTTTTTATGATCTTTACTTTGAACCGGATGGGTGTATTACCCGCTTCAAGGTTTGTTGTGACATCACTTTGAACAACGCAATCTGTTGTGTAAAGTTCCGCAACATATCCTTCCGGATTTGCATGCTCCTTCACCGTATACTTACCTTTGTTTAACGGTTCCGACAAGGCAACTCCGTTGCTGTTGGTGGTCATCGTACTGACAACATGCCCGTTCTGCCAAATGTCAAACTGAACACCAGCGATTGGATGATTGTCCAGAGTGTCTTTTTTGGTTATCTGAATCCAACCTTTGGTCGGCTCGTTTTCAATGGTAATCGTATAGGTTTTTCCATCTTCATACGCTTCGATAACGGTTGAATAATGGCTGTTTACATAATGTGCGGGAACCTTGGTTTCTTCAACCTTGTATTTGCCGTATGTCAGCCATCCGGTTTCTGCATTTCCGTTCGCGTCTGTGGTCAGAACGGCCACGACTTCACCGATGCCGGAACCGTTATAGGAAGGTGGCGCGGAAATCCTGGTCACAGTAAACTCTGCACCGGCCAGAGGTTCTTTGGTGAGCTGATCCTTTTTCACGATCTTGATTTTCCCTTTGATGATCGGGTCTGTCACGTCTTTCGAGACAATCGTGTTATTGGAAGATACCTTGACGGCATAATAGCCGTTATCAATCAGGTATCCTTCAGGGGCCTGAACCTCATGAACATAGTAATCGCCCTGTTCCACCACATTCTGCCACACAGCTTCACCGTTACCGTCGGTTGTCAGGATCGGAAGTTGGCTTCCATCCACCGCGCTGATCGCTCTGGTATATGAACTGCCACTTTTCGTCACCAGTTCATATTTTGCCCCCACAAGCGGGATGGTTTTGTCTTTTTCCTTTTTGATGACTTTTACCGATCCGATAATTGGCGGATCATTAGCTGTATATGTGACAGAAGCACTGTCAATACCAATTGTTATCATGCTGCTGTCCAGCTGATAACCAGATGGAGCTGACGTTTCCTGTAAATAGTAGGTGCCATATTCCAACCCTGTCCATCTGGCAATTCCGTCTGCGCCTGTCGTTACCGAACTGCCTACGGCCTGACTGCTTGCGTTATACAGCTGAAAGGTCGCTCCGGCAAGCACACGCTGATCTCCTCGGTCACGGCGCTTTGTGACCGTCAGATCTCCGTACTGGATGACAGCCTCGAAGCTTACTTCCTTGGATTTCATCGGATAAGGATATCCTTCAACGGGGATAATGACTTTCTGGATCTCTACGCTGGGAACACCCACCAGAAAGCTTGCTTCCTCCGCATCCGAGTTCACGGATTCCGCGGTAATGGAAAACCCGTTGACACTGGAAGTTATCTGAATAGTATCGCCGCTGTTGAGGTAGTAGTAACTTGAATCATCCCCGGCACCGTTTCCTGTGATAGTATATGATCCTTTGGCAATCCGGATATAATCCGCGTCAGTCGAAAGCTTGACCGTTCCGATATAACTGTCTCCGGATTTGACAACGGATTTATCGCTCACAGTAATCTTGCCGGTAATCTTTCCTCTGGCAATACCGTTTGCAGCGAGCCAACGGGCATATTCCAGATATACAGAAGGGGCCTGTCCGGAAGCAACATAGAAGTTATCCATGTTCCAATAACTCCGGACGTACTGCGCACCTTCCATTTCCCGGATTACCTGCCGGATCGCAAACTGTCCTGCAACACGGCTCCAGGTCAGGTTGTTCGAATCACTTCGATCCAGCGCCATAAAGGGATAGGTATGCCGCAATACCCATGCGATTGCGTGCATGGTTTTGTATGAAAAAATGATCCCGCTGTATCCGGGATCATTCAAATAACTGTCAATATCCACAATTGCATACGGCCCTTTGGGTGTCTGATTACTTCCGCTGCCTTCTCCGGGACCGTCATACGTATGTTCCAGGCAGTAGACTGTCCAACCGTCCAGATAATGTGGCGTGGCGTAGATTGCACCATGCCCGGAAAGAGACGCGATCTGCGGATAATCACTGTCTTTCCCAGAACTGCCATACACACCGGTCTGGCCGGCATGAAGCGTCGGAATATCTACATGAATTGTTTTCAGGGAAAAACCGTTCATCGGCGTAGTAGAAGCGCTTTTGGTTGCACGAAGTGTATTCCGGCGAACCGGTGCGGCTGTCAGCGCATAATCCGTCATGGTCAATTCTTCATTGTTGGCGGGTTTCGCTTCGTCCCCCAAAATATAAACCGTTCCGGTCTCCGTCCATTTTATGCGGCCGTCAACAAGCGTATCGCCATACAGATAATATACGCTATACCATACGCCTTCTTTATTCTCGATGATATCGGCAATCTGCACGGTTGCGTCACTCACGAAATTACCCGCATAGGCATTTTCGCTTGTTTCCAGAAAGGCTCTGGTATCCTTCGTGACAGCCAGATAATCGCCGGTTTCAATCCTTTCTGCTTCGATCTCTTCAGTTTCCGGCTCCTCAGTAGGCTCCTCTTCAGGAATCTCTGTCTCTTCCGGTTCCTCTGTTGCCGGTTCTTCAGAAGGTTTCTCCGTTGTCTCCGGCTTTTCCGGCTCAGTGGCCGGTTCTTCTGTTTCAACAACCGGTTCCTCTGTTTCTTCCGGAGCATCCGAAGGATCAGGTTCGGAGACGGACTCCTCTGTAGCAGCCGGTTCCTCTGTAATCTGGTCAGTTACCGGCTCTTCGGAAGGGAGTTCAGTTTCTTCCGGCTCCTCTGCTGCCGGCTCCATGGGGAGTTCCTGTACTGGCGGTTCTTCGGGAATGATCACTGGAACCTGTGTTTCTGCCTTTTCACCGGCGGCAACAAAAACAATCTGTTCTTCCTCACCGGTATTCACCCAGGCGTAATCCTGTTCGTATGTCCGGGATACCGCTTCCTCTTCCGTCAGCACTGTCATTTCCTCCTGAAGTTCGCGGTAATCCACATATCCGCTCATCACTTCCAGAGAGGGAGAAACAAACCAAACCTGAATGCTGATCGAATTCCACTGTTCCGCAAAAGCAGTTCCCAGAAGAATCGTCCCTTCTTCTGTCAGTGTAAAGAAATGATCTTCTTCCTTCTGATCCGCACCGTGGTAAACCTTCATCGGACGGTCTGTCATGAAATAAGCATGTCCCTGCTCATAGATCAGATATTTCAGGATGCTGCCATCATAATAGCTCCAGAGGTATTCTTCAAAATCATTGGCAGCATGTTCTCTGTCCGGATCTTTTGCAGGCTTCTCCGATTCCTGATCAGGTTCTTCTGGTGAAGATGATCCGTCCGGCTCATCTTCCGGAGTTTCCGTGCCGGTGTCCGGATCATCTGTCGTTTCATCGATATAGTCCAGATACCAGTCTTCCAGGTCTGCGCCCGGATCTTCTTCGTCCGGATCTTCCTCGGGCCATTCCATGCCAGTCGGCACTGCTTCCATATCCTCAAATGAAGGATGCGTTTCCTCATCTGACGGGGATGATTCGTCATCATTCTCTGTTTCATCATCTTCATCCGGTTCATCGTCCGTCTCTTCTTCCGAATCTTCGTCCCAATTCTCTTCCGAATCCTCGTCTTCGTCTTCGGTTTCTTCCTCATCTTCGTCCTCATCTTCGGAAATCATTTCTTCGGTTTCCTCCATATCAACGGTTTCATCGTTCTCCGCGTAAACCGTAAAGGGAATCGCGGTTATCATCAGGATCATAGCTAACACCAGCGCGACCGTGCGCCGAAAGATCTTGTTCACTTTGGTTTCCTCCGTTTTCGTTTATTCTTCCACTGCCATGACCACCAGCCGCCCATCTTTGGAGGCATAACTGCGGTCACAGGTGATCAGGGTAATGATTCTGTCTGTTTCCGTGACTTCAACACCGGTGCTGTACAGTGATTTGGACTTTGCCAGACGAATAAAAGCCAGAAAATCGCTGTCATTGGCAAACGCGGCTGTGGAAGGGTCCCACTCGTCCTTGACCATATTGATCACAGCAAAAATCCTGTATTTTCCGCAGTGATACAGGGAGTCCAGATAGATTGTCTGGTGGTTTTCCCAGAAGCTTTTCTGCTTATAAGAAAGCAGCGGTCGAAACATTTTCTGGCCGCTGCTCGTATCAGTGATATGATGCCCGTAGATCGCAATGTTCTTTCCGGGCGTTTTGTAATCTGTCTTCCCGAGAGAAAACAGGGTTCCCAGCTTGCTGACTTTACCGGTGAATCCATGAGACAGATAGTAATCCATGTTGGCTGTCAGCACAACCGGATAATCAACCTTGGTTCCTGGGATCGTGATCCAGGCGATAAAATCTTTGTTCTTCGCCTTTGCCGCCGTCAGGTCAATGCCGGTATACAGGCCGATCTGATGCGGCGGAGCTGTCACGGTTTCTCCCGTTCCTCCCGGGGTTCCCGGTTTGCCCGGTCCCTTTTGACCGCCGGTTTCTGCTGGTTGACTCCCGTCCGCTTCCTGTTCCCGGAATGGGATCAGGTCATCCTCTTCTTCCGGCAGGGCAGCTTGCTGAAACTCTGACAGAACTTCCGTCTCCTGTATTTCCACGCCCTGGGATTCAATCATGTTGGGCGGGCGTGTCTGAAGGATAGCTTCTCTGGCATCTCCGGGTTCTCTGACCGGAATCTCAGCAGCGTAGTCTTCTTCAGAAATCAGCGGCATTTCATCCTCCCAGGTATGCCGCAGATCCCGCTTCAGCGCATCCTGTTCCTTTTGCGCAGCCAGATAATCGCTGTAATCGCCGTTTACATAAGCCAGCGCCACCGTTATCGCCCCTGTCATGAAAACCGCAAGGGCAATAATGAAAGGCTTTGCTGACCGTTTCCGTTTTCTGGGATATCCGTTTTTCATCCGTGTTCTTCATCTCCTTATCCAAAGCAGAAGTCATGCCGCACTTCGGCGTCGTAGTAGTTGCTCCGGGAAGCCGGGGCGTTGAACAAAGCTGTGAACCAATACTGCTTGATGTTACGGATCTTGCTGCAGCTTTTCTCCAGACATTCGAAGATATACTCGATATCCATGAAGCTGATCTGCCGGAAGCGCTCATATACCAGATCCGCAGGCACCTGTTTCCCGGACATCGTAAAGTGATCACACTTCGTCGAAAGCACCTCTGTGATCAGCGAAACGATATTGTCAATCGTATCCCGATTATGATCCATGCAGAGATCCTCATAATCAATCTGATCCTTCACCCATTCTGTCAATTCTTTTCCAGACAGCCTGCGCCGCACCCCCGGCAAGCCAGCCGGAACCGTTACTGCAGAAGCGTCCGGTTCCCGGATTGATCGATTGATCCTTGATGGATTGATCATTGATGAATGAGTAGTTTTTTCTTTCTCTTTTTCTTCATTCGTGTTTGGTCTATTAGTATTTGATTGTATGGGATTATCCAACGCAGGTTTTTCCTGTGCAGGATCCTCCTGCGTTGGATTTACCTGTGTTGGATTTTCCAATATAGGTTTTTCCAACGCAGGTTTTCCCAATATAGGTTTCTCCTGCATTGGTTCATCCAACACAGGAGCAGCCGTGTCTGGAGTTTTCGTCTGCGGCTCTTCGTAGATCAGATACACCGCAGCGCCAAGCTTGCCCGATTCCTTCCTCTCCCGGGATCGTCGGATATACCCGGCTCTTTCCAGCTCCTTGATCCCTTCCCGGACAGAATCCACGCCATCCCGGCAGATGCTGGAAAGCCCTTTGATGGAGTATTTCCACTTTTCCGCGGGCAGCGACAGCATCAGGGAAAGCAGGCCTTTCGCCTTTAGGCTCAGTTTTCGATCCTGAAGATGAATGTTGGACATCGCGGTATAATTGCTGTTCTTCTGGATCTTGAAAATCTCAGACACTTCCGATCCTCCTTCCGCTCGGCTACCTGCTCTGTTCCTGCTTCTTTATCTGTTGTTTATGCCACATTTCCACCAGTTTCAGGATTGTTTCCGCGACCCGTTCGTCCGAATAGGATTTAGGAAAGTATTTCCGGATTTTCGGATTTCGCAGGAAACTGACATCCAGCGGCGGTTTTTTGATCTCCGCAAAGATCTTATCCACGGTTGCTTCTGTCAGTTCTCCGTCCTGGCTCAGTTTCTTGATCCGTTGCGCCTGGGACAGGGACGGGGATGTTACGGCATTCTCAATAGATGCCATGACGATCTCCTGTTCCTCCGGTTTCAGAAAGGACAGTTCCACAGCAGGATTGAAAGCGATTTTCCGTTCATCCACCAGATCCAACATAGGCGGTATCAGATAGGTCAGACGGATAAAACGCTGCACTGTTCGGGCACTTTCATCAGCATCCTGAGCTACTTTTTCATCTGCTCTGAACTTCGTGCCAATTTGGCACGAAGTTCGCAACCCCTGATGCTTCAACGCTTCCAGTTTCATCTTAAACGCAAAAGCACGTTCGCTGGGCAGAATGTTCTCCCGCTGAAGATTGCTGTCAACCATGTCAATGATCGCTCTGTCATCGTCGATTTCCCGGACGATGACCGGCATAGATTCCAGCCCGGCCAGTTCGCAGGCCCGCCTTCGTCGGTGCCCGGAAATCAGCTCATAACCGCCTTCCGGTCTGGGGCGGGCAATACAGGGAACCAATACGCCGTGCTCCCGGATGCTCTCCGTGATTTCCAGCATCCGATTATCATCCAGTACCTTGAAAGGATGATTCTTAAAAGGAAAAAGTTGTGAAAGCGGAATTTCCTCAATCTTCTCCCGCTTTGCTTCTGTCCGGCTTTCTTCCGATGTAAAGATATCATCGTACGAAGTCAGACTGATGTTTTTGCCGCGGCCTTTCATTCTGCAACACCTCCTTTGTCAATTCCCGGTAGGCTTCGGCAACCTTTCCCTTCGGATCATGCCGGAATATGCTTTTCCCTTCCGCGCTGATTTCTGCCGCCCGGACGGAATGGGGAATCTCTGTAGAGAAGATCCGGATCTTGCCGCCGTAGGTATCCTTCAGCAGCGCCGTAATTTCTTTAGAGTAATTCGTCCGGTTATCCACCATGGCCAGCAGGATTCCGTCAATCTTCAGATTGTGATTGATCTGCCGGTGTACCTTGGAGATCGTCTGTAGAAGCTGTTCCATGCCTTTTGCCGGCAGATACTGTGCCTGCACCGGTATCACCACTCTGTCCGCTGACGTCAGCGCATTGATCGTCAACATCCCCAAGGACGGCATACAGTCAATCAGCGTATAGTCGTACCGTCCGGCAACCTCTTCCAGCACTTGCCGGAGGACCGTTTCCCGGCTCATGACATTGACCAATGAAGCTTCCATGCCGGAAAGCTCAATGCTGGATGGAATTAGATCCACACCCTCTTCATGATGGATAATCGCATCTTCCGGACAGATTGGCTTGTTGGTGATGCTCCTAATCATCAGGTCTGTAATGGTACAGGGCAGCTCCTCCGGTTTCGGATAACCTAGTGAAATTGTCAGACTGGCTTGCGGATCGAGATCAATCAACAGTACCTTCTTCCCGGCATTTGCCAGTCCGATACCCAGATTGGCTGTCGTGGTTGTTTTGCTGACCCCGCCTTTCTGATTAGCCAGCGCAATGACTTTTGAGTTCATAGACAAAACCTCCGTTGATGAAAGATGAGCAAAAGAAAAGTGTTCAGAACGTCATGACATGATCTGAACACTTCATACACTAACATAAGAAACAATGTAGACGATATATGTGCCTTATGCAATGCAACTCAAAAGCAGCATTTTGGAAACCGTCACCAAAACTCAAAACACGGCCGATTGATTTTTCGGCCATGTTCTGGATTTCACTGGCAATTTTCGCCATGATTCTTCACGAAAGAGTTCTTTGGCGTAAGGCTGGCGTATTAATTATTTATAATCCATTTCTTTGTTGTTGGTATTTGAGACTTACAGCGTTCCATGCTGTACTTTCCCGTGGCAGATAAATAAAATCTTAATCACTGGTACAGGATGCCCCCTTATGCCGCAGGATGCCGCGTTTTGCGCAGTTCTCTGCGGGTCAATTCTGTCCCGCGCCTCCCAAAATGTAACTTAAAGTACTCCCCATGTCAAGGACAATCGAATTTAACACCCTGGAAAACAGCTAC
>CAMVEB010000029.1 GCA_947166385.1 uncultured Clostridia bacterium | reverse complement strand
TTTTCAATTCCGGAATTTACTTTCTGAAAACCGGAACTTACTTTGAAATTTGACCTCCGCTGCAGCTGGTTCCCGGAACGGAAAATGAAGGCGCGGATTACGGAATGGCAATCTTTGATTCCGCAAAGCAAGAGATCGTTGACAAATTCAATGCCGGACTGGCAAACATCAAAGCAAACGGAAAGTACGATGAGATATTGGCGAAGTACCTGGGTGATTGAACGATCTGAAGGCGATCACTATCAGGCAGGGAGGCGCTTATTTCTAGGCCTCCCTGCTTTTCAGTATGCTGTCAGCACTGTGTGTCTGAAAGGAGCCGGGTTCCCTTGATAGATATTTTTAATAAATATGGGACAATTCTTATGACCGCCATGGGGCAAACGCTGCTTCTCGCGCTCTACGGATTGTTTTTCGCCTGCATCATCGGCCTGATCGTCGGCATCATGAGCGTGCTGAAGAATAAGTTCTGCCGGGGGTTCGCGTTGGTTTTCGTGAACCTGATCCGCGGAGTTCCGATGATTGTTCTGGCCTATTTTATTTTCTTCGGAATTCCATTCCTCTGCAACAGCATTATGAAAATCGGCGGCGTGACGCTGACCGCCTTGCAGGCAGGTACCATCTGCCTGGCATTGAACTGTGGCGCGTATATGGCAGAAATTATCCGCGCTGGCATTCAGTCCGTGGATATTGGCCAGATGGAAGCCGCCCGTTCTCTAGGACTGCCTTACTGGCGTGCCATGCAGCGGGTTATTCTCCCCCAGGCCATTCGCACCATGATCCCGAGTATCATCAACCAATTTATTATTACCCTAAAGGATACTTCCATCCTTTCCGTCATCGGTTTTCCCGAGCTGGTCAACACTGCAAAAAATGTGGTGGCCGCCACATTCCTTTCCTTTCAGACTTGGGGAATCGTCGCTGTGATGTACCTGATTGTGATCCTGCTTCTGCAGTGGGCTGCCAAGGTACTGGAAAGGAGGCTGAAGTATGAATCCAGATAATGTAAAGATCAAAGTGGAAAACCTGAAAAAGGATTTTGGCCATCTGAAAGTACTTCAGGGCGTTTCCACAGGAATCTACGAGGGTGAAGTTGTTGTCGTTATCGGCCCTTCCGGCAGTGGGAAATCCACCTTCCTTCGCTGCCTGAACCAGCTTGAGGAAGTTACTGAAGGCCGGATTATCATAGACGGACAGGATATCACGGATCCGAAGACGGATATCAACAAGCTTCGGGAACGGGTGGGCATGGTTTTTCAGCATTTCAACCTGTTCAACAACATGAATGTTCTGCGCAATCTGATGCTTGCTCCGGTCGATCTGAAACAGTGCGGGAAGGAAGAAGCAAAAGCACGCGCCTTGACGATGCTTGAACGTGTCGGTTTGCAGGACAAAATCAATGCTTTTCCGCATCAACTCTCTGGTGGGCAGAAACAGCGGGTCGCCATTGCTCGGTCTTTGTGTATGAAGTCGGATATTATACTGTTTGACGAACCGACGTCTGCCCTGGACCCGGAAATGGTCGGTGAAGTGTTGGATGTTATGAAAGAACTGGCGCGGGAAGGGATGACCATGGTCGTTGTTACCCATGAAATGGGCTTTGCTCGGGAAGTCGCCAACCGGGTGCTGTTTATGTCAGACGGCAGCATTCTGGAAGAAGGAACCCCCGAGGAGGTTTTTGGCAATCCTCAGAATCCCCGTACCCGTGATTTTTTGAACAAAGTACTGTAAGCAATAAATAAATCATCCCACTTTGCCTTTTGCAACGGTCCTCTTTTGGTTATCATGCTGAATCCGCGGATCATCGCTCAGATAGGCGCGTATGAATCAGAAGAAGAGTGCCCATCGCTTGAGGGGAAGCGAAAAAGAAAACGGTATGCTTCCATAGTTGTCTCCTGGCAGGATACTGAAATGAAGCAGCGGACAGGGACACTGTGCGGTTTTCCGGCTCAACTTGTTCAGCATGCGATAGACCATTGCAATGGCATTCTGGTTTAAGAACAGTTTGATGGATCAACGACCGATCAATACAGGAGTAATGACGAATGTTACAAAAAATCAGAAGAATTCTGTTGTTCAAAGATTTTTCCCGTTCAGACCTGAAGGCGGTTCAGCTCCAAATCATGGAAGATAACCGGAGATTCTGTATTATCTGGGCTGCTGTCAATAATCTGTTCTGGATCTACTGCCTGATCATGACGGTCATTAACCCCAAATACCATATGTGCCGCGCAATTTACATCTCGGCCTTTGCCGTCTGTACTGTCTGCCTTTGTTTATCAATTTATGCTGCTCCAAAGTATCCCGGCTTCATCCGGGCTATCGCGATCACCATAGATGAAACACTGCTTCTGGCGGGTATATTCATTGCCCGGCATCTGGCGCCACAGACGATTGTGGTATTCGCTTCAGTACTGATCGTTCCGGTAGTTTTTATCACGGACACCTTCTCAACCGCGCTGATGCTGCTTGTCAATATCATTGTGTTCACTCAGGTCGGGTCGCGGACAATGGCGCCTGAAATATACAGATGGGTGCTGTCCAATCTCTGTATTTTCTCTGCTGTCGGGGTTTTGATCGGTCATTTTGTCAATAAGACAAGGTTTGAACGTTATGTTTTTGCTGAATCCATGGCGGAACTCGCTGATATACAGGCCAGGTATGCTTACCGTGATCAGCTGACCGATCTTCAGAACAGGCGCGCCTATGAAGAAATGATTGCACAGCTGGCCAAAGATCTTCCCTCCGGATGCAGTGTTATCTCGGTTGATGTCAACGATCTGAAGAATACAAACGACACCCTTGGACACGATGCGGGCGATGAACTGCTCATCGGCACTGCCAAGTGTCTGTGCCGGAGCTTCCCGGGAACAGACAGGATCTACAGAATAGGCGGAGACGAATTTGCCATCATCATCACGGACGAAGAATATGACGTTGAAGCGGCGCTGAGTCGGCTGAAAAGATACGGCGCGGACTGGAAGGGCGATCTGATCCACGGTTTCTCCGTATCCACGGGTGTTGCCTCGGCAAAAGAATTTGATCACATAGACGCCATCCTCAAGGCAGCCGATCAAAGAATGTACGAATCGAAAAGGGAATACTACGAGAAGAGCGGAAATAACAGACGAAAAAGGTAATTTGGACAGTGGATTATGCTTTCTCGTGCTATGAACGTATTTATTAATGGATTGTCCGAATCGCAGCATATTACTGATTATGCTCTCAAGAATCGTATTCTTCACCGGTATGACAGCCGTAGGGAATTGGAGAATGGTATCATTGAAGAGGGAAGAACAAAGACATCAGTCTATGGCGCCACATTGCTTTCGGGTATTCTTTATTGCGGTCATTGCCACAAAAAACTTGTTGGAAGCTATTGTGTAAGAAATCGAAAAAACCACACTTACTTCCGTCCGATCTATCGTTGCTATAATGGAGCAATAGATGCCAGAGAATGTGATGGACAAACCGTCTATTCAGCAAGAATCATTGAAGATGAGATTGATCGTGTTGTTCATCAGTACTTTGAAAGCGTTAAGTCTACAGTTGATTTTATCTGGAAAGAACAAGCCAGGAGGCAAAAAGAAAGCTCAACCTTAAGCATAATAAAGAGGTGCGAGGGAGAACAAAAACAGCTCCAAGCAAAACGTGAGGCTATCGAAAAAGAGATAATCAACTGTCTTATGGGCGAAAGCAAACTAACTGCTGATGTGTTGAATCCGATGCTGAATGATATTCGTGATCGAATTACAACAATGGAGAAAGTAATTGCCGATCTTCAAAAGCAAAAGGACAACGAAGAAAACCATGTTAAGTTCCTCTCGAGTCAGTATCAGAGCATCATGGAGTGGGCAGATACTTATGATTTAATGCAACGGGATGAAAAGAAAATGGTTCTTGCTCACCTAATTGAAAGGATAGAGGTCAGGCGCGACTACTACCTCTCCGTAACATTTTATGTTGCGCTGGAGGATTTTCGAAGAGAAACTGCGGATGGGAAAACCCAGATTTCTGAAGCTCAGAGAACCTTTTTCACGATGGCATTGTAAATTGTGTCTTTTTTGTTAAATGGTGAGAAGTTTCATATTCGTGTTACCGCCTAAAAACGAAAAAAACGCCTATTTTTACAGTGAGTAAGTGCATATCTGATAGGAAAATCAGGGTTTTTGAGCAAATTGACAAAAACCGGAAAACGTTGTACTATAAGATTTACAGAGCTTGAGGAGCTTGTGGTGAGTTTAAGCATACCCGGTAGCGCGCGACATTCGCATTGTCGAGGTCAGGGGTTCGACTCCCCTATGCTCCACACCAGGAACCCGTTGAAATTACTACGTTTCAACGGGTTCTCTTTTGTCCTGAAAAACCGCTAAAATCGCAATTGATGACCAAAACTACAGCAAAAACAACGAAGGTATCATTTCTCACTGCACTTTACGATTAAAAAAGCTCAAATATTACAAGCTCGTAACATTTGAGCAAAGTTTAGTGCTTATATGCCTTTCGCTCATGCTAATCCAAATAATCTCGTAGCTTTTTTGAACGAGAAGGATTCATAGTATTGATCGCCTTGGCAGAAACTATGAAGAGATCCAAGCACAATGGCGCATTCTTACCAAGGATATTAAAGCTGATCTTTGTGTTCTGGACATGCCCCTGCTAGACACACGGTATGGCAAGGATCTTATGGGCACCTTCATTGCTGATCTGGTTCTGCAGATCCTTAGCTTCGTTGCACAGAAGGAACGGGAAAACATAAAAAAAGACAAGCTGAGGGAATTGTTGCTGCAAGAGCGAGGGGAACACACTTTGGAAGACCTGCCAAGGAGGTTCCTCCGGATTTTCCTCAGATAATCAATGCTTGGGAATCTGGTGAAATCACTTTCTCTGAGGCAATTGAACGATGCGGTGGTATGCGTCCTTCGACCTTTTATCGACGCCTGCGTGAATTCCGGCTTGTGAATTCTGAAGATAAATAGCTTTCAAATCCTTCAGGAGTATTTGACAGTAGTGTACTTTTTGAGAGTTACAGTATCGGCTTGTGCGTTAGTATATCTTCGGCGAAACGATAACCACCAGAAGGATGTTGAAATCTCTTGCTGCTTCAACTTGAAACCAGAAGTACTGAACACGACATAATTGTTGCATACTATTCGGTGTCTGCAGTTACGTTTCAGGAAGAACATCCCGGATAAAGTCGGTAACAGCCTGATAGATTTCATCAAACGGCACTTTGTCAACATTTCCGGAAAAGCGGAACTTCTCGTAAGCATGTTTCAACTCTTTGGATCTGTGAAGAAATCCGTCAAACGTTCCGAGGGTTTTCCTGCTGTTCTCCAATGCCCGGACAACAGCGTCACGATCAAAGACAAATGCCTTTGAAATGTAATACAGATCAACAACATCCTTGATTCTGCGGAATACTTTGTCTGTGGATATTGCAGACAGCTTATCGGCTATCATCTGAACCGGTGATGCACCCAGAAAACGGACATCGGCAATTTCATACATTTGAATCTGGGGGACAGGCCGATTCACATCTACATCCATCGTAAAAAGAACATCCCCGGTTACCGGGTCTGTCAGCTCAAATCCGGCTGACCGCCCTTCTCCGTACATTCTGTAGAGATGTAATTTCAGGTCAATACCGGATTTCGTAAGAACATGCTGAATTGATTCGACCATATGATCTGCAGACGGCGAATTGTCTGTGTTCCAGTTTGCGTTAATATCGACTGTATGGCGGACGTCTTCCGTGAAACCCGCTTCCATCAGACAAGCTTTCAGGACCATAGATCCCTTAAAACTCACAGGAATGCCACTTTCGTAAATCGCCTTCATGACCTGATACATCAGCTTTTCTTCTGCGGACAATTTCATCGTGGCGTCTCCTCACTCATCGTAGTAATATATCGCGTCGTTTGCCAACTGTTCAAAACGCTCCTGATATTCCGGAGCAACGAACAGTTCGCTGAAGCTCTCACCGTTTGCATAATAGTACTTACTGAGCGCTTCTGTTATTCCTTGCATGTCCAGAATGGATTCATTGGCAAGGGCATCGGATACAGTTCGCATAAAGTTGGTATAGAAAAGGCCATCCTTTTCCTGAACGTTGTATGAGCTGATACCGTTTCCCAGGACGACAACGCCGTTGTACCGGGCAGCAGAATCATTCCCATAGATCCAAATGATATATTCATCGCTGTGTCCGGTAAAACTGCCCTGGCACATGAGCGCTTCGTCCAGCGCGAAAACCACGTTTTCACCAAGGCAATCCCGAACGGCTTTCAGCCAGGGGACTGCGCCGACAAAATCGCTTCGCTTCGGCAGATCCGGCTTTTTCGGATCATACTTCGGCAGTACGCATGACCGCCTGTTGACCAGGTCTTCTCTTATACGATCTTCCAGCAGGGCAAAAACATATTCCGGCGGCTTCCGTACACCTGCTTCCCAATTCTGCACTGTGCGAAACGGAATGCCATACCGCGCTGAAAACTCACTCTGCGTATCTCCAAGCTGTGTACGCATCTCCCGAATGTCCATATAAATCACCCTTTCCAAATATACACCCAATGAGTGCTTTTGTAAATACCGATTACCTAAATCTTGCGTGTAGATTATGAATCCAACAGACCACATCTTTGTGTTCTGGACATGCCCCTGCTGGATACGCGATATGGCAAAGATACCTGACCAAACAATTTCCCGAATGCGGGGCTATTCGTCTCATATGACCATTTCTGCACCGGATTCGTTTCCGATGGTCTGCGCGGTCTGCACTCATAGGCAACAGAATGATCCGTGATTGTCAGAACATCAAGATATTCATATTCATCAGGCACCAAACCTGAAGCGCCCCTGATCTCGATCCGAACAATATGCTTTTTCGCCAGCATCGCGTATTCATCATAGTCTCGACGCGTTTCACTTTACATATACAAACGCCGCGGGAAATCAGGATATGATCAAAATCGAGTTGAACTATTCACTCAGGGCACATCTGTTTGAACCGATGACGAGAACGTTTGCAACAGATCGATACGCCCGGACATACGGGTTTTTCGGCGGAGATCGAGCGGTCCTTCTGGGCGCTGGACGCGGAGGTGCTGCTGGTGGACGCAGCGCAGGGCGTCCAGCCCCAGACGGAAACGCTTTTCCACGCCCTGAAGGACCGGGGCATTCCGGAGCGCTGGACGCGATGACGGAGTTCCTGACCGGGAACCGCAATTCTGATCACAACAGCCGCGCGGCTGCATATGGACTTTCAGGCGGAAGGTTTGTATACTTTTATCCGTCCGGAAGATGTTGGCTGACGGGCGGGTTACGGTTTGGTTACGCCCAAACCATACAATCATATACTGGAAACATCCGGGCAGGATTGTGCAAAACACGATACCGGTACGACGACGGGACGGCCGGGAGGATATGGGGGAGAAAAGATGAACTGGGACGGCATCAAGGGCTTTCTGACCACCGCCGGGGTGGACCTGCTCCGCGGCCTGATCGCGCTGGCGGTCGGACTGTTCCTCGTTCACTGGGTGATGAAGCTCTTTGAACGCTATGAACCGAAGATGAAGATCGAGCCCACGCTGCGCGGGTTCATCAAGAACCTGGTCCGGATCCTCCTGTACGTGGTGGTGATCATGACCGCCGCGAACACCATGGGCATCCCCATGACCTCGCTTGTGACCCTGCTCGGCTCCGCCGGCGTCGCGGTCAGCCTGGCCATGCAGGGCGTCCTGGGCAACCTGATCGGCGGGTTTATCCTGCTGCTGTTCAAGCCGATCCGGGTCGGCGAATATGTCAAGATCGGGGACAACGAAGGCACCGTGAAGGTGATCGGGGCTTTCTACACGGAGATCGCGACCTTCGATAACCGGCACGTGAACCTGCCCAACGGCACCCTGACCAACACGCCGATCGTCAACTTCACCCGGGAAGGCACCCGGCGGCTGGACCTGACCTTCTCGGTCAGCTATGACAGCGACCTGGACCGCGTCTATGAAGTCCTGAACGGGGTGGTGGCGGAAGAAAAGGCGATCCTCCCCGATCCCGCGCCGTCGGTCAACCTGCTCAAGTGCGCGGAAAGCTCGATGGATTTTTCAGTGCGCGTCTGGGTCAGCACGGCGGATTACTGGCCGGTGAACTTCCGCATGGTGGACAATTGCAAGCGCGCCCTGGACCGGGCGGGGATCACCATTCCCTATCCGCAGATGGATATTCATATGAAGTAAGCCTTCCGGCTTCTCCGGATCACGCCGGCGCGGCCGGCTCCGCGTCCGGCCGGAAGGAACGACCAGGAGGACGGTATGCTGACGCACAATGTTGCTTCCTTTGAGGAAGCAGTGATTTATTTCAACGCCTCGCTGCTCGGCGACGGCGTGATGGTGACGATGCTGCTGCAGATGGTGCTGCTGTTCCTGACGGTATGCATCGATCCGTATATCCTCAAAAAACAGAAGCGGATCATTATGGCCATCATCGCGCTGATCGTGACCCTGATCGTATCGGATGTTTTTTCCACCTGGCTGGAGGACCAGCCCGAACGGATGCCCGCGAGAACGATCCTGAGCATATATAACTACGCGGTATGGCCGCTGATCCTGCTGCTGTTCTGCCATATCTTCGCTCCCAACAGGAAGCACCTGGTTCTCCTGATCCTGGTCGCGATCAACGCCGCCGTGTTCCTGACCGCGCTGTTTTCGCCGGTGGCGTTTTACATCACATACGACAACAAGTATCACCGCGGGCCGCTGGGGTATACGGCCCACATCATCAGCGGGATCATACTGGCCTACCTGCTGTACCTGATCATCCGGGAAGCGAGGCGTATGCGCAGGAAAGAAAGTCTGATTCCCATCCTGAGCATCCTGCTCATCCTTTTCGCGGTGGAGCTGGACGAGAACACCTGGAAAAAGAACATCCCCCTGAGCTACCTGACGATCGCCGTCGTGAGCTGCGCCCTGTTCGTTTATATCTACCTGCACCTGAAATTCGTCCGGGACCATGAGGACGCCCTGATGATGAACCAGCAGCTCCAGATCATGTTCAGCCAGATCCAGCCGCACTTCCTCTACAACTCGCTCACGGTGATCCAGGAACTGTGCCATACGGATCCCGCCCAGGCCGAAACAGCGACGATCCAGTTTGCGAAATACCTGCGAAGGAACATGGACGGCCTGCAGGCGAAGACGCCGATCCCCTTCAGCGAGGAGCTGGAGCATACCCGCGAGTACCTGTCCCTGGAGCAGATGCGTTTTGAGGACAAGCTGACCGTGCAGTACGATATCCGGTGCGAGTCCTTTACGCTGCCGCCCCTGACCCTGCAGCCGATCGTGGAAAACGCCGTGCGCCACGGCGTCCGGGGCAACAGTGAAGGGCGGGGTGAGGTCACGATATCCGCGCGGGAGACGCCCGGCTGTTACGAGATCGTCGTGGCGGACAACGGCCCCGGCTTCAATCCGGAGGAACAGCCGGAGAATTCCGGACGCTCCCATATCGGGATCCGGAACGTGCGGGAGCGGCTGGCCGTGATGTGCGACGGAGAACTGGCCATCCAGTCCGCGCCGGGAGCGGGAACCGCTGTAACCATTACGCTGCCGAAGGAGAAGAACGCACTATGCTGATCTTTGCCGTTGACGACGAGCCCAAGGCCCTGCGCGTGCTGAGCCGCGCCATCACGGAGGCGGCGCCGGAAGCCGCGGTGGCGGAATTTGACCGGGCAGGCGGCGTGATCGCGGCGGTGGAGGGCGGAGCGACCCCGGACGTGCTGTTTTCCGACGCGGACATGCCGGGAATGAACGGCGTGGAGCTGGCCCGGGCGCTGAAGATCCGCTGCCCCGGCCTGAACGTCATCTTTGCCACCGGCTATGACGACTATATGCGCGACGCGTTCTCCCTCCGCGTCAGCGGGTACATGAAAAAGCCGATCACGGCGGAGGACGTGCGCGTCGAACTGGAAAACCTGCGCCATCCGGTCGTCCCCGCGCCGCGGCGGGTCCGTTTCCAGTGCTTCGGGAATTTCGAGGTGTTCATTGACGGGGTCCCGGTGTCGACCCTCCGCGGAAAGACGAAGGAATACCTGGCCTATCTCGTGGACCGGGGCACCCTGTGCACAGGCGCGGAGATCTCCGCCGCGCTCTGGACCAGGGACGTGAGCTCCGCCTATATCCGGAAGCTGCGGAAAGACCTGCTGGACACCTTTACCGCCGCGGGGTGCGCGGACGTCCTGATCCACAGCTGGCACCAGCAGGGGATCCGGACCGACCTGGTGGACTGCGATTATTACGACTGGAAGCGGGGACGCCCCTGGGCGATCAACGCCTACCACGGTGAATACATGTCCCAGTACAGCTGGGCGGAAATGACGCACGGTACGCTGGAAAAATCGACCACGTAAAATACCGCATATTTTTGGCAAAAATCTTAAAAAAAACCGTTTTGGCGGGAAAAAAGTTACGCTTTTGTCACGCTTTATGTGTTACATTACTTTCGGAGCAACAAAAAACGGGGGTAACCAAGTTGAATGTTATCTGTGTGGATGACAGCCGCCTGACGTTGTTTTCGTTGCGACGGAAGATCGGCTGCATTGTCCCGGAGGCCCGCGTGGCTGCCTGCCATAACGCGAAGCAGGCGGTGGATTCCGCGCGGAAAAACGGCTGCGACGTCCTGCTGACCGAACTCGATATCGGCGGGAGCGAGACCGGAGGCCTTGACCTGGCCCGCTGGATCCGGGAAATCAATCCGAACGTGAACATCATCTTCGTTACGGTTGCCCCGGAGTGGGAGCATGCGAAAGACGTGCTGCAGGTCAGGCCAAGCGGTTACGTACGCAAGCCCTTCAACCAGGAGGAACTGGCCGAGGAGTTCGCCAACCTCCGCTACGCGGTGCCGTGATCCGGCGCCGCGCGAACGACAGGCGGCCCGGCGCGCCTGACAGAATATGACATGGAAAGGGAGCAGATTACATGAAAAAACTGATTGCTTTACTGCTGTGCGCCTGCCTGGCGCTGGGCATGGTTCCCGCCATCGCGGAAAACTCGACGGAAACCAATGTTACCTCGAAGACCTTCACTGTCTATTTCGCTTCCCTCACGGAGAAATGGCGGGAAGACTTCCCGGTGTACTTTGTGAACGGTGCGGAGGATCTGCCCTTCATGAACCTGGAAGACTGGAAGGATCTGCTGGTTTATACATATAAGAAGGCAGACGGCAATGGCGACAAGGAATACGCCCTCACCTACGAAGTCAGCGAAGACGGGAAAACCGTGACCCTGACCCGGGAAACCGGCTATAACATGATCGTGGATTTTGAAGCCGGAACATTCACCTTCATGGACTTTGTCGCCTTTGTCCAGCCCGCCAACCTGCCCTATATGGAAATCGGCGGCTCACCCGAAACGATGAACGGCCAGCCTTTCCTGCTGCAAACAAAACAGGAAAGAAATCTGTACGGGGAGATGACGATAGTCAATCTGAAGGACTACGACATTCCCATGATCATGCAGGACGGAAAATACCTGCTGCCCATGCAGACCCTTTCCGCCTTCACCCTTTCGGATATCGGCGTAGGCGCCTATTTCAACGGACAGAAACTCTACCTGAACCAGATCTCTTCGATGACCAGCCCGGCAGGAGCGCTGGAAACCACTCTGGCGCTGTCCGGATTGCTGACACCGGACGTGATGGCAAAGTTTCAGACTTTTGAAGGCACACAAGATGAAAAAATCGATCAGCTGCTGGAGCTCCTCAGCGGCATCAGCGATCAGGGAAAGAAGATCGCGGA
Source organism: uncultured Clostridia bacterium (assembly GCA_947166385.1). Classification (GTDB taxonomy): domain Bacteria; phylum Bacillota; class Clostridia; order Christensenellales; family Aristaeellaceae; genus Aristaeella. Next base: position 36,925 of record CAMVEB010000029.1, on the reverse strand, counting down.
TGATTATAAAAATAACCTGGAGACCAGCCTCTATCTCGATTACCTCAAAGCGCCCAAGGCGCCGCGCAGCAATGAGCTGACTCAGTATGGATTCTACGAACTGGCCCTGGAGCTGGATTGCTTCTACGGGCTGAAGGAAGCCCACAATATCGAGAATTTCAAAGAATTCTTCATGCAGAACGCACTCGCGGTCAACCTGCTGGATCCCGACGCGTCGAAGGCGGATCAGGCCATCGCGGATATGACAGGCTTCTGGTTTGACGACAGCCATTCCGGTTTTACCTCTTCTTCCTATTTTGCGGCGACTCCTGCCAGCAATAACTATGGTTTCGACGTCACCGCCGCCCAGACTCTGGGGGCGAACCTGGCCGCCCTGCGGGCTCAGTATCCACATGCGGGGGACGCCTATTACGAAGTGGGCGACACGGCTTACATCACCTTTGACCAATTTGCGGCAACGACGAACGGCGACAGCATCGCGGATTTCTACAAGCTGGCCGAAGAAGGAAACCTGCCGATGGACACCATCGGGACCATCAATTATGCCCATCAGCAGATCACCCGGGAAAACAGCCCGATCAAGAACGTGGTGCTGGACCTGAGCGCCAACAGCGGCGGCATGGCCTTCACGGCATTCTTCACACTGGGATGGTTCCTGGGCGACGCCAACTACTCCTATCGGAACACCTTCACCGGCGCGCAGACCACCCGCTATTTCCGGGCGGACGTGAACCTGGATCATCAGTTTGACGAGAATGACACCCTGGCGGGCAGGGGCCTGAATCTTTACTGCCTCATTTCCGGCAGATCCTTCTCCTGCGGCAACCTGGTGCCCTGGGTCCTCAAGTCCAGCGGCCAGGTGACCCTGCTCGGCAAAACCTCCGGCGGCGGCAGCTGCGTGGTTGGCTCCAACACCACGGCGTGGGGAGCGTCCTATCAGTACTCCAGCGCCAAACGGCTGTCCTTCGTGAAGAACGGCTCCTACTACGACGTGGACCAGGGCGTGGAACCGGATCACGTGATCGACAACTATGCGCATTTCTATGATCGGGAAGCCCTGACGGAGTTCATCCACGGGCTGTACTGATTCACCGGGTTCCAAGGCTGAAAGCCTTCCAAATATATTATTGAAAGAAAGAGGGAAAAAACATGAGGTTTCCAAACGCGTTCCGTGGAGTCAAAAAGATCTGGCTGGCTGAGCTGCTGATGCTCCTGGCCGTCGTCGTCGGGATTGTCCTGCTCATCGTGGTCGCCGCGAACAGCACCATGGAGGGTGAACAGGTGGTCGTCAACCAGGAGGCTGTCAAGACGCCCGTCGCGATCCTCGGCATCAGCGCGGCCCTGATCGCCCTGATCGGTTTCATCCTGAACCTGGTCGGCCTGATCAACGCCCGTAAGGATGATGCCGGTTTCCGGATTGCCCTGCTCGTGACGGTGCTGGGTATCATTTCCGCCGCGATCGGCGCCATCTGGAGCAGTAACGAGCGTCTGAACGATTGGATGGATACGCTGACCACGATCTTCAGCATGTTCGCTTCCTACTACGTCCTGACCGGTATCGCCAACCTGGCGGACCGGATTCCGGATCCCGCGACCAAGGCCCTGGCCCTGAAGTCCCGCACGCTGGTCGAAGGTTCCTTCTGCGCGACCGCGGTTTTCAAACTGATCATCAATATCTTCAATATCCAGAGCGGTTCCACGATCCATACCATCATGGCGGTCGTCGCGATGCTTCTGGAGCTCCTCGCCTACATCCTGTACCTGCGGGCTCTGGCCAAGGGCAGGAAGATGCTGGCCAAGTAAGGCACAGCCGGAAATTTCCGCAGATCCCGCGTCCCTTCTCCGGAGAGGACGCTTTTTTGTGCACTTTTTTCATAAAACGGAAAATACGGCGCTTCGGGGTTACGCTTTTGGTACGCTTTATCTGTTGCATTGTTGGCATGATAAGCAAAAAGGAGGTAACCCGATGAAAAAACTGATTTCCCTGTTTCTCTGCCTGTGCCTGGCGGCGGGCGTCGCGACGGCGGAGGCGGAAAGCGCCGACGCCGCGCGCGCCGTCGGCGCCAAATGGATCGATTCCGGCCTGTACGGAACCTTCGCCGGGATGGGCGAGATCCGTCCCCAGGACGACTTTGCGGCCTGTGTAAACCGCGAATGGGCGGAAAACGCGCAGATTCCGGAGGGAGAAGGCCTCACTTCCGCGAGGACCGAGCTTGAGCGGGCGAACAACGACCTGAAGATTCAGCTCCTGACCGGAGAGAAAAAGGACGATCCTGAACTCACCTCCATGCAGAACTTCTTTGCGATGCTGATTGACTGGGATACCAGAAACGTAACCGGGTACCAGGAACTGAAAACCTACGCCGACGATATCATGTCGATTTCGAGCATCGGGGAGCTGACGGCGTTCTTTTCCGATCCGGAGCGCAATCTGTACGGGTATCCGATGATTGACAGCATCGTGATGGCGGACGCGGAGGACGCCATGACGCATATCATGAACTTCTGCAATCCGGCCATGTTCGGCAGCACGGACCCTTCCCTCTACACGGAAGGAAACGATGGACCGATGCTGGCTTATGTCAGGCAGCTTTCCGAATATATGATGAAGCGGCTGGGATATTCCGAAGCTGAGGCGGAGGAAATCTTCAGCCGGTGTTTCGCGCTGGAGAAGAACTTTGCGCCGGCCGCCGCTGAATATCTGCAGCGGAGAGCGCTTGAAGGCGATGCCGCCCAGTTGAATCCGACCACCGTGGAAGAGCTTGAAAAAAAGATGAAAAACCTTCCGCTGATGGATATCTACCGCAGCCTGGGCTTTGAACTGAGCGGGAAGATCAACCTTTGGATGCCGGGCACCTTTGATGTTTATGACAGCCTGTATACGGAAGAACACCTGGAGGAACTGAAGGCGTGGGTGCTTGTCTGGACGCTGATCAAAACCAGCGATTTTGTGGACAGGGAAACCAGCGAAACGGCCGTGAAGGTTTCCGCGCCGCTGACCGGCACCGAGGATATGCTTCCCGATGAACGGTATGCCTATAAAGCCATTTATGAACTGATTCCCGGGATGATTGATAAGCTTTATGCCGAATACTGCTTTGACCAGGAAGTCAAACCCCAGGTGACCGAACTGACAAAGATGATGATCGACGCCTACCGCGTGATGCTGCAGGAGGAAGACTGGCTGTCCGAGGAAACGAAGGCGGCTGCCATTGAAAAACTGGACAGCATCAAGCTCCATATCTGTTATCCGGACGCTATGCCGGACTTTACCGATGTGAAGATCCCCTCAAAGGAGGAAGGCGGGACGCTGCTGAAAGCGTATAAATCCATCAACCGGAGCAAAATGAATTCCGAGATTCACCGGCTTGAAGTGAAGAACGACGGCGTGCTCTGGAACGTCCAGATCAAATACAGTGAGCTGGGCGCCGCTTATATGCCCAGTGAAAACTCCATCAATATCAATGCCGGGATCTGCGGCGGCGATTATTACGACGCTTCCTGGCCGCTGGAAAAGAAACTGGGCGGGCTCTGCCTGGTCATCGGCCACGAGATCACCCACGCCTTTGACAGCGAAGGCGCAAACTATGACAAGATCGGCAATTACAGGGACTGGTGGAAAGCGGAGGACAGGCAGGCGTTCCAGGAGCGGGTGGATAAACTGCTGGCGTATTACAGCAAGCTCGTTCCGGTGCCGCAGTTGACGGACAAGGCTTATGGTGAAGCCGGCGCACGGTTCATCCAGGGCGAAGCGATCGCGGACCTCGGAAGCCTGAAGTGTCTGCTGTCGATTGCGAAGCAGCAGAAGGATTTCGACTATGAGATGTTCTTCACCCAACTGGCAACGGTTCAGAAGGCCGCCAAAACCGACGCCGCGGAGATGCAGTACCTCCGCACGGACAATCATCCGGTGGAATGCTACCGCTGCAATATACCGGTGCAGAACTTCGATGAGTTCCTGGAAACCTACGGCGTGAAGGAAGGCGACGGCATGTACCTGGCGCCGGAAGACCGGATCCGGGTCTGGTGATCGGTTGATTGCGCCGCGTGTGATATGCTATAATCGAATACTGGAAGCTGGAAAAACGAAAACCTCAGTATATGGCGCTTCTTTGCTTTCGGGTATTCTGTATTGCGGTCATTGCCACAAGAAACTTGTTGGTAGCTACTGTGTCAGAAATCTGGAGACTCATACGTATCATCGCCCTATATACCGTTGCTATAATGGCGCTATTGATGCCAGAGAATGCGGAGGCCAGACTGTCTACTCTGCAAAAAAGATCGAAGATGAAATTGATCGCGTAATCCATCAATATTTCGATAGCGTGAAATCCGCTGTTGATTCTATCTGGAAAGAGCAAGCCAGGAGACAGAAAGAAAGCACAACATTAAACTTGATTAAACGATGCGAAGGTGAACTGGAACGGCTCAATGCCAGACGGGAAATAATTGAAAAAGAGATTATCAACTGCCTTATGGGTGAAAGCAAACTGACTGCAGAAGCACTTAACCCAATGCTCAATGATATTCGTAATCGTATTGACGCAACGGAAAAAGTGATGGCTGATCTCCAAAGGGAAAAAGACAATGAGGAGAGCCATCTTCAGTTTCTAACTAATCAGTATCAATGCATTATGGAATGGGCTGATTCTTATGACCTGATGCAGCAAGACGAAAAGAAAATGGTGCTTGCTCACTTGATCGAAAGAATCGAAGTCTATCGAGGTTATCACATCACCGTAAAATTCTATGTTGCACTGGAAGATTTCCAGAAGAATGCCGCTGAAGAGAAAATTCGAATCGAAGAGTCGCCAAAGACCTATTTTTCAACCGCTCTGTGATTTGTTGCGAAACTGTAAAATGGTGAGAAGTTTCATATTCGTGTTACTCCTGAAAATTCGAAAAAAAGGCCATTTTTGCAGTGAGTAAGTACACATACGATAGGAAAATCAGGGGGTTAAACACGTTGACAAATGGCTGTGAGCATTGTAAAATAAGGCTGCATGGGCACTTGGGCTCCTAGTGAGTTTGGTCATATACGGGAGCGCGCGACATTCGCATTGTCGAGGGGCGTAGCCGAAGCGCCGCCAGTGGCGGATGAAGCGAGGCGGAAGCCTGGTGAGCAAAGAAGGCTGTCGAACGGCAGAGAAGACAGCCGACTATTGCGAACCTGACCGAGCAAGCGAAGCGCAGCGAGACGGGGTTCGACTCCCCTATGCTCCACCAGAAAACCTTGCAGATCAAAGCCTGCAAGGTTTTTTTTGTGCTCGTTTTTCGTCTTTGCAGAGCATGCAGATCCTGCATGGTGACCCTTGGGATATTTCTTTATCGACTTGATCAATCCCGTAGCATGATGATGGAAACAGGATTGTCGATAACTTACAATTCAGAAAGCATGCTTTTCTTGTCGGTGGTCCGGAAGCTATCCACAATAAACTGATTATATTCTTGGCTTTCGATAACTTTAGGCCTCTGAAAAATCAAAGCCCAATATGGACCTAAACACTGCTGGCTCTTTTGCTTGATATCAAAGGGAATGCACGCTTCGAAATCCGTTACTGTGTATGTGTAAAAACGCCCCGGATTCTCAAAGGGATTAATATCTGTTTCTTTCCCAGCTTTCGCCCTTCCACATACCTTCCATGGCGGATACGATCCGGCAAGCCATGTACGCCTATGGCTTCTTCATCCTTTTTTTCATTCGTTCCTTTTTTCCTTCCGGCAGAATCAGTCGGGTCAGCCCGCCCAGCTTTTTTTCATGGTCAGAATATTCTGTCCGTCCTCATGGCGGTACAGCATTTCATCCATGCTCTTTTTCACCATATAGATACCCAGCCCGCCAATCTGCCTTTCCTCCGCGGAAAGGGTCACGTCCGGATCCGGTTTCTCCAGCGGATTATAGGGAATACCGCGGTCGATGAGCGTAATGGAGATGGTGTCCGGCTGCTCCAGCTCCGCCCGGATCGTCACGGAACCGCTTTCCGGCGCGTAAGCGTAATGCGCGACATTAACGAACATCTCCTCCAGCGCCACATCGATCTGCATCTGTGTTTTCATCGGGCATTTTCCCTGCTCCAGCAGGGAATCCACAAACCCGAGAACCTGATTCAGGTTTTCCACCCTGGCTTCCAGTGTCAGCTCCGTGCCTGTTTCCTTTCCGTGATAGCAAAAGCAGAGCATGGTCAGATCGTCAAACTGTTCCGCATCCTGTACGAACGCATTCACGCCCATGCGGACATTCTTCAGAACCTGCTCCGGCGCCGCGTCCGGTTCCCTGTTCAGCGCTTCCAGCATGCGGTCCGTTCCGAACAGTTCATTTCGTGCGTTGGTGGCTTCCGGAATACCGTCGGTATATACAAACAGGCTGTCGCCGGGGTGAAGCTCGAATTCATGCTCCCGGAAACGTATGCCCTCCATGGTGGCGACCGCGGGGCTGTGCCGGTAGACTATCAGCTCATAGCTGCCGCCGGCCCGCCGGATGGTCGGATGCTCATGACCGGCGTTTGCGACAACCCCCTTCCCGGTGGAGAGCTCGATAATGGCCAGCCAGACAGTGACAAACAGTTCGGCTTCGTTTCCTTCGCAGAGCTGATCATTCACATCCCGCAAAATTTCGGCAGGCCTGCCTCCCATCTGCGTGCGGTTTTTGATCAGGGTCTTGGCGATGACCATGAACAGCGCGGCAGGCACTCCCTTTCCGCTCACGTCCGCAATCACCAGGGCGATGTGATCGTCGTCAATCAGGAAGAAATCGTAGAAGTCTCCGCCAACTTCCCTCGCGGGATTCATGGAAGCGTACAGATCCAGTTCCTTCCGTTCCGGGAAAGGCGGGAAAATCCGGGGCAGCATGTCCGCCTGAATCTGCGTGGCCACATTGAGCTCCGCCCCGATCCGTTCCTTCTCCGCGGTTACGGTGGCCAGATTGTCCATATAATCAATCAGGCGGATCTCCATTTCCCGGGTTTCCTGATAGAGCAGGCCGATTTCGTCTCTCGTGTGAATGGGAAGATTAATCACATCCCCGCTGGTGATCTTTCCCCCATGGCTGCCGAACTCTCCCACCGCCTTCGAAAGCATCGAGATCGGTTTGGTTACGGTCCGGGACATCAGATACATGACCAGCACGCTGGCTGTGAGTCCCAGGATGATGGCATAGGTCAGAAGCCGGATCAGGAAGGCGTTGCGGTCTCTCATGACCTTTGTCATATCAATGTCCACGCCCACGCAGGCGACCGCTTCCCCGGCGCTGTTCAGCACAGGCTCATACCCGGAAGAGAGCCAGCCGAAATCGGTCAGGCTGACCGTCGGTTCAATCCGCTCGTTATCGGTTTTCCTCTCAAAGCCCTCCGCGTCCGCCTCGACGAGGCCCATGATCCACAGCGGCTCATCCGGATCAAGAATGTACATGCTCTCATGCCTGTCCGCCGGCATATGCAGCATGTATATGTATTTCGCATCCTGCAGGTCACGCAGCCCGGACATGGTTTTCCGAAGGGACTGCACTTCTTCGAGCCAGCCGTTTTCTGCCAGACAGTCCTCAATAATCTGTTCGTCTTCCGCCTCTTCGGCCCGGTTTCGGATTTCCTGATATTCCGGCGTGCTGAGGAAGTCTCTCAGGGCTCCGATCCGGTCTCCGTTCAGCAGGGAAGACACCGTGGCGGCTGTTTCTACGGTTTCCACCCGATAAAACTCATCCACCTGAGACGTGTTCGCCCAGTACGCAATGGCAATCAGACCCCCGGCGATTGCCAGCACCAGAAACAGGAGAAGGCCATTCACCCGATGAGAGACAGACTGTCTTCTTTTTTGTTTCATGGTTTTCTGCTCCTCTCAGTCCTATTCGTAAACCACGGTCATGGTGTTGAAACCCTGATAGTTCCGGTAATCGATGAATTTGCTCTGGCGGCGCACCATCATGACGCCGATGGAATCCATGATCGATGCCTCCATGTCCTTCTGGGCCTTCTCCATCCGCAGGTCCAGCGGATTGAAGAAAGGCGCGCTGTCCCGGATATGCAGCACATACTGCGGGCCGGGTTCAATCACCAGCACAATCTGAATATACTCGTCCTTCCTGCCGGTAAAGGCCTTCTGCATCGTGACCGCGCACAGTTCCTCCACGCCCAGCTGAATCTGCGCGGCCTTGCCCGGCGGAATGCGGTTCTCATCGCAGAATTCCTCCACCTGCGCCAGCGCGGTCGCGAGTTCGCGGTTGTTGTTCGTCATCACGATCCGGCAGGCCCGTACGTTTTTGAAGGCGTCCTTCATTTTCCGCGTCCACAGAAACAGCTGGAAAATCAGAAGCGACAGCGCGGCGGTCAGCGGGAACACCCACCAGATCCTGGCCGGATCCCGGAGTCCGAAGAAAAGCGTGAAGGGGATCAGGCAGACCGCCTCCCGGAGCGCGGTGGCGATGAAGGTATACCATGTTTCCCCCCGGGCCTGACAATACCGCAGAAGAATCGACAGGATGCCTGTCAGCGGAGCGGATATCAGAAAGATGCGTATCGCCGGAACCGCCACGGCCAGCTGGGTCTCCTCCCGGAAGCCGAAAAACAGCGCCGCGGGTCTCGCCAGAATCGCCAGCACGGCAGCCACCAGCGTTCCAAGCGCAATTCCGAGCTGCAGGCTCATCTTTTCGACCATGTGCAGGCTTTCCTGGTCCCTCTCCGCCGAAAACGTGGCGACCGCGGGCTGCATGGCGTCCCCGATGGCGGAATAGACAGGCATGGCAAGATAGCTGATATTCAGAGTCAGATCATATACAGCCACATACAGCGTTCCGGGAATCAGCTCCCTGGCTCCCGCCCACATCAGCAGATGGTTCATCAGCAGCTGGGAGCAGAACTGGAACACATAGCCGATGGATGAGGCAAACCCCATCCGGAAGGAAATCCGGAAATACCTTCTTATCTCCTGCGGGCGGTCGTCTTTCACGCCGAAAATTACGCGGAAATGGAGGGTGCCTTTTGCGCTGAAGAAATGAACGGTCAGAATACCCAGGCTGACCGCCTGGGCCGTGATGGTCGCCAGGGCCGCCCCCCGTACGCCCCATCCCGCGACCAGAACAAACAGGATATTCAGCACGACGTCCAGAATGCCTCCGGCCGTCATCGCCTGAGCCGCGCGCCGGGGGTCGTCGTCGTTCTGAACAAAGTAATACAGCATATAGCTGAAAAGCAGAATCGGGCTGGCTGTCAGCAGCGGACGCGCGTACTGCCTGCACATCGTCCAAAGCTCCGGATCCTCCTCGCTGGCCGCCAGAAGCCTGAGCAGGAAGTCAGGAAAAAGATTTCCTGCCAGGATCAGGAAAAGAGAAATCCCCCCCGTCCAGAAAGCAATCTTCCGGAAAAGCGCCGGCGTCAGCAGCTCCTCCCGCCTGGCGCACAGCTGTGCGTGCACGATGGAGCCCCCAATGCCGAAGCTCAGGGCGATCACGTTATAAAACAGGTATATGGGCGTTACGATTCCGATGGCCGCGAGCGCCTTTTCTCCCAGCCGCTGCCCCACCGTCACTGCGTCCGCGATATTGGACAGCGACAGCGCCGCCGAGGAAATCAGGGTGGGGATCAGCACCTGCAACAGCATATTGCGGGGGATGACCCATTTCTCGCTGGTTTTTTTCCAGGTCATTTCAGCACCTCATATACTTTCAACAGATCAACAGGAGAAAGCAGCGTCTTTTCCCTCCGCAGACCGTCCAGCCCCAGATCCTCCTCGATATCGATCAGCGGATACTGAGGCAGCAGGACTTTGGCAAATTCATGAATACAGACGGCGGTCACATCCGGGGAGATCAGCTCCTCCCGCCGGAACATGGTCAGGGTAAAGATTTTCGGATCGCGTTCATAGCCAAGAAAAAACGCTGCAGGTCCTTCCTCGGTCTCTACCAGCACGCCCCGGAAGCCCAGTTCGCGCAGATGGCTCAGTTCAAAGGAAAGCACCAGCTCGTCTCCCGGCCCGACAGGTGCGGACGGCAGCGCGGCGTCCGCCGCGATTTTCCGAAGGCGGGGCTCATCCTCGAAGGAGATTTCCCTGACCGTGTATGGGCTGATTTTGCTGAAATGCCTGCACTTGTATCGGAAGCTGTGGGTCACGGGGAACCCCGGACTCAGAGCCAGCGCGGGGGTGGAAAGGATATACTCGCTCAGATCCGCCCGGTACAGATGTTTCCATCCTCTCTTCTCCAGCACCTCCGCCTGCGTCTCCGTCGCGTACACAAAACGGGCAGGACGCTCCGTCAGGGCCGTTTCTTCCATAAACGCCGCGCATTTGTCCTCCCGGCCGCATGGCATATAATATGCCTTATCATGCTGGCTTCGGATGACATAAAAGTCTTCATCCCCGCCAATCGTCATCCCGTAGGTCTCCGCCCAGGTCAGCAGAGACGGAAAGGTCAGTGCGGAAAAAGGTTGAACATCGGCATTTCTGCATTTTTCAATCCAGGCCCGGTCCGACAGCTCCAAAGGACGAAACAGCATATTCAGCTTCTCACCCTCTAAATCATTTTTTCTTTTCCGTCGGTTTATTCCAGCGAAAAAGGAAACCAGAAATCCTGGGGGATAATCTGATCCGCCGCCCGGAAGCTCCCGAGGGAAAACACTCTTTCTTCTCCCGGACCGTCCTGAAACAGCGGCGTGCGAACCAGGTAAACCGATGCGGGAATTCTTTCCGTCATCGGGATCAGCGCCTCTTTCCAGTCTTCACCGCAGGCAAGCAGCTCGCTGACAGCACAGCGCCCGTCCTGAACGTAAGCCGCCATCAGCGCCCGGCCGGCCCGCCAGTAGGACATGCCGTACGTTTCTGACAGTTCATACCATGTCTGCGGATAAACAGAATGAGGAAGCCCTGTAAGCGCCGTCTCCCGCAGCTTCGCGTACGCCGCCGCGGTCAGACGCGCCGCCTCCAACGGTGAAGAATCCGGAAGGCTTTCCTTTGTGACCCTGGCCTCCCGCCGCCTGCTCAGCGGCCTGAAACGGCGTTCCCGCAAATAAACCGGTATCAGGGACGGCTCTGACGGCACCAGCGTCGCGCTGTCCGAAACCGACAGCGCCTGATCCAGCGCCGCGCTTTGAAGCTTCAGGCCAATCCGGCATCCGCGGTATTCCGGCAGGGTGGAAAGCGCGTACAGATAACTGGTTGAAACCGGCGTCTTCCCATCTGGCAGGTGATATACACCGGAAACGATGTATTCCGCCGATACGGGCTTCCCTTCCGTCTCCGCGACCAGGCAGCCGTCCTCCCGCAGAAAGAGCCTGTAAAAGGCGTCAATATCTTCCTCCGGATCGTGAAATCCCGCCTTCCAGATCTCCCGAAGCGCGGGAAGATCTTCCGGCTTCCAGGGGCGAATCACCGTTTCCTTCAATGCTTTTCATTCCTTTCAGGGATATTCTCCAGGCCGCCGGCGGCCAAAGCACTTCAGGGCGACGGAAACCCCGGAACCCACTTCCCCGAGGGACAAATCAATCTTCACCATTTCATGATTATACCAAACCCCTTCGCTAATTGCAAAAAAAGTTGAATCGTCGATCCGTATCCATTTTTCCGGGCGCTCAGAGCTTCTCAGGGCTGCCGGTATTTGCTGTTCCGTATCCATTTTTCCGGGGCTCAGAGTTCCTCCGGGCTTCTCAGGGCAGCCGGAACTGAAACGTGACAAATCAGTTCAAAAAGCGCTTGCCTTTTTATCCTTCCTGTGCTATACTCCCTTCCTTTCCGGTCGGAGCGCCTGGGGCATTACCACAGTTGGTAGGAGCGCGCGACATTCGCATTGTCGAGGTCAGGGGTTCGACTCCCCTATGCTCCACAAAGAATCAGGATCACATTCATGGTGATCCTGATTTCTTTATGCGGGCACGGAGTGTCCGCATCCCCTGCCCCGTCATTGCACTGAATGCATTGGAGAGGGGCGTAGCCGAAGCGCCGCCAGTGGCGGATGAAGCGAGGCGGAAGCCTGGTGAGCAAAGAAGGCTGTCGAACGGCAGAGAAGACAGCCGACTATTGCGAACCTGACCGAGCAAGCGAAGCGCAGCGAGACGGGGTTCGACTCCCCTATGCTCCACCACAGAGTTCAGAAGATTCTGAACTCTTTTCTTCAAAGCAGCGTGTGGCTGATTCGGATTTTAAATCCGAATTAAACGACTATTGACAAATAGGGATTTTCAGAGGATGTGGAGATTATGCGCATAGATTTCAATGATATAGATTCAATGACGTTTCCGGGAATGAATAACGGCACCGGTATGATGAGTGCCCGCATGTACAATGATGATTCCTATCGGATCATTCCAACATCGATCCACCCAGGCGGAAGCATCGGCCCCCATAAGCAGGAGTCCGGCGATGACATGAACTATATCATCAGCGGAAACGGCAAAGCTTTTTGTGACGGCACAGAAGAAGCTCTGAAACCAGGAGTCATGCACATCTGTCCCAAAGGTTCAGTGCATTCTATTGTCAATACTGGAGAAGAAGATCTGGTCATGCTGACCATCGTGGTGAAGAAATGAGAACGTATTTATTTGAGGAGCCTCTGATCAGGGGGACGATGCTAAAAAGGATAAGCCAATTCACCGCTTTGGTAGATATAGATGGTGAAGAATTGGTCGCTCACATTCCGACGACAAACCGTATCGGTGACGTGGAGAACAAGAATCTGCCGTGTCTCCTGTCCCGGCATGACGACCCGAAGCGCAAGCTGAAATACGATATTGAGGCGGTGCTTCTTTCCGATGACGATAACTGGGTGGGCATCAATCAGATCCTTTCCAACAAACTGGTCGAGTACTTCTTTCATGAGCATGGGCTGGACGAGATTGTTTCGGATTTTGACACTGTGCAGCGCGAAGTGAATCTGGGAGTATCCAAGCTGGATTTCAAGATCGGAGACATCTACCTGGAAGTAAAGACTCCGCTGACAACGATCAATGTAAAGTATGGGAAGGACATCCGAACACTTCCGCCCAAACCGTTTTCATCAACAGACAGGATGGTCAAGCATCTCAGAGAGCTTGCAGGATCGCTAAAGGATCATGAAAAAGCTGTCTTTCTGCAGGTTTTCCAGTATCGCATCACAGAGAGAAAGGCAAGGCTGAGGTCTACGCACTATGAGGAGGTTTCACAAACCTTCAGGGAAGCGTCAGAAGCGGGCGTTGAATTCTGGGAGATCCAGATGGATTTCAGGCCGGAAGGAGTAACCCTTTACAGCGTAAATAGAAGTTCAGACTTATAAATTCCAGTTTTTTGGGATATCCGTTGGAAAGAAAAATCGGAAGCTAATATTACAAAGACATCACCCTGGAGCGACGGTTCTGGGGTGATTTTCCATATCAGATAAAGAGAACTCCCGAAGGAGTTCTTTATGAAGCGCAGATTACGCCTGCTCAGCAGCAACGGTATCCTTGTGGAAGGTTCCGTTATACAGCTGACGGGCTACGATCACGGCGTTCAGCACGTTGCCGGTGGGCTTGGCGCCTTTGCGGAAACTGGCGCGGATGACTTCGACCGGAACCTTGGTGATCTTGGCGGCAGTGGCGGTGGCGCTGTAATAGTTCTTCTTCATGATGATTTCCTCCTCAGGAAATTTTATTCAGAAGACCACCCGGAAGAACCCGAAGGTTTCTTTCTTTTGTTTTGGGTGCGTATATGGTAGAATCGCAAGTGATGACTGGAAAGGGTCATCGCGAAATATCTTTGAATTTTCCGATCCAAGGGGATGAGCATGATGATCACAGTGAATCTGTATTATAAAGGTTCCAACGGCAATGCAAGGGCATTCGCTGAAGAAATGGAATCATCCGGTATTGCGGCAGATATCCGGGCCGAAAAAGGCAATCTCCGTTATCAGTATTTCCAGCCGCTTGACGATCCGGAAACGATCCTGCTGATAGACAGTTGGACCGATCAGGCTGCAATTGACGCGCATCATGCTTCGCCCATGATGGCAAGATTAGCAGTGCTTCGAGAAAAATATGATCTGCACATGAATGTGGAACGCTTTGTGAGCGAAGATATCGGAACAGACGAGAAGTTCATCAGAAGGTGATCAAAGCGTTTAGTTTCCAAATTTGAATTAATCGGTGCAACAATCGGAATGATATGGGGTGATATCATATGATAGGACGCGGAACAATCATCAACAGCGCAGCAATCGTTGCCGGAGGGCTGATTGGACATTTTACCGGAAAACTGTTCCGTCAGGATCAGCAGGAATCGTTAACCAAAGCATGCGGAATTAGCGTTCTGTTCATTTCAATCGCAGGAGCGATGCAGGGAATGCTTCACATAGACAATGGGGAAATCCTCAGTGGGAAATCCATGTTGGTTGTGCTTTGCCTTGCGTTGGGCACGATTATTGGTGAAATCATCGGGATTGAGAAGGGATTTGAGCACTTTGGCGAATGGTTGAAAGTTAAATCAGGCAATAGCGGTGACAAGCGGTTCGTGAATGCGTTTGTTACAGCTTCGCTGACAGTATGCATTGGCGCAATGGCGATTGTCGGCGCAATACAGGACGGGATTTCAGGAGATTATTCCACGCTTGCCGTCAAAGCAGTTCTGGACTTTATCATCATTACAGTCATGACATCTTCACTCGGTAAAGGATGTACGTTCTCAGCGGTTCCTGTTTTCCTTTTTGAAGGAGCCGTCACAGTACTGGCTCGTATCATATCTCCAGTCATGACAGAGACTGCGGTTGCATATCTTTCACTGGTCGGATCCGTTTTGATTTTCTGCGTCGGTCTGAATCTTGTATGGGGAAAGAAAGTGCGTGTTGCAAACATGCTTCCGGCTGTCATATTCGCTGTAGCCGCTGCCTATCTCCCCTGGGCATTTTGACAGCCGGCTATCAGCTAATGATGAACCGGAAAATGGTAAGAGAATTTAACGCACTCCGGCAACGAAAAAGCAACAGGTACGAGACCTGCTGAATTGCCGGAATGCGTTAAATTACCAATGGACTAAACCGCCCACGTGACCAAGTATGGAAAAAGTAAAGGTCGCCATACCCAAAAGTTGGGACGAAGGCGGCAAACCAGATAACCACCGCAACAATTGTCGTAGTGACTGGTAACGGAAATCATGTATAATGGGCATAGCTTCCCCCTCCCCAGCGGGCAATGAGACTGGAGTGTATTCTGTTAGGACACAAGCGGTGTTGAGAGACTGGCGAATTGTCGGAGCAGAGTACCACACACCGGACAAGTGGAGATGTCGTGGCCAATCAGTTTCTGGATCAGCTGTCGAGTAGGAAGCTTTTCCTTTGGCCGGATCGGTGTGTTGGTCAGCCTCTGCCATGTGTCAACAGAACGCTTACGATGCAAAAAGAAAAGGGCTGTGAAGAACAGGATTGAAAATCCCATCCTTCACAGCTCTGGCTCCTTCGTTTACTTCAGCTTCAGGCCTTCCAGCCGGTTCTTCAGATTCTCATTCTAAACCGTGACCGTTTATTGCCGCCGGGGCCCGGGTACTTTACTTGCGCGCGGCAACGATATCCATAAGGTATTGCCGGGTAAAGAACTTGTCCATGAACTGGTAGTAGCCAACCAAGGGGAGCACGGCCTTGTACTGGTCGATCAGAAGGTCCTGTTCGATATGAATGTCTCCAGGCCCGGCGATGACCAGAACGTTCTGGTCGCCGGCCGAGTACGCCTTCCATTCGATCTGGTCTGTCGACGGATCGCCGCAGCGCGCGAAATTGGTCCACATCTGCTGAACGGCCGTGAAAATCTCATCAGGGACGTTCGTGCCATTGAATGCGCTGGTCGTCCCCACGCCGCGAAGGTTGAACAAAAAGATGAGCTCTACGGAATGTGCTGCCCCAATATCCGGATTGCTGCCCGGGTACGACCAGTAGTAGAAGAACGTTTTGTTGAACGCGCTCTGCACGTCGAGCTGCTGAAGCAGGGCAACCCTGAATATGACCTCACTTAAGAACTCCGTCTCGATCAGTCCCGGCTCCTGAAGCCTGCAGACCCTCTGGAATTCCTCATAAGATTTCTTATCTTCTTCCTTCAGGTAGCGGAGTGCCTCACCCACGCTGTGCTGGGCGTGTATCTTCTGCTCTTCCAGACTCAGATTCACGCCCTCGCCCATGAACAGTCTGGACTCATCGGCCGTGCTGCCTGCCATGATGGATATGTGCTTTGCGTAGCCTTTCTTGTACAGCTCGATGGGTGCCTCGGGGAGAACCTCATTTCCGTAGTAGGGGCTGCTCATGAACTCGTTGACCGCATTGACATACGCCTCATGGAGTTCCTCTTCGGTCAGAGCCATGATGTCGTCCATGGTCTTGCAGCCGGTGTACTCGAGCAGTGCCTTCGTCCTGCTCTGCGCAGTTTCACAGCCGACCGGCATGGCCGCGTAGACCGAGCCGCTCTGGGCGATGATCTTCTGGAAATACTGGTTTGCCTCCTTCATGACCGACAGAATGGAGACCGAACCGCCGCCGGCGCTTTGCCCGAAAACGGTCACGTTGTCAGGGTCGCCGCCGAAAGCGGCGATGTTCTCGTGCACCCACCTGAGCGCCATAGCCTGGTCGAGCAGGCCGTTGCAGGGCGCCGTCTTGAAGTTTTCGCCGCCGGGTACCGACGAGAAGTCCATGAAGCCGTACATGTTCAGGCGGTAGTTGATGTTCACCAGGATGATGTCGCTCTGCGCCTGGACGAGGTTGGCTCCATTGTAAGAAAACTGCGAACCCGACCCGACGGCGTAGGCTCCGCCGTGAATCCAGACCATCACCGGCTTCTTCTCGGTCTTGTCGTCGGCGTTAAGCCAGATGTTCAGGTAGAGGCAGTCCTCGGAGGTCTGCTTCTGTATGGTATCAGAATAGTCTTCTGCGCCGAAAGCACTCTTTCCGTAGTACTTCGCCTCAAAGACCCGGTCGCTCGCGTCCACGTACTCCGGTGCCTTGAAGCGGCGCTCTCCCACTGGCGGCTTCGCGTAGGGGATGCCCAGCCACGACGCAACCCCGTTCTCCTCAGTTCCGACGAAAGTACCGTTCACGCATTTCATGGCATTGGCTTCATCGTAGTCTCCCGTGATTTCGCTGTTCAGGTACTCGTAGGGTTCATAAATGATCAGATCCTTGAATTCCCTCTTTGTGTTCCGGGCTTCCTCCGCAAAGACGCTGGCACTGATGCAGATCATCATCAGCGCCATTGCCATCGCGATTAATCTGGGAAAACAACGGTGTTTCATCGAGCCTTTCCTCCTTGTCATGTTATGTGCTCCGGAAGTCCGTCTGTTCCCTTGCTTTCCGCAGGAATAAACGTCCCCGGGCGTTTTTTGCTGAAGCCGCAGACTATAAAAAATCTTTTGTTAAGCATAACATAAGTCACTTTACCAATCAAGAACTTTTTTCAATGTGTCACCTAACAAAGGACCTTGCCTGCCGGAAAAAATACGGAAGAGGCAGACAAATGCAGTCTTTACCATAGAAACTACAAGATGGAACACGAATATGAATCTTACTCCGACTCTTATAAAAGACAAACTGAATGCTTCTCAGCCTTTTTTTTGCGGAAAATCCTTGACACGGATGCCTCCGGCTGATTTACTGTTGATAGATTACCCGCGAGGCGGGAGAAGCGAGTCAAAATATGCAGGAGGTGCGTTTTCATGCGCTATTTTACACAGGATGGCAGCCGGCTGATCTGGCGAAACAACGGCGAAACGCTGATAATCTCCCCCTGGGGTCCGGACAGCATGAGAGTCCAGTCTGTCCTGATGGGTGAAATCCGGGATGACCGCTGGGCCCTGCTGGATCAGCAGCCAACGGAAGCCGTGCTGGATATCCGGGACGAATCCGCGTCCATTACAGTGGGGAAGCTCACCGCCCGCATCACCATGGACGACTGGCACCATTACGCAACCCTGTCCTTCTATAATCAGAAAGCGGAGCTCCTCCTCCGGGAAACAGCCCCGGCCAACGCCCTGTCGCTCAGGAGCCGGAAATTCGAGCCCCATCTGGGCGGGGACTTTACCCTGACCGTCACCTTTGAAGGCCGGGACGGCGAGAGCATCCGCGGCATGGGGCAGTACCAGGAGGAAACGCTGGACTGGAAGGGTTCCACCCTGGAGCTAGCCCACCGGAATTCCCAGGCAAGCGTCCCCTTTTACATCTCCAGCCTGGGCTACGGCTTCCTCTGGCATAATCCCGCCATCGGAGAAGTGTCTTTCGGTGTCAACCGCACCACCTGGAGGGCGTATTCCACAAAGCAGATGGATTATTTCATCACTGCGGGGGACACCCCCGCGGAAATCAGCCGGCACTATGCGGAGGCCACCGGTTTCCCGCCGGAGATGCCGGAGTACGGCCTGGGCTTCTGGCAGTGCAAGCTGCGTTACTGGAATCAGGAGCAGCTCCTGAATGTTGCCAGGGAGTATAAGCGCAGGAATCTGCCGATTGACGTCATCGTCTGCGATTTTTTCCACTGGCCCAAAATGGGCGATTACCGTTTCGACCCCGAGTTCTTCCCGGATCCCGCCGCCATGGTGCGGGAGCTTCAAGATATGGGCATCCAGCTTATGGTCAGCGTCTGGCCCCAGGTGGCCCTGACCAGCGAGAATTATGAGGAAATGCGGCAGCAGGGGCTGCTGGTGCGCGCGGAGTACGGCGAGCAGGTGGGCATGCGCTTCGTGGAGGACAGCATGTTCTACGACGCCACCAACCCCCGGGCCCGGAAGTATGTCTGGGAAAAGTGCAAAAAGAATTACTGGGACGCGGGCGTTCGCATTTTCTGGCTGGATGAGGCGGAGCCCGAGTACGGCACCTACGATTTCAAAAACTACCGGTATTACCTGGGCAGCAGCCAGCAGGTCGGCAACATCTATCCCCGTTGTTATGCCCAGGGGTTTTTTGAGGGCATGCGGGAAAGCGGGATGGACCGCCCCGTCAACCTGCTTCGCTGCGCGTGGGCCGGCAGCCAGCGCTATGGCGCCCTGATCTGGTCCGGGGATATCATGAGCCGATGGGAGGACTTCCGCCGGCAGGTCTGTGCCGGCCTCAGCATGGGCTATGCGGGCATCCCCTGGTGGACCACGGATATCGGCGGATTCCACGGCGGCCGGCCGGAGAGCCCGGAATTCCGGGAGCTGCTGGTCCGCTGGTTCCAGTGGGGATGCTACTGCCCGGTGATGCGCCTCCACGGGGACCGCCGCCCCGTGGAAAAGGTCTTCCGCCGGGACGGCACGGAAGTGCTGTCTTCCGGAAGCGGCAACGAAATCTGGAGCTGCGGCGAAGAAGCGGAGCTTATTCTGGAAAAATATCTGCGCCGCCGGGAGGAATTAAGGGATTATATTCGGGATCTCATGCACACTGCCCATCTTCAGGGGACTCCCCTGCTGCGGGCCATGGCCTACGAATTCCCGGAGGACGAAGCCTGCGCGGGCCTGAAGGATCAGTATATGTTCGGCAGCCGGTATCTGGTGGCTCCGGTGCTGTATGCCGGCCTGCGACGGCGGGACGTCATGCTGCCGGCCGGACGCTCCTGGCGAAACGTGGATACAGGTGAAACCTACGCCGGCGGCCGGAAGGTCACCCTTCCCGCCCCGCTGGACCGGATTCCCGTGCTGGAACGGGTATAGCTTCTTCTTCCCCCGGAAGCTACCCCCGGATCCCATGCTGAATGAATCCGGCGGAAGCGTGATATTTGCGGTATGTACCCATCCCGGTGATGAATACCTTATTTGAAGCAGCCTCCTTTGCATGCGGCAGGCCCCGGTGCCGCCTTGATTTGTGAGCAGGAAAACGGGCAGAGAGGATGACAATGCCGATGAAAGTCGCCATCGTTGAGGACGAAATCAGGATCAGGGAAGGAATTGAAAAGCTCCTGAAGAAGCTGAACCGCGATTACGAGATTGTCGCCGTCGCGGAAAACGGCGACGACGGGCTGAAACTGATCCGTGAAACGAAGCCGGATATCGTCATTACGGATATCTGTATGCCGGTCATGGACGGGCTGGAGATGCTGAAAAGGATGACTTCCGAGGGGCTGCACGCGAAAGCGGTTGTGCTGAGCGCCTATTCCGATTTTGAGTATGCCCGGTCCGCCATGAAATACGGGGTAACGGAATACCTGCTCAAGCCCACCTCCCTGATGGATTTTGAGCAGGCCATGGCGCACGTCGAAGAGCAGGTGATGCTTGACAGGAGCCGGAAGCCGGCGGAGATCGGCAGCATCGACCAGGTATTCAGGGATCTCCTGCTGGGGAGGATGAAGGCCACCCCTGAACTGGAAAGCTACCTGAACAACAATTACAGCATCCGTTCCGACAGCCGTTTTACGCTGATCCTGTGCTGTCCCGGCAGCCCTTTCGAAGAAAAAACCAGGGAATACGGCAGCCGCCTCGGCCGGGTTCTTCCCCTGTTTTCCCAGTGCAGGTTTGTGACCGTTGATTTCTCCTACCGCAAGGTGCTGGCAACCGTTGCGTATGATTATGCCGGCCCCGGCGGCGTGCAGTCGATCCTGCAAAGCCGGCTGGACGACCTGGGGCCGGTCGCGGCGGTCTGCTGCGCGGAAACGACCGGGCCGTTTTCGCTTCACGACGCCTACGAAAAAATGTTTCCCTACCTGGACTGGAATATCGCGCAGGGCGGAAGGACCGTCATCCGCTGGCCGGAGGTCACGCAGGTCAAAACAGAATCCTGCATTTATCCGATGGAACTTGAGAACCGGATGAGGGCCGCCATGTACGCGTCCAACGCGGACGAAATCGCCGCGGTCCTGCGGGAGTTCGGCGCCTGTTTCCGGGACGGGAAGGTTTACCAGCCCCGGGAAATCAAGGAATGCTATGTCCGCTTCCTGTGGCTCATCATCTCTTTCGCGAAGGAAACCGGCGGAAACCCGGACCAGACGGTGGACCGCCAGAAGCTTCTGACTGAAATCATGGACGCGAAAACCCGGGAGGAGCTGGAACGCGTCGCCGAAGGCATCACCGCCTGCCTGGCGCCGGCGGAGGCCGGCGCCAGCGTATCGCACCTGACCGTGCGGAAGGCCATCGGACTGATCCGGAAATACTACCAGGACGGTATCACCCTCGACGAGATCAGCCGCCGGCTCCGGGTGACGCCGGAATACCTCGGAACGCTCTTCCACCGCGAGGTCGGCATGTCCTTCAGCACCTACATCCGCAACGTCCGGATCGACAAGGCGAAGGAACTGCTTTGCGGAACGCAGCTGAAGCTGTACGAAATCGCGGAAAAGACGGGTTATTCCGATCCGAAGTACTTCAGCAAGGTTTTCCGGGAGGCGACCGGGCTCACGCCCGCAGAATACCGGAAGAACGACCAGGCTTCGCGCTGATCCCGGCGCGAAGCCGCTTCACCGCATACCGGTGGAGCGTTTTTTTTGCAAACGACTTTTGATTTTTCCTCTTTGTTTAGTTTTTTCGCTTTGATCCCGGTTTCAAAACGGCTATCATGAATTATGGAAGGGGGGGATCGTTTTGAACCGGATCAAAGCGTTCTTCAGGCACGACAACATCGGCCTGCTTTTCGCACTGCCCGCGGTCGTCTACATGCTTGTTTTTGTCGGCTACCCGATCGTGCATAATATCATTCTCGGTTTCCAGGACGTCGACGTGATGAACTTCCTGCGCGGACAGAAACATTTTATCGGTTTCGGGAATTACGTGCAGCTGTTTCACGACGAGGTCTTCTTCAAATCTGTCGCCAACACGTTCGTCTTCACGGTCAGCTGCCTGGTTTTCCAGTTCCTGATCGGTTTTGCACTGGCGCTTTTCTTCAACCGGGAGTTCTCCATCGCCCGGCCGGTCCGCGGGATCCTGATGATGCCCTGGATGATCCCGATGACCGTTACGGCTCTGATGTTCAAATTCATGTTCTCGACCAAGGTCGGCGTCGTCAACAACATCCTGACCGGCCTCGGGATCGTACCTGAAAACATTGAATGGCTGACGGACCAGGGCATCGCGATGATTCCCGTCATTATCACCAACATCTGGATCGGCATCCCGTTCAACATGATCCTCATTTCCACAGGCCTGACGTCCATTCCCGGCGAGCTGTATGAAAGCGCGTCCATCGACGGGGCCGGCCGCTTCCAGCAGTTCACGCGCATCACGCTTCCGCTGATGCGCTCCACCATCGAGTCCATCCTGGTCCTCGGCTTTATCTACACGTTCAAGGTATACGACCTCGTCTACGTCATGACGTCGGGCGGCCCGGTCAATTCCACACAGCTGATGTCCACCTACTCGTACAAACTGTCCTTCGACAATTTCCTGTACAGCAAGGGTTCCGCCGTCGCCAACGCGCTGCTGGTAATCCTGCTCCTGGTCGGCGTCGTCTATGTCAGGATTACCTCCAGGGGGGAGGAAGCCTATGAATGACGTCAAAATGAGCCGCGGCCGGAATCTCCTTTTCTGCGCGCTCGCGGTGCTGATCGCCCTGGTGCTGCTCTTCCCAATGCTGTGGATGCTGAACACGTCCCTGAAAACGGAAGCCGAAATCTTCCAGAACCCGCCGACGCTTTATCCGCATACGCTCAACCTGAAATCCTACATCGCGCAGATCGAAACCGGCGATTTCAACATGTTCCGGTCCTTCTTCAACAGCCTGGTCATTTCCATGGGTTCCATGCTGATCGCCGTGGTGCTGGCGGTGCCCGCTTCCTACGCCATCGCGCGCTACCGGTTCAAGGGCCATAAATCCGTGCTCCTCGGCTTCCTGGTGACGCAGATGCTCCCGGTTTCCGTGCTGCTCACACCGATGTTCATCATGTTCCGGAACATGCACCTGTACAACACATGGGGCGCGCCGATCCTGGCGGACGCGACGATCGGCATCCCGTTCTCGGTGCTGATCCTCAAGAACTATTTCGCCTCCATTCCCCGGGACCTGGAGGAAGCGGCGTATATCGACGGCTGCATGCGTTTCGGCGCGTTCATGAGGATCCTGGTCCCGGTGGCGAAACCGGGCGTGGCCGTCTGCGCGATCTTCTCCTTCCTGTACGCCTGGGGCGACCTGGCCTACGGCATGACCTTCATCCTGGAACAGCCGATGCGTCCGATCACAGCCGGGATTTTCAACTTCATGGGACAGTACGGCACCAAGTGGAGCTACCTGTCCGCCTTCGCGGTGGTTTCCATGATCCCGGTCGCCATCATCTTCGTCTTCATGCAGAAGTACATTATTGCCGGCATGACCGCGGGGGCCGTCAAGGGATAAGGATACAGCCTTCGGATCCGGTGCGCTGCCGCACCGGATTTTCGTTGTGCTTTCCGCGCGGCTGCGGTACAATGTCCCCAGATTTTCAGAGGTGATATACGATGCGAACGGCAGGCGGAAAAAAACGCTCCATGCGGCAAATGCTGATCAAGCGCTTCAGCATCCTGACCGCGGTCATGATCACGCTGATCTGCGCCTATATGGCTTACAGCTTCGCCGTCATGCTCAGGCGCGGCACGGAGGAGCTGGCGGATATCAACATGAAAGCCGCGGAAAGCATCCTGAGCATTCGCTTCAGCGAATATGAAAACCTGCTTTACCAGATGTATACCAACGACGACATGGTCGTCTGGTCGGACAATATCAACAACGGCGAGGACGCGGCCGTCAGCGTGAGCAAGATGCGCCGCTACCTGAGCACGGTGCTGAACTCCAACCGGTTCATCAAATCCATCATGGTCATCATGGACAACGGGCGTGTGATCACCTACGACCAGCTGACCTCCACCATCCATGAAAACTCCTGGATCAGCCGCTTCAGCCTGGACAGCGGCGAAATCTACCGGATCGTCTCAGCGGACTATGCGAGCCATGTCTGGCCCACGGAGTTCGGAACGCGTTTCGCCAACCACGATTACTGGCTTTTTCACATCGCGCACCGCATCGTCAATTACAAACAGCTGGAAAAACTCTACGGCGTCATCGTGATCAGCGTCGACGAGCGCCTCCTGGAGGAAGTGATGCGGACCGTCAAGACGGAAGACAGCGAGGTCTACATCACCGACGAAACCGGACGGATCGTCAGCTGCGCCGATAAAAGCCTGATCGGGACTTCGTTCACGCCCGCCGCAGGAAGCGGCGTCGACCGGCTGGAAAACGGGATCCTGGGCTGGAACATCATCCGCGTTCACGACAACAGCCGTTACGTGCAGAGCCTGGTGGAAAAGCTGCTTCAGATCGTCGGGATGGGCGTGCTGCTCATGTTCGCCGCGCTTTTCATCATCAGCAAGATTTCCGGCAAACTGACGCGGGATATCGACGATATCGTGGAGGGCATGCAGCGGACGGACGAGGCGGGCATCCCCGCCCGGCTGCCGCGGAAAGGCGAAATGCTTTCGGAGATCGACGTGATCGCGAAGCAGTACAACCGCACGATCGACGACCTGGAAAAGGCGCTCCTGCGTGAAAAAACAGAGGCGGAAAACAGCCGGAAAGCGGAAATCCGGATGCTGGAGGCACAGATCAACCCGCACTTCATCTATAATATCCTTGACACCGTCAACTGGATCGCCATTGAAAAGGACGAATACGATATCAGCAACGCGATCAGCACGCTGGCCTCGATCCTGCGCTACGCGATCAGCAACAGCGACAAGCCGGTCACCCTGCGGGACGAGGTCGACTGGCTGAAGAAATACGTTTACCTGCAGCAGTTCCGCCTGAAAAACAAATTCAGCTTCGAAATCCGGACCGATCCGGAAATCCTGGACGTCCGGGTGCATAAACTGATTATCCAGCCCTTCGTGGAGAACGCGATCGTGCACGGGTTCGACACCAAGCGGGAAACGTATACGCTGAAGGTCAGCATGCTGGCGGAGGGCGGCCGGGTGGCCATCGCCATCGCGGACAACGGCAAGGGCATCTCGCCGGAGATCCTCGAAGCCCTCGGCAGCGGGGATGTGAAGGAGATCCGGGACAAGGCCGGCATCGGCCTGTCAAACGCTTTCCTCCGCCTGCACCGCTACTGCGAAGGGCAGGACGAGGTCAGCGTGCAAAGCGTGCCGGACGGGGGTACGACCGTGACCATCCGGTTCCCGATCACGGTTTCCCCGGCGGCCGGGAACGATTCCACGGAACATTAGTTTATTCCCCCTTTCTTAAGAAATTTTGAGTTTCTTTTTCTCCTGTTCAAAAACATAATAAGGCCAGAGTCCGGAGAATGGACAAAAATGAAGGAGGAGTCAAGAAAATGAAGAAGCTGTTAGGTATCCTGCTCATTGTCTGCCTGCTGACCGGCATCGCCGCCGCGGGCGCGTTCGCCGAAGGAGCTTCCGGCGACGTCGAGATCTGGTACTACTGGGAGACCGAGGGCCACCAGAAGGCGCTCAGCCACATCATCGAGGAGTTCAACGCCAGCCAGAGCGCCATCAAGGTGTCCGCCAAGTACGTTCCCTTCGCTGATTTCAAAAAGCAGCTGTCCATCGGCGCCGCCGCGGACGCCCTGCCGGACCTGGTGATCCTGGACAACCCCGACCACGCCGCGTACGCCGCGATGGGCGTATTCGCCGACATTACCGGCAAGTTTGACGTGAGCACCTACTATCCGGGCCCCGTCAACTCCTGCACCCTCGACGGAAAACTGTACGGCGTGCCCTTCGGAAGCAACGACCTGGTCCTGTTCTACAACGAAGACATGCTGGCTGCCGCCGGCTGCAAAGTGCCCACGACCTGGGATGAGCTGCTGGAAACAGCGAAAGCCTGCTCCAGCGATAAGGTTTCCGGTTTTGCCCATTCCTCCCTGCAGAACGAGGAAGGCACCTTCAACTTCCTGACCTGGGTATGGTCTGCCGGAGCGACCGCTTATGAAATGAACTCCGAAGGCGGTATCAAAGCCCTGACGCAGGTGAAGAAAATGGTGGACGAAGGCGCTATGACCCAGGAAGCCATCAACTGGACCCAGGGCGACACGATGAACCAGTTCATTTCCGGCAACCTGGCCATGATGATTAACGGCACCTGGCAGATTCCGACCATGCGTTCCGAAGTTCCGGACCTCAAGTGGAACGTGGCGCCGATTCCGCAGGACAAGGTGCAGGCTTCCGGCCTCGGCGGCGAGAACTATGCGGTCATCGCCGGCGGAAATGAGGAAGCTGCCATCGAATTCCTGAAGTATGCCACCAGCAAGGATGTCTGCCTGTATATGATGAATGCCATGGGTTACATCTCCTCCGACTCCACCATCGCGGAAGGCCAGTTCGAGGGGGATCCCGTCTACCAGGTGTTCGTCGATGAAATGAAATACGCCAATGCCCGCGGTCCGCTGCCGACCTGGCCGCAGATCTCCGACGCGATCTCGCTGGCCTTCAACGAAGTGATGACCGGCACTGATCCCGTTGCGGCCGCGGAAAAAGCGCAGGCAACCATCGACAGCATTCTCAAGTAATACGATCCTTGCCTTCCCGGGCCGTGGTTTTTCCACGGCCCTTTTTTAAAACCATCCGCAGGAAAAGGCTGCCGCGCGGAAGCCCGTTCCGCCGCGCCATCCCGGAAGATTTGAACGAGAGAGGAATTTGGAATGAAACCTGTGGTAAAGCCGCTGCCGCTGTCCGACATGCGAATCACCGACCGCTTTTTTGCACCGCGGATTGACCTGGTGCGGACGCAGATGCTTCCCTACCAATGGGAAGCGTTGAACGACCTCCTGGAGGATACGGAGCCCAGCCATTGCATCGAAAACTTCCGCCTCGCGGCAGGGATCAGCCGGGGAGAATACCACGGCATGGTCTTTCAGGACAGCGATCTTTATAAGTGGCTGGAAGCCGTCGCCTATCAGCTTTCCGTAACGCCTGATCCCGCGCTGCGGGAGGCGGCGGACAGCGCCATCCGCCTGATCGTGCAGGCACAGGCCCCGGACGGCTACCTGAACACCTATTACCAGACCCACCCGGAGGAAAAGCGCTTCAGTAACCTGCAAAACAACCATGAACTGTACTGCGCGGGGCATCTGATTGAAGCTGCCGTGGCTTTCGCGCGGAACGTCGGCGACACCCGCCTGCTGTCTGTGGCCTGCCGTTTCGCGGACCTGATTGACCGCACCTTCGGCCCGGAGGAGGGCAAGCTGCATGGCTATCCCGGGCATGAAATTATCGAAATGGCGCTGGTCAGGCTCTTCCGGCAGACCGGCGAAAAGCGCTATCTCATGCTGGCCCGGTATTTTATCGACCGGCGCGGACAGGCGCCGCTGTATTTCGAGGAGGAAGCGAGGCGCGACGGAAACCGCAGCTTCATCTGGAACGAAACTTACATGCGCTATCAGTACTACCAGGCCGGGAAGCCGGTGCGCGAACAGACCGCGGCCGAGGGGCACGCGGTTCGCGCCATGTATCTGTACAGCGGCATGGCGGATGTCTCGGCGGAAACAGATGATCCCTCCCTGCTTGAGGCCTGCCGGGCTTTGTTTGACAATATGGCCAGCCGCAGGATGTACATCACCGGCGCGATCGGTTCCACGCACATAGGGGAAGCTTTTACCTACGATTATGATCTTCCCAACGATGCCGTCTATGGCGAAACCTGCGCACAGATCGGGCTGTGTTTCTTTGCCCGGCGCATGCTGAACGCCCAGATGGACGGCAGGTACGCGGATGTCCTCGAGCGCGCGCTGTACAACAGCGTCCTGAGCGGTATGTCGCTGGACGCGAAAAGGTTCTTCTATGTCAATCCGCTTGAAGTCGTGCCCGAAGCCTGCGAAAAGGACGACCGGCTCCGTCATGTAAAGCCGCGGCGGCAGAAATGGTTCAGCTGTGCCTGCTGCCCGCCCAATCTCGCGCGCCTTCTGGGTTCCCTTCCCTCCTATGCCTTTTCGGCCGGAGACGATACGCTGTATATGCACCTGTTTATCAGCGGGGATGTTTGCGCTGCACTGGCGCATACTGAGGTCCGCCTCAGCGTGGAAAGCGAATATCCGTGGGACGGCCGGATCCGCCTGGCTGTGCATACGCCGGGACAGTACGGCATCGCTGTCCGCATTCCCGGCTGGTGCCGGGGCTATGAGCTGAAGGTGAACGGCGAAAGCGTGCCTTCTGAGCCGGTCTCGGGATATATTGAACTGAATCGGTTATGGCGGGAGAATGATATCGTCGGCCTGGACCTGGAGATGCCTGTTTTGCTGATGAGGGCGAATCCTGCCGTGCGGGAAGATGCCGGAAAGCTGTGCGTCGTCCGCGGACCGCTGGTTTACTGCCTGGAGGAAGCCGATAACGGAAGCGGTCTCCATCTGCTCCGCCTGCCGCTCAATACCGTCTTTGAAGTGCGCGACGAACCGCAGCTGCTCGGCGGCATCCGGACCATCCGCTGCCGCGCGTTCCGCGAGAGCAGATCATTTGCGGAAGGACAGCTTTACGCGCCGGCCTGCCGGGCGGATGAAACGGCTGAAACGCAGCTGACGTTTATTCCCTATTTCGCCTGGGCCAACCGCGCACCGGGCGAAATGGCGGTATGGATCCGGGAAATATAGCTAACAGGACGTATTTTGTCCACTATTACTGGACGATTTTCCAATAAAACGAAAAATTGTCCAGTAGGATTTACCGTCATAGTTCCCTTCCTATGTCTCTATCCATACGCATATATCAAAAAAAGATCCCGGCCCGGCTACTGGAGAAGATCACGGTGGACAGAGAGTACAACATCGAGCTCCACATTTACGTGACGGTAGAGGATTTCGATGGAATCACTGCTTCCGCTTCATAAAGCTTTGTGGCTTCAGATAGGAATAAACAGCTTGCCACCATAACAGAAAAAAAGATATAATGTTTCAACACATCCGGACCATAGCCGGTCTAAAGGGGGAAACACCATGAAAAAAAGGCATTTATCATCTTAGCAATGACGGCGGTCCTGCTGGCCGTGACTGTCCTCGGCGGCGCCTGCGCGGCGGAAGCCGGGAAAGAACCCGCGGCGCAGACGGTCCTGCTCTGGGCTGACGGTGCCAGAATGGATACCTCGGAGGCCGGCCCGGTTGCGAATCAGCTGATCAAGATGATGGACGCAGAGATTCCGGATTCCGTAAACATTATTGTCCTGACCGGCGGAGTCAGTGATGGATGGATTCCGGACCTGCCGCTGGAAGGGGCCGATTCCGTCCGGCCGGACTGCAACCAGGTGTGGAAGATGAAAGGCGCGCACGACGGGCAGCGGGGCGCCCTGGTCCTGCTGGAAAAAGACGGGCTTCCGGGGGCGGAAAAAAGTCCCCTGTCGTATCATGATTATCGGATTTCCACTAACTTTGGAGTAGAGCCGAATTTCTCTTTCAGGAATTCTTCCGTTTTCCTGATCCATTCATGATTCAGCATTGCACACCTCCCAAAGGAGAATTTAAACTGATATCAAAGACTTTAAACAGCCGGGCACGCAACGATGGTATCGTTGAGCCTGATCCGGCTTTACTGTCTATGGCTGTTTCCGAAACACAACCCAGTTGTGTGACCATGGGACAGGCAGTCCGAAGAGCGTAACCACCTTCTCAGCCGCATTTCTGTACCAGGAGTAATTCCACCCGGCGCCCATATCCATATACAGGGCATTGGTCACACCGAGGCGCCGTAATTCTTCCATAAAACCATCGAACTGTATCATCCGGACAGAATCGATGATGCAGAGATGCCCGTTCAGTTCGGCCAGCGTCCGGTAGCAGCGGACCCGGGGACGGTTGATGCCCATGACGGTTTCTCCGTTCCGGATCAGGCCGAACTGCATGAATCCGCTTCCGCCTTTTTCCGCGGCTTCCCGGATCGCTTTGGAAGGATCGTTGAATCCGAAGGAAAAGCAGCCGTTCGCAAACGTAAAAGCAGCAAAGCTGTCCTTGTTATACGGACTTTCATAAAGGACACCGTCCACCGCGTGGTCTCCGTCGATATTCCCATGGGAGAAGCCAAGGCTGATATCGTGCTGGAATGCCGCGCCGCTGCACCAGGTGACGGATTCATCTGATTTGGATGGGCGTGTTTCGCACACGAGACTCACATCGGAATACTCCGGGAAGATGATATAAACCGTGCCTGTATCGTAAACCGTCGTCCGGTTCTCCATGGGCAGGATCTCTTTCACTGCCATGGATTCCGCGGGAATACTGTCCGGAATCCGGACATGATACTGGGAAACAAGGCCCATAAAGATAAACAGGAACGCCGGGATCACAAAAAAGGAGGAGGCATATAAGAGCCTGTACAGGATCTTCTGCCACCTGTGCTTCAGTTTTTCCGGGCCCCACAGATAAACCGTCAGTGCCGCAACCTGCAGGATCACCAGCGTGATATAAGCCGTCTGCAGAATGCTCAGCCACATCTGCGCAACGAAATAACAGGTGAAGGCGAACAGGGCAAGAAGGCTCATGGATATCAGCCAGATCCCGGAAATGCGCTGCCGAAAGCTCATTTTTCCGCCTTCCTTTCCTGCTTCAGCTTTTTCAGTTCCTGACGAAGCACGTTGAAAGAATCGAATTGTGCTTCCAGGCAGGCTACCAGCATCAGCAGCGCGATGTCCATCAGATACTGTACGGAATGAGCCCAGCGCAGGGCAGAGGAGAATCCGAGCAGACTGTTGGTCACGATCAGAAGAACGCAGACTGCCAGTTTGAAAACCAGGGCGATCCGGTTCAGGATCACATTTTTTGGATTGCCGTGCGTTGAATAGTTGATAAAGAAGTGGTTCGCTGTAATGATGACAGTCATCAGGAGATTCATGCCTGCCCCGGCCAGGAAAAGGCTTCCCTGAACGCCGGAGGCCAGATAGGCATCAAAGTTCTGTTCGGACCAGAGCCTGGCAAGCGCGAGGTGCGCATCCTGATACATCAGGGCAAACAGCACGCCGCCCATGAGGCCCTTGGCTGCATCCCACTTAAAGGACCGGAAAGCCAGAAACATGGTGACTGCCGTCACCAGCTTGATCAGCAGGGCGAATATGTCAAAGGCATCCTGTTCCCTGAGGCAAAAAGCAAGCGACGCGACACCGGCAGCCGCCATTATGATACAGACGGCTGCCATAAAGCGTTCGTTCAGAAAGACCTTTTCGAGTTTGTTTTCCTTCGTGTTGTTCTGATTCGTCATGTTTTCCTTTTACTTCCTGTTCATATTCGCTTGACTGACTCTGGTGAATCGGATCATACGCCCGGGTTTCTCGCGGACGGCGGGCGGGTGGATCGTATGGTCGCAGTCGGAATGCATTTTCTCATTTGTGATCGTGAATTCCTTAGCCGGATCACAAATGACGATATCCGCGTCCATGCCGACCGCAACCGCTCCTTTCTGACCGCAGCCGAATATCTTCGCCGGATTGGCGGAGCACAGGGCCACCGCCCGCTCAAATCAGAACAGCGCGTTGATAAACTCTGTCAGAGCTTCCCGGTTGTAGAAATTCGCATAGTCGTTGATGAAGTAATCCGGCTCGACCCCCTGGTCCACATCATAGAAGCAGGGCGAGGGCAAGAACGAGGGAAGGCAGTCTTCTCATCGATCAATGACCTCCTTCAAAAACATCATTTCTATTGTATGCTATGATGCACTATAAATAAATTATTATACCACGGAGAAATAAAACTGTCCATAGTTAATTCAAATGTTCGGGACGTTTTTTTTGTGTAATTCAGAACTGGCTTCAGATATACCAAGCCGGTATCTGAAGAATGTTTTCCCGGAGCATGCCAGGCTGGGGGCAGGCACATATGATTGCTCCTGTTCCACGCTTTTTATCATTGACCTTATCAAGCACGGTGAATGCCGCTGTTTCGTCAGCGGAAACAGCTGTGCTTTCTTTGATCTCTATGGGATACAGAATGCCGTTTTCCTCAATGATCAGATCAATTTCACTTTCAACCTCTACTGTATCGCCGTTTTTCTTCTTTTTCAGTTTGTCTCTGCCTCTGTAATATGAAACGCAGTAGCGATAATCGACTCCCCGGTTCGCGTAGGACTTGAGGATTTCAGAAATGACATACGTTTCAAAAAACGGTCCGCACATCGCCCCGTTTGCCAGGGTTTCCGGCGTCAGCCACCTGGTCAGATATGCTGCCAGCCCTGTATCGCGGAAATATACCTTCGGTGTTTTGATTGCCCGCTTCAGTACGCTTGGAGTATATGCTTCCAGGAGATAAATGATCCCGGAAGCTTCAAGAATGGACATCCATGCCTTTACAGTTGTCTGGTCTTTGCTGATCTCATCCGCAATATTGGCATAATTGACCATCTGTCCTGTCCGCGCGGCAACGGCGACCATGAACCGGCGAAAATCATTCAGATCCTGTACGGCTGTCAGTTTACGAACGTCCCGTTCCAGATAGGTCTTGACATAGCTGGAAAAGAAAATTCCCCAATCAACATCCGGGTCCTGCAGTTCCGGGTATCCGCCGCGATGGATTCGTTCCCAAAGATTTCCGGGCTTTTTGACCGATTGATTGCGTTCGCTGATATATGCCATCGTTGGTAAAAAAGGCTGTGTAAAAGCAACCCTATCTATCTCCCTTTGCGACAGCGGCAGTAATTCAATAATACCAACGCGGCCGGAAAGTGATTCAGAAGCTTTTTCCATCAGTTCAAGGGGCTGGGAGCCGGAGAGGCAGAACAAGCCTTTGTCTGTACGCTCATCACAGACAATTTTGATAAACCGAAAAAGCTCCGGAGCACGCTGCACTTCATCATAAATGACAGGCGGCTGATTCAGCATCATGAACATATTCGGATTATTGATTGCCTGATCTTCAATAAAGGGATCATCAATCGCCACATATTTTTTATCAGGGAAAAGTTCTTTTATCATTCTGGATTTTCCGGTTTGGCGTGCACCGGTAATCAGAACACTTTTGAAGGTTTTATCTGAATGAAGTGCGATGTTCTCAATTGCTCTATGAATATACTCCATCGCGGAACCCTCCTTGCGGCAAATCTGGGATCTTTTCCCATGTTTGCCATAATTATAGCAGGCATTAGTATCAAAATCAATATGGAACGTTTTCGCATCGGGATCGATTTTTTTCTGTTGAGGTACGTCTATATATGTGAAAACCCCAGCAGAAGATTATCTCCTCTACCGGGGTATGTACTACACTGTTTCCGTTATTACAGCACCTGCGCCAGCTTATCCAGGAATGCCTGCTCACCGAATGTATTGATCTTGAAGAACACCGCCTGTGATCCGCCAGAAGTTATTGCGCTGAGATGAATTGTTCCATCCTTGCCTTCAAACAAAGTCACACTCAGAGAAACGCGGTTTGAGCCAAGCGCACTAAAGCGTTCAAAAACACGTACTGCACAGCGTGAGGAACCGTCAGAGAAATCGCTGCTGTCTTCCAGGGAAGCAGACAGGCTGCCCTTCATAATTCCATTCTCGATCCTCCGCAGAATCTCATTGAAATCTCCGTGCAGAGTTCTTTCCATCTTTGCCATTGTTATTACCTCTTATTCCGGACCGTCCTGTAAACCACAATCACTAAAGACACAAGAATAGTCACACCGAAGATGCGCCTCAGCGTATCCGAAATACCAATTGCCGATCCAGCCAGCGAAACTACTGCAGCCAGGAAGCACACAATCAAGCTAATCAGCCAAATCTTATCTTTGATCATACTTTACGCCCTCTTCCGGATAATCGCATACGCCAAGGCAAGGAGCGCAACCATCACACCGATACCGCCAAGTCGAATAATAACTCCGTTCAGTAGACGCAGTGAACTGCAAACAATCAGTGTCAGGAGCACTACTACCGTAACTCCAAGTCCACTATACCAGCCTTTGCTCATTTTCATTGCTTACACGTCCTTTCCTTCCACATTCCTGCGATGATCAACATCCAGGCAATTACAAACAGTATCCTTGCCAGTCCGATGCACCACAGCAGTTTACCTTTCATTGTTGTTCTCTATCACATACGAATATGTTTTCCATCCACCGTAGCCTTTACGATCTTGTTCGCAGGCTCGATCACTTCATTTGTGCCTTCAAGCAAGGTCTTTCTACGGAGCAACATCGTTCCAAGAACCAGAGCCGCAATCACAATCAGCAGCATTTCATACACCTCCTGCTATTATCGACACTACCTGGGAGATAGCTTACGCATCGTTCCTGGGGCTTTCATTCCTCTTCCGGATAAGATACCAGGCCGTTCCGAGCATAATGCCGATCGCCAGGCTTTCACCGGAGAAAGCTCCTCCGAGAAGCGCGCCCACACCGGAGAACACTGCTCCGATGATCACTCCAACAACATTGATTACCGCCGCGATCACATACACTCCAAACAGGATGCCAACAATCATTCCGAACATCGTGCGTGCCCTCCTTTCACTGGTCATTTCCCTGACCATGGCTGTATCTTACCATCACTCTCCTGCCCAATACAGAACAAAGGGTGAAAAATAGAAGCGGCTATTCTGCCGCTGGAAGAAGGAAAGCCGCGTTTCTTCGCAAGAATAGCAGCAGCAAGCGCTACCCCATGCAAATGTGCGATCTGATTGGCTTCCTTCTCGTTGTCCTCCACCACATGATGGACATATTTCTGTAGTTCCTTAATTCGGCTCATGGTTTTCTCCTTTATTCATGTATTTCGATCGGTAATCCGTCCGGATCTTTGAAAAAAGTCATCGGCTTGTTTGTGTAGGAGTCCAGGCGGATAGGCTCACACCCTATCCCTTTCTGTTCTAATTCCTTGACCGTATCCGCCACAGAAGGGACAGCAAAAGCCATATGACGTAAGCCATATGCCTCTGGACCCGACACACGCGCAGGCCGGTCTTTCATGATGAACAGCTCCAACTCCGTTGTGTCGTTAATAGCCAGATCGATCTTCCAGTCATTCCGTTCCGGACGATAATTGGATCGGATGATCTGAAAGCCGAGCAGATCATGATAGAAATGAAGCGCCGATTCCTTATCAGAACAAATTATGGCGATGTGATGGATCGTATTCAATTTCATCTTCTTCACCTATATTCGCAGTCTGCCAGATGATCGTTCACAATGCCGATTGCCTGCAAAAACGAGTAGGTGATCACCGGACCTACGAAGGCAATACCGCGCTTCTTCATGTCCTTCGACATCCTCACTGATGTATCAGATACTGTTGGCACATCTGCGGGTTTCTCCCAATGGCCGTCAATCTGTTTCCCATCGGTAAAACCCCACAGATAGGCATCAAAAGAACCGAACTCCTTCTGAATCTGCTGAACCACCTGCGCATTCTTCCGGATGCTGTAGATCTTGCCTTTGTTCCGAATGATGCCTGAATTAGTCCGCTGTGCCTCCAACTCCTCATCCGTCATCGCAGCGCAAGCGTCAATCTTGAAATCATGGAAGGCAGCACAATATGCTTGTTTCTTATGCATGATGGTCGCCCAGGACAGGCCAACGCTTGCCCCTTCCAGGCACAGCATCATGAACTGGAAATCATCATCATGGTTAATCTTGCACCATTCATGATCGTGGTATTCTTCCAGAATCGGATCACCTTCCGACCATGCACGACATTCGCTCATATCTTCTTAAACCTCATATACGTATTCCCATCCCGTTCTACGCTCTCATTCCACATAGCCGCGGGCCGTATCCATAAGCCACCGTCACCGTACAACGCCTTATAGACCACCATTGGCTCTTCGGTCTCGGAATGCCGGGCAATCCCGATCACTTCATACTCGTTGCCTTTGAAATGGCGGTATCGGCCGAGTGGGATGGTCTGCTTTGCTTCTTCGTAGGTCATGCATTCTTCTCCTTGAACTTCGCTCTGCAATTCTTGCAGTAGTTGGGGTAGTGCTTGATAGTAGATGGAAACGTGAACTGTTTACCACACCGTTTGCACTTCTGCTTCACGATCTTTGGAATATTATGCTCGTCCTGGTATTTCCGCTTGCACTCCTTGCAGTAATTCGGGATATGCTCCCAGGACGGATCGTAGAAGATTGGCTTCCCACAAGATTTACATGGTTTCTCCAAGAGTTTGGTTTCTTCTTTAATTGGCATGGATGCGATCGGTCCGGGCTTTGAAAACAGCTTCTTCAGCCAATTGAACACTATTTGTCCTCCGTATATAACAGAATTGCCCACCGCGCCTCACTTCCAACAAACGGATAAAGAGGTAGGTGGGCTCAAAGCACAGTTTAAAAAGCAATTCTCTCAGGATTCTCAGGAAGCATAAATGTATCCAACACTTCTTCAGGTATCTCGGATGGATCAGTAATGCTATGCTCCTCAACATACTGTAAGTATTCCGAAGGGGCTTGAACGGGCCGTATGGATTGTTTTCTTCTACATATTTGTCTGCGATTTTCTGAATGGGATCATGCTCAAGGCTCTTCGTCTGTCCATACATATTCGTACACCTCCCTGATTCTTTTTGTCGCTTTTCCTGAGAAGCTGATTGAATAAGGATGCTCTCTTGGAATGCGAATTGCGCCAAACTTTTCAATGTAGTACAGCATCAATTCTTCATCCATTGCTTCTCCATACAGGAATCCTTCATATGATCAGAAGTTTGGGTTTTAGCTCGTTGATTGTTTTGCATCAATAAATCTATGTAACTATTGCTTCATCAGCAGAAATCATTTTAGCATCATATAATGTTTGTATGCAAGTTTTTATATAAGCTATTGAAACCCCTTCATTTCTTTCGTTTTTTGTTCCCTTGCTTTTTGCTTGTTCCTCCTCTCCTTTTAGTTTCTTCAGTCGTTTTTGCATATTGAAAAAATTTCTATATACTTTACCCTCTTGACACAATCACGGTATACCGTTATATTATCGTTGAGGGGGGTTATGCTGATGATTGTGAATGATCTCATGGAGCAATATGGTATGACAAAATACCGTCTGTCTCAAGATACTCATATACCATATATGACAATAAATGATATCTGCAATGGAAAAACTAATTTGGGAAAATGTAATGCGGAAACAGTTTACCAGATAGCAAAGGCGTTCAATGTTACCGTAGAGGAATTGCTTGAAGCGGCCAAAGAACAACGTTGCTCTTTTTCTATAT
>CAMVEB010000028.1 GCA_947166385.1 uncultured Clostridia bacterium | reverse complement strand
AACATCATTTCCATGAGCGGGTATTCGCCGCAGACCTTCGGCCTGGACATCCAGGGGCAGGCCTCCAGCGGCACGGCGCTGCTGATCCGGGAGAAGAAGAGCTTCTCCATGCGGTCGAAGAAGCTGAACTACTGGTCGATGCCGCTGGAAAGGTTCCTGACCGCCGTGATGAGGCTGGACGCCGAGGTGTACGGGGAAATTTCCGCACAGGAAGGCGACCGGGTGATCATCGAATTCCCGGACAGCATGTCCACCGACCTTTCGACCATCTCCCAGGCGGTGCAGCTGATGCACAACGCCCAGGCGGCCTCCACCGAGACCATGGTGAAAATGCTCCACCCGGACTGGGAGCAGGGGCAGATCGAGGACGAGGTGCGCAAGGTGATGGAGGAGTACGGCGTGGCGACCATGGAGCCGGACGCGATGCAGGGCGACCTGCACGGCGTGCCCGCGGGCGGAGAGGATGAGGCCTGATGGCCCGGTACGGCTTCAACGTTGGGCTGGACGGACACCGGACGGGCCCGCTGAGCGAGGAAGAGGCCGAACAGGTGGCCGAGGGCCTCGCGGTCATCTACTACGAAGCGCGGGAGAAGATGCTGGAGGCCGTGGCCCGCAGGGCGGCCAGGGGCGTGGATCGGCCCGGCTGGACCGAGCGCAAGGCCGCCGAGGTGACCAGCGCCCACGCGCAGTTTGAGCGGCTGCTTCAGCGCGCCGCGAAGGAAAGGGAGAGCGTCCTCGGCGGCGTGATCGAGCGGGCGCAGCTGACCGGAAGCGAGAAATTCTACGACGACATGCGGCGGATGCTGGGGAACGCGGACGTGGAGCACATGAGCCCCAACGCCCTGAAGGCCGGGTACATCCTGGCGGACCTGAACAACGCCCTGAACGCCGCAGAGCGGAGGATCCTGAGGCAGTTCGACGACAAATACGCGGACGTGATCGGCGGCACCTCTTCCCTGCTGGCCACCGGGTCGGTGACGTCCCGGGAGGCGGTGGGCATGGCCCTGACGCGGTTTGCCGACGAGGGCATCGACGGCTTCACCGACCGGGGCGGGCATCACTGGAGCCTGTGGAATTACGCCGAGATGGCTACGCTGACGGCCATCAACCGGGCGACGGTCTCCGGATATTCCGACACGATGCGGTCCTATGGGTACGACCTGGCGATCATCGACAGCCACGCGGGCGCCTGTCCCCTGTGCGAGCAGTGGGAGGACGTGATCGTCAGCGTGAGCGGGGAGAATTCGGAGTATCCGAGCCTTGACGACGCCGAGAGCGCCGGGTGCTTCCATCCCAGGTGCATGCACGGCATCACCACCTATTACGAGGGGATCAGCCAGCCGAACAGGGGGACGGAATTCAGGACGGAACCTGCGCCGAAGCAGGAAGAGAGCTACGCCTATTCCACCCGGTCGAAGCAGCGGTATTACGAGCGGCAGGTGCGCAAGTACCGCGACCGCGCCGCCGTGGCCCAGACGCCGCAGCAGAAGGCCGAGGCGCTGAACCGGATACGGCAGTTCACGGGGAAGCTGGACGCGCTGATAGGATCCCAGCCCGCGAACAATTACCTTTACCGACACTACGACCGGGAACACAGCCACAAATGAGGTGAACCGATGGAGACGAAAGCGAGCCGGGCGGCCCTGGAGGCCGCGCTGGGGATCTACGACGCCATTCCGGGCGCGGACCGGGTGTGCAGGCCCTGCCAGTCCTCCGACTTCCGGGGGAGGGTGGTGGCGAAGGCGGCGGTCGCCGCGGCGCACACCGAGGCCCTGAGGGCGGCCGTCGAAACGCCCGCGAAAAAGGGCGTGCCGCTGGACGCGGGGAGGCTTAAGAAGGCGGTGGAGTTCCTGGACGGCGTAAGGAAGGCCGAGGCGGCCTACGAGTACGACACCCGCGGGGACACGGCATTCCGGAACTGGTGCCTGGGAGCGCATAAAGCAGCGAACGTGGCCGCGGCCTTCGGGGAGATCCGGAGGGCGCTGGAAGCGCCGGAAAAGACGCCCAAAAAGACGGCCGCGGACGATATGCCCGAAAACGGGCCGGAAACGGCCCTCTGAGCGGCAGGAAAAAGGGACGGGCAATTTACCGGACGCGCGCAAAAAACCGCTCAGCGGCAAAAATAACGCCGAAAATCCGGGCGTTTTGTCGCATCGAATGCGAATCAGATAAAAATCGGGCAGTCGGAAGCTCTTCAGGGGTTTCCGGGGCCTGTTTTTTATACCGCCCGCCGCGGGGGCAACCCGCGGACAGCAAAAGGCGGAGAGGACCGCTTAAAAAACATCTGCTGTACAGGAGGAATGACAATGGACATCACTGCTCTGAAGGCGCAGCTGGGAGACGAGCTGTACGCACAGGCGGCCGAGAAGCTGAAGGACGTGGAAGGGATGAGCATCATCCAGACCAACGACGGAAGCTGGCTGCCCAAGGCGCGGCTGGACGACGAGATCGGCAAGCACAGGGCCACCAAGGCGGCGCTTGCGGACCTGACGAAACAGCTGGAGGAGGCAAAGAAGGCCGGGGAGGGATCCGAGGCCCTGAAGGAGGCCGTGGAGGCGCTGAAGGCGCAGCTGGCGGAGAGGGACTCCACCATCAGCGGCATGAAGCGCAGCCAGAAGGTGCGCGCCGCGCTGGCGAAGGCCAACGCGAAGGACCCGGCCGTTATCGAAAGGCTGCTGGACCAGGCGCAGATCGGCGAGGACGAAAAGGGCGAGCTGACCGGCGTGGAGGAACAGCTGAAGGCGCTGAGGGAAAGCGCCGGGTACCTCTTCAACGAGGAACCGAAGCCGAAAGGCGGATGGGGAGGCGCGAAGACGCAGCCCCAGGGCGACGGGGATCCCAACGCCGACGTGAACGCCGCCATCAGGGCAGCGGCGGGACGGGGGTAACGGTGGAGAGTTGAGAGTGGAGAGTTGAGAGGACGGAGGACGGGGAACGAGGAACCTCATCCGTCTCCTCGCTGCCGCTCGGAGCCACCTTCCCCCGAGGGGGAAGGCAACCGAGGCCGCTGCCGGCACGGACGCCATTTGGGGCGTACGGAGCGGCGGCCGGAGCGGATGCCATTTTGGCATACGGAGAGACCGCCGGAGCGGATGCCGATTGGGGCATACGCATACAGTGACCCGCCGGAGAAAAGGACGCGCGTGGGAGCGTTTGCGCTCCCGAGACGAGCCCGACGACACAGAGAATTTTGAAACAACTGACAAACGAGAGGAGATTTGAATATGGCGCTTATTGATCGCAGCGGAGCTGAAGTACTTATCCCTGAAGAGAGAAGCAAAGAGATTATGCAGAGCGTGCCGGAGCAGTCCATCGCCATGAGGCTGATGCGCAGGCTGCCCGACATGAGCTCCAAGACGAGGTCCATCCCGGTGCTTTCCAGCCTGCCGATGGCGTACTTCGTGGACGGCGACACCGGCATGAAGCAGACCACCGCCATGGCATGGCAGAACGTTCGCCTGTACGCCGAGGAGATCGCGTGCATCGTGCCGATCCCACAGAACGTGCTGGACGACAGCGATTACGACATTTGGGCCAACGTGAAGCCCAGGCTGGTGGAAGCCATCGGCGCGGCCTTCGACAAGGCCGTCCTGCTGGGCACCAACAAGCCCAGCAACTTCCCCGCCGGCATCATTCCCGCCGCAATTGACAAGGGAAACTACATCCAGCACACCCAGGGCGGCAACCTGTACACCGAGCTGATGGGCGAAAACGGCCTGCTGGCCAAGGTTGAGGAAGACGGCTTCGTGCCCAACGCCTACGTGGGCGCCATCAAGCTGCGCTCCATGCTGCGCGGCACCCTGGACAACAACGGACTGCCCATCTTCGGCCACGCCGCCTACCGCGACGGCGTGCAGAACAAGGGCGTGTACGAGCTGGACGGCTCAGAGGCCATCTTCCCCAGGAGCGAAGTGATGGATTCCGAGCAGGTGCTTCTGGTCGGCGGCGACTGGAACCAGGCCGTGTGGGCCGTCCGCACCGACATCACCACCAAGCTGCTGACCGAAGCTGTGATCCAGGATCCCAGCGACAACAGCATCGTGTACAACCTGGCGCAGCAGGACATGGTGGCCCTGCGCGTGGTGTTCCGCGCCGGCTGGGCCCTGCCCAACCCCGTGAACCGCGTGAACGGCACCGCCACCCGGTATCCCTTCGCCGTGCTGACCCCCACCGGCAATGTGGCCATCGAGAGCGCGAGGTACAACGTGACCGCGCCCGTCAAGAGCGCCACCCCGCAGTCCACCCATGACGGCGGCACCGGCTACACCGCCGCCATCACCTGGACTCCCGAAGCCGTGAGCTTCGCCGGCACTACCGCGTACACCGCCAAGGTGGTCCTGACCGCCGCCGACGGGTACATCTTCTCCAACGACTTCGGCAAGGCCGACATCGTGGGCCTGCCCGCCACCACCGGCGACGGACATCCCGCCAGCAAGGTGACCGTGACCCGCGACAGCGCCACCCAGGTGACCGTCGAGGTCAAGTACGTGGCGACCGGCGCTTAAGTGACATTGCCCGGGAGGCGATAAAGTGAAGATCAGGCTGACAAGGCCCCTCGCGCAGGCGGGCCGAGTGATCCCGGCGGGGGTGATCATATCCGACGCGCCTCCCGGGCTGAAGGAACGGCTGCTGCGAGAGGGCCGGGCCGAGGCGGTCCTGACGGGGACAGAGCCCCCTCAGGCCGCCG
This sequence comes from uncultured Clostridia bacterium, assembly GCA_947166385.1. Taxonomy (GTDB): domain Bacteria; phylum Bacillota; class Clostridia; order Christensenellales; family Aristaeellaceae; genus Aristaeella. The sequence goes on along the minus strand of CAMVEB010000028.1, from coordinate 44,057 downwards.
GGACAGCGGACGCCGCGACCGGAAAAAACAACGGGAAAGCCGCGAAGGCAAGGAAGGGGCGTGGGAAGGATGTATGACAGCCATGTGGACACGCCCGCGCCCAGCGAGTACCAGCTGGAGCTGATGCGCGAAAGGATGTACGCCTTCATCTTCCCCAACGTTCCGCAGACGGACGGCGAAAAGGAAGCCTTCGAAAAGGCGGCGGCCTGGCAGTACGAGCACGATTATTCGATCATGCAGCGGCTGAGCGAGGACATCCCGGAGGGGGCGCAGTCCTTCAGGATCGGCGACTTCCAGATGGCCTTTAAGGACGGCGTGCTGGAATACCGGCTGACGCGCCGGAACGTGTGCCCCAGCGCCTACGGGCTTTTGCTCCGCACGGGGCTTTTGTACCGGGGCGTGGAAGGGAGGCTCCCCTATGCCGCTGATTGATTTCCTGCTGACCCAGGAGGCCGTGGTGACGCCCTTTCTGCGCGAAGCCGGGGGCGAGGACATCTACGGGGATTCGGAAACGCGGAAATGCCGCCTGCAGCTGGGAGCGGACCTTGAGCACACCTACAAAAACCCGGACGGCACCTTTGACCAGGTGCTGGCGCGCGGGAAGATGTACTGCACGGGCGAGCCGATCCCGGCAAGGTCGAAGGTTATGGCCGACGGCGAGGAATACATCGTGCTGACCTGCTACCGCGCGAGGGGCTTTAAGGCAAGCCACCTGGAGGTGGTGCTTGAGTGAAGGTGAAGCTGAAGATCGACCGGATCGAGATCGACAGGAACCTGATCAAAAATGCCACGAAGAGCGCAAAGAAAAAGGGCATGTGGAGCGCGCTGGATTACCTGGCCGGGGTTTCGAAGGCCGAGGTGCCTCTGGACCAGGGGCCGCTGAAAAACAGCTGCGCGGTGGACGTGGCGGACGACGGATCCCAGGGGACCGTCAGTTACGACACGCCCTACGCCGTGAGGCAGCACGAGGAGATGGGCTACCAGCACCAGGGCGGCCGGAAGGCGAAATACCTGGAGGACCCGGCAAACAGCGGCGCGGTGGCGCAGAGCATGCGCAACCTTTTGCGGCGCGCCTTCGAGGAGGAGATGTAAATGAACCTGATGGAGGAGCTGGCGGCGCACCTGGAGATGGCCGGCCTCGGCACCGTGCCCGACGCGCGGCGCGACGGCGACATCCACTGGGGGCGCATGCCGGAGACGCCGGACGAGTGCGTGTGCATCTTTTCCACCGATTCCGGCACCGGCGGTCCGGACGGGCCCGCCAGGTTCCAGATCATGAACCGGGCGAAGACCGTGAAGGCCGCCTATGAAAAATCCTGCGCCATCGCGGATGAGCTTGACGAATTCGACGGATTCCTCGCCGGCGACGGCCGGAAGGTGATCATCGAGGTAATGAACGCCGCGACCGGGCTCGGCGCGGACACGAAGAAGCGCGAAATCTACGTGACGAATATTTCCGTGAAATACTGCGATTAAGGAGTGAATGCATATGGCAAAGGGAAGGAAGAACGGGTGCCCGACCAACATCAGGGACTGGGCCGTCTTCATCCAGGACAAGACCGCGGTCCAGGAGACCTGGGTGCGCATCAAGGGCCTGACCCAGATGACCCGGGGCACCGGCAGCAACACCGAGGACGGCAGCGCCGTGACCGACAGCTGGGAAGAGCCCTACGTGACCAAGCGCAACGGCACGCTGAAGCTGGAGGGCAAGCCGCTGTTCAACGCGTCCACCGGCGCGAAGGACCAGGGCCAGACCATCCTGGACAGCTACGCCACCGAGACCGGCTGCGACGGCGACGCGACCATCAAGATCGTGGATCCCTACGGGACCACCGTGGTGGGCGACTACATCGTGACCGACACCGAAGACGGCAGCGACGACACCGAGGACACCGCCTCCTGGGACCTGGAACAGGTGGGCGAGGTTGAGGTGCTGCCCTATGTACAGGTGTCGAGCGTGGCGCTGAAGGACGGGAGCGATTCGGTGAGCACGCTGAGCATGAGCGTCGGCGACGCCGCGAAGGTGATCACCATCGCCTTTACGCCGGCCAATGCCAGCAACCAGCGGTTCCGGGTGTCCACCAGCAACAAGCGCGTGGCCGCCGTCGGCAGCATCACCGACACCGGCTTTTCCATCACCGCGACCGGAGCGGGCACGGCCAACGTGACCGTGACCACCGTGAACGGCGCGAAGACCGCGACCATCGCCGTGACCGTGGCCTGAGGCAGAAACGTCCGGCGCGGGGGTTGACCCCGCGCCGGACTTTTTTGATATACGGGGACGGGGAACCTCATCCGGCCGCTGTCGCGGCCACCTTCCCCCGAGGGGGAAGGCGTACGGGGCCGCCTCATGCGGCTGAGCTGCAAAGAATCAACAGGTTTGCAAAAGGCCACGCGGAGCCGGGAATAGACCCGCGGACGCGGGGAACACGGAGCAAAGCAAAACAATAATTGCGGAGGCAGAAAAATGGGGAGAACACTCGATTTTGACGCGTTCATGGAAGAAAAGGACGCGGTTGTCCACAAGGTGAAGGTTTACGGCAAGTATTACGACGTGCCCGGGAGGATCCCGGCGATCGTGCCGATCACGATGGCGCGGGCGTACAACGACAAGATCTCTGACGGCGACGCCACCGTGATGATCATGCGGGCCGCGGACCAGTTTTTCGGCAAGGCGGCGGTAAACGAGTTCTGCTCGAAAGGCATGAGCGCGCAGCAGCTGGCCAATCTGGTGAAAATGACCTTCGGCATGATCAACGGCAAGGACGTGGACGGCGAGCAGGGCGAGACCCTGACCGACGAGGACGGCATGGAATCCGGCGGGTCGAAGGCAAAAAAGTAAGCCTGCTCCGTGTGTGGGACGCGCTCGAGGCCGATTTTTTGAGGGATTACGGCATCGTGCTGACGGAGCAGATCGACAAAATGTCGTGGCGTATGTTCGGGGTGCTGTTCAGGAATTTGAGCCCCTACGGCGCGACGGCGTCCCGGCTGGCTGAGCTGCGGAAGCACCCGGATCCGGACGAGGAAGTGGACGAGGACGAGGGGCGCAGGCAGGCGGCGGCGTTTTTCGGCGGGCTGATTTCCACGGCGAGGTAAGCGCACGGAGCGAAGAGGACGGAAAAGAGTGAAGAGTGGAGAGTGAAGAGTGAAGTTTTGGAAAGGTCTGAGACGAGGAACCTCATCCACCGCTCCGCGGTCCCCCTTCCCCCAAGGGGGAAGGCTTACGGGGTGGACAAGCCGCGGACGCGGCGAGGAGCAGGAGAAGACGAATGGGGAAAGAGACGGACAGAGAAGACCGGAGAGTAGAAATCGGGAACCATTCTTTATCTTCACTCTTCACTCTTCACTCTTCACTCTTGAGCGAATGAACGAAGCGAAAAAGGGAGGCGGGAAGTAAATGGCGTTGAAGGTGGGCGAACTTTTCGCCTCGTTTAACCTGGATTCAAGCGGCGTGGACAGCGATGTGAAGGACATCGAGAGCAAGCTGGGCGGAATCGGGGACATTGGGCAGGATTTGCAGGACGCGGGCGACAGCCTGAGCGGGATCACGGACGCCGTGATCGGCTGGGGCAAGGAGCTGTACGAATCCGGCGCGGGATTCAACGAGCAGATGGGCAAGGTGGCGGCGCTGAGGGAGATCGACCTGAGCACCGAGGACGGCCAGGCCCAGATGGCCGCGCTGACCGAAAGCGCCCTGGACATGGCCGCGAAGACCAAGTTCACCACGACAGAGGCCGCGAAGGCCATGACCTACATGGCCATGGCGGGCTGGGACACGCAGGAGATCATGTCGGGCCTGCCCGGCGTGATGTACCTGACGGCCGCGTCCGGCGAAGACCTAGCCGCGACGTCCGACATCGTGACGGACGCCATGACGGCCTTCGGCATGAAAGCGGACCAGGCCGGGCATTTTTCAGACGTGCTGGCGAGGGTGACGACCAACAGCAACACCAACGTGGGATTGCTGGGCGAGACCTTCAAATACTGCGCGGGCCTGGCAGGCGCGATGGGATATTCGCTGGAAGACACCAGCGTCGCCGTCGGCCTGATGGCCAACCGGGGCATCAAGGGCAGCCAGGCCGGCACCGCGCTGAAGAACATCCTGACCCGCATGGCCAAGCCCACCGACGAGGTGGCCGAAGCCATGGAGCTGATGGGCATCCGGCTGGACGACGGAAACGGGAACATGCTTTCCTTCCGCGACGTGATGAAGCAGATGCGCACCGGCTTCGGCGGGCTGAAGATCTCGGCGGACGAGCTGATCGCGTCCCAGACCGAACTGGACGAACAGCTGGCCAGCGGGAAGATCACCGAAGAAGAATACAACACGCAGGTCGGGAAGCTGATGGAGCGGGCCTACGGCGCGGAGGGCGCCCTGAAGGCCCAGGCGGCGGCCACACTGGCGGGTAAATACGGCCTGGCCGGATTGCTGGCCATCGTGGGCGCGACGGACGAGGAATTCGACGCCATGTGCGCGGCGGTGGACGACGCGGACGGCGCCGCCGAGCGCATGGGCCAGACCATGCTGGACAACGCCGCCGGCGACGTGGCGAAGCTGCTGAGCGCCATCAACGTGCTGCAGACGAGCCTGTGGCAGCTGGTGGACGGCCCCTTCCGCGAAGTGGTTCAGAGCCTGACGGGCGTCGTGACCGGCTTCAACAACATGGACGAAGGCACCAAGGAAGGCATCATCAAGATGGGCATGCTGGCGGCCGCCATCGGGCCGGTGCTGTCCGGCGCGGGCGGGCTGGTGACCGCGCTGCCGATGCTGATCCACGGACTGGCGGCGCTGGTGACGCCCCTGGGGCTGATCACCATCGGCCTGGTGGCCCTGGGCGCGGCCATGATGGACAGCGAGGGAAACATCGGCAAGGCGTTCAACGAGCTGCTGGGTACCGGCGCGGAGAAGCTGGCGGAGCTGGGCGTGACCGTGGAGAACATGGACCTGGGCGACAGGATGGACGGGTTCCTTGAAAGCATCAGGACCGGCGCGGAAAAATTCCTGCCGAAGATCTTCGGGTCCATCGTGAAGATCATGGTGACCCTGATGAGCGACCTGGCCAGCGAAATGCCCGCCATCGCGGATACCGCCGGCGCGCTGTTCAAGACGCTGGTGGAGGGGATCATCGACGCGCTGCCGAGCCTGCTGAGCGGGTTCGCGGGGCTGATGACCTCCGTGTGGGAGGCGATCCTCGGCACCGGGGAGGAACCCGGCATGCTGACCGACATCGCCGATTTTGCCGTGAAAATGGCGCAGGACCTGGTGGACATGGTGTCCCGGGGCTTTGAGGGCATGGAAGCCAACGACACCACCCTGGTGGACGCGGCCGCCGGGCTGATCCAGGGCCTGGTGAACGCCCTGCCCCACCTGGTGGACGCGGCGGGGAACATCATCAGCGCCGGCGCGATGATCGCGGCGAAGATCATGGAGAGCATCGCCACGGGCCTCGCCAAGGCCGACGAAAACGGCCTCGGCACCCAGATCGGCCAGGTGGCGGTGGACCTTGTCAAAAAGATCCTGGGATTCATCACCGATTTTTCAAGCAACGAAAGCGTGCAGAGCTTCATGCAGAACCTGGGCGCGGGCCTTGCCAGCTGCGCTTCGATGATCGGCGACATCGCTGGCGAGATCATCAAGTACCTCCTGAGCCAGGAGGGCCTTGAGGCCCTGTGGAACGCGGGCGTGGCGCTGGGCACGGCGCTGCTCAAGGGCATCGGGCACGGGCTTTCGGCCCTGACCGGGATCGTTTTCAGCCTGGTGGACTCGGTGCTGGAAAGCCTTGGGATCATCGACAAGGACGCCGCGGACGCTTACAGGTCCGGTGAGAAACTGGGCGAAAGCCTGGCGGACACCTACCGCGAGGGCGTTGAAGCCGGCGTGCAGAGCAAGGATTACGACACGTTTTCCAGCGCCGTCATCGCGTCCCTGTTCGGGAGCGGGTTCGGATATGACATGTACGGGACGGACGCCTGGAATTACCTGCAGGGGTATTTCGGCGATTTGTACGACGGCTTCGACCTGTCCGCCGTAACAAACGACCTGTGGAACCAGCTGACGGAAATGGGAACCGCCGAGGGCGGCGTCAGCGGCGCGCAGGTGAAGAAGATGTTCATGGAGGCCTACGGACCCATCCTGGACGACATCGACTGGGAGTCCATCCCGGACGATATGTACGACATGATGGCCGCGCACCTGAGCGGCAAGGGCGGCGCTGAGGGCAGGAACAACCTGCTGGCGATGCTCGTGGCCATGCTGGGACTCGGAGGGGCCGCTGACGGAGCCGGCGCGGCGGCAGACGCCGAATCCCAGATGGAAAAGGACCTGGCGGAGATCACCGAAACGTACGTACAGACCGCCGAGGAAGCCGGGGCGACCATCACGGAAGCGATGGACGGCGCGGCCAGCGAGGCCGGGGCCGGAGGGTTTGCCACGGCGGTCGCGGAAAACGGCGCGGAGGCCCAGGCGGCCGCCCTGACCGTGAGCGACAGCGTGGTGCAGGCCTTCCTTATGACCCTGAGCGCGGAGAACGGAGCGCTGATCGGCACGCAGTTCACGGGCGGCATCACGCAGGCGATCACCGAAGGCGGCGCGGGCATCTCAGGGGCCGCGACGGCCGCGGGGAACGCTGCGAAGGCCGCCGCGGGCGCCGCCGCGAGCGCGGCCGCCGGCGTTGAGATCGGCAGGAACTTCGGCCTGGGCTTTGTGAACGGCATCCGGTCCATGATCGGGGCGGCGGCATCCGCCGCGGCATCCCTGGGCTCCGCCGCTGCGGCGGGCCTGGGCGGATCCCTTAAAATCGGGTCGCCTTCGAAGCTGACCCATGAGACCGGCCTGAACTTTGACCGCGGCTTTATTTTGGGCATCGAGGGCCTGATGGACGACGCCGCGAACACCGCGAGGCAGCTTGGAAGCGGCGCGGCACGGAGCCTGGAATACGCCGCATCGGACATGGGAAGGATGGCTGCGGACGGGATGAGCGTGCCGGTCACCGGACGCGGACCCGCGGTGCTGAGCCGCGTGGGAGCCTCCGACGGCGTGAGCGACGAGGCTATCGACCGCTACACCCAGAGGATCGTGGACGCGATGGAAAAAATCAGCATCGTGATGGATTCCACCGATGTGGGCCACTTGGTGTCCGGCACGGTGAGCGCGGACATCGCCCACGGAAGCGCCCAGAGGAGGTGAGGTATGAGGTATCTGCTTGGCGTCAAACTGAACGGAATCGACCTGGCGGGCCTGGACGGCAAAATCTATGTTGAGGACATTATCGAAGAACCGGCGTCGGCCCTCGAGGCCTCCCCCATGCTGGGCGGCGGGCAGTTCTGCCACGGGATCACCCGGGACAGCATGAAGATCACCGTGAAGGTGATGATCAAGGCCCGGCGGCGGGACGAGCGCGCCGACATCATCGGGAAGATCTTCGGCTGGGCGACGGAAGGGTACTTGGCCGTATCCTACCGGCCCGGAAAACGCATTTACGCACGGTGTACGGAGCTGCCGAAAACCGAGGCCTGGGACTGGACCCAGCGGCTGGAGATGGTTTTTACGGCCTTCGGGATGGCATGCTGGGAGGATACGGAGTACGCGAGCGTCACCGTAACCGGAAGCACCCAGGCACGTACGTCATTCAGGCCGAAAGGCACGCTGGACTGCCGCCTGGAGGCGGAGGTTACCAACGTGTCGGAGGAGAACGTGACGAGCCTGAAGCTGTTTTGTCCCCAGGGGTATATCGAGCTGGACGGCATCGAGGTCGCGCCCGGGGACACGGTGACGTTCGGGTATGATAAATACGGGATCCTTTTCATTGAATGCGACGGCGAGAGCCTGCTGCCCTTCCGGACGGCGGAGAGCGCCGACGAGCTGGTTTTGAAACGGAGCGAAAACCCGAACCACATCGAGTTGTGCAGGTGCGTGACAGACCAGAGCTGCACCACGGTTTTTAAGGCGAGGTGGCTGTACAGATGAGCGGAGTGAGGCAGCCGCGGCTTTTGCGGTTTGAGCGCGAAAGCGGCGGGACCTTCAGGGAGCAGGCGCGGCTGAGGCCGGTGAAATACAGCGCAGCGCTGGAAGCCGTGCCGATGAGCAAGGCGTCGATGACCCTTCCGGAGGGCGCGCCGGACGTGAAGATGCACGACCTGATCGAGGTTTTCACGCTGAACGGAAGCGCCGGGATCTTCCGGGTGACGGGGATAAGGAAAAACTACCGGAAGGAAACGGAGATCGAGCTGAACCACGCCGTCGACATCCTGAACGACACCGTGTACCCCGGGAACCCGGCGGGAGACGAGGAATTCGACGGGACCGTCGGGGCGTTCCTGGCAGAGTGCATGACGGCCCAGAGCCGGAAGCTGGACGGGGTGAATTACTGGCAGCTGGGCACGGTGGAGGACACCGGGCACTGGCACAAGAAGATCGCCTACGCGAACCTCTACGAGCTGGTGACGGAAGTCGGGAAAAAGCATGAAAATTTCATGTTCACCTTCGATTTCTCCACCTGGCCGTGGACGATGAACTTCGTGGCGCGGGACAGGGCGGTGCTTTCCGAGTTCCGGCTGAAGAGGAACATGGAAAGCTGCGAGGTGAACCTGGACGACAGCGAGCTGTGCACGAGGCTTTACCTGAGCGTGACCGGGGATTCCCAGGTGACGGAAAACGGTCGGCCTGCGGGAAAACGCAGCGGGCAGACCTATTACACCTTCAACGATACCGACGCCCAGGCGGTGTGGGGCATCGTTGAAAAAAGCGCCGGGATCAAGACCAGCGAGGATCCGGATACCAGCGCGTGGGTGGCGGATTATTTTGAAAGGCACAACTCCCCCGCCGTGCAGATCGAGATTTCCGGCGCGGAGCTGTACAGCCTGACGGGGGTCAGCATCGACGAAATGCACCTGGGAAGGATCTGCCGGGTGGCGCTGCCTGAATACGCGGCGGTTTTCAACGAGCGGATCATCACGGTGGAGTATCCGGACCTGATCCGCACGCCGATGAAGGTGAACGTGAGCCTGGCCAACAAGCGGCTGACCGCCGAGGACGCCATCGCCGCGGTGAAAAAAGAGGCCACCGGCGGCGGGGGCGGCGCGGCCAAGGCCCAGGAGGACGTGGACAACCTGGCCACCGAGGTGGAAAGGCAGAAGATCATCTACGAGCTGCACGTGGAGCAGAGCGATGAGAAATTCGAGATCATCGCCACGGAGCAGGAGTGGGTGGACGCCAAAGAGGAATACCAGACCACCCACGAGACCAAGTTCCACCAGGACGCGCGGCAGTTCGCCCTGGTGGCCACCGAGGCGGAATGGGCCGCCCAGGGCGCCATCGCGGAGCTGGCGAAAAAGGACCCGCAGGCCGAATACAACGAAGCCCACGCCCGGGTGATCGCCGAGGGCGGCACCATAGAGGAGGCCGAAGCCGCCGGCGAGGCCGCGCGGCAGGCCTGCCTGGACGCGAAAACGAAGGCAACATTCGAGCAGAAATACCAGACCCAGCTGACCGTGACCGCCCAGGGGCTGCAGTCGACGGTGTCCGCCGTGGACGGCAGGGTGTCCGAAATTAAACAGACCGTGGACGGCATCACCCTGAGCGGCAATACCATCACCATCAGGGGCACCAGCGTGGACGTGCTGCAGCCCAGCCAGGTGAGCATTTCCGGCGACGTGATCACCATCAAGGGCAATCACATCGATATGGGCGATTACGTGACCGTTGCCAATTTGCAGGCGAATTACGCGACGATCACGGATCTGGACGCTGCCGAGGCCGCGATACGCAACCTGGAGACGGGCGTGACGACCGCGTCGCTGCTGCGCGCGGCCAGCATCATATCGACCGGCCAGGTGACTTGCAACACGCTGAGCGTGGGCGGCGCGCTGTGGGCGTCGCGCACGATGACCATGAGCGGTATCGGCGGTACGCTGACAACGTTTCTTGGTACGGGAGATGTAAACCTGGGGCATTATCACGCCATCAGCTGCTCCGAGAGCGGCGGGGTGGTCACCATCACCCAGGGGGCAGCGCAGTCGACGCCGGGCAGCGATTCTTTTAATATAGCCGCCACTCAATTCTACCAGGACGCTGTGGCGGCTGCGGAAGCGTCCGGCTGGGCCCTGGCGCGCGGCAAGGTGGTTCCTCCCGCCGCCGGAACGGGCACCAGCTTCAGCGTGAGCGTGCCGGATTCGACCTACGACACGCAGGACACCTATACCTTTACGATACAGAAGGGGGCGACCCCCTCGTCCACAGGATACGCCTCCGTCGCGGTGGCGGGGACCGTGGTCGGCAGGATCGCAATCGGCGACTGGTACGACGCCGGGGTCGCGGACGGAGAAGGGAAATTCCAGCAGGCGACAGTCACCCTGCAGGGCAGCCGGGTGCTGGTGAATACCCGCGGGTCGAGCGTGAGCGTGACGCCCATCAGCGGTTCCGCGCTGAAGCTGCGGTATTACGGAAACACCCAGCTGTATTACAAGGACGGAAGCGGCAATTACCAGCCCGCCGGAGACAGCAGGTCATGGTATTACGTGCACAGCACGGGAACAAACTATTATCAGGCCGGGACCGCGACGGATTACTACCAGGGGTCCACGGCGTACTATTACGTGGCCGGTTCTACCGATTCGACGCACTATTACACCAAATCGACTTAAGGAGGTCAACATGGAGTTTAAAAACCTGATCGCGGAGCTGGAGAAACAGATCGCCGTTCTGAGGGCCGTGAACGGCACGCTGAACGGGCTGAGCATGGCCGGACGGGACAACTGGATGAAAGTCGTCGGGTGCATGAACGCGGTGGACGACGTGGTGAAGAAGCTGGAGGAGATGAAGCATGACCAGGATCGTGAGGCTGAAGGACGGGACTGAGATCCCCATCAGGATGTGCGGTGAGAATGCGGGCAGCCTGTGGATCGACGCGGAAATCGGGTTCGGCGAGGCGTATCGGGTTTTCGGAGATCCCGCGAAAACGGAATTCATGGTTGACACCTATGCTGAGAACGATGAGCTTCGCAGCGTGGTGTGGGAAGGATACACACGCCTTTGGCACCTGCAGGAGCAGGAAGGCTGGACACAGGTTGGACTGAAGGAGGCGGCGGAATGATTATTATCACCAGGACGGCGTTCCTGAACAAAATGAACGAGACCGAGCTTTTGAATGGCCAGGCCTTCACCAGCGAGGACGGCGGCCACCAGTTTGTGATCACCTGCCGCCGGAACGGCGAGGACGTGGCCCTTTCCGGCACCGTGACCGGGCGCTTCATGCGCGCCGACGGCGTGAGCGTGCAGCTGACGCCGACTTATGCCGGCATTACGTCGGACGGCAAGGCCTGGGTGACGCTGCCGGCCAACTGCTACACCGTGCGCGGGCAGTTCGCGCTGGTGATCTTCCACACCGACGGGGACGGGCACAAGTGCTGCATCTATTCCGCCGCCGGGTACGTGAGGGACGGCGTTTCCGAACAGATCGTGGACCCTGAGAACGTGATTGACGTGGACGCCATCCAGGCAATGATTGGGGACCTGCAGGAGGCCATCGAGGACGCGCAGGAACAGGCCACAAGCAGCGTGCAGTACACGGCGCAGAGCCTGACGGATGCGCAGAAGGGACAGGCCAGGACGAATATCGGGGCCGGAAGCGAGGCTGATGTCAGTGACTTAAAGATCGCAATCGGGACGATTGATACAACACTCAAGATTAAACGGCTAACGCCTGATGATGTACTCAATAATTATGCATTATTGGCAACGGGATTTGGGAAATATATCACGAATTATCATTTGTTAAGATATAAAGTTGTGGCAGGAGAAAAAATACTGATAAACTCTCCGACACCTGCAAATACATATGCGAGTTTTCAGTTCCAAAGCGCAAAGGGGATATCTGAGTTAAACAACGATAATCTTGTCGGGGAGCCATACACCAACAAAACGACTGGTTATATAGTTGTTCCGACAGGCGCGACATATGTAATTATTTCCGCGCTGAATACAGATACGGAAAGCGGGCTTTACACATACAGTGTGTTCGACGAATTGCGTAATGTATCGGAACAGGTTGATGGGATAGCGAATTATACCCCAAAGCAGTTAACCTCCGATGACTTTGTTTCCGGTTATTGGAACACTCCCGGAACAGCCCTCGAATCGGGCAATACACGAATTACGGCGAATCAGATTTACCCATTGTCCAGCGGTGATAAAATCGTTTTTTCGACGGATGAGATGTACCTTGGCATCTGGGCAAAAAAAGCAAGCGAAAACGATTATACGAATGTATTTCCATATGGGCTTACGTCAGAGCAAATAGAGATCGTTTTTGATGAAGATTCGACGGTTATCATCCAGATGAAGAAATCGAACGATGGCACAATTTCCCCGTCTGATTATGATGCGAATATTACGATTTATCATTGCGAAGCCGGAACGCTGAAAAAGTCCGTCCCGATCATTGAATCCGATACGATTGAGGTGGAGCAGATTACATCTGCCGATTTCGTAAACGGTTACTATACGTTGATTACGAATGCTTTTTCAAGTAGCAACTCGCGCATTTGTACAAAATTTATCAGGTCTGCACGCAAGGGAGACATTATTCGGTATCATTCACCGACAATTCAGCTTGGCGTATGGGTGCTGTATGCCGGAGATACGGCAGCGACAAATATTGTTGAGTACACTACAACGGTAAACGCTCAATCATTTGTCCTGCCCAAGGATGCGACCGAATTGCTGTTCCAATGCAAGAAAGCAACAGGCAATATTTCACCGAGCGACATGAATGCGGATATATCCATTATCAGGGCAAAAGCAGTTCACGGCAGGGAAAAAGACAGGCTGGCGCGATATGAATGTATCAAATCCGTCAATCATCGTGGGTATCAGGAACTTGCACCGGAGAATACGCTTCATGCGTTCCGTCTTTCGGCAGAACATGGGTTTGAATGGATAGAAACGGATGTGCAGTTTACATCTGACGATGTGCCTGTTATTCTGCACGACCGGTCGATCAACCGGACGGCAAGGAATGCGGACGGAACGAGTATTTCCAGCACAGTAAATATTGACGATATAACATATGCACAGGCACTTGATTACGACTTTGGGATATGGTTTTCAGATGAATACGCCGGGACTAAAATCCCTACGTTTGAGCAGATGATTTCTTACTGTAAAAACCTTGGACTCAAAGTGCGGATTGAGTTGAAGTCTGAAACGGTGACCACATCAAACATCCCTGCGTTGGTTGATATCGTCAAAAAATACGGCATGGTGAGAAACGTCGAATGGGCATCCTTCGGACTGTCCTTGATGCAGTACATTTCCACAAACTACCCGGATTTCAACCTTGGGTATATCGTATCATCGATTACATCAACGGTTGTGAGCAACGCGCTTGCGCTTAAAACTTCAAGCAATCATGTTACGGTTGCCGCCTCCGTCAGCAATTCGGATGCAAATATCAAACTGCTGACAGACGCAGATATCCCGTTCGATGTGTGGACAATCACGAATCCGGGACAAATCATTAACGGGAATAAATATGTTTCGAGCATTACAACGAACCGTTATAACGCGCAGGAAGTGTTGTATGGTATGTTGCCGTCATAAGTAATTGGAGGCTTTAAGTAACGAACGCTGAAAGCGAAAAACGCCCGAAGGACACAACCTCAAGGCGCAGCTCTGGCATCAGGGGATTGGGGGCGGAGCTACCAACAAGCGCGATTCTGCAAAATGTAAGCAGATCACCCTGCTTGCGAGAATCAAAAAAGGGGAGCGGGATCACTCCTGCTCCTCCTCTTTCGGGTCCGGTTCGTAACTGATGATGTCTCCTGGCTGGCAGCTGCACAACCGGCAAATGGTATTGATCGTCTCTGTCGATATGGACATATGCGCGCGGATCCGGTCGATGGTGCCACTTGAAATCACATGTTCCGCCCTGAGGCGGTAGGTGCTCCAGCCGTGATCGGACAGCAGCCGGAGTATGTCCGTGAAAACAATCATCTTTCTCTCCCCTCCTTACGTCGATTTTATCATATGAGCGTCTCCTGCCGCAACCCTAAAATTAGGGTTGACATATGCCCTAATTTTAGGGTATAGTCACTGCGAAAGGAGATGATCAAATGTCTATCACGGCAAAAGTCACATTCCTGCGCGGCCTGGAAAGCATCCTCGCGAAAGAAGTGACGGCAGAGTCGCTCCCGCGGATCATGAGTACGGTGTCCGACTATATGGCGGGTTTCACGCTGGAAGCGTCGGGAACTGAAGATACAGAAAAGGACGACCTGCTTGGCGCGTTCATTGCGGCCATGGAGATCCAGGGCCGGAGCCGGAAGACCATCGAGCGGTATAAATACCTGATCACCAGGATGCTCAAATCCGTAAAGATGCCGACCCGGAGGATCACGGTTTATCACCTGAGAGCATACCTTGCCGGGGAGAAAAGCCGCGGAATCGCCGACCGCACCCTGGAGGGAACGCGGCAGGTGTTCAGCGCCTATTTCGGATGGCTCCAGCGCGAAAGGCTGATCGATGAGAATCCGGTCAGCAACCTGGGCGCAATCAGGTGCCGGAAAAAAGTCAAACAAGTCTATTCCGACATCGACATCGAACGGCTGAAGCTGGAATACCAGAGCCTGAGGGACCGGGCAATCGTGCTGTTTTTGATTTCGACCGGATGCCGCGTGAGCGAGGTGACCGGGCTCAACAGGAGCGACGTCAACTTCGGCAGCCTGGAGGTGGTGGTGCTCGGCAAGGGAAACAAGCAGCGCACCGTATACCTGAGCGCCTTCGCCGCCGAAACGCTCCGGAGGTACCTGGAACAGCGGAAGGACAAATCAGAGGCTCTGTTCGCCGGAAAGGGAACGGACCGCCTGTCGCCGGCAGGGATCAGGAAAATGCTGAAGGACCTGGCGGCACGCGCTCACGTGGAGCATGTGCATCCGCACAAATTCAGGAGGACCCTGGCGACAAAACTGATCCGGCATGGGATGCCAATCCAGGAGGTGGCCGCCATCCTGGGGCACGACAAGCTGGACACGACCATGGAGTATGTGGTCCTCAACAAGGAAGACCTGGAGAGCAGTTACAGGAAGTACGCCTGAGGAGGTGGTTGATTGCCTGAAATCATGGTGACGGTCTCCCGGCAGGAAAACGCCGAATATTTCGGCTGCCTGATCGGGGACACGGTGCCGGTGGATTTCGAGAAATATGTGGCGGCGGTCGTGGGCAGCGAGATCGGGAACGCGCATGAAGAGGCGTGCAGGGCCCAGGCCGTCGCCGCCCGGACCTACGCCGTAAAGCGCGGCGTGCTGAACGGGAAGGCCATATCGGATTCCTCGGCAACAGCCCAAGCCTACCGGGCGAAAAGGTGCGACCCCGACAGGTATCCGAACTGCCTGAAGGCCGCCGGAGATACGGCCGGAGTGATCCTGACATACAGGGGAAAAGCCATCGACGCGGTCTATTCCGGAAACAACGGGGGCAGGACGGTCTCATCGAAGGAAAGGTGGGGCAACACCAGTCCATACCTGATCGCGCAGGAGGATCCCTGGGACGCGGCCGACGGGCGGACCATTTACGGCCACGGCGTTGGCATGAGCCAGCGCGGAGCCATGTGGGCGGCGAATCACGGCGTCGGATGGAAAGAGATCCTGCGCTTTTACTATCCCGGAACAGAGCTCACGGAAAATTACGGGGAGTCGGTTGTGATGAACGAAAAAGCGCAGACCATCGTGCGGATGGCGAAGGAGCGCTTGGGGTGCCCGTACAAATTGGGCGCGCTCGGCGAGATCATCAATGGGAAACAGACCTTCGATTGCAGGGGCCTTACGTGGTGGCTGCTGCATCAGGTGGGAGTTGAGATCTCAACCGTCGGGGCCACCACCCAGTACAAAACCGCCGGGGACTGGGTGGAACAGGGGCATATACGGGACATGCCGAATCTGGTGTGTCCCGTTTTCATGTACAAATCCGCCGAGGGCAAAATGAGCCACACAGGAATGCACATCGGGGACGGTGTGATCATCCACTGCACGTCAAACGGCGGCACAAAATACGGCAGCACCGCGGACAGCGGGTGGACACATTACGCCATCCCGAAAGGCTTGTACGCGCCTGAAGAAATCGAAAGGGCGAGGAAGGAAAAGATCATGCGAACGCTGAAGATCGGGAGCAGCGGCAGCGACGTGCTGGAGCTGCAGCAAACGCTGAACGACCTTGGGTATGAATGCGGGACGCCGGACGGAAAGTTCGGGTCCAGGACCGCGCTGGCTGTGAAGATGTTCCAGACCAATCACGGACTGACCGCCGACGGCGTGGTCGGCGCGCTGACCTGGGCCGCGCTGCACGGAGCCGGCGGCGATGACAGCGGCGGGGAAAAAGACCGGAAGACGCCGGATGAGATCCGCGGGATGGCCTACGAATTGTACCTGGTGCTGAAAAAATATTTTGACGGTGAAGGGACTTGATGGATATGCCTGAATGGATCGCGAAGTATTGGGTTGAATGGCTGTTTGGGATTATCGCCGGCGTGCTGATCTGGCTGTACAAAAGGCTTGCCTCGAAGATCAAACAGAACAAAGAGGAGTATGAGGCCCTGCGGAACGGCATGCGGGCCCTGCTGATGCGGCAGATCGCCGAGGACTGCGAGGAGGCCCGCCGCCAGGGATTTTGCACAGTGGAAAAGAAAAAGATCATTAATGACATGTACACGAGCTATCACGCCCTCGGCGGGAACGACGTGATCACCGAAATGAAGAACAACATGATGCGGCTGCCGACGGAGCCGGAAACAGAACAATGATCTTTCATCTGTCGATGATCCTTACCATGCTGGTCATCCTCGCGATACTTTGGGGCATGGAATTCCACCAGGGGGACGAATGATGGATAGCAGGATTGTGCTCGGGATCCTGGGCGGGTGCGCGCCGGGCGGAGGGTTTGTGTATTACTGCTTCCGGCACGGGCTGTCGCCGCAGGAGTGGATCTATTTCATGTCGTTCCTATACGCGCTCAGGCGCGGAAATTACGAGGAACGCGAACACGACGAAGAGGAAGGGAGCGAAGAAGATGGAACACAGGATTGACTGGAAGAGCAAGCTGACGAGCAGGAAGCTGTGGATGGCAATTTGCGGGCTGGTGTCGGGCATCCTGATCGCCCTGCGGCTGGACGAACATGAGGTGACGCAGATCACCGGCATCATCATGGCCGCCGGCAGCGTGGTGGCGTACATCATCGGCGAGGGCTGGGCCGACGCGGCGGGAGCGGCCACCATTATCGAACATGAACCCGAAACACACCCGCCCGAAGACGATCTGCTGACTGATGACGGCAAATAATCAAAATATGCAGAAATCCCCCCGGCTTCGGCCGGGGGTTTTTGGTTTTTGGAGATATGCTTAAAATTCGCATTTTAAGCGACTTCTGAGCCGTTTTTAAATTTGGCGACCTGTTTGTCGCACTCAGTGAGACACCGGCCTCAGCGCCGCTAAAACACCCGAAAATACGGGGAATAAAAAAAGCCGCCACTGCAGGCGGCCTGTGTATGTGAGCATCAGCATTTTTTGAGGTTCTCCCCCATCGCCTTCCGGACTTTGGTCATGGCTTCCCAGAAATGCGAGTTCAGGTAATCGGCAAACTCGCGTGCGTCTTCCATGGACATGCCGCCCAGTTCCGTTCCTTTCGTGGTCTCGTATTCTTCCATGATCAGGCAGTCCCCGCAGATGGGCTGGCCGTGGATGTGCGTCTCGTAGAGCCAGGATGCCAGGAAGTTGATCATTGGCCGGTCCTTCAGCAGGCCTTCTTCGTCGCAGATCAGGACGCGCGGGCTCTCCAGGCCCATCGGGTGAACCGTCTCCACGATTTCGCATCCGATCTTCTGCGAATACCAGCGCCAGGTCTTGTCTTCCGGGATCTCTATGATCGAGATATCGCCGTTGGTGCTCAGCTTCAGTGCGTACATCATACCGGGTTCTCCTTTCACATCAGGCGTTTTCTCTTCGCGATGTCGAAGACCTCGTCCTCGGCGTCTGCAATCGTTGAGGCGTCGGCGCAGAATTCGCCGTTCATGCGGATTTCATACCGGCCGCGGGTGCGGATAATCTCGATGGTGTATCGGGTGCCGGATGCGTCCATCAGACGGTGGCGTTCCATGGTGATTGTCATGTTTTATTCCTCCCTTCAGGCCGGGGATTGAGGGCTCCCCGGCCGGCCTGTTTTTTATGCCCAATACTGCTGCAGTTCCCCGTTGCTCATCTCGTAGGCCCTTGAGGCGTTTCCCTTGACGTTGAATCGGATGTAGTTCCAGTCCCAGGCTTCGAAAAGAGCCTTGCGCTGGATCGTTCCCACCGTGCGCACCCGGCGGTGACGGCTGATCTCTTCCTTCGGAATTTCGTGGATAATCGTGATTTTCGTACGGTCGAATCCGAATTCCGAGGAGATCATATCGGCGGCTTCCTCATCGGTCAGCTCCCTGGCGCCGGCCTGCTCCAGTTTCTCATAGTCCGCCTGGCTGACGTTGTGCTCGTCCTCGTAGGGCTGCCATTCCTGCTCCTTTTCCAGGTCTTTCTTCAGGCTGGCGATCAGAGCATCCTTTTCCTTGATGATCTGCTGCAGTGCCTTTTCGGTCTCCATCTTTTCGGAGCGGAGGCGCTCGATGGTTTCCAGCCGCTTATCGTAGACTTTCTGGACGCCGCCATTGCGGACGAAGTGGTTGCAGAAGGCTCTCTTGTCGCCATCGAAGGCGTAGTACTGTTCTTCGATCTCAGCGTACTCTTCCACAGAGGGTTCGAAGCCGGTCAGGTCGGTGAATTCGTGGATCATCATGGTCAAATACCTCCTAAAAATGTCGGTTCGGAAATTGTTGCGTTTCGGTTACATTCGTAATGGTACTACAGAATGTATTACTTGTCAACAGTATTTATTAACTTTTTGTTGAAATTATTAAACATTCTGATTGACTATTTTTTAATCATGTAGTACCCTGATTTGGGAGGTGATGCCATGTCGATATCAGCGAGTATACGGATGGCGCTGGCCAAAGCCGGCATGAAACAGATGGATCTTGCCGAAGTGTACGGATGGTCAAAACAGGCGATGTCTACGAAGCTCGCCAGGGATGGATGGGACGCGACGGATCTGTGCATCGTCGCTTCTGTCACCGGCGGGCGGCTGCTGTTTGAGTATCCTGACGGGCAGAAGATCTTCATCGAGGCCGATCCTGAAAAGATCGCCAAAAAGGGCAAAAAAAAGACCCCGGACGAATCCGGGGCCGAAGAGTAAGGGGAACAAAAAAGGCGCCTGTGCTCAAGCGAGCATGGGCGCTTTTTGTGTGCCGTCAAAACGGCATCACCGCTACGAACAGGTGGTCAATACAGAAGACTCGAGTGTTCGTATAAGGTGATAATGGTGGAGGTTGGGAGCTTTTATCCGAACACCCGGAGGGGATATCGATCTCAAGGGCGTCGGGAGAATCGGCGGTAGAGACGTCGAAGGGGATGGTGATTTCGGAGCCGGAGGTGTAGGCGAAGACGGCGCGGAGGTGGTCGTCGTATACGTAGGCGCGGACAAGGAAGGCGTCGATGAGGCGCTCCTGGAAGGACTTGTCCGTGAGGTCGCCGGATGTGAGGGCGCGGATGAAGTCGGTGATGTCGGAGCGGGTGACGGAGGATGAGGCGTTGGACCGGGCCAGGGCGAGCTTGGCGGCAACGGAGGATTCCTCCGCCTCGGCCTCCCCCAGGGCCGTCAGGAGGCTCTGGATGGCGGGGGCCAGGCGGATGGCGTGGAGGAGGTTGGCTTTTTCGGCGCGGAGCTGGTCCAGGCGGGACTGGAGCATGCGGATCTCATCGGAGTCCTGCTGTTCGCGGAGGAGGTCCATGGCGGCGTCCGCCAGCCAGTCCACCACGTCCGGGCGGCTGATAAGCGTGTAGATGGCCGAGGCGATGCGGGATTCAATGAGGTCCCGGGGAACGGGCTTTTTTGAGCAGGAAGCGCGGTCGGCGCGTCGGGATTTGCAGGCGTAGTAAAAAAATGGTGAACCGGATTTGCCGTTGCCGGAAACACCGACCATCGGGGACGAGCAGTGGCCGCAGAAGAGCTTGCCGGTGAGGAGGTAGGTGCCGGCCGCGCGGCGGCGCTTCTGTGGGACGGAATTCCGGCGGTTGGGTTTGGATGTGAGGCGCAGCTGCACGGCGTCGAAGATGGCGCGGTCCAGGATCGGCGGGATGCCGTTTTCGATGGTGATGTCATGGCAGCGGTAGATGCCGACGTATTTTTCCTGGGAGAGCATTTTGGAAAAGGAATTGTGGCACCAGGGCTTCCCCTTTTTTGTCAGGATGCCGCGGGCGTTGAGGTCGTCGATGATTCGGACGAAGGACTCTCCCTCGGAAACGCGGGCGTAGATCTCCTTCACGATCCCGGCCTCGAAGGGGACGATCTCGTACCGGCCGTCGGCGCCTTTTTTGTAACCGAAGGGCACCGGGCCGTTGACCATGCCCTTTTCGGCGTTGGAGACCATGCCGCGGCGGATCTTCTGGGATAATTCCCGAGAATAATACTCGGCGAAGCCCTCCAGGATGGATTCCATCAGGACGCCGGTGGGATTGTCCTGGATGTTTTCGGTCGCCGAAAGAACCTTGACACCATTTTCCTTTAGGGTGTGCTTGTGGACGGCGCTGTCGTAGCGGTCGCGGGAGAAACGGTCCAGTGAATAAACGATGACATACGAAAACGCGCCGGAGGCGGAATCACGGATCATCCGGCGGAATTCGGGCCGGTTGTCGTTGGTGCCGGTCATGGCGTGGTCATCGTAGATCCGGAGGACCTCCATGCCGTTTTCGTCGGCATATTTCCTGCAGGCGGCGACCTGCTGTTCGATGGAGACGTCCCGCTGGTTGTGGGAAGAGTAGCGGGCGTAGATCACGGCTTTCATGGCTTTCCCCCATGCCTGGCAAAATCCGGCGGTTCGGGCATCGGCATCCAGGCGATGGCGTCCTCAATGTCCGCCGACGAGTAACTGCGCCCCAGACGCCCTTCGATGGCAAACGAGCCGTTCGGAGATTCGGCCAGGTTGCCCCGCCAGGCTGGAAGGACGACGACCCTCGGCCAGGAAGGATCCGTGTGGTGAGTGTCGCGGAAACAGAGGAGCACGTCCACACCCGGATCCGGAAGCCTGTCAGATATCTTTATCCATTCACCCATGCAATTACACCAGCCTTTCATATACAAACAAATACGTTATTCTTTACAGTTACATGTACTTTAAAGTTACTATAAATACAGAGAAATAAATATAAGAATAAGAATAAGAGAAAAGCGTCACAGTGACGTTACGCGTGACGTTACGGTGACGTCACATTGTTCCAATGACCTGGCAATGACGCGGAAGGCCCGTAAATACGGGGGTTTCGGAGGTCAGAAGAGAGGAATAACCGGCGTTTTTCCGCATTGGATGACGCTGTTTTCCGATGCCTGGAGGAGCGTCATAACGCATCGTTTTTGCGTTGGGAAAACGCTGTAACGTGACAGTGTGCGTTACGCGTAACGTTACAGTAACGTTACGGTGACGTCACGTGTCCGGGATAAGGACCAGGACGAGCCCGGAGGCTTCGGTGAGGGTGAAGGATCTGTCCGCCACGGAATAGACCATCGTCGATTCCCGGCCCTCCCCCGCCGGGATCCAGCGGAAAGTGATGCCGGCGCATTCCGGATAGGTGGCGGCGTGGTCGAGGACCTGGCGGCAGTATTCCGGGAAACGGGACGCGACGGCGTATTCTGAGCCGGTGAAGGAATATGCGATGGTGAGGACGCAGGTGACTGCGTCCGGATCGGTATCGTCCATGACGCAGGACACAAGTTCCGCTTCACGCAGCTTCCCGGCCCAGAAGAGGATCTCCCATTCCAGGGTGCCGATCTCAGGCTCCGCGTGGGCGAAGGAAAAGAGCAGGACGGGAAGGATCAGGAAGGAGATCAGCTTTTTCATCGGACGGCCTCCTTTCAAAAATGAACGGTTTTTTGGAGCGGTCAAAATTAGCAGGTCTTTTCTGTATAAACGAAATCCATTATTGGATATAATTGAGCAAGATAAAAAAGTGTTGCGTCTGGATATTGCGCATCTTTCGCCGCATGTTTTATAATCGGTGAAAGCGTGGGAGGTGAGCGCCATGACCAGCGCGGAGAAACTGGAGGCCATGAGCCTCCTGATGAAAATGACCGAAGAGCAGCGGCAGGCCGTGCTCAGGTTCCTGAGGTCTTTGAAAGAAAACGGATGTAGCGCAGGACTTCCTGCCGTCGCTCCTCCGGAAGCAGGGAAAGCTCCTCGTAGATCTGACTGACGGACTCAGGGATCTTCTGCGGCTCGTCGGCCGGGACCGGATCGGTTTCCCAGTCCGTCAGGCTGGCCGGGGTGACGTGGAGCGCGTCGGCCAGGGCCTCGATGACCGACAGGGGGATCTCGACCTGGTCGGCCTCATAGCGGTACAGTGTGGCGCGGTTCTTCCCGATCCGGGCGGCCAGGTCGTCGGCGGACATGCCGAGGGCCAGGCGGAGCTTTTTGATTTTGGAGCCGATGGTGGGCACGGAAGACACCTCTCTTGTTGCACAACACTGCGGATAGAGGTTTATTCAGACGGAGGTGACAGGCATGACGTACGAGCGGGAGCGAAAGATCCGCGACGTTCTGATGGGCATGAGCGAGGAACAGCGACAAGAGATACTCAGGTTTTTGAGTGTGATGCAATATAGTCAATGTAACGGAGCGCCTCCTGCAGATCCTCATCGGAAAGGAGACGGAGCCTGTTAATAATCTGTATGACGGAATCCGGGAGTTCCGGTTCAGCGGGAGCGCTTCGGGCGTTCCAGCCCATCAGGTAATTAGGATCCACGTCCAGGGCATCAGCAATCTGCAAGACACGGTCGGTGGTCATGGTAATAACACCGCTTTCGTATCTCTGCATAGTGGGCTTGGATACGCCGATCTTTCTGGCAAGCTCTTCGAGCGTCATTTTTCTCTCGCGCCTGAGTTCTTTGATGCGCTCCCCCATCGTCATGCTTTCATCCCCCTTTTATTTGTCTACATTATAAGCGGCCTGAAGACAAAAACGCAACAAAAAAGTTTTTAAAAATATAAAAAATTACTTGACACGAAACTTAAACGTATGGTAATATGGTTGCGTGACAGGTAACTTTTTCGAAAGGAGGTGAGCGGTTGGTCAGGTCAGACCTCCTCCGGGGAAAGATCGCAGAGAAGGGTTTGAATATCAGGAAGGTGGCGGAAGTCCTTGGGATCACGCCGAAAACGATGTCTGACAAGCTGAAGAAGGGAGTATTCAACACGGACGAGGCTGAAAAGCTGGTGTCACTGCTGGAGATCGAGAACCCCGGAAGAATTTTTTTTGCTGAGAAAGTTGCGCATGACGTAACTTCCACGGAGATGACGAAAACATGGAACTGATGAAGAACGCCACGGTCGAAGACGTAAGGATCGACGTAACGCAGATCCCGGAGAGCGTGAGGCGGATGATGGTGGCGTCGCTCCTGAAAGCATTCATGGACTGGAAGCGAAGGGAGGCGGAACTGGAAAAAGAAAAAGCCCCGTCCTGAGGCAAACAGGCCGGAGCTAAGCAATGTCGAGGGTGATTCGACGGGATAAGCATATCACTTCCCATGGAGGGAGTCAAGGAGTGAATTGTCTCGTCGAACCGCAGCGAAACGAACAATTCATTTTTTATTAGACAAAGGAGAACGATATGAAAATCACAAGTTTTGAGCTGGAGAACGTGAAGCGCGTGAAAGCGGTGGCGATCACGCCGAACCGAAGCGGGCTGACCGTGATCGGCGGAAAGAACGGGCAGGGCAAGACATCCATCCTGGACGCCATCGCCTGGGCCCTGGGCGGGGAAAGCTACCGGCCCACCAACGCCTCAAGGGACGGAAGCGTACTGCCCCCGAAGCTGCACGTGGAGATGGACAACGGGATCGTTGTGGACCGGGCCGGCAAGAACAGCGCCCTGACGGTGACCGACCCCACCGGGAAGAGGGCCGGGCAGAAGCTGCTGGACGAGTTCGTGGAGAAGCTGGCGCTGGACCTGCCCAGGTTCATGGCCCAGAGCAGCAGGGACAAGGCGAAGACGCTGCTCAGGATCATCGGCATGGAGGACGAGATCAAACGTCTGGACGACGCGGAACAGCAGCTGTACAACCAGCGGCGGGCACTGGGGCAGATCGCCGACCAGAAAAAGAAATTCGCCATGGAGATGCAGAGCTTCCCCGGCGCGCCGGAGAGCCCCGTGAGCGTGTCGGAGCTGATCGAAAGGCAGCAGGCGATCCTGCTCAGGAACGCCGAGAACCAGAAGAAGAGGAACCGGGCCATGGAGTTGAGTTATGAGAAGCAGAAGATCTTCGACGAGATCAAGCGCCTGAGGGAGCAGGCAGAAGAGCTGGAAAGGCGCATCCGGGACCGGAAGCAGGCCTACGAAAACACCGTCCGCGACGAAGAGATTGCCATGAAAGACGCCGCAGAACTGCAGGACGAGAGCACCGCGGAGCTGGAGGACAGCATCAGCCGGGTGGAAGAGATCAACGCCAGGGTGCGGGCCAACATGGACAAGGAACGCGCCATGAAGGAAGCCGACGACCTGGCGAACCAGTACGCCGGTATGACCGTCCAGATCGAGGGGATCCGGCAGAAAAGGACGGATCTGCTGGCCGGGGCCGACCTGCCGCTTCCGGAGCTTGCGGTGGAGCAGGGCGAGCTTTTCTACAGGGGTAAGGCCTGGGACTGCATGAGCGGCGCGGAGCAGCTGAGGGTGAGCGTGGCCATCGTGAAGGCAATCAATCCCCGGTGCCAGTTTGTGCTGATAGACAAGACCGAACAGATGGACGCGGATACGCTGGAGGAATTCGGAGAATGGCTAGAGGGCGAGGGCCTGCAGGCCATATGCACGAGGGTGGCCACTGACGGCACCTGCCAGATCATCATTGAGGACGGGACCGTGGCCAGCGATGAAACGAAACAGGCGACATGGCAGAAAGGAGTGTTCTGATGCAGATAACGAAGGGAAAGATCGTAAGCGGGGAGCGCTTTGTGGTGTACGGGCCGGAAGGCATTGGCAAGAGCACCTTTGTGAGCAGGATCCCCGGGGTGGTGTTCATCGATACCGAGGGCAGCACCAACAACATGGACGTGCCGCGCCTCCCCCGCCCTACCAGCTGGACCATGCTGATGGGCGAGGTGGACGACGCGCTGAAGAGCCACACGGACCTGAACGCGCTGGTGATCGATACGGCGGACTGGGCGGAAAGGCTCTGCGTCAGCCATGTGCTGGCGACGAACAACTGGAAGAGCATCGAGGAACCGGGATACGGCCGCGGATACGTGGTACTGGCCGAGGAATTCGGGAAGCTGCTGAATAAACTGAGCGACCTGACCGAAAAGGGCGTGCACGCCGGATTCACCGCCCATTCGATGATGCGGAAATTCGAACAGCCGGACGAGCTTGGAGCCTATGACCGGTGGGAGCTGAAGATGAGCAAGAAAGTTGCCCCGCTGGTGAAGGAATGGGCGAGCATCATGCTGTTTGCGAATTACAAGACGATGGTCTACAGCGCCGACAAGGACGGGAAGAAGCACAAGGCCAGCGGCGGGCAAAGGGTGATGTACGCGAGCCACCATCCCTGCTGGGACGCGAAGAACCGGCACGGGCTGCCGGACGAGATGCCCTTCGATTTTGCCCAGGTGGCGGGGATCCTGGGGCCGGTGACCGGGGAGACCGCGCCTATGGCGGCGGCGCAGGAGGTACTGCCGATCCCCGCGGGACTGAAGGCCGCGCCGGAGGAACGGGAAGAAGAGGTGACGGTGGATTACAGCATGGTGCCCGGGCCCCTGGCCGACCTGATGAAGCGGGACGGGGTATCCCCCTTCGAGGTGCAGGCGGCGGTGGCGCAGAAGGGATATTTTCCGATGGGTACCGACTGGGCCAATTATCCGCAGGATTTCATCGACGGCGTGCTGATCGGCGCGTGGGAACAGGTAAAGGCGATCTGCCTTAAGAACCGGGAAGGGCTGCCCTTCCGGGACTGAGCGAAAGAATAAGGAGGACTGAAAAATGAGCGAATACATGAACCAGGAGATCGGCTGGGACGATTCGATATCCAAGGACAGCGAATTCACAATTTTGCCCGAGGGCGATTACAGCTTCACCGTGGCCAAGTTCGAGCGCGCCAGGCACAATGGCAGCGAAAAGCTGCCCCCCTGCAACAAGGCCGTACTGACCCTGGAGCTGACCGACGGCGTGCACAGCGGCACGATCACCCACAACCTTTTCCTGCACCGCAAGACTGAGGGCATGCTGTGCGCGTTCTTTTCCGCCATTGGGCAGAGGAAGCACGGCGAGACCCTGGCCCCCAAGTGGAACCAGGTAATCGGCTCCACCGGCACCTGCAAGGTGGGCATGCGTGAATGGACCGGAAGAGACGGGCAAAAGATGCAGAGCAACGAGATCCGCCGCTTCTACGAAAAGGAAGCCGCCCCCGAAGCAGCGCCCGCGGCCCCCGCCGCAAACAGCGGATACACTCCGGGAAAGTTCTGAGGCTGAAAAATGGAACTGAGACCGTACCAGACAGAGGCCGTGGAGGCGATAGAAAAGGAATGGGACGAGGGCCGAGCCCGCACCCTGCTGGTGCTGCCGACCGGGTGCGGGAAGACCATCGTATTCTGCAGGATCGCCGAGAACCGGGTAAAAGCTGGGGACCGGGTGCTGATCCTGGCCCACAGGGACGAGCTGCTTGACCAGGCGTCCGACAAGCTGAAGAAGAGCACCGGCCTTGTAACGGCCAAGGAAAAGGCCGAGGAAAGCTGCCTGGGAAGCTGGTACCGGGTGACGGTGGGCAGCGTGCAGAGCATGACGCGGGAGAACCGGCTGAACAAATTCAGCAGGGACTACTTTAAAAGCATCATCATCGACGAAGCCCACCACTGCCTGACCGACAGCTACCAAAGGATACTGGAGCACTTCGACGGGGCCCGGGTACTGGGCGTGACTGCCACGCCGGACCGGAGCGACATGCGGAATCTGGGACAGTATTTCAACAGCCTGGCCTACGAATATACCCTGTCGCGGGCGATCCGGGAAGGATACCTGTGCAGGATCAAAGCCATGACGATCCCGCTGAACATAGACATCACGTGCGTGAAGCAGCAGAACGGGGACTTCTCCGCCGCCGACGTGGGCACGGCGCTGGACCCGTACCTGGACGGGATCGCCGCCGAGATGGAAAAGCACTGCAAGAACCGGCGTACGGTAGTGTTCCTGCCGCTGATCAAGACCAGTCAGAAGATGTGCGCGATCCTCAGGGCCCACGGATTCCGGGCGGCAGAGGTGAACGGCGGGAGCGCGGACCGGGCCGAAACGCTGAGAGATTTTGCCGAGGGCAGGACCAACGTGCTGTGCAACAGCATGCTGCTGACGGAGGGCTGGGACTGCCCGGCGGTGGACTGCATCGTGGTTTTAAGGCCCACGAAGATACGGAGCCTGTACTGCCAGATGGTGGGCAGGGGCACGCGCCTCTCCCCCGCCACGGGCAAGGAAGACCTGCTGCTGCTCGACTTCCTTTGGCACACCTCCAGGCACGAGCTTTGCCGGCCGGCGCACCTGATATGCGAAAGTCCCGAGGTGGCCGACCAGATGACGAGAAACCTGAACGACGATCCCGAAAACGCCGTCGACCTGGAAGAAGCCGAAGAGAAAGCCAAAGATGACGTGATGCTGGAGCGGGAAGCCGCCCTGGCGAAGCAGCTGGAGGAAATGCGCAAACGGCAGCGCAGCCTGGTGGATCCCCTGCAGTTCGAGATGAGCATCAACGCCGAGGACCTGGCAGGGTACCGGCCGATATTCGACTGGCAGATGGCCCCGCCCAGTCCGAAGCAGCTGCAGATCCTTGAAAAGCGCGGGATATTCCCGGACGAGGTGAAGGACGCGGGGATGGCGACGCTGCTGATCGACAGGCTGGTGAAGCGCCAGCAGGAGGGCCTGACAACGCCGAAACAGATCCGGTTCCTCGAAAAGAGGGGCTTTGTCCACGTGGGCACCTGGACCTTTGACAGCGCTAAGCGCCTGATCGACCGAATCGCCGCCAATAACTGGCGGATCCCCTTCGATATAACGCCTTCCACCTATCAGCCCGAGCTGGTACAGACTCCGGATGGAGGCCTGGCGGTGGGCGGATGGTGGTAAAGGAGGACGAAGATGACGAACGGCGGACTGGACCTGCTCGACGCGCTGGAGCACATCAATCCATCGGCGCTGGATTACCAGCAATGGTGCGACGTTGGCATGGCGCTGAAGCACGAGGGATATACCGCGGAGGTGTGGGAGCGCTGGAGCGCGCGCGACGCCGGGCGGTATCACCCCGGGGAATGCCGCAAGAAATGGCAGAGCTTCAACGGGAGCCACAACCCCGTGACCGGCGGCACCATCGTGCAGATGGCCATGGATCACGGATGGCGCCCGGCAAGCCAGGACGGGGAGATCGGCTGGGACGACGCCATCGGCGGGCACGCGGACGACCTGAAAGTGGTGAACAGCGCGTGGCTGGAGGAAAAGGACCTGCCGAAGGCCCCGGAACGCATGGACGGCGCGGCGGAGCTGATACGGTACCTGCAGATCCTGTTCACGAGCGACGAGAACGTGGGATATGTGACCGAATCCTACGAGACCAACGACGGGCGGCGGGTGCCCACCAAGGGAAACTACGACCGCACCGCGGGCCAGCTGATCCAGGCCCTGAGCAAGTGCAAAGGCGACGTGGGCAGCGTGCTGGGCGATTACGATCCCACGACGGGCGCTTGGATCCGCTTCAATCCCCTGGACGGCAAGGGCGTAAAGAACGAAAACGTGACGGAATACCGCTACGCCCTGGTCGAAAGTGACACGATGGACCTGACGCGGCAGTACAGCCTGATGATCGAATTGCAGCTGCCCGTCGCCGTGATGGTGCACAGCGGAAAGAAGAGCATCCACGCCATCGTAAGGATCGACGCCCAGAACTACGACGAATACCGGCAGCGGGTGGACTACCTGTACAGCGTATGCCAGAAGAACGGCATGGAGCTGGACCGGCAGAACCGGAACCCGAGCCGCCTGAGCCGTATGCCGGGCGTGATGCGGAACGGAAAGCCGCAGTATATCCTGGCCGAAAACGTGGGATGCGAGAGCTTCGCCGCGTGGAAGGAGTACATCGAGAGCATAAACGACAACCTGCCGGAGATGGATAACCTGGCGGGGATCGTCGGGAACTTCCCGGAGCTGGCACCGGAGCTGATCAAAGGCGTTTTGAGGCACGGGCACAAAATGCTGCTCTCAGGCCCCAGCAAAGCCGGCAAGAGTTTTGCCCTGATCGAGCTGACCATCGCCATCGCCGAGGGGCTTGAGTGGATGGGATTCAAGTGCGACACGGGCAGCGTGCTGTACATCAACCTGGAGCTGGACCGGGCCAGCTGCCTGAACAGGTTCAGGGACGTGTACAGAGCCATCGGGATGAACTTTGAAAACGCCGGGAACATCGACATCTGGAACATCCGCGGCCAGGCCTGCCCCATGGACAAGCTGACGCCCAAGCTGATTCGGCGGGCGCAGAAGAAGAAATACGCCGCCATTATCCTGGACCCAATCTACAAGGTGATCACCGGCGACGAAAACAGCGCCGACCAGATGAGCGCGTTCTGCAACCAGTTCGACAAGATATGCACGGAACTGGGCTGCGCCTTCATCTACTGCCACCATCACTCCAAAGGCAGCCAGGGCCAGAAAAAGAGCATGGACCGGGCCTCCGGCTCCGGCGTGTTCGCCCGGGATCCCGACGCACTGCTGGACATGATCGAACTGGACGTGCCGCGGGGCGCCCTGGACGCGGAGATCAACCGGAAGAAGGCCGAGGCATGCAGGAAGTGGGCGGATAAGTGGATGTACCGCTGGACCGAAAAGCTGCTGCCGCAGGATACCGGCGACCACATGAAGATGCTGGCCTTGTGCAGGTCCTCCGGGAGCACGAGACTGAACGAGCTGGAGGAACAGGTAAAGGACGCGGAGCGGCTGGTGGAACAGCGTACCGCCTGGAGGATAGAAGGCGTGCTGCGGGAGTTCCCGCCGATCAAACCAAAGTATGTGTGGTTCGACTATCCCGTTCACATAGCCGACGACGGCGGAAAGCTGAAGGAGATGGCGGCGGACGGTGAGAGGAGACGGGGAAACGTTTATAAGGCCCAAGAAAAAAGAAGGGCCAGCGCGGAGGAAAAACGGAAGAGCCGCACCGATGAACTGAACGACGCGATCCGAAACGCGAACGCCGGGGAACCTGTCACCGTGAAAGACATCGCCAGTTATATGTCAGACGAAAACGGAACGCCGGCACAGGATGCGACAGTAAGAAAATGGATAAAAAATGCAGGCTACAGCATAGACAAAAACACCGGATATGTGATCACTAATGTAAGCAGCGAGGACGTAACGGAATGACAGTCGGTTACGCGGTTACGCACGTAACGCACTGTAAACATTCACAGTCAGTTACGCACGTAACGCACTGTAAAAATATACAGTCGGTTACGCGCGCGCCGTAACGGAATGCACCCTAAAGGGGAAATACGCGAGTTGTTACGTGCGTAACGGGTGTGAGTGGGGAGGGGCTTAAAAGCCGTCCCTCCCCCACACCACGCAACGCCCGTAACGCCGCCGTAACCCCGCAAAATAAAAAAATAGAAAGGCTGGAAGGATATGACAGAAAAACTGAAGGCGCTGAAAGCCAGACTGAATACATACCCGGGAGCGCATGCCGGTGAGGACTGGAAAAAAGACACCGACCTGACCCACTGCACCGAAAGGGAACGGGCAGAGATGGCGCGCTGCGGCGTGACGGTGGAGGAGCTGGAGCGGGAAGGCTTCGATCGTGGCCAGGTGGCGCATATGCTGTTTGGCTACAGGCATACCGGCAGGAGATCATGATGGAGCCGAAGATACCGCTGACGGACGTGTGGCCGCTGATCGCGATCACCGGCGACGTGGCCGGGGCCTACAGGACGCTGATGAAAAACGGCCGGATCAGGATGAAGGACGTGTATGTCAGCAAGAAAAGCAACCTGGCCGTGATCGAGTATTTCAGCACGGAGAACAGGGAACAGACGCTCATTGAACTGGAACGAATGAGAAAGAGAGGAGAACCTGATGAAGGTAAAGGATCTGAAAGCGGCGCTGGAAGGGTGCCCGGATGAAGCGGATGTTTTTTACGACACGCTGGACACCGAATTTTTCCAGCAGCTGATGGGGATCTTCGGGTCGGCGATGCCGTACCCGGACGGGACCGTCGCGGACGTCCAGGTGACCGACATCGAGCCGGTATGTGACTGCATCGTGTGGCTCAAGGAACATAGATAAGGGCGGCGCAAAAAGAAAGGCCGTGGGTCGACACGGCAGTGCGGCGTGTTTCCTGAGACTCGTGGGGCAAACATCACGCAACTTCGTGCAAAGGACGCGGATGCACGGGCAGACACACTTCCGTCACAGAGGTGGAGAACAGGCACAGCCGCACAGGGAGAGGAACGGTGAGGCGGAGGCCTCCGGAGTCAATAAAAGGCACGGACTGCCGAAGCTGATCCGTTCCCTCCCGGGAAGGAGGCCCACAGAAGATAAAGGGGTGCGATATGAGCAGAGGCAGGAAATGGACGAAGGCCGAGGAGGAATGGCTGCGGGAAAGCTGGGGCTCCGTTTCCATCGGCGCGATCGCGAGGAAGCTGAACCGGAGCGTAAGCGCCGTAAAGGTGCGGGCGCAGCGGCTCGGCCTGGGACCCTGGCTGATGGGCGGGGACTATGTAAGCCTGAACCAGCTGGCCAAGGCCATGGGAATGCACAAGGTGAACAGCTATATGGACCAGAGCTGGATCAGGAACAGGAAACTGCCGGTCCACTTCAAGGTGATACACAAATGCCGGTTCCGGGTGGTGTACCTGGACGAATTCTGGAAATGGGCCGAAAAGAACAGGGCTTTCATCGACTTTTCAAAAATGGAACCGCTGAGCCTCGGAGCCGAGCCCGACTGGGTGAAGGTACAGCGCCGGAAGGACAGCATGGCCTTCGCCATCCAGAGGAAGGACCGGTGGACGCAGGAGGACGATCAGTACCTCGAGGCCCTGTGCGGAATGCAGCGGTACACCTACCTTGAGGTGAGCCGGATGCTGAGGCGCAGCAGCGGAGCCATTACGCGCCGGTGCGTGTTCCTGGGGATCAAGGCGCGTCCGCTGCGTGACGACGCCCACAGCGTATGGACGGAAGCGGATATCGCCGCGCTGGAGGACGGCATCCGGAACGGGGACAGCTACGGACTGATCTCGATGAAGGTCGCGAAGAGCGAAAAGGCCGTGCGGACTTATGTGTTTCGGTTCTACGGGACGGAAAAGGCCGACGCGGTGCGGGCGATGATGGGCAAAGGGCATTTCGGGGCCGGAGCGCCGGAAAGGAAGGACGCGTGATATGAACGCGGGAAGAGAAGAGTTCATCAAATGCTTCGGGGCCGTGTGCCAGTGGAATAACTACTGGGAACGGTGGAACGACATGCTGCATCTGTTCGCGATCGAGATCGCAAACGCGGTGGACACGGTGCATCGTGACCTGAGGAACGCGGAGTACGGACGCATCGCGGCCAAGTATAAGCGCGAGGAGTATGGACGCTTCGCGGATCTGTTCGCGCTCATGACAGACACACTGGAGCGCGAGCCCTTCCAGGACTTCCTCGGGGACATGTATATGCGTCTGGACATGGGCAGCAAGGCTCACGGGCAGTGCTTCACTCCGTTCAACGTATGCCGCATGGTGGCAAATCTGGCGATGGACGAAAGCGTCATCCGAAGCCGTCTGGAAGAGAAGGGATGGGTCAGCGTCAACGACTGCGCCTGCGGCGCCGGCGCTCTCCTGATCGCCGGGGCCGAACGGCTGCATGAGATGGGCGTGAATTTCCAGGAGAAGGCATATTTCGTCGCGGGCGACATCGACACAACGGTGGGCCTGATGTGCTACATCCAGCTGTCGATGCTCGGGTGCGCTGGACGGGTAAGGATCGGGGACACGCTGACGTATCCGGACACGGGCGACCTGCTGCTGGGCGACGGGAAACCGGGCACGTGGTACACGCCGATGCTGTTCCTGAGCGAAACATGGCAGGGGCGCGTGACAGCCAGGTATATGGATCTTGCGATATCCGGTTTCAAAGGCAAACGGAAGGAGGGCGAAGCGCGTGGAGACGGATACGAACAGCTCAGCATCCTGTGACGGACGGTCCGAGCTGGCAGACAGGATCGCGCAGCTGCTCGGGGCTGCGGACGCAAAGCCGCTGATCCTGGGCGCGATGGCGGATTATGAGATAAGGCGGAAGGATACCGGGCTGATCGTGTACGACGGCGGCCTGACGAAGAACCTGATCGAGCGCTTCATCGTGGCGAAAAAGGTGGCCGGGTGCACGGACAGGACCTGCAAGCTGTATTACGCCAACCTGACGCGGACCTTCACGCAGATCGGGAAAGACCCGCTTCGGTTTACGCACACCGACTTCCAGGCGGTGATCGCGGCGCTGATCGTGAAGAACACGAGCAAGGCCTACCAGCAGAACATCA
This sequence comes from uncultured Clostridia bacterium, assembly GCA_947166385.1. Taxonomy (GTDB): domain Bacteria; phylum Bacillota; class Clostridia; order Christensenellales; family Aristaeellaceae; genus Aristaeella. The sequence goes on along the minus strand of CAMVEB010000028.1, from coordinate 10,418 downwards.
TGCGGACGTTCTCCAGCTTTTACGCCTGGATGACGAAGGAGGAGATCATCGGCAAAAATCCCATGCTGAAGATCGATACCATCAAGGCAAGGACAAAGCACAAAGAGGCCTTCACGGACATGGACGTGGAAAAGATACGCATGGCCTGCGCAACGAAGAGAGAAAGCGCGCTGGTAGAGCTGTTGCTGAGTACGGGGTTGAGGATCTTTGAGGCTGCGAAGCTGACCAGGGACGACGTGGAGCAGGAGCGGATCAAGGTGCTGGGCAAGGGCGAAAAGGAGCGGTACGTGTACATGACCGCGAGGGCGCAGTTAGCCATGAGGACATACCTGGACCAGCGGAAGGACAATAACCCGTACGTATTCCCGGCAAGCATCCTGGTCGGCACAAATCCCGCGGGCGTTGGCATCGGAAACGTGCTGCACTGCTCGAAGAACAAACGCGAATGGTACAACGATCCGAAACTTGTGAGCGCCGATTCACACAGCGACAACAGCACGCTGGAAGCCATTGTCCGGAACATCGGGAAGCGGGCAGGCGTGAAGAACTGCCACCCGCACCGGTTCCGCAGGACCTGCGCGACGATGGCCCTGAGGCGCGGCATGGACGTGACCCTGGTGCAGAAGATGCTCGGGCATGACAGTCTGGCCACCACCCAGATGTATCTGGACCTGGGAAACGAAGACCTGCAGACGGCGCACAAAAAATACGTGATCTGAGGAGGCCCCTATGAGAGAGAAGATCCTGGCGATCGATCCGGGGAACACGGAGAGCGCCTACGTGATGATGGAGCCCGGATACGAATTTGTGCCCGCCATGTTCGGGAAATTCTCAAACGGCGTGGCCCTGGACATGGTGAAGGACCTGGCAAGGATCTGGGGCGGCGGGATGACCGTGGTGATCGAGATGGTGGCCAGCTACGGCATGGCGGTGGGCAAGGAGGTATTCGACACCTGCGTCTGGATCGGGAGGTTCACCCAGGCGGCCAAAGACGCGGGGTGCCGGGTGGAGTACGTGTACCGGATGGAGGAAAAGATGGCGCTGTGCCACAACTCGAAGGCGCGGGACTCAAACATCCGGCAGGCGCTGATCGACCGTTTCGCGCGGTTCGACAAAAAGAACGGCAAGGGCACCAAAGCGCACCCGGATATTTTCTACGGGTATTCAAAGGACATCTGGGCCGCCTGCGCGGTGGGCGTGACCTGGCTGGACAAACAGGGAGGTAAAAACCCATGAGGATGGCTGAATGGCTGATGATCGGCGTGGCTGCGGTCCTGGCCGCGGCGGTGATCATAACGGCGCTGCCGGACCCGAATATCAGGTACCTGACATACGGGACGGTGGCTGCCAAGGGAACGGACGGGACGCGCTTCCATTTCGACGTGGACGACGGCGCGGGCCATTGGGACTGGTGGGAAGTGACGCCGGAGGCCTTCGAGGCGTACCGCATCGGGGACAGCGTGAGCCGCAGGGTGGTGTGCGCGCCATGAAGGATACGATGACGCTGGGCATGTTCTATTTTGAATTCGCCCCGCCATGCTCCATGGAGACCTTCCGGAGCCTGGCGCGGGAAATGCGGATCCCCCGCGTTCCCGGCACCCTGCCTTACGAATACGCCGTGGACGATCTGCGGCGGGTGGCGGAGCGGGCGGAGCAGCGGAAGAGGAAATCCCGGTACACGATATGACATCCGGGGTCCGGGCGGCATCTCCAGGAGACCGGTGAGATAAATGCGTGCGGCAGTTGTGGGGCCGCCTGGGATACGCACCTCCGCTCACGGTGCCGCGCTCGGATGGCAGAACCGCAAAAGCGCGGCTGTCGCCCGGACCATAATCAAGAGTGAAGAGTGAAGATTTGGAAGGGAAAGGAGACAGGAAGATGGAGAAAAAGAAGTGCGTATGCGAGGGAGTGACCAGGAAGGGAGAGTGGCCGGTGGAGGCGGTGTATTATCCCGGAGCTAAGAAGATCGTGTTTTCGTCGGCGTCGGTGGACCTGACCGGGCAGACGCACAACGCCGTGATCGAAGTGAAAATGGAGTACTGCCCTGAGTGCGGGAGGAAATTGTGATGGAACTGAAGGTGACGGATTTCCTGAAGCAGGACGAGCTGCTGGCCGGCCTGGCGGAGGAGGCCGCGGAACTTTCTCAGGCCGCGCTGAAGCTGCGGCGCGTGCTGGACGGCAGGAACCCGACTCCGGTCGGTTTCAGGCAGGCCGTGTGCCACCTGAACGAGGAGATCGCCGACGTGCTGCTGTACCTGGAATGGATCCATGCGATGGACAACGGCCTGGTGCGGGAATTCAGGAACAAAAAACTGGCGCGGTGGGTTACGCGCCTGATGGAGGCCAAAGATGCTGAAAACGATGCCTGACGGCGAGGGGCTGAAGTACGAACTGAAGCCCTGCCCCTTCTGCGGGAAGGACGTGGCGGAATTCTGCCGCGGATCGGACCTGGCCTCGGAAGAAAATTTCGGGTCCGAGAGCGACATCGTGGTGGTCTGCAGCTGCTGGAACGGCGGATGCGGCGCGGCCAGCGGGATCTATCCCACCGGGTACATGGCCGGGGACGCGTGGAACAAACGGGCGGCATACAGCGTGGCGGAAATAAGGAAAGCCCTGGAACAGGGCTGCTGAAAGGGGCAACGACATGAAGAAGGAACTGATCGACCGGGCGCGGGCCCTGGTCCTCCTGAAGGAACTGGCGGACGGCTGGAAGGACGGGAAACGGGCGACCGCCGAAAGCGCCGCCCTGGACAACGCCATCGGCGTGATCCGGAACATGCCGCGGGAAACGCCGGAGGCGGAGATGCTGACGAAAGAGGAGATCGTGCGGGACGTGATCCCCACCGTCATCTGGCTGGAGGATTTCGGCGGAAACCTGACCGCCGGCGTCTGGGTGCACGACCATTACGAATTCGAGGACGGCACCGTGGACGAAAGCCCGAAGGACATGGAGGCCTTCAAAAAGGGTATGTACGGCAGGAAATACCGCATCTGGCGGGCCGTTGAGCCCAGCGAGGCCCAGCGTGACAGGACGCCGTGGATATGAGCGAGCAGTGGAAGAATGGCGGCGACTGTCGGAAATGCCGCAGGGAGGCCTATTGCAAAAACATGTGCCGCCAGCGGAAGGGGTTCGTCCGGCGGGAAGCGGCGCGGATGTTCGTCTCCTTCTGTGCGGAAGTGGTAAAGAAAAAGTATGGGGGTGCGCATGAAGACGCTGACAGGGGACCAGAAAGCCCTGCTGGAGGGGCTGGGGATCCGGCCGGGGATGGATCCGGAGGGGATCCGGCGTGAGATGGCGCTGCACCTGGGCACGGTCGGCAGGTGCGGCGGCAGCGAGGTGGAGATCGGCCGGCGGAGGGTGCGCGTGAACGGCGTGCCCTTCTCCCCCGCCGAGCTCAGGGACGCGCTTACGGACGGGAAGACTCGATCTACATGATTAAGGAGGTACGGAATGAAACTGATTGACGCAGACGCGCTGGGAGACGCGATCCGTTACGAGATCCAGAAGGCCAACGAGGCCGGGCGCATGGTGCCGAACATCGGCATGGCGCTGGACCTTCTGCGGATGATGCCGGACAAAAGCCAGAAAGGCATAGAGATATCCGGCGATATCGAGATGGACGTAAAGGAAGTGGCCGCGGTGACCGCGGCGGACCTGATCAACAGGCTGATGACGAACGGCGACAAGAGCATCGGCGTCCATCTCAGCATCGATCCATGGAGGTTTGAAGGATGAGCAAGGCGATGATCGCGGCACTGAAGACCGCCGAAGTCGAAGACGGCGTGATCCGGATGTCCAATCAGTTCCGGGACATGATCGTCAGCGAACTGGAAACGCTGGAACGCGGATCTTTTTCGGGATGGATCGATGCCGGCGAAAGACAGCCGGACGCGACCGGGTTTTATCTGGCATGGCACAACAATCCGCACTTCGGCCGTCCGTTCTGCGGGATCACGGCTTTCGATACGGAAAAGGGCAGCTGGTGGAGCTATGTCGCGGATCAGCCGGTAAAACACATCACCCACTGGATGCCGCTCACGACTCCACCGGAGGTGAGCGAAAATGGTTGATGGAATAATTATCGGCTTTGTCGTTGGCCTTTTGTGCGGGATGTTTTTAATGGCTGGGGTAATGCTAAAAGATTTCGACAAAACATGGAACGAATCATATGAACTTGGATTCAAGCATGGCGAGGAACTGGAAAAGATACGGCAAGCAAATGAACGCAAAGAAAAGATGTTGTTTGAATTGCCGGAGGAGGTATCGGATGGAAACGTGCATTGACTACGTGGATCATACCGTTGCGGTCGTATCCACGGACGAGGCGAAATGGCACAGGCGGCTGCGGGAATACAAGGAAAAGTTTCCCGATCTGGTCCGCATCAAGACTGAACCTGAGAACAACGACGGCTGCATGGTGGCGGAAGTTCCCGTGAACTGGATAAAAATCAAGCCGCCGATCGGCCTGAGCATGACGGACGAAGAAAGGGCCAGGCGCGCCGAATCCATGCGCGAGGGCAGGAAAAACGCCCGGATTTCGGACGCTTCGGAAGGAGGTGAGGACGGGTGACGGAGAGACTGACCGCCGAACAGGTGAAGGCCATGCCGGCTGGGTCGACGGTTACGCTGCACGGGCGCGACAGGCACGGGGAGCACACCCAGCTGGAATGCGTCGTGTGCCGGAGCGGCAGAAAGAAGGTGCTGGCGTATCCGGGCATCAACGGGCTTCGGGAAACGAAGCCGATCCGGGCGCTGGACGGCGAGACCCATTATTACACCCGCGGCGGGGCGGCATGGTAAGGAGGCCGGAATGACGAACGCGGAAAGGATCCGGACGCTGACGGACGAGGAGCTTGTGGACCTGCTGGTGTGGCGGAGGATCGGCATCCTCAAGCGGGTGCCGGAGTGCGACGAGGGATGCCTGTACGAGGACCAGGGGTGCGCGCTGAGGTGTCCCCATGACAGGCGGGAGGCGGCCGTGCGCGCATGGCTGAAGGAGGAAGAATGAACGTTGAGATGATCAGCTGGCCCTGGATGGACGAGGAGGCGCTGTGCGGCATGGCCGCGGCGACATGCACCGGGGCGAAGGATCACGGGAAGGCCCTGGAGGCGGCGCTGAAGAGCGGGCACGAGAGCGTTCTGGAGCACGCCGCGTTCACCTTCCGGGTGGAGGGCGTGTCGAGGGCGCTGCTGGCGCAGATGACGCGGCACCGGCTGGCCTCGTTCAGTGTGAAGAGCCAGCGGTACATCGACATGCGGGACATGCCGTCGGTGGTGCCGGCGAGCATCATGGACGACCCGGACCTGATGGACGAGTATACCGACCTCCTGGAGGACATCAAGGGCTTTTACCGCCGGGCGGTGGAAAAGGGCGTCCCGAAGGAGGACGCGCGGTACATCACGCCCCAGGCGGCGATGACGGACTTCATCGTGACGATGAACGCCAGGGAGCTGCGGCACTTTTTCAGGCTGCGGTGCTGCAGGCGCGCCCAGTGGGAGATCAGGGCCCTGGCGGACGAGATGCTGCGGCTGGCGAAAAAGAAAGCGCCGGCGCTGTTTGATGACGCGGGGCCCGGGTGCCTCGCGGGCGAATGTCCGGAGGCGAAGCCCTGCGGACAGCCGAGACAGAAAGGAGAATGGGAATGGCAAAAGACGTAAGGCCCGTAGATCTGGAGAGTGATACCTTCAAGGCGCTGAAAAGGGACATGACCGCGGCGGTGAATGGACTGATCGGGAACATGATCGAATTCAGGGCCGAAAAGGCCGCCGTGGCGGTGAAGCAGAACGTGGAGCTGAAGGACTGCGCCGACGGCGCGATCCTGCCGAAATTCAGCCACAAGGTGTCCTGCACGGTGCAGAAGAAGGACGAGCGCGAGGGCGAGGTGTTCGGCGTGTACACCCTGCAGAAGGCCGAGGACGGCACCTATTTCCTGAGGCAGGAACAGACGGATCTCTTCGAAGAAGCGTGAGCAATCGAGTGAGGAGGTGGGACGGTGACCGTCAAGGAGCTGAGCCAGCTGTACTACCTGAACGCGAGCATCGAGATGATGCGGGAGCAGCTCGCCGAACTGCGCGAGGCGGCGGACATACGGTCACCGTCCATCTCCGATATGCCAAGGGCGCCCGGACTGCGGGACAAGGTGGGCGACATCGTGCCGCGCATCGCCGACGAGGAGGCGGAGCTGGAGGAGATGCTCCGGGAAATGGAGGAAAAGCGGCGCGAGCTGAACGCCTTCATCACCCGGGTGCCGAACGTCAGGATCCGGCTGATCCTCCAGCTGAGGTACGTGAAGATGATGACCTGGCAGGAGGTGGCCGACGCTATTGGCGGCAGGGAGACCGAATACAGCGTGAAAAAAGCATGCTACCGGTATGTGGGCGGCATGACACCTTCTGATCAGGACGGAAAGTAAGGTTCACATTCTCCCCCATGATTTGCATAAAATTTGTGTAAAACATTTGACATTTACACAAAGTTTGTGTATAATGGATAACGAAAGGAGGGGATGCGGATGAACCCGAGAAAAGACCTTCTGATCAAGCTGAAGGAACTCGGATTTGAGCTTAAGGAGAACGGCGGCAAACACGACAAGTACCACAGCAAGGAACTGAACTACATCGTGACAGTCAGCCGGAGCAGCAAATTCGATGAAGACGATGCCAGAATGATCCTTCAGGAAATCAGACGGGAAATGCGGCGGCAGGGCAAATAACCGGCCCTGCCGCCCATCCCGGGCGAAGACGCATCCCTCAAAATAAAGAAGGAGGAAAAACTTATGAAAGGAATGTTTGCGGCGGTGATCCATCCTCGCGAAAACGGCAACGGCTTCGAGTGCCGTGTGCCTGACTTCCCCGGCTGCGTGACCAGCGGAGCAACGCTGGAAGAGGCGTACGACATGATCGAAGACGCCGCCAACCTGTGGGCCTGCGACATTGAGACCGACGGACGCGATATGCCGGGGCGTACGCCGTACCAGGATGTGCCGCACGAAGCCGAGGACATCGTGCAGCTGGTCCGGGTAGATACGGAAGCGTACCGCAGGCTGAACGACAACCGGGCGGTGAGGAAAAACGTTTCCCTGCCTGCCTGGATGGCCGCGCAGGCTGAGCGCAGGGGCATCAACTGCTCGCAGGTGCTGCAGGACGCCCTGAGGGCTCAGCTGACCAATTGAGATCCTGCTTGGACCGCTCTGACCGGGCGGTCTTTTTTTGTTTGTGAAAAATTGTGCCTCTTTTGTCACATAATTCACACATGGCACACCGATGTATGATAACGTGTAAACTGCAAACGCAGGCGGACCCGGAAGGGCCCGCTTTTTTGACGCCGCGGAGGCCCGTACGGCCGTATCACCCCTTCGGCCGGGAATGGACGGCGCGGGCGTTTGCGGGGCACAGAGGGCCTGAGAACGGCCGAAGGCGCGATCCCTCCGTTTCCATCCGCGCCGGGAATCGTGCCCCTGAAGACGTATGTTCAGGTGAGCGCGGCATCTGATTCGGACGCGCGGGAATAATCTCCCCTGCCGGCGGGGACAGGGGAGAAAACCGGGAGGTGATCCCTATTGGCAACGGTAAGTACAGGGACTGGCTGACACAAGACGGTCTCCTGTGTATCGAGGGCTGGGCGCGGGAAGGAATGACCGAGGCCCAGATCGCCGCGAAAATGGGCGTCAGCATGTCGTCGCTGTCGGACTGGAAAATCCGGTTCCCGGAAGTACTGGAAGCCCTAAAAAGGGGCAAGGCCCCGGTGGACGTGCAGGTGGAGAACGCGCTTTTGAGAAGGGCGCTGGGATACCGGTTCGTCGAGACCGTCACGGAGTATGAAATGGCAGAAACCGGAAAGGACGGGAACGGGAAGCCCATCCTGGAAAAGCGGGTAAAGTCCGTCAGGGAAGTAACGAAGGAGGTCGCGCCGGACGTGGGCGCCCAGGCCTTCTGGCTGAAGAACCGGCGGCCGGACAGGTGGCGTGAGAAGCGCGAGGAGAAGATCCAGGTGACCGGGGCCGATTACAGCCTGATCGACGAGGCCGCGAAGGAAATGAGGAAGGCGCTGGATGAAACCGAACCGGACGCAGAATGACGCCCTCGGGATCCTGCGCGCGCCGGCGGCTTTCGGACGGCAGATCGGCTTTTCGCTTTTGACGGACAAGCTGCACGGCGAATGGATCCGGGAAATGGTGTGGGGCCGGGAGGACATGACGCTGCAGGCCCACCGCGGCGGGTACAAAACGACGGCGCTGGAAGTGGCCATCGCGGAGATGCTGTTTTTCCTGCGGGACAGGAACATCATTTTCCTCCGGAAGACCGACGACGACGTGGCCGAGGTGCTGGAGGCGGTGCGGAAGATCCTGATGCACCCGCTGACCCAGGCGATGCACAGCGCGCTGACGGGAAAGCCGCTGGAGCTGATCAAGTCCACCGGGAAGCAGATCACGACCTCCGGCTACATGAAGAGCGGGGGCACGCCGCAGCTGCTGGGCATCGGCATCGGCGGCAGCCTGACCGGGAAGCACGCGGACATCGTGATCACCGACGACATCGTGAACCGCCTGGACCGGGAGAGCCGGGCGGAGCGTGAGCGGACGAAAAGGATCTACCAGGAGCTGCAGAACGTAAAGAACATAGGCGGACGGATCATAAACTCCGGCACGCCCTGGCACAAGGAAGACGCCTTCACGCTGATGCCGAGGCCCATAAAGTTCGACTGTTACAGCACCGGGCTCCTTTCGAAGGAACAGCTGGAAGACCTGCGGATGAAGATGGCGCCGAGCCTGTTCGCGGCCAACTACGAGCTGAAGCACATCGCCTCCGACGGGGCGCTGTTCGCCTTCGCGCCGGCCTTCATATCGCAGAAGGACGCGGAGGATTGCCTCGGGAAGGACGCGCCGGCAGAGGCGCTGCTTTACGACGGCGTGGCGCACATCGACGCGGCCTACGGCGGCGGCGATTACACCGCCTTCACCTGCGCGCAGAGGCGCGGGGACACGCTCTTCGTGTACGGCAGGCTGTGGCAGCGGCACGTGGACACGGTGCTCGACACGGCGCTGGCCGAATGCAGAAGGCTCAGGTGCGCGCCGGTGCACGTGGAGCTGAACGCGGACAAGGGCTACCTGGCCAAGGAGATCCGGGACCGGAATTTCCCGGCCTACGGCTACAGCGAGAAGGAGAACAAGTACGTGAAGATCTCCACGTACCTGAGGAAGTGGTGGCGGAACATCCGCTTCCTGCCCGGAACGGACCCGGGATACGTCAGCCAGATCATGGACTTCACCGACACCGCGGAACACGACGACGCGCCGGACAGCGCGGCCTGCGTGTGCCGGATCCTGGACAGGAGATGAACGCATGAGCGAAATGACCGGATTATTCAGCCCGCGGGAAGCGTGGGACGAGCTGAGCGCCGAGCGCGGCTGGTACGTGCGGAAGCACCGGGCGGCCTACAGCGGCGTCCACGAGGAGCTGCGAGCCACGGCCGTCAGCGGCTCCTTCTGGGCGCGGGCCGGGAAGGCGAAGGTGCACGTGCCCATCGCCTCGGACATCGCGTCCGCGTCGGCGGACCTGCTCTTCGGGAACCCGCCCAGGTGCCGGGTGTACAACGACCTGACCGACGAGGTGGAGGACGGAAAGCAGGACCGGCTGGACGCGATCCTGCGGGAAAGCGGCTTCGAGGGGCTTTTGCAGGAGGCCGCGGAGACGGCGGCGGTCACCGGCGACGTGTACCTGAAATGCAATTGGGACGCGGGCGCCCTCCCCTGCCCCACCGTGGCCTTCGTCGGCGGCGACGACGCGGTGCCGGAGTACAGGTTCGGGCAGCTGCAGTGCGTGCACTTCTTCACGGACGTGAAGCGCGAGCGGAAGACCCAGAAGGTGTGGCGGCTGTACGAAAGGTATGAGCGGGGCCGCATCCTGAGCGGGATCTTCTGCGGGGACGCGGCGGACCTGGGCGAGGAAGTGCCGGGCGCCCTGGAGGCCTTCGGCATCGACGCGGAGACACTTGTGCCCGGCGGCGGCATGATGGCGGTGCACATCCCGAACGCCAAGCCCAGCCGGGTGCGGAAGGCCGAATACGGCCGGAGCGACTTCGAGGGCATGCGGGACATGCTGGACAGCCTGGACGAGGTCTATTCCTCGTGGATGCGGGATATCCGGCTCGCGAAGAGCCGCCTGATCGTGCCGGCGGAGTTCCTGCGCAGGAAGCCGAACTTCGGCAGCGAGGGCGAAAGCCGGTACACCTTCGAGTTCGACGAGGACGTGGAGACGCTGGTGGCGCTGGACATCTCCAACGACACCGAAATGAAGATCACGCCCAGCCAGTTCGCCATCCGGGCCGAGGAGCACGCGAAGACCGCCGAGGCGCTGGTGCGCAACATCATTTCCATGAGCGGGTATTCGCCGCAGACCTTCGGCCTGGACATCCAGG